>JAJBVD010000076.1 GCA_020859985.1 Clostridiales bacterium
GCGGATTTAAGCCATTTCCAAGCCTTTTTTAACACTTCAACTGTCAAAGACAAGATTATACTTTATTTATTTGAGATGTCAATGTTTTTCTTCTCTTAGATTATTTGATGAAGTATCTGATTTATTCCATGTCCAGGCATGTCCTTTGTCTATATAATTTGTTAATTGCGCATCCATTAATGGATACATTGTCCTGTAAGCAAGCTTTCCATCGGCAGATATATGCACTGCAACAGAAACATGAGAGGAAAATTCTTTTATAAATGAAATACTACTGCTTTTTTTATGTACACTTATATAGTCAGGTTCTTGTATGATGGAGGGTATAGATTCAATGCAATTATAAAATTCATTATCGGACATGAAATCTTTTTTATGCCGCTCGGTATGTGCAATTCTGTCTTTCCAAAATAATATTTCCGCATTGGATGATAATATTGGGGAAAGTGAAGGTACTTTCGAAATAAGAAAATCGACGATATCTGGGGGAATGCGTCCAAGCGAGACACATTTTTTACCGTTCTCAAAATCTTTTAGAGAAAAGCCAGTAACATCGTAGTCTGCTTGCAATGAATGAATCCTCCTTTTTAAGATTCTTTTTTATTTTTAAATATTAACACAAGATTTATAACAAAGCAATATAAAAAATCAAAAAAATGAAGACAGGAGAGTAGAATATATACGATATCAGTGTCCTGAAGCTATTTTGACTTATTTGCGTTAATTATAAGTCAGAATGCACAAAAGTATTTATTGTATTTTGTCAAAAAACACGTTGAATATTATCTTGACATAAAATTGTACAAAGTATATAATTCTAATTACAGAGTACACGTGTACGCAAAGTAAATATAACAATAATAATAAAATATGCTTAAAGCATATTTTATCTAAAACAAAAAATGTACACGTGTACGCATCTGCGATAGAAACAAAATTGACAAATGGCGTTTCATGAAATGCCGACAATTTCAAAAGGAGGAAACGAAATGAAGAAAAAGCTATTATCAATGGCACTGGCAGCGTCTTTGGCTGCCACAATGGTATGTGGGACAACAGTCTTTGCTGAAGAATCCGGCAACCCGATTACACTGACTGTATGGGCACCTTTTACTGGGTCAGATGGTGATGTGCTGCGGGAGATTGTAAGTACCTACAATGATACGAATACGGATAATATTACTGTAGAACTTGATATTATGGACAATGATACACTGCAGTCTAAGCTTCCAACAGCGGTTTCTACAGGGACAGGGCCTTCGTTTGTTTTGGTTGGAATTGAATATGTACATCAGTATGCTGAGAATGGATTGATTGAAGATATCAGCGATTTCTGGGAAACGGAAGGCATCGATGAATCCAATTATTATGAGAATGTCGTTTCAAAATCTTATGTAGGCGAGTCGCTGTATGGAGTTCCAATGCAGTACAATGTACAGTATCTCTACTATAATAAAGATATCTTTGAAGCGGCTGGACTGGATCCGGACTCACCCCCTGCAACACTTGAAGAATTGAAGGAAGCGGCGATTGCATGTACTGATGCAGATAATAACCAATATGGTCTGGGCCTTCCGTATGATTATGGCGCTTATCCAGTTTATCTTTGGGCGAACGGTGGTGATGTGATTAGCACAGATGGAACAGAAAACTTACTTAATTCACAGGAGAATAATGATACCTTAACGTGGTTACAAGAACTTGTTATTACTGAAGGGGTTTCCCCACAGGGTCTTACAGCCGTTGACGCTGATACCATGTTCCAGGCAGGTCAGCTGGCAATGTATACAAGCGGACCGTGGAATATCAATGGCTTGACAGAACTTGGAGTTAATTATGGGATTACTGCGATTCCGGCCGGCAGTGATGGAGCCTATTCGGCAGAAGGTGGGTGCTCATATATGCTGATTGCTGGTGCAGATGATGCAACGCGTGCAGCTGTGTATGATTTTATGGCATATTGGATTTCTGACTCTACGTTGAAGGAATGGTCTACCAGAAACGGTTTCCCGGTATGGTCATATTCATTGCTGGAAGATGAAGATATTCAGTCGAACGAAATCCTGAGCAGTGTTTCTGCGGCAACTGAAATTGGGCGTGACTGGCATCTTAATCTGACATTCGGAAGTCAGATTGACAATGATGTAATGCAGCCGATGATGGAGAAAATTCTTTCGGGTTCTGATGTAACAGAGAGCTTACAGGAAGCCTCTGATATTCTGGATGGGATTATCGCAGAATAGCAAAAAGAAGATATTTTAAAAAGAAATATTCATAAATTACCAAACCGGGGCTGCGAGTGAGCTGCATGAGCAGCCTCGGGCTTAGTGTATAATAAAGTTTATTGGCAGTGTTTTACGGACAGGAGCTTCGATATGAAAAAGAAAACGGAACAGACGTATAAATTGAAAAAAGCCAATTCACAAAATCAAAAAACCGCGTATTTGTTTCTTGCACCATCTCTTACGATTCTTACTATATTTGTCTTTGTTCCGTTAATCGGTGCAATCGGTATCAGCCTGATGAACATAGATATTTATATGAATGATATTTCTTTCGCTGGACTGAAAAATTATTTGCGTATGTTTCAGGACAGCAGGGTGTCAAATGCGACTTTTAATACCTTTTATTTCGCTGTTTTGGAGGTTCCACTGCAGATTTTGCTGGCTCTGTTGTTGGTTATGTTTATGACAAAAAACACAAGATTTCATAAGTTGTTGCGTACTACCTTTTATTTACCTTATGTATGTTCGATGACGGCTGTGAGTATCATGTGGTCTATGCTTTTGAACAACAATTACGGATATGTCCCTTATCTTTTAAACAGAATCGGGATTCGGATACCTAATCTGCTGTCCAGTACAACATGGGCAATGCCTACGGTAATTCTTGTTACCGTCTGGAAAAATTTTGGCTATACCCTGACAGTATTATCCGCTGCAACACTCGGCGTTTCTCAGTCTTTGTATGAAGCAGCAGAATTAGATGGTGCGACAGGAATTCAGAAGTTTCTTTATGTAACGATTCCAGGGATAAAATCTACGATTGGTTTCTGTACTGTCACTACTTTGATAACAGCTCTTCAGGTGTTTGACCAGATCTATGTTATGACAAGCGGTGGACCACAGAATAGTACAGAAACACTGGTAGGATATATTTATAATCGCGGATTTCAAACAGCCCCTTATGACCTGGGTTATGCTTCGGCAATCGCGGTGTATCTGTTTCTGATTATAGCGTTACTCACATTTGTGATGAGAAAGTATGCTTTTAATACCGGGGGTGATGAAGAATGAAGCAACGAAAGCTGAGCGTATTTAATATAATTGGATATATTGTACTGATTTTTGTGGCACTTGTTGTACTTCTGCCTTTAATATGGCTGTTTGTTTCCTCCTTTAAATCAGATGCGGACGTGATAAAATGGCCGCCGCATTTCTTTCCAGCAGAATGGCTCACGGTTCAGTATCGCTATGTGATAAAGACCATTCCTGTATTGAAAATGCTTCGCAATACGGTTATATTTGCGGGAAGCGTGACTGTAATCAGTCTGATATTCGATTCTATGTCAGCGTATGCTTTCAGCAGAATGCAGTTTCGTGGCCGAAAAATACTTTTTAATATAATTTTGTTGACAATGATGATCCCGTTCCAGGTTATTATGATTCCTCTTTATCTGGAAGAGTTTGAACTTGGGATATTAAACACTTATGCAGGTTTGATTCTGCCAAGAGCAGCAAGCGCATATGGAATTTATATGCTTACGTCTTTCTTTTCTGGTATTCCGAAAGAATTAGATGAAGCGGCGCGAATTGACGGGATGAAAGAAGGTCAGATTTATGCCAGGATTATTGTTCCTTTGGCAAAACCGGCTATGGTAACGCTTGGAATATATCATTTTATGAATAACTGGAATGATCTGCTTTATCCTATGATGCTGACCAGTTCCGCAAATATGAGGACATTGTCTGCGGGTCTGGCAGTTCTGGTAGGAACCAATTCGATCAAATTTGGACCAACACTGGCAGCTACGGTGATTTCGATTACGCCACTATTGATTTTGTTCTTATTTGGACAGAGGTTTTTTATGGAAGGAATTGCAACTTCCGGTATGAAAGAATAATATTATATCATATGGCTGGAGAATACATATATGGAAAAGACAAGGATATTTATTCACAGAGAATTTAAGAGAGGGAAGATTGATCCGCGCATTTATGGTTCATTTGTGGAGCATATGGGACGGGTCGTTTATTCCGGTATTTATGAGCCTGGACATAGCACTGCAAATGATGATGGATTCCGGCAGGACGTAATAGAAAAAACACAACAGATGGGGGTTACTGCGGTTCGGTATCCCGGAGGCAATTTTGTGTCAAATTATGACTGGATGGATGGTATTGGGACGCGTGAGAAGAGACCCCGCAGGCTGGATCTGGCATGGAAAAGTATTGAAACGAATGAGGTCGGAATAGATGAATTTATGAAATGGGCTGGTAAGGCAGGCATTGAACCGATACTTGCGGTGAATCTCGGGACAAAAGGAATAGAAAGTGCACTTTCCTTTTTAGAATATTGCAATCTTCCTGTTGGTTCTTATTTTAGTGATATGCGATGCGCAAATGGAAACAGGGAGCCTTATGCTATAAAGACATGGTGCCTTGGAAATGAGATGGATGGAGAGTGGCAGATTGGACACAAGACTGCTGAGGAATATGGTCGCCTGGCGCATGAGACTGGAAAAGCAATGAAGATAATTGATCCGTCTATTGAACTGGTCGTATGCGGCAGTTCCATGTCCTCAAACCCGACATTCGGCGAATGGGAACGGATTGTATTGGAGGAAGCATACGAGTGCGCAGATTATTTATCTTTGCATCAGTATTATGGTGGACAGGAAAAAGGAACTGGCCCCTTTTTGGCTCAATCATTGGATATGGAACGATATATCCAAACAGTCTGTGGCATTTGCGATACAGTCATGCTGAGAAAACATCATAAGAAGAAGCTGGGCATCTGTTTCGATGAGTGGGGAGTATGGTCGGTATCTGACAAAGAGGTTCAGGCGAAAGTGGAACAGAATCCGTGGAGGGTTGCTCCGGCAATCAGTGAGCAGATTTATTCGATGGAAGATGCTTTGCTTTTTGCCAGTATGCTGATGAATCTGATTCGGTACAGCGATCGTGTAAAAATTGCATGTCAATCTTTGCTGACAAATGTCAGTGCATGTATCATGACGGAGACTTCTGGTGCGGTATGGCTGCAGACAATTTATTATCCTTTTGCATTGATGGCAAAGTATGGACAAGGCATTGTATTGGAAACCAGAAGTGTGGGGCCATCATATCAGACAGATGATTTTTCGAAGGTTCCATTTGTCGACCATCTTGCTGTTATAAATCAGGAAAAGAAAGAACTGGTATTGTTTTTTGTCAATCGTTCAGAAAATGAAGCGGAAGTGGAGATTGATATTCAACTGTTAACGTTAGGGCAGATTCTTGAATCACAGGTACTATGCAGCAAAGACCGAAAATCCACAAATCAATTTGATCATAGTTGCGTGATTCCACAAAAACTGCAAAATTTTCAATGTGATGGAAAATGTGTAAAAGGCAAACTGTTACCGTTCTCATTTCAGTTGCTAAGGATTTCTTGTTAAAGATTAGTACAAATATTCCGAGCCAAATGTTGTTTATAAATGGAAATTTCACCTGATCTGTGATAATATGAAATAAATCTATCAGATAAAGGGGAAAAATTCGGTGGGCATTACAACAAAGGATTTGGCGCAGATATGTGGCGTATCCCGGACAACAGTGCATAGGGCGCTTAGTGGAGAAGGCAGAATTCATCCGGATACCAAAGAGATGATTCTGCGTGTGGCGCGGGAAAATGATTATCAGCCGGATTTGCTGGCTCGTGGGCTTGTAAAAGGGAAAACGTCCAATATCGGAATCGTTGTTTTGGATGTAAAGAACCGATATTTTGCGGAAATGCTGAGTGTAATCGGAGCGGAAACGAACCGTCGCGGTTATTGTATGAATATTATGCTTCACAATGATGATCGTTCACTTGAGCAGAAACAGATGTTAAGACTTGCTGCTTACCATATGGATGGAATCATTCTTTCTTCTGTGAATCAAGGAGAGGAATATCGGGAATTTCTTAAGAACCTCGATATTCCTATTGTTACAGTTGATAACCGAATTGCAGAAGGACTGCCTTTTGTAAGCATAGACCAAGAAGCTGCAATGGAAGATGCGGCGCAACTCGTGTTTTCACATGGATTTGAACGGGTCGTTTATGTTTGCCCACTGATAAAAGATGCGGGGAAAAAGAACATATCTGTTCATCTTGAACGACTTGACGGCTTTAAACATATAAGCAAAAAATATCAGGATACGGATGTGGAATATTTGCTGGATTGGGGATATCTTGATCGCGCATCTGCGATTCTTTCGGATGGGAAAAAAACCGCGTTTCTTTGTGCGGCAGACAGTTTTGCTCTTGAATTGATCAGTCATTTAAGAACAGAAGGAAAATTCTCTCCGAAAGATTACGGAATTATGGGTTTTGATAATGTAGATACCCTGAAATACTTGCAGCCACAGCTATGCACAGTTTCCAATTCGGTAAGTGATGTAGCTATTGCCGCTGCAGAATTGCTTTTTCAATTGATTGATGAAAAACAGTCTGGAGGTAAGGAACCTCAGAAATCAGTTGAACGAATTCTTTCTCATAAATTGATTAAGGGGGAGACTTTAGGCTTTTTATGATGTAGATTTCCTTTTTATTAAAAGGGTCTTGGAATGCAATATTTCAAGACCCTTCAGAGTTTTTCACTTGCATTTTACATAATCTCATCCGCCGTAGCATCGAAAATCTCCGTGATCGCCTCTCCTGTGTCGGATTCGGAATACCAGTATTCATCTACGTAATCCCAGAAAATATCAATAGCATCATCATCCATGACGGATTCGATATCATAGCCGCACACATAAGAGAAGTAATCCTGGCTTTCCGTTCGTCCCTCAAAGTATATGAGGAGGAAAGTACCTTCATTATCGATGTTATCCTCATACCAGTCCTGTGCGTAATCGTCCATTTTGGACTCAGTGGTGAGAGAGGAAACATACGACTTTAAGTAAACGTAAGGCTGCACTCCTGTTGCGTCAAAGAAATCCTCAAGGCTTTCGCCGACAGACTCTGCATCATCCACCAGACCGGCCTCGTCAAGTACGCAGCTGCTGTCGAATATGAGGTCGGTGTCCAGCTTTTCACGTGAGGAATCGGAGTGGTGCGAGCTGTCATGACTGCTGTCGGAATCATCCGAAATATTTTCCTCATACATGGTTGTAGTATTCGTATCGTTGCCGTAACGATAGACTATGTTACCGATCAGCCCAAAAACAAGGACGAACAGAATAATAAATACAATCACCAGCGTGCCGCAGCCTCCGCCTCGGTAATATCCGCCGCCGTACCCGCCCCAGAACGGGAAAAACCGAAAGAAACCGCGCCTCGGTCTGCGCGGAGGCGGAGGATTCATTCCCCTGCGTCCCGGATCATCCCTGCGCCCTGGACCGCCTGTACGTTCCGGACCGCCCATACCGGCACCATTCATACCGCCTCGGCTGCCGCCCATACCCATGCCTCCGCCGGAGCGACTGCTGCCGCCAAAGCTGGTGCGGCTGCTGCTGGAACGGCTGCTGCCTCCAAAACTGGAATGTCCTCCGCCGGAACGGCTGCCTCCGCCTGAATGTCCTCCACCGGATCGCCCTCCGCCAGAGCGTCCGCCTCCTGATCTTGCCATATCATTATCCTCCTGATGTAGTATCATGATCCTTTTGCTGCTCAAATCTTACAGAACATTATTATTTCGACTTATACGGCGCGTCGATCGGATAGCCGCCGCGCAGCTTCTGCATGCCGCGTGTGAGGGCATCTTTTGAGTTCTTCCAGTCGGCGTCGCGGTTGCGGTAGTCGAATTTGTCCACGAGCCAGGAGATATCCTCTTCAATGCGGGCAAAATTTTTTTCCATCACTTCAAACATGGCCGGATAGAATTCATTTCGTTCTTTTTCGTTCAGATACCGGTCGGCTGCCTCGCAGAGGATGCCGAAATGGTGCAGGCAGAAGCCCTTGCCATTCAGGATTTTCTCTTTGAAGGCGGCATCCTGACGATAGAGATAGAAGAAAGTCTCTATGTAGCGGTCGAAAGTCGGCTGTACCGTCTTGCAGATGTAGCAGCTGCAGTCCTTTGCAGCGGTCCATGCGATGATGGAGTTTTTCTCACCGCCGGAGCTTTGACGGCGGATCAGGCTGAACTTTTGCGCCTTGCCGGGAGTAAAGGAGGCAAACTGCTCGTGCATTTCTTTCATGAGCCGCTGATAGTGCGTTTTCATGATCAGGGAGTTGCCCAGCGTGTTGCCGTAGTCATACATTTTTTTCAGATGCTCCCGGCAGAAGCCAATCTGATCTGTCTGCTCGCGGATGTCGCTCTCCATATAGGAGGAACCGCTTCCGATGGTAAAATCGAGCGCGTCCTGTTCCAGCTTCCTTTCGATAAAACAGAACGGGCATTCGTCGTTTTCATTGACCGCGTCGTTAAGCGGGATGGTGTAGAGCTTTTCTTTCATGACGATACCTCTTTTCCGTACTTCACATACAATACAATGGCGCCTCTGCGAAGACACATTTTCCTGGACCTTGCACCAGTTCACAGGAATTCTTTTTTCTTGCCAGTAGTTTATCATTTTTTTCTTCTGCCGTACAGCTAAAAATTGCCGCATGGTTAAAATCACAGAATTTACTGAGATTCCGGCGAATGGAACTTTTTCATACGCAGGAAATCCTTATAAGAATTGAAAAACAAAAAAGATTCTGCTATACTCGACCATAAAGATGAGGAAATGAAAAAGAAAGCTTCCTGTATAATACAAATATAGGGAATTCCGAGAAAGGTGGTTGATAT
>JAJBVD010000080.1 GCA_020859985.1 Clostridiales bacterium
TGCGGATTAACTTTCTGTCCCATGCCAGTCCTCCTTACTTCTCATTCAGCACGATGGTGATGTGGCTCATACGCTTCTCAATGCGGTATGCCCTGCCCTGTGCTCTCGGTCTGATTCTCTTCATTGTCGGACCCTTATTCGCGTAGCACTCCTCAATATAGAGGTTCTCCGCCTTTAAGCCGTTGTTGTTCTCAGCATTCGCGATCGCGGACTTCAGCAGCTTCAAAATCACCTCAGATGCGTATCTCGGATTGTATGTCAGAATCGCAAGCGCGCTCTGTACATCTTTTCCTCTGATGGCATCCAAAACGTAACATGCCTTGCGGACAGAAACGCGAGCGTAGGAAACCTTCGCTGACGGTCTCGTATCCTTCTGGGCATTTCTCTCTCTCTTGATCTGGGATCTATGTCCTTTTGCCATTGGATTCGTCTCCTTTCCTCTACTCCGGTCTTAACGCTTAGCGTGCACGGGACTTTTTCTCATCCTTGCCGTGGCCTCTGTAGGTCCGCGTCACTACGAACTCTCCAAGCTTATGGCCTACCATATCCTCTGTGATATATACCGGAACATGCTTTCTTCCGTCATGCACCGCGATGGTATGTCCAACCATCTGCGGGAAAATCGTCGAACGGCGGGACCAGGTCTTGATAACCTGCTTGCTTCCCGAAGCGTTCAGCGCGTCTACCTTCTTCAGCAGACTCTTATCAGCAAACGGTCCTTTTTTCAGTGAACGAGCCATTGTTACCCTCCTTATATTCTCAATCAGCTTAAAGCCTTGCCGTCTCTTCTTCTTACGATCAGCTTGTTGGAAGCTTTCTTCTGCTTTCTGGTCTTCAGACCAAGTGCAGGCTTGCCCCACGGTGTGCTCGGGCCCGGACGTCCTACCGGAGCTCTGCCTTCACCACCGCCATGCGGATGGTCGTTCGGGTTCATAACAGAACCACGGACTGTCGGGCGGATGCCCATGTGACGCTTTCTTCCTGCTTTGCCGATATTGATCAGGTTGTGGTCGCCGTTTCCGATGATACCAACAGTCGCGCGGCAATCTGCCGGAACCATTCTCATCTCACCGGACGGAAGACGCAGGGTCGCGTACTTGCCTTCCTTCGCCATCAGCTGCGCGCCGTTGCCTGCGGAACGAACCATCTGTCCGCCGTGACCCGGGTAAAGCTCGATGTTGTGTACCATAGTACCAACCGGAATTGCGGAAAGCGGCAGGCAGTTGCCGACACGAACCTCTGCCTCCGGGCCATTCATGACCGTCCAGCCAACCTGCATGCCCTGCGGAGCAAGGATGTAGGACTTCTGACCGTCTGCGTAGCAGATCAGCGCGATGTTCGCCGTGCGGTTCGGATCGTATTCAATGCCAAGTACCTTTGCCGGGATCCCATCTTTGTTTCTCTTGAAATCCACCAGTCTGTATTTTCTTCTGTTGCCGCCGCCCTGGTGTCTTACTGTAATCTTGCCCTGATTATTCCGGCCCGAATTCTTTTTCAGTGATACGGTCAGCGACTTCTCCGGAGTCTTCTTGGTGATCTCTGAAAAATCAGAACCGGTCATATGCCTTCTGGAAGGCGTATATGGATTATAGGTTTTGATTCCCATGATGTTTCTCCTTTTCCAGATTATTATCCTGCACTGTAGCAGATAGTTTATTTATATCCCACGCTGTCCGGCAGATAGTCATTATTTACAACACTGCCTCGCGTGTCATGCCCGCACACATCAGGAATGATCCTTCTGTGCCGGGGCAGCTCTTTACAGCCCCTCGAAAATCTCGATATCCTTGCTGTCCTCAGTCAGCCAGACGATTGCTTTCTTCGACTTCGCTGTCTTGCCGTAGGTCATGCCGCGGCGTCTTGTCTTTCCTTCCAGGTTCATGGTGTTGACTTTCTTCACCTTCGCGCCGTCAAACATTTTCTCGACCGCTTCCTTCACCTGAGACTTTGTTACGTCCGGATGAACCAGGAAAGTGTATTTCTTCTCAGCCATGGCGCCCATGCTCTTCTCAGTGATCACCGGCTTTAAGATCACGTCATAATACTTGATATCTGCCATTACGCGTACACCTCCTCGATTGCTTCCACAGCAGCCTTCGTAACAACTACCGTGTTGTATTTCAGGACGTCATAGACGTTGATGGTATTGGTCAGCGCGGTCTTTACATCCGGAAGGTTTCTTGCGGAGAGCATTACGTTCTCGTCCTTCTCATCCAGAACAACCAGCGCTTTGTCTACCTTCAGTGCGTCCAGAACAGCCTTCATGTTCTTTGTCTTGATCTCAGCAAGCTTCAGCTCGTCAAGAACGATCAGCTTGTTCTCCTGTACTCTGCTGGTCAGCGCGGACTTCAGAGCCAGTCTCTTTTCTTTCTTGTTCATCTTGAAGGAATAATCCCTCGGAACCGGAGCGAATACAACGCCGCCGCCTGTCCACTGCGGAGCACGGATTGAACCCTGTCTCGCATGGCCGGTGCCCTTCTGTCTCCACGGCTTCTTGCCGCCGCCGGAAACCTCGGAACGGGTCTTCGCTTTCTGCGTTCCCTGCCGCTTGCCTGCCAGCAGGCTTACGACCGCCAGATGTACGAGGTGTTCGTTTACTTCCACACCGAACACGGCGTCATTCAGTTCCATCTGGCCGACTTCTTTGCCTTCCATATTATAAACAGATACGTTTGCCATCTGTGTTCTCCTCCTTTCCTGTCTCAAGGCTTACTTACCGCATTTCACGGTATTCTTCAGTGTAACGAGTGCCTTCTTCGGACCCGGAACAGCGCCCTTTACCAGGATCAGGTTGTTCTCTGCGTCCACACGGACGATCTCAAGGTTCTGAACCGTCACACGGTCAGCGCCCATACGTCCTGCCATCTTCTTGCCCTTGAACACGCGGCTCGGATCCGATGCGGAACCGTTGGAACCAGCGTGACGATGATATTTAGAACCATGCGCCATCGGGCCTCTGTGCTGTCCATGTCTCTTGATCGCGCCCTGGAAGCCTTTGCCCTTGGAAATCGCGGTCGCATCAACCTTCTCGCCTGCCGCGAACACATCCGCTTTGATCTCCTGCTTTACTTCATAGGACTCAGCGTCATCCAGACGGAACTCTCTTACGTATCTCTTATAAGAAACGCCCGCCTTATCAAACGCGCCCTTCTGCGGCTTATTGACAAGCTTTTCTCTCTTGTCCACAAAACCAACCTGAACTGCGCTGTAACCGTCCTTCTCCACGGTCTTGACCTGCGTAACCACGCACGGTCCAGCCTGAAGAACAGTCACCGGGATCAGTAAACCGTTGTCGTCGAAGATCTGTGTCATCCCGACCTTTGTTGCCAAAATCGCTTTCTTCATTGCCTTTCCTCCTGTTTTTCTACAGCGGATTGCGATGCTCTGAAAAGGGCTCCGCAATCATCCTAGTCATAGGAGCGGTTTATTTCCACCTGAATAGGATTTGCTCAATACTGCGTGCAGAATCACTTCTGCTTCATCTTGATATCAATGTACACGCCCGCCGGCATCTCCAGTCTGGACAGTGCATCAACTGTCTTCTGGGTCGGTGCGATGATATCGATGAGTCTCTTGTGAGTTCTCTGCTCGAACTGCTCTCTGGAGTCTTTGTACTTGTGTACCGCACGAAGGATGGTAACTACCTCTTTCTTCGTCGGAAGCGGCACCGGTCCGCTCACCTGTGCTCCATTCTTTTTTACAGTGTCGATGATTTTCTTCGCGGATGCATCCACCAGCTGATGGTCATACGCTTTCAGTGTGATTCTCATTACCTGAGTTGCCATAAAAAAAGTCGCCTCCTTATTCGCACTTTTTTCGAAAAACACGTCATCTGGATTTGCGCTGCTGCGCGAGACGTGTTCCGCGCCGTGCATCTGCTTTGCAGATACCGGCATTCAGTACGACAAGCGGTGACTGTACACTCACCCGTGTGTGTCATGCGCCCACACGGTGTCCGATAAGCTTACCGGAACCATTAAAATTTGTACAGTGACTTGTCGCCAGCTTTCATAACCTGACATTCGCTCCACGGAAAAACCTGCGGCGCACACCGCAGCAACCTCACGCTTCTACGCTATCAAGGCCACAACAGCGCTATTATAAAGGAAATTCCCGGGTATTGCAAGGTTTTTCTTTCCAAATTCAAATCTTTTTTCGCACATAAATTGTATTTTTTTCGGTACAATTCTTGTCAATTGTTTTCACATCCCACCAAATAGACACAGCATCTCAGGTATCCACCGCAGACGCCTGAGACGATGTGTCTGACGCACACGGGCATTTTTCATCTTCCCATTCAAAAGGAAGTGCGGTATACTTTGCACAGCATAACCAAATTCGTGCTAAAAGCAAAGCAAAAGAACTTACGTCGTTTACTATATATAACAGAGGAATTCAGACACATGGAATACACACTCATTCGTTCTAAGCGGAAAACCACTGTACTTCAGGTGAAAAGCAACGGCGAGGTGATCGTCCGCGCTCCGCTTCACCGCTCCAGGCGGGAAATTGACGACTTTGTGCGGTCCCGTGAAGACTGGATTGCCGACGCCAGAGAAAAGCTGGCAGACGCGCAGAAAGATAAGAGAATCATCACGCCGCAGGAGCGCGAGTGGGGCAAAAAAGCCGCCGCTATGTACATTCCGGAGCGTGTGGCTTATTTCGCCGCACGTATGGGTATCTCCTATGGGCGGATCACCATCCGTGAGCAAAAGACCCGCTGGGGAAGCTGCAGTTCAGCAGGCAACCTCAATTTTAACTGGAAGCTCATGCTGGTGCCGAAGGAGCTTCTGGACTACGTCATCGTCCACGAGCTGGCACACCGACGGGAAATGAACCATTCCCCACGGTTCTGGGCCATCGTCGAGAAGGAGCTGCCCGACTATAAGGAGCGGAGAAAACGACTGAAAGCGGTAAATCTGGAGTAGTAGTAACTATTCAGGTAATTATTCAGGACAGCACTACTCACTCGCTGCGAAGTACATATGCTTTTACAGCAACATTCCCGTCGGATATTCACGCCTCCCAGCGTCCTGACGCCCCGCACGGCAGAACCAGGCCGCTCTCCGTGACGGGAAGTCCGATTTCCTGCGATTCCACATGGCCGCCTTTTGTCTTAAGTTCAGTCGAGAGCAGATAAGTCAGCACCGCGGGCGCCAGACCTGTCGTATAGGAATTTACCAGAAAAAACAGCGGCTCATCCGAGAGAAGCTTCGCACACTCGTGGATAAACGGATGGATTGAATCCTCAATCTTCCAGATCTCTCCCTTCGGGCCACGGCCATAGGACGGCGGATCCATAATGATCCCGTCATAATGGTTGCCGCGCCGGATCTCTCGTTCCACAAATTTCATGCAGTCGTCGACCAGCCAGCGGATTGGTGCTTCGGAAAGTCCGGATGCGGCGGCGTTTTCTTTCGCCCAGCCAACCATTCCCTTCGAAGCATCCACGTGCGTCACCTGTGCTCCCGCGGCTGCCGCTGCAAGCGTCGCACCGCCGGTATAAGCAAAGAGGTTCAGCAACTTTATCGGGCGGCCGCCCGGCTGCTTCGTATCATCCCGACCTGCTACATTTCGGTTTGCTGCATTTTGCCCCGCATCTCCCTGAACTGCCCCTCGGATTTTCGCGGAAAACCAGTCCCAGTTCACTGCCTGCTCCGGAAAAAGGCCGGTGTGCTTAAAACTGAATGGCTTCAGCCGGAACGTCAGATCGTGATAGCCGATGCTCCACTGCTCCGGCAGATTGAAAAATTCCCAGTCGCCGCCGCCCTTGCTGCTGCGGTGATAGTGTCCGTTCGGCCGCTTCCAGCCGCGGTGACGGCGCGGAGTATCCCAGATGACCTGCGGATCCGGGCGCACGAGGAGGTAATCTCCCCAGCGCTCCAGCTTTTCGCCCTTTGATGTATCAATCACTTCGTAGTCCTTCCACTGATCCGCAATCCACATATATACCTGTTCCTCTTCCTCGTTCTTTTCCTCTTACTATCTCTCTATTGCAGCATTCTGAGCGCTTTCCTTTATCCTTACGTTCTGTATGCCGCACACAACAGTTTCAGCCGGTCTTTTTCCGCTGTGCTCTGATAATCGCTCCAACAGGCATTCCTGAATTTTAACCGGCTTTTAGCAATTATTTAATTATTTCACCACCGTCACGCCTTCACCCACGGCAAATCTTCATAAGAAATCGAATACTGGCTGTGATAATTCGCATAAAGCTGCTTTTTATCCGTGAACTCCTCCGTCGAGCCGAACTCATTCGACCAGGTCATGTACCAGCACCACGGAATCTCTTCCTTTATAATCGTATCCACATCCGGCTGTGTGCCGACCTCCGCCAGCGCACAGATCTTACAGGTCGGCGTGATAGAGATCAGCTCCTCATAACCTTCCTTCTGCGCGTCATGAACATGCGCCGGAGAATAAATGTCTCTCGAAATAACGTCTACCATGTCGTCCCCCGGATACCCTTCCGGAAGAGGGGAATTCCAGACCCAGATGAGATTGTTCAGAGCTTTTTTTTCAGTAAAATAGCGATACATAAACTGATACAGACGTTTCGCCAGATCCGGCCCCTGCATTCCCCACCAGAACCAGGTGCCCTCGGACTCATGGAACGGTCTCCAGAGCACCGGAATATTTTCATCCATAAACCGTTTCAAATGCACCGCCATCAGATCCAGATCACGCAGCATCGCACGGTGCTCCTCAGTGCCCGGTGTCAGTGCCTTCTCTCCGTCAAAATCCGTCTTCTCCGCGTAAAAGCTTTTGTCCCTGCCGCCAACCGGGGAATACCAGTGCCAGGTGATCGTCACGATGCCTCCGCGCCGTCCCCAGTCCAGGGCATTCTCGATCGTCCCCAGATTCTCATACAGCTCTTTTAAACAGGCCTCATCGCAGGTGTCCCACTGAATATTGCCGGAATATGCCAGCATCTCAAATCCGCAGATGGCAGGCTGTTTCCCCGTCACTTCCTTTATATATTGAAGCTCTTTCGGCGCTCTTGTCTGCGTGTGCTGTCCCAGAAGGACTGCTTTTCCGGCCACCTCATCCAGATATTCCAGCAGCTTCACGGCCTCAGGCGTCGCATTTTTGTTGCAGGGTATCTTTACTCGTTCCATATACTCTTTCCTCCGTTTTTCGCCCGCCCTTTGCCGAATGGCACTTTTACAGCGCTATCGCCTGCTGCAACCAGCAGCAAAGCAGTTGTCAGGCATTTCATAAAAGGTATGATACCATGAGGCGCTTTAAATCGCAAGAACAAAGTGGGCAAGCCCATCGACTCCCCACTCCCTCTCAATCATTATGAACACGTTTTATAAAGCAGATGCTTTCACCTATTCGTTTTGCCTTCTGCGCCACATGCCCGCCGCCAATATTCCAAAAGCTGTGCACAACAGAACCAGCCATTCCATAACCGGCGTATCGTCACCGGTCTGAACGGCATCCGTGGTCTCGCTCTCAGCCCAGCTTTCGATCTTCACATCCGTGACAATCTCGGTTGAAGAGACGACCTCAGTTGAATACTCTGTAACAAAACGGATATCAGAGGATAACTCCGCAGCAGGTTCAAAGTATGCCCCAGTCGACATGTCTATTGACGTATCGGTCGATTGCTCTGAGACAGACTCCGTCTGCGGCTCTGCAGCTGCCGCTGTCTGATGTTCCGTAATTGCCTCAGTCGAAGGCTCTGTCATGGTCTCATTCGGCGACTCCGTAATGGTAGTCTCGGATGTCGATCCTGTTGTTGGAGAGGTCTCTGGCTCTGTGGCAGGCTCAGTCGAAGGTTCTGGCGATGTCTCGCCCGATGATTCTGTCATTGCTCCGGTTGAGGGTTCTGTCTCTGTCTCGGTCGGTTCCTCAGGCGGTTCGTCTGTATCCGGCTGTGGATCCTGTGAGAGCGAAACTGCCTCTGCTTTGGCATTCACTGTAATCTCGTATTCCCAGCCCGTCCCCGCTGAGCTTACGCTCGGAATGCTGACCAGTGACGGACTGTTGCTGTATACCATATTTTTATCAGTCAAACTGTCGCTGGTCAAAAGATACAATCCGGTCTGCAGATTTTCAAATACTGCCACACCAGCCTCGTTCGTCAGAACCTCCTGAGCAGCCCTAATATCCGTCTGCGGGCTTTCTGGCTGTATGTTATTTTCCAGCTCCATATTGTTTTGCATCGGCTGAGCATTCTCTGTATTTTGGGATTCTGTCTCCTTTTCATGATCCCTGTTTTCCTCATCCGGCTTTAATTCTTTTTCTGTGATCCAGAAAGCCAATGTGTTCACTACCGCATTAATATCCTGCGCGTGTTCCAGGCTGTTCAGCTGCTCATTCGTCACACCGCAGTCCGCAAAAGCCCCGATCAGTGACCAGATTCCTTTTTCGTCGACCGCCGCAACACGATAAAGGCGGAAACTGACGCCCGGCAATACCAGATTGTTTTCCAGATCCGCGTCTGTCCCGTAGGCGTAGCTGACCGTCAGAGTCCCCGTGGCCTCCGTATCAATCGCTGTTTCCATCGCTGATGCGCATGTAAAAAACGCTCCGCACAGCAGCAGACAAACCAGACTGCTCATCCGACGAACGAATTTTTTCATCTGAGTTCTCCTCTCCCTCATCTTTTCCGATAACAGCTCCGCGAATAATCTCTTTCGCTTCCCGAATCTATCCTTATCCTTTCCGGTCCCGCACCGCTGACAAGCCTGCTCCGCGAATAATCACTTTTGACTCCCGAACCTATTTTTCCCGTTCCCGCCGTCTTCGCCTCACATGCAGCAGAAGCGCCAGAAGCAGTACAAAAGCAATCCCGATTGCCGGAAGCCCGTAGGCCATCCAGGCGTAACCATGCAGACTTAATATCTGTCCGGTCTGCGTCTGCTCCTGTTCCTGCTCCATATCCGGAACATATTCCACACGGATCCCGTGTACCAGCAGCCGGTGCGTATTGACCCCATAAGGCGTACAGGTCACGAGCGTAGCAACATCCTCGTCCGCCTGCGTCGCAAGAGAATCCGTCTCGCTCGGCTCCACCACTTCTATCGACGTTACCTGATAGGCGAGAATGTCATCCAATATATATAAGTAGAAATAGTCTCCCTCTTCCAGCAGATCCAGATCTGTCAAAAGCGCCGCCGACGGCAGTCCCCGATGTCCGGCCAACACGGTATGCGATCCCTCGCCGCCAACCGGCAGCGACGTCCCATAGAGATGACCAATGCCCTTTTGCAGCTCTTCCGTGCCTGTCCCATGATAAATCGGCAGATAAACATCTATCTTTGGAATGGAAAGATATCCCATCACGCCGTCACCCGCAAGATTCAAAAGGGACTGGTACAGAGTATCCTTTTCTGCCGCCGAAAGTTCCTCCGTCTCCGTTTCGTTTTCTTCATTCGAATCCGTGCCCGGATCCGATGCGTTCATATCTGACACATTATCCAAGTCCGGATCAATTGCGTTCTCATCAGCCACGGAGCCAGCTTCGTCTGACACATCAGCAGTCTCTTCCGCTTCAGGCTCGTCCGCAGCTGCGTTATCTTCCAGCGCCCCCTCAAATGCATCACCGATCAGGTTGCCCGTGAGATTCGCGTTGTACTCCCAGGCTGCCTCCCACATCGCGGACAAATCTTCCTCCGCAGCCTCTTCCAGTGCCTGATCATAGCTCTGTGTAAGTCTCGACTGCCGGTACTGGTTCCAGAGATTGCTCACCGCCGGATAGATCACCACGCCAAAGCCAAACACAAAAATCAGAATTCCCAGTAATGTACGCAGATTTATTTTTCTCTTCTGCTTTTTTTCCCGGTGTTTGTTCTGCCCTTTCTCCGAACTCATGATTCGGCTCCTTCCGTCTGGTCTCCGCCTTCTCCGGACAACCTATCATTGTCTCCCACAAAAGCTTTTTCTTCCCCGGTCAGCTCATCCTCGTCTCTCGCCGGGGTCTCCTGCTTCCCCGGACATCTTACCATCGTCTCCCGCAGAAGCCTCTTCTTCGGTCAACTCACCGCCTCCCGCGAAAGCCGCCGCTTTCCTGCGGTAATAAAACCGGATCAGCACAGCCGCAACCGCCACAGTCAGAAAACCGAGCAATGCAACCAGCACATAGTTCGTCGCAAGGGAAGCGGCATTTTTCGCCGTCTCCTCCTCATAACGTTCCACAGTGTATTCCACCCGGTGTCCGCGCACCAAAAGCCGCTGCGTATTCACGCCGTAGGGAGTGCAGGTCACGAGCGTCACATAATCCTCACCCGCTGTCTGCACCAGGGATTCCGTCTCATCCGGCTCCACTATCAAAATCTGATCCACCTCATACGCCAGAATGTCATCCAGAATATACAGATAAAACTGATCTCCAATCTCCAGCAGATCCAGATCGGTAAACAACGGCGCGGACGGCAGACCACGATGGGCCGCGATGACCGCGTGCGTGCTCTCACCGCCGACCGGCAGCGAAGAACCATACAGATGCCCGGCGCCCTTTGCCAGTACATCATCCTCCGTTCCATGGTAAATCGGAATCTTTATGTCAATCTTCGGAATCTCAATATAACCCATAATGCCATCGCCGGCCACGTTGAGGAGACTTTCATATACCAGATACTCTTCGTCCTCCTCCTCTGCCGCCTCCTCGCCAACGGCAAACGCGTCCGGCACCGAGTAAGGCGTATGAGAAGCATTGTACTCTCTGGCTTCCTCCCACAGCTCTTCGTACTGATCCTCATCCAGACTCTCTACCGCCGTCTCATAGGTATTTGCCAGACGATGCTGCCGATACGAGTTCCAGAGGTTGCCAGCCACCGGGTACAGCACCAGCAGAAAGCCTGCCGCGAACAGAAGAAGCAGGGCTGGATTTCTCCTTCGCCTGTCCGTTGTTTTTTCTCTCTGTCTGATCTTTCTCATTGCAAGGTTCCTTTAAATATTCCGATTATAATGCGTCAATCGCCGCAAACGGAAAGAGTTCGTCACCTGATCAGCTCCCCAAAAGAAAATCCATGGCACGAATCACCTTAATGCCATCCTGCGGCTGAGGCATATCACACTCTATCGCGATCACGAGTTTTTCTTATGTTTCCCTTTCTCGGGCAAACTTTGTTGCATTCATTCCACAAACTTGTTATTTTTTTTGAGTTTATGACATCAATCTTTGGTTGAATACTATCGTATTCTCTGTCAAAATCCTCATTCATCAATTGCTTATTCCATCTTTCTCCGGGAACTCCGTCTGAATCAGACTCTGTTCTTTCTCTTCCGTAATAAACCGCTGAATTGCCTCATATCTCGGCCGCAGCTTTTCATATTCTACCCTGAATTCATCGTCTCCCATCAGGTCCTCTTTCACAGCTTCAAACGAAGTCCCCGCTTTACTCATTCGCTTTCACGCTCTTTTGTCAGGCTTTCTTCTGCTTACTCTTCCCCGAATTGATCAGCACCAAAGCGAGAATCATGATTGCCACACCAGCGATGGTGAAGACGATGATGCCGATGCTGCCGGTAGCCGGAAGGGCAGAAATCTTGGTATCGGTCAAGGATAAGCCAAAAATTCCTGTGGCACTAGGTGTATCAAGACTAACATTCCATGTCCGTCCCGTCGGCCAATCTTGACTGGAATTACTCGTTGACCAGTTCAGAGTCGTGGAAGCTCCCTGCTTCTCAGCCAACGTAATCACATCAATAATCCCATTCGGTGAATCATCTGAACCAGATGCTGTATAATCTGTTATCGTAAAAGTCAGTGTGTTCGTATTCAATGTATATCCAGAAGGCGCTACAGTCTCGCCGATCGTATACGCTACACTTTCATCCAATCCGATAATTTTCACACCTTCCGTTCCTGTAGTGATTACTGTACTTGTATTTGTCTCTGAAGAGTCCGCTACCCGATATACCGGACAGTCAGGTGTACTAGCCGAATTATCTTTTATAAAACAAAGCTTATTTCCAGTTCCATCAGTTAACTCAAAAGACGCATTCGCCAGTTTTGTAGCGGTTCCTTCGCCATACTTTGTCAAATCCAATTCATATGTATACACGTTTGTCACAGAGGCAGCGGTAGTAACAGACTCATGATTATCATAATCATACGTCAGAGCTGCACCATTCGCGTTTCTTGTAGTTACAACAGCCTCATCCAAGAGTTCCGCCTCATATGTAATGATGACATATTCATAAGGATAAGAATCACTTGCACTACTATAAAAGGTTTTATCATAATACTTATAGGTGCTATTCGAAAATATAACTGTCAAAGTACTTGTCGGAGAAGTTCCCGTGGTATCCGTCACCGAAGCAACATACTGGGCATCAGTAGCATTACCTGCCGTACTGTCGAAGGCTATCAGTGGATCCGTTGATTTTTGGTTATTTGTATCATATGCATAAATTTCCACGCTTCCCAAATCAATTTTCAAGTTAGTCGCGGTATCTGCTACCGTAAATACCTTTTCGCTGTCATTTTTCGCAAACTTTGGCACATATACTTTAACCTGATAATACACTTTCGTTCCGATCTGCGCGTCAGCTGTTGAACCATAAGTCCCGTCAATTCCAGAGTCACTTACAGTTTTTTCAATAATTAGCTTATTGCCCTTCAGCACCGCACCGTTGGCCGATACAACCCATCCGTCTTTTGCAGTAGAACCACCGCTTCCCGTAGTGTCCGCCACATCCACGCTCACCAACATATTCAAAAAAGAATAGTTCGTCGCTGACGGAATCACCAGATAGGCGCCGACCGGAAGTGTCGCGGATGATATGGTGCCTGTAGTAGTCCAGTTTGCGCTACTATATTCATTGTTAGAATGACTGGCAATATATGCCGCCAGGGTATTCACGATGTCATTCTGTTCTGTAGTAGTAGTTCCTCCGGACTCCCCTGCAATCCCAGTTCCATTCGAACCCGTTAGGCCAAAAATCGCCTGTAGCGCTGCTGTTTCTGATGAATATTTACCTTCAGCAGGGGTAAGATTAACAGTGTCGACCAGTGCATCCTTTGCCCACTCTGTCAGTTGCCATGCAAATGAATTTGACGTACTGTTGTATGTCGCAGAAATCACCTGATAGGTAGTATAAAGCAAATTAGCCACATCATTCGGCACGTCTTTAATTTCTACATCCGCAGAATTTGTGACCACACCGCTACTCGTCTCCAGTTCTACCGCCCCTGCGGTCGTTCCCATCGCCAGTACCATTGCCAGCATCATCAGCAGCGCCGCTGCTTTTTTCCATATTCTTTTCATACCCTATCTCCTTTTCATATTGGCAGTCTCGTTTCGATTACCTGTTTTACGGTTCCATATAGTTTACAGCTGCTTATCAGTTACACATTTCTTCTTTCATATAGATTATCTGGTCGGGCGCGCCCCACCCGGCACCATTCTGTTTGTTATTGCTATCCATCGCGGACTTTTTCTGCCAGTTTTTCACGCTCCTGTGTTTCCCATATCTGTGTTTCATTCATCTGCTGTCCACCCCCGTTCGCATTCCTTGTATCTGTCTTTCACGCATCTGCCATCCACCTCTTTCTCTCATTGATCACCAGTGCCGCGAGCATCAGCGCGATGCCGGCCAGGGTTGGCCAGACGATGCCGACTGAGCCGGTCGCCGGCAGGGCATATATGATCTCGTTCGCCATCTGGAACGATAAGGTATACAGAGTGTATGGATCCGTGCTGCCTGTGGCGCTGCCGCTTCTTGTCGATGCCACATATACGGTATCCGTAGCCCCTGTCGTCGAGGCGGCAGGCGAAGTGGACGTGGTCAGATCAAAGGTCTTCTGAGCATTTTCTGCTATCTGATTTCCATTTGCGTCCTGCACCAGTGTCACACTGATCTTTGGTGTGTAAGTCCAGTTGTTATCATCTTCCGTTTTGCTCGTATCATCCTCATATTTGATCGTGATCTTCCAGATGCTCTGGTTCAGCTTGTAGCCGGACGGTGCAGCGGTCTCTTTCAGATAATAAGTTCCCTCGGTGAACTGGCCGATATAAAGCTTTCCGACGCCAGTATCTGTGGTACTGATGCCGTTCGTGCCGGTTCCGGATACGGATGCACCGGACGTGCCGCTGCTCGTTCCGCTTGTGACCGGAGCAGCCTTTGTCGTACAGGCCGCATCTGTGTAGAGTGTGAATTCCGCATTGGACAGATACGATGTAGTGGTTGTCTGCCCATCCGAGCTTGTGCTGATCTTGTACAGTGCCAGTTCATACAGAACCTGCGTGTTAGTCGCAGTCACCGACATGATCGAGGAGGATGCGCCGTCGCCGCCCGTCTGGGTTATACTGCTCACGAAACCGGTAAGCGTCTGGGTTCCTGTCACGTTGCCGTTGGTGTCCTTTACCGGTTCCACGGCTGCCTCTGTGACTTTGTAGGTGATCGTGGTGCCGGATAACCCGTTTGATCCCTTTGCCTGCAATACCACCGTTCCGAGGGTCCAGGCCACGGTGTTGTTCGCTGTATCTTGCGTCACCGTTGCCGTCGGGGAAGCGACCGGTGTGCTGCCATTTTTCGAAACACTGACAGTGCCTGATGTGCTTCCCTGCGTCAGTGTATACGTATCATTTACCACTACCGTGCCGTTGTCGTTTGTTCCCTTAACTGTAAAGGTTACCGCCGTTTTCTCTTCAATGTCGCTTATGATATTCTCCCACTCTTTTTCCATATTCAGCCTGATGTAGCAGAATCCGGCGTTCCAGTAGGGTGAGATATAGGTAGTTCCGCTAAAGCTCGCCGGCAGTTCAATGCCGTTTGAGCTGGCCGCTGCTCCTTCATTCGTAATGACCGCCTGTGCCAGTGATGCCGGTCCGTCTAATGTGTAGTCTGTGTCGCTGTCACCCTTGTAGTCCGCCTGCGATTTATTGGTCTCCTCGGATGAGGTCACCGGGTTCGTTTCCGTCACACTAAGCTGTGAAAAGTCGATTGGTTTCTCCGTTGAACCGGATCCCACCACGTAATATTCGCCATCACTGTCCTTGAAGACCACGTAATACTTGCCAGCTGCCAGTTGGTCAAACGTGTAGGCACCGTCCGTACCCGTGCTCACCGAAGCCACGAGATTCCCCTTGATATTGACTGCCGGGTACACTGGTATAGTTGTTGTTCCGTCTGAAAGCGTAAGGGTTGTTGAGTAAAGTTTTGTACCCCCGTAGCTCCAATACGTCCCTTCAGTGTCAGTACCCGTCGTTATCCAGGTATAGGTGTTTGTTGTATCAGGCTCCGTATTCGAATACAGATACACCTCTATCCCGGAAAGCGGCTTATCTGTGCTGTAGCTTGTCGTGTTGTATATTCCGTCCTGATCCTGATCCAGCCATGCAATGCCCGTGATCTTACGGTTTATGACGTTTTTGAATCCGGAACTTCCCAAAACGGCCGTGTTCCTGGTAATCACCTGGTTTGTGGTTGTCAGCACCCTGTAGAAAAGGTTATCCCAGTATGAATTGCCGCCCTGCTGCGTAACGCCATTTTTATCTTCGATCAGCGTATTCTGCGTGCCATTGCCTGTACCGATACTCATCGGCGAAAGCGTCACATTGATCTGAACCGTACTATTCGCCTGTACAGAAGGCAGATAGAAGTACAGCCCGAGCCCGCTACTGTAGTTCGCCAGCTGTGTGAGCGTCCTCTGTGCAGCTTCCGACAGCGTATAGGTAACGGTACAATTAGTCGGGTCTTCAGTCATGCTGCTGTACGTAAGCTCTGTGCCATTGGTTTCCAGTTCATCCAGTATCTCCCCCAGTTTCGTTGAAAGCTGGGAGGTGTTTGTAACCGTACAGGTATATCCCGTGCCGTACTTTATCATGCTGAGCGTACCACTGCCTGAGACGTACCTGTTCGCATCCAGAAACGCCTTATAACTCGTCGAATCTGAAAAGGTCAGCGATATAGTGGTCACGCGGTATCCGCCATCGAATAAGGTTCCCCTCTCGTCTCCATTATAGGGCAGGACATCCCCCATCTGAATGGTCATCGGTTCATCTGAATAATTCCTGTAATTCAGTTCAAACACGAGATCCGTTCCCAGCTCCTGC
Organism: Clostridiales bacterium; assembly: GCA_020859985.1. Taxonomy (GTDB): domain Bacteria; phylum Bacillota; class Clostridia; order Lachnospirales; family Lachnospiraceae; genus Choladousia. Next base: position 16,014 of record JAJBVD010000080.1, read on the forward strand.
GTACCCTCCGCCTCAATCCAGATATAGCTCTGCGTCTTCTTGATCACCGAAATGGTGGTGGACGCCTGCTTCGCATAGGTACTGATCTGACCGATCTCTTCATATTGAATATTGATGTTCGCCGTGGTCTTCAGCGTTTCACCGTCTTTCACTTCGTCGGAATCATTTTCAGCCGCCCCGGCCTTTCCAATGGTACAGCTGTAACCGATGGTGGGAAGCGCCTTACTGATGTCGGACACGGTAGTCTTCAGTGTGATCGTAGTCGTTCCGTTCGCATTTTCCGTAACAGAAGTCTCCCAGTTCAGCTCTCCTTCCTTATAATCCGTATCCTCCGTACCATAGTTGAACTGGATCGTTCCTTCATTGTAATTCAGATGTTTCGGCAGTGTGATCGTGATCTCCACCTCAGCCGCCTGTGTGCCGTTGTTTACCAGTTCATTGGCGACAGAACTGGACGAATTAATCTTCGGCGTGACAAGGAAATTCGCCGTACGTTCTCCCTGACCAACGTTGTACGCTGACTTCGCCGTATTGGAGCCCGTCTCCTTATCCGCAACTGCTATCGCAATACTGCTCTCCATGGTGTAGAGCAGCAGACTGTTGCCTTCATACCAGCCGGAATGCGTCGTTTTGACAGCCCAGCCACCGGAATATTCCTGCTTTACATACCCCGGATCATAGGTTGTTATCTTTGAAAAGCCACTGTCATCAGCACCGCTGCCGCATGCCCATCCGGAATTGTTGGTATATAGCGCTGCGGCGGCCTGGCATTCTTCCTGAAGATCAGGATCTCCGCCTGCCCCGTAGGCGGTCACGCCGCTGACTGTATCATCATATACCGTATCACTCCAGGAATACTGGTAGGACAGTTCAAGTCTTGTCTTAGTACCATTCGACAGGTCGTACGTATAAGCATTCTTATAATCAGGCCGGTAAGTGCTCCACCCCAATACGTCGTTCGTGATGCACCAGGTCTGCCCGGTTCGCTTAAAATTATTCGTCACCGTCATCTGTGAGGTCACAGATATGCTGCGCCCGGTACGGATACAGCAGTCACGGAACTCATAGAGGATCCCTACGCATACGCCTTCTTTTCCTATCCCTTCAAAATAAGCATACAGGTCGTCAAGCGATTTAAAATAGATCAGATCTTCCTCGCCATATTGATCCATTTCCGGCGCCGGAGACTCGTATCCTTCATTATAGTCATCAGATTTCGTCCAGTTGGTCCCATCCGGTTTTGCCGCATACAATACTGTAAGGTCATAGGTGGTCGTCTTATTGGTGGACCATGTGGTCGACGTCTCTGTCGTAGAGATCGTATAATTGCCGGTCGGGGTATACGCGTCAGCGTCAAACTTCTGCAGCAGGTTCACCGCTGTCAGGTAATTATACTCAATGGCGTTATAATCCTGCGGATCATAGACCCGCGTCGTCGCATCGATCGTATCACTGGAATAGTTGATATCACTTCCTATATATACAGTCGATCCGAGCGGAGTGGACGCCGTGCCGCCATCGCCGGAAAGCCTGCCGTTTGAGGCGTTATTGAAGTAATTGGTCTTGATGATCGTTTCTCCGCCTCCCGCCGCGACATAAAGGCCGGTCGGATTCCCCACATAGTTGTCCAGATAGACGATCTCATTAAGGGCCTGACTCTGATAAGTACCCACTCCGTACCAGTCTACAAAGAACTTCAGGTCTGTATCCTCAGAATCAGACGTGTCTTTGGACACCACTTCGCCGCTTCTGGATGTGATATCAAGCTCAGAGACGATTCCTTCCATATAGATAGACAGATAGCCGTAATCTTCCGCTCCGATCTGTGATGTGTCAATAGGATACAGCATCTGTACATATCCGGCAGAAAAAGCTCTGGAGTAAGTATTATCAAAGACCTCCGAAGAATTGCCGTCCGATGTCTGTGTCGGGTTGCTGGTACTGTAAGTACTGTCGACTGTGTAGCCGCTGACAGAAAACTGTATGGTGGTAGTCGTGCCGGAGCCATTCGGCTGGTTTCCTGACGCAGCCCACGCACCGCCGGAATAGCAGCTGGATTCAGCAGCATCACGCGTGTTAAACGGAGCACCATCGTAAGCGTACTGGGTATCGTTTTCCGAATCGTCCTCATCATTCCAGTTCATGTTGACACTGCGCAGCGTGTCGTTCAGGCTGTTCCCGCTCTCCGTGTTCTCGTTGGCCTTATACGCCCATACGTAGGGCGCCGCCTCTATCGGGGTGAGCGTACTGGTCGCCGCCGTAGAAGAAAGGGTGCCGGTCATCGTGAGATCAAAGGAAATCTCACCCTCAGGTATCTCCAGTCCCTTCATACCTTTATCCGGGTCATCGTTCCACATGGACAGTGTAATGCCATAACCCAATATCGTGCCGTAGATGATCGTCCCGCCAGTCCCCTGCTCTTCATAGGCCTTCTGTGTCGTCTCCTCGCCGGTTGCCAGATCAAAATATCCGGTATAGGCAAGCTGCGAATTGGGGAGCAATGTCACATTGTATTTTCCGGCAGCGGACACCGTCACCGCTGTAGGAACCATGTCCGTCGGAGTCTCTTTATTTGCCGAGTTCTCTTCGATCCAAGCGGAGAAAGACGGCTTTATCAGATCGCCGTTTTTCATCGCCTTCACATTAACCGCAATGGAAAATTCCTTATTGTAGCCCGCTTCCGCAACGTCGGCATATCCCAGAAGGATCAGGGATTTCCCATCATCCGATTCGCTGACCTCGTAATCGTCCAGAGCGGTCGCTGTCATTTCCGCTTCATCCGATGTGAGCGGAAGCGTCACCTGTACATACAGCCGTACGGTATTATTTTCATCCCCCGTATCAGTCGCATTAAATCCCAGCGAAGCATTGCAATTGTAGGTGACTTTATCAAATGTCCGAACCAGGCCGTTATACGCACTTTCATCGTTGCCGGCTGTCCAGCTGCCCGCGACAGCATTCTGCAGTGAGGTAAAGCCCCAGTCACTGGCTGTTACTGTCCCTCCGTTTCCATCTGAATAGTCAACTGATGAATAGGCAAGATCATCATCTTCATCAAATTTTGAAGTTCCATCCACGATCCCTTTGCTACTGAGAGTAAGACTCTGCACCGCCAGTTTCGATGTGGTAGCCGTGGTCCCCGTCGTCTCCCCATATTTCTCTGCTGTCAGCATCAGTTCCTTACTGGATGTGATCTTTTTCGTGATATACTGTCCTTCTCCAACATACTCTGCCGTACGCTCTGATCCGCTGTAGCCATCGTCTTTCCAGACATTATAGGAAGCATTATAGTCTTCGTCGGTATAATCCATATCCGCAGCACGAACAAGAGTAGCTGAAGGATTGCTTGTGCCGCTGTAGGTATAGCCGGACTCCGATACGGAATACACATCATTTCCCGCACTGCCTAAGGTCGATGTATTATCGCAGAGGACACCGCCCGTCATGGTAAAGATTCCGGATTGTGTTGGATACTGCACCAGACCGCCGCCGTAATCTGCGCTGTTGCCGGTGACCTGGCCTCCGCTCATCTTGACTGTACCATTATACTGATAAATACCGCCGCCGCGTATCGACGTATTTCCGGTAATTTCCGCGCCCTGCCTGATATACAACGTGCCGCTGTTCACATAAATGCCGCCGCCGGCGCCAATTGACGCATCTGTCGAGCTGGTGCCTGTAACGCTGTTATCCGTTATTTTTACAGAGCCGGAAAGGGTAACGGTACCGCTGTTTATGTAGATACCGCCGCCTCGTCCTGTGGCGATGTTTCCGGAAATCTCCCCGCCGGTGAGCTTCGCTGTTCCGGCATACACAAAGAGGCCACCGCCGTAGCCGCTGTTTGTGTTATTATCAACGTTCCCTTCCGCCGTGTTCCCGGTGATGGTACCGCCCGTCATCTTAAAGGAGCCGTTTCTCATATAGACAGTGCCATAGTAGGAGGTATTGTCCTCGATCACTGCATCTTCCTCCAGGATAAATGTTCCGGAGGTACCTGCTATATAAACAGCTGCGCCATAAGATTTCGTGGAGCAGTTGTTGATCGACGCCGTGCCGCTGAGGACAAAAGTACCGTTTTCTACATAGACGCCCGCGCCGCCGTAGGAGGCGTTATTTTTCGTTGTTCCACCGGCAACGCAGTTTGCAATCTGACCGCTTACCATTGTCGCATAGCCGCCGGAATATACCCGGACGCCGCCGCCAAGAGTCGCCGTTGTACCAGTGATGGTGCCTGTATATTTCACGCCAGACTCATCAGCGCCTGCACCTGACTTCGTTGTCTCATTGTTTTCATCCAGATGCAGATTCTGGTTGACCTTTTCCAGTGCTTCATAATGCGCACAATATGTATCACTCGAGCTATCAGTCTCCGTAGTATACTGCACATCTTTAATGGTAAGCGTACCATAACACGTGATGGCCGTAGCATAACCCCTTAATGTATATCCGTTAAGGTTTATGGTGAGTGTCATGCCACCCGATATCTCCACGTTGCCCACAGCATTATCCACCAGAATGATCTCCGGATCTGTAATGCCGGATGTGTAATAATAATTTGTACTATTATTCTTATCCGCGTAAAGTGCGTCCACAGCATCCTGAACGGATGTGAACGCATCATACTTTTTCTCCTTCGCATTCCATATAACCGCCACTGCCGTGCTGCTCGTGTACTCCAGTGTAAGGGCGTAATACTTCTTTACAGTCGTGTACTCTATATCGTCCTCTGTCACAGTCTCCCGGCTTTCATCAAGCCATCCCAGCCCCAGGCTCGAAAGCATATCAGAGGCCGAAATAAGTAGAAGCGAAGTGCTTGCATCACTATAAGCTGCGTAAACATCCTGCCCAAGGGAAGCAGTATTTCCGTAAATCTTACCCACTGTACCCTCAGTCGCATCCTCACCCAGTTCCAAAGATGCATAAGTAGCGCTCATGTACACACCGCCGCCCTGGCCGCCTGCGGTATTACCTGTCACTGTGCCGCCGGTCATCACCAGTTTATCATAGGCCCCTACATAGATTCCGCCGCCGGAATCTGTCGTAACGGTAGAAGTGTTATCGTAAATCTTGCCGCCGGTGATGGTATCCGCCGCCGCCTGACCATAGACAATCTGACTTGTACCTGAACCTTCCGTTATACCTTCATATGTTTTAGCATTCTCAACCAGATACACACCGCCGCCTTTGGTCGCACTATTCTTATAAATTTCACCGCCTAACATGTTAAAATCCGTGTATTCTGCATGGACGCCGCCGCCATACGCGGATCCCGTGTTGTCATGAATTTTTCCGCCATTTATATTTAAAGTACCGTATCCATTGGCGTAGATTCCGGTGTTTCCGTTATATGCAACCTCCACGCCATCCCCAATATTTAGGATATACCCGCTGCGGATTTTGTAATGGTTGTTTGACTGCCTCATGTAGATGCCATAACCAAAATTATTATTGATAATTGTGTTTGTAACGGTCACTATCTCGCCTAAATCATTTTGCAGATATAAATCCAGGCCGTAGCCGCTGTTGTTTGAAATATCACTCTCACTAATAGTTACATCGCCCTGAATGGTACCGCTGTTAGCATGTACGCATACGGCACCCGTGTTTGTGGCCGTGGTATTTCCTGTAACGGTAATATGACATACATCAAGGTATGAGCTGGTTATGTAAACTATATATCCGGTTGTGGTGCTTTCATTATCCTCAAATGTACAGTCACTTAGTGTACTTCCAGCTGCCACTGTGGCCAAGTAAAGTGCGGCGCAGCCTGTAGACGATGTATTTCCGGTAAATGTACAGTTACTTATTTTTGCCACACCTGTACTTACAGTCAGACCTGCATAGTTAGTTCCTGACGTATTTCCTGTAAAATACGAGTCCGTTATGGTATAGAGCGTGTTTACCCCTGGAGTGCTGGCGTTAATATACATGCCGCCATACTGGGTTGTTGAGTAGTTATCTGTTATATAGGAACCTGTTATCGTCGCATTCGGAACACGCAGTAAATAAGCACCGCCAACCTCAGTTCCCGCCGTGTTGCCTGAAATGGTAGCATCTGTTATGGTAACCTTTGGCCAGGCTCCCTCGCTGGTATTATATGTGCTGCTCCATCCAATGATATAAAGTCCGCCGGCAGTGTTTACTGAAGTGTTACCGCTTATCTCTGATCCGTTTATCGTGACAGTTTCTGTATAACCTTTGAAAACGCCGTCAGTAACACTATCACCCGTGGCGTTAAAGCAAACTCCGCCGCCCTGGTATGCCGTGTTGCCACTGACAACAACTTTTTCCCCCATGGTCAGATAGATGTTTTGACCGGTCATGTAAACTCCGCCGCCCTGATACGCGTAGCAGTCTGTGATCTTTGTAGTACCTGTCAGTGTAACTGAGTTCCAGCTGTTTGCATATATACCTGCTCCGCTGTATGTGGTTGAACTGGCGGCCTCCGCCTGTTCCTTATTTCCAAAGCCGGTTATCAAAACACTGTCAACTGTCAGGTATGTCTCGCAGCCGTCATTTCTTGCAGGAATATATATGCCGTAGGGGAAACTGCTGGAATTTGATTTAGCCTTTGTAATGGTACCCACAGCATCGCTTTCAGTGTTTGCAAATGTCCCCGACGTACTCTGTATGGTAATGTCCATCTCCACATTTTTTGCGAAATTAATATAAAACCCATAATCTCCCGTGGAGTAAAGTGTGTAGCCGTTCAGGTCGATGGTAAATTTTGTCCTGGTAGTTACACCTGTTATGCTTAAGCTCTCCTCACAGTCACAGAGCAGATAAATGGTGTCGCCCGTAGCAGCAGCGTTTATGGCTCCCTGGATGGTCGAGTAGGCAGTTCCGAATGCGGAAGCGCTGACGGTAACCGATGCCCTCGTGGTCAAATCCATCGTATAGGAATATGTCGTTCCTCCATTTCCATCATCTGTGGCAATCTGATAAACCATGTTGCCGCTGTCGTCCGGAATGTATGCCACATAGCCGCCGGAATAATTCGTGGCGGTGAGGGCAAATATATGGTTTGATGACGGTTTGTTGCATGTGAACGCTTCCGTATAGTAATACGGATAGCTGCTGCCATCTCCATTAGAATCAAACCAGCTGGTGTATGAAGCATTACCCATACTCGACGCGGCCAGGACGCTGATGCTTCCGTTTGTAATGGTCGCGTAAATATCGTTTGCTATATTGCTGGTGGCTGTATTGCCGTAAATTTGGGTATCCTTGCTAAAGGTTAAGCTGGAGTTATAATTATTACTGTAAATTCCTCCACCTGTCACAGCGGTATTTCCTATAATAAGTCCACCAGTCATGTTAAACAGGGTTTGGCTGTATATATACATTCCGCCACCGACAGACGTGCTGGAGGAGCAGGTATTGTTCGTGATACTTCCCCCGCTTATCTCTATGTAAGCATATACATATACATATACACCTGCGCCGCTTCCGCCCTTATTAGCTGTGATTGTTCCGGATTTCATAGTGAAATTCGGGGTCGTCGCGGTTTTATAGCTTGAAGCGCTGTATCCGCTGTAAACACACACTCCACCGCCGTTACTTGTGGCAGTATTTCCCGTGATGGTGCCGCCGTCAAGTACGAAGGTTCCTATGATAGAATTTTCAGAATTACTGGTATCATTTTTGCCCACTACATACACACCACCGCCGAGTGCAGCCACGTTTCCGCTGATGGTGCCACCCTTAAATGTAGCACTTCCGAGAACTAAGAGTCCTCCGCCACAGTAAGCATATTTGCTGCTTTCGTAATTGTAATAGGTTCCGTCACCGCCTGTGATGAGTCCGGTACCCTCCGTACTGCTATCATCTATCACAAGAGTGGCGCCTGTATCAACAGTGATTACGCTCTTTGCAAGACCAGTAAGCGTACACCCTGCCAAATCCAGCGTGACACTTATACCTGTGGGGATGGTCACATCCTCGCGGTTGTCATCTAGCATTATGATAGTAATGGTGCCATCCGAGCCGCCCTCTGTGCCGTATACGCTGGAGTTACTTTCAACCGCGTCCACAGCCTCCTGAACGGACGAGAAGTTTTCGTACTTATTGTCTTCCGTGTTCCAGATTTCTGCAACTGCTGCACCTGTCGTCTTATACACCAGTGTGTAATATTGGCCTGCTGACTGGGTTGAGCCGGTGGCCTTAGTGCTAATTGCCTCCTCTGTTGTGCTGTTACCAACCTCATCATACCAGGAGGCACCGGTTATGCCGTTTGCGGTATCCGTAAAGGTGCTGGCCGCGCCCATATTTAAACTCGGGTATGACAATGTAGTTGAGTTATCACTGCTGACGCTGGCTGAATTATAGCCCAGTGCCACATCATTACCGTAATTGACAGTGGTGGCCGTGTTGTCATATATGGCGCCGGAATCAGTGCCGCTAATCTCTATCGTAGCCTTCTGACCCAGGTAGCCGATAATATACACGCCGCCGCCCCTCTGAGCTGTGTTGCCCGTGATGATTCCGCCACTAAAGCTGAACAAATCTGTAACGTACACACCGCCGCCGTAAGAATAAGCGCTGTTGTCATAGATTTCCACATCACCCTTTATATACAGGATATTAGGATATGAATTTTCATATACACCGCCGCCGGAGCCGGTTCTGGCAGTGTTGTTATAAATTTTACCTCCCAAGATACAGCTTTCCGGATTTGTGGAGCCGGCAGTTCCCTGTACGATGTAGACACCACCGCCATTTGCTGCGCTGTTGTCATGAATCTCTCCTCCTGACATATCAAGAGTTATCGCTTGCACGCCACCGCCGGTGCTGTTTGCGTAATTATCATAAATATATACGCCGTCCTCTATTTTTAGCCCCCATCTGGCGTAGACGCCGCCGCCATGTAGATTGCTTGTATTCTCATAGATATATACGCCGTCATGCAACCAGACGGTGCCTGTCGTATTGCTGCCGGCATAGAGTCCGGCACCGCCGTAATTCGTTCCCCTGGAATAATTATTATGTATGGTGATATGGCCAGACAAATCCATTCCACCGGCATTTACACATAAGCCACCGCCGTTTGTTCCCGCACTATTTTCATAAACATCCACATAACCGGTCGCATTGATGGCATAGCTGTTGACGGTACTTGAGTATACACCGCCACCCACGCCGCTTGTAACCACGTTGTTGCAAATCTGTATCGCAGTATCTGTACTATCTCCACCGGCAAGTGTCAGCTGTCCCTCTGTGTAGATACCGCCGCCACCATTATATGAAGTGTTTCCGTCGAATTTTGCTGCGTCCTGTAAAACCAGGGATGAAGCTGCTGTAGTGACATACATACCACCGCCATAGTAGTCGGCAGAATTTTTACTGAATGTACCACCCGAGACAGTGACCGTGCATGCACTGTTACCGGCAACGTAGACACCGCCGCCGTAGCCGCTGCTGGCCGTAGCAGATGCGATTGCCTTGTTTCCCGAAACAGTCAGGTTTGTAAATGTAACCTCCTGCGCATAGGTATATATGGCAACGCCGCCGCCTAGTGTGGCACCTGAGTTATTTGAAACGGTCGTATTAGACATATTTACTGTAGCGTAGGCATGGGCTGCCGTACTGCCGATACTGATACCGCCGCCATAGGAATTCGTGAGATCCGTACTGTCAATGATATTACCCGATATCTCGCCTCCGGTAGATATAAATGTGCTCCTGCTCGCATTGGTGCTGTACAGGAAGATACCACCGCCAAAAAGGGCTCCTGTGGAGGAAATCGTGTTGTTATCAATCCTGCTGGTATTGTTTTCGGAATTTTCCAGAGTCAGGCTGGTTCCGGCGTTCAGCCATATACCACCACCGTTGCCTCCGGCCTTGTTTCCGGAAATGCTGGAACCTCTTATGGTTGCTGTAGGAACGGCCACGGCAAAATACGCGCCGCCACCTGCCGCGCCTGATGTGTTGCCGTCGATTGTGGCATCAAGGATTTTAAGAGTAGTCACGGACGCGCCAAAATAGACGCCGCCGCCCGCGCCTGATGTGGAGGTATTACCTGAAATAGTTGATGAAATGGTAAGTGTGGTGATGGCATTGTTAAAGTAGAAGCCGCCGCCATATGTTGCCGCTGTGTTGTCCTTTATCGTAAGATCAGCATTAAGCGTTACTTCTTTGCTGGTGGTCTGGTTCGCCGCTAAGCCGCCGCCAGAGAGTCCAGATGTATTATTAGATATAGTTCCGCCTGTCATGTTCGCTATCTGATCAGCCTCATATAAGAACACACCGCCGCCATAGCTCGTAGCAGTATTTCCATCGATCGTACCTCCTGTCATGGCAAACGTGCCGCCGTTTTCCACAGAAACGCCGCCGCCGTTGCCGGAGACACTAAAGCCTGAAATCGTACCGCCTTCCATGGTAAACACACCAGCCTGCGCTACGAGCACGCCGCGGGCACTCACGCTGGTTCCATTTACAACCGCACCACCTGTGCTGCTGTCTGTCAGGGTAAGGGCACCATAGACTGTGATAGCGTTTTTGCCGCTCCCTACGGATGTGATTGTGTGGCCGTTCAGGTTGATCGTGACATTCACGCCATCCCAGATCATCAGGTCTTCCGTATAGTCATCCTCGAGCTTGATCGTGCCGGAAGAACCTTGTTCTACGAGCGCTGCCGTCGCAATACCTTCTTCGCTCGCGGTGCTGATCCCGCTGTCCGTATCCGATGATAACAGCGCATTGATCTGTCCCTGCAGCGTATCCGGATCGTCCTCCTCCGCCGCAGCCGCCAGTTGCTCATAAGAAGCGACTTCCAGCATTTCCTCGCTGAAATAATACGCCTCGTCGTCCTCGGCGAACGTCACCTGTACTGTTGTCTTATAGTCCGCGTTTGCCGTCACGGTGAACGCCGTCGTATCCGCATCGTAAGCGGCAATCGTATTTCCATCTTCATCCAGCACGGCCGCACAGACATACGCATAGCCGTCATACGCTGTCACGGAAACCTCGACCTCTTCCGTCACCGGCATGTTGACTTCAACGTCATAATCGTCGCTCATCATATACGGCGTGATCGTCTCCGTATAGCCGTCAACATAGGTCAGGCAAATTTCACCGCCCTCGGATACTTCGCAAACGATGAAGTTGTAGGCTTCTTCTGTCTCGGATTCTGATTCTGTTTCTGTGTCAGTCTGTGTCTCTGATTCTGTTTCTGCTGCGGTTTCTGTTGCTATCTCTGTTTCCGTTTCAGCCGCCGTTTCTGTTTCGATTTCTGCCCCGGATTCAGTCTCTGTCTCACACTCAGCTTCCGTTTCGGTCTCACTCTCAGTTTCCGTCTCGGTCTCTGCCTCAGTCTCGTTTTCCGCGAGCAGTGCTTCATTCTTCCACTGGATGACGGTCTGATCTTCCGCCGTATTTTCGACCTGCTCCCCGGCCGCAAAATAAAGAGCCGGCAGCTCGTCTGTCGTGGTGACTCCTTCCGCGACCGCCGCATAGAAGACATACTCCTCCTCTTCCCCCGCGGCAATGGTCTGATCCGTCCATACAACAGCCGAAGCATACGGCTCCAGCGCTTTCTCTTTATCCGTACTGTTATTCGCGTATTCCGTCAGTTCATCCAGATTTATCTGCGCAGGAACCCCTGACAGGTCGTTGATGTCTTCAATATAATACCATGCGTCCGTCTGATCTTCATCCGCACCTGCCTCCGCAGCGGCAGTCTCCTCGTCTTTCTCGTACCAGGTCAGATTTTCCCCGAACACTACTTTAACAGACACATCCTCTGCGTCTGTGTCTGCTGAAGTATTCTTCACTTTGACCGTATATTTAACCGCAAAAAATCCATCCTCATTCGCATTTCCATACGCATCATACGCATTCGTGGTGTCAATGAAGATTTCCTGCGTGACCGTCGTATCTAATGCGGAAAGAACCCCCCGTCGTCGTTGTTTTCGGTCTCCGTCTCAGATTCACTCGTACTCTTGTCCGTCTGAGCTTCCGTCTCTGTCTCCGAAACGACCGTAAGATCCGTCCCGGTCTCTGCCGCAGTCTCTGTCACGGCTCCTGTCTGTGCCTCCGTCCCGGACTGAGCTGTCGCTTCCATCTGCGCACTGGTCTCCGTCTGCGCGCTGATCTCCGTCTGCACGCTGGTCTCCGTCTGCGCACTCGTCTCTGTCTGCGCACTCGTCTCCGTCTGCGCGGTCGTCTCCATCTGTGCAGTCGTCTCTGTCTGTGCAGTCGTCTCTGTCTGTGCAGTCGTTTCTGTCTGCGCACTCGTCTCGGTCTGTGCAGTCGTCTCCGTCTGCGCCGTCGTTTCTGTCTGCGCCGTCGCCTCTGTTTGCACCGTCGCTTGCGTCTCGATCGTTGTCTCTGCCCCGATCGCTGTCTCTGCCTGCATGGTCGCCCCGGTCTCTGAGCTACCGCCCTCGCTGACAGCCACCGCCGGTGTCGAAAGACTGCACAAAACAATGGCTACCGTCAGGATCCACGCCAGCCATTTTCGTAATTTGTCAAAATTCTTCCATCTCATAACCCACAATCCCCCGAATTTCCACAATACCGCTCATACTCGCATCCTGCCTCATGCAGGCGGCACATTCTAATTCAAATTCCAAAGGAACCGTCATCTTTATTAATTACAATTGCAACAGCTATGTTACAAAGTGCCAGTTTTCCTATTTGTGTTCAAATATTTTCTCATGATTTGGTTAATCTGTCAATAGTTCCTGCATTTTTGAAATAATTTTCGTTAACTTTTTTCGTAGTTTCGTAATATTCTTTCTGTATAAATGTGGCATCATCTGTAACTCTGCACTGACCGGATTTAAATCAGATGTCGTAACGCACGGTGTCATAACGCTTACGCGGGATAAGTATCTTAAATTGTTGTTGACTTTTATCATTCTGTATATTATATTTTCTTTGTTGCATTATTCTATCAAAATAAATCAAATATGTCAAGCTTGCCAGACAATGTTTTTTTTATTATAATGAAAGCACATACCAACGGAAAAGATCTGGCAATCAGCATGACAGACAGCCAGAGTTTACGGAGGTGATGTTTTTGGAAACTTTACAGCAGCGAAACCGCATGGAGGCCATCAGAAGAAGCGCGGAAAATATACGTTCGTCTAATCTTCTGAATGACACGTTTGTTTCCATCGCTCTGGAGGACGCGGATGCATGCCAGTATGTCCTTCGGACAATCCTTGGGACAGACGATCTGAACGTGATCGCGGTCAAAAGCCAGTACCGCCTGCTGAATCTGACAGCAAAAGACTCCATATTGGATGTGTTTGCTCAGGACAACAGGGGCAGACTGATGAACCTGGAAATACAAAGAAGAGACACCGTCAATCATGCGAGGCGCACGAGATTTTACAGTTCTATGATGGACAAGAGCATCCTTGACAAGGGGCTAAACTATGATGAACTGCCTGATGTATATGTCATCTATATCAGTGAGACTGACCTTTGGCATGCCGGAAAAACAATCTATATAGTAGAGAAAACACTTGGCGCCGGCAGGGAAGCAATTCCATATGATGACGGAAGTCACATCATTTATGTGAATGCAGAAGTAGATGATGGAAGTGCAATCGCACAAATGATGAAGTATTTTAAGTCTGCAGATCCTGATGACATGAGTCATGGTGATTTGTCAAAACGCGTACGGTATTTAAAACGAGAGAAAGGGGGCTATGAACGGATGAGTGCAGAAGCGGAAGAATTATATAATCTTGGAATAGAGGATGGCATGGAGAAAGGCGCTGCAAAATCAACAACAGCAGCAGTAATCCGAATGCTGCAGGATAAACTCCCTGTCGAAAAAATCGCAGTTTACCAGAATATGTCGGTCGATGAAGTGCGTAAGATCGAAGCACAGATGCAATCTGAAGCATAGCAGCAAACCTATTAGCAGAGTACCCTTATGTGAAGAGTTAATGAACACAAGCCCCCGGAAGGATTCACCGTCTCCGGGGGCGGACATCTTAACACGCTGCGTCAGACAAATGACAGCAACATGCCGGTCGATGAGGTGCGAAAATCGAAATTACTTTCACCTCATCCTCCAGCCGGGATGGTATTTGTTCTTCAGAGTCCCATTGACACAGCGCCCCCCAGCCAAGCGGAAATCCATTGACGCACACAAGGCACCATCCTTTCCGCGTTTTCAGAGAATCGTCTTCACACAGATCATCCACCTCAATCGTCTCTCCGCATAGATAGCGGCGGACGCGGTCGTCTGTGTAATTGAGATTCAAAACCGCAGCCGGGTCGCAGTCGCCGGTGCGCAGAGACATCGCCAGAGCCTGAGAGGGTTCAAACCGCTCTTTTCTGATCTCACCCAGATAAAGGCCACAGCGAAGGAATGGGATTCCACCGGTGATATTCAGGGCACGGATGGCATCCGGCACAGCATAGGCCTGACTTCCCCGAATGTCAAGGGGTTCCCTATCATCCGACAGCAGGATATCCTGTAAAAAGGACTCGGCTGTCTGTCTCTCTGTATGGTCTTCTTTTGCGGTGACCTTTTGTTTTGGTTTTTTTCCAGAACTTTTGCGAATGACGGAATCCGGGGATTCCGCCTGTCTATGCCTTATTTCCGTCCGATATTCAGGCAGATTCGCATTGTGTTCCGCTTTGCTGTTCTTCCGTAAAAGTGCCATAAAATGCCCTTCCCCGGGCATTTTGTGCGGAAAGATGCGCACGCATCTGCTTAATTCCGGAACACGATTCCTCCCGGACGAATTTTCCTTTAACGAAAGATCGGGTGTCTGATTCTCAGTTGCTTGATGTCCCCGTCTTTGCCAATCTCCAGAAAGCACATCACCCAGCCCATGGACAAAGCCTTCCGCCATCGGGATTTCCACAAGCTCCATCTCCGGGTGGTTTTCCAAAAGATATGCAATCACCTGCTCATCCTCCTCCGGCGAAAAGGTGCAGGTGGAATACAGCATCATGCCGCCCGGCCGGAGCATGGAGACTGCGTAAGAAACAATCTCTTTCTGCGTCCTTGCGCAGTCATTGACTTTTTTCAGACTCCAGGCAGCGGCGCTGGCCGCGTCCTTGCGAAACATTCCTTCCCCGGAGCACGGTGCGTCCACAAGAATTTTGTCAAAGGATTCCGGAAAATGCGCGGAGAGAACATTCGGCGTCGTATTGGTCACCAGTGCGTTTGTCACACCGAAAAGCTCCAGATTTTTCAGCAGTGCCTTCGCACGTGCAGCACTGATGTCGTTGGCAACAAGCAGTCCCTGACCCTGAAGCTTTGCGGCCAGCGCGGTCGCCTTTCCGCCGGGCGCCGCGCACAGATCCAGCACCCGCTCGCCAGGCGATACCGGTAGAAGCTGCGCCGGCGTCATGGCACTCGGTTCCTGCAGATAATACAATCCGGCATAGTAAAAAGGATGTCTTGATACGGCATCCTCTTCTTCATAAAAAAATCCATTGTCAATCCACGGAATCGGCGTCAGATGAAACGGCGCTATCCGCTGAAATTCATCCACGCTGATCTTGAGCGTGTTCACGCGCAGTCCGTAACGACGCGGTTCTTCATAGGATTGAAGAAAAGCAGGATAGTCGTCTCCTAAGAGCGCTTCCATGCGCGCCAGAAATTCCTGCGGCAGATTCATACTCACAGTCCTCCATATTGCCATACCGAAGTCATACTGCAATGATTTGCTTTTGTCGGTCCTAACCAATCATCTATAGCCAATAAAATTGCGGTTGTTTTATGTGAACTACCCATTGTCTATAGCCAATTGGATTGCGGTCGGCCTATTTCAAGCAGCTTTATCAGTTCCTGCCGATGCTTTTACATCGTTCTATCATTCCTGCCACCGGTACCGTGTCAGCTCTCCCTGTGTCTTCATCCCGGCAAAGCCGTTCTGCCGCAGTGCCTCATACAGCACGATGGCCGCGGAATTACCGAGATTCAGAGAACGCGTCTCGCCGATCATCGGGATGCGCACCGCTGTATCCGGATGGTCGCGCAGGATTTCTTCCGGAATGCCTGCGCTCTCCTTGCCAAACATGATGTAACAGTCCGGCTCATACCGCACCTCTGTATACAGATTCCTTGCTTTCGTTGAAGCAAAATAGATTCTGGCTCCGGGATTCTTTTCCAGAAATTCTTCGTAATTCACATAGCGGGTCACATCGAGCTGCGGCCAGTAGTCCATTCCGGCGCGCCGAAGCGCTTTCTCTGTCAGCAAAAACCCCAGCGGTTCGATCAGGTGAAGCCGTGTGCCGGTCGCGACGCAGGTGCGCCCGATATTGCCCGTGTTCGCCGGAATTTCCGGCTCATATAATACGATATTCATCTGATGCGCTCTCTCCCGTCTGTTATTTCTTCATGCTATATGTTTTCATACGGTCTTCGCAGCAAGAGCGAAGACCTGTTCTGAATAGTTACCTTTATGCATCATATCTCCCAGTAACAATAAAATCTCATTATTTTACTGCAGAATGTGCCGCTTCATCACGCAGCCTCGTAATAAACTTCTCCAGCCGCCCAAGAGCCACCTTCAGCGCCTCGATGGAATATGCATAAGAAATACGCAGAAAACCTTCACCGCAGGCACCAAACGCAGTACCCGGCACGACCGCCACATGTTCCTCCTCAAGCAGCCGCATCGCAAACGCATCGGAAGTCATCCCGAATTCTTTGATGCATGGGAATACATAAAAGGCTCCGAACGGCTCAAAGCACGGGAGGTTCATGCGCTGAAACTCATGCATCAGAAAACGTCGGCGCTGATTGTAGGATTCGCGCATCGCGGCGACATCCGCATCTCCGTTGCGCAGCGCTTCCACCGCGGCATACTGGCTGGTGGTCGGCGCGCACATAATCGCAAACTGATGAATCTTCATCATCTGGTCGATGATCTGTCGCGGCCCGCAGACATAGCCCAGCCGCCACCCCGTCATTGCGTAGGATTTGGAAAAGCCATTGATGGTCAGCGTGCGCTCCCACATCCCCGGCAGGCTGGCGATTGAAATGTGGTCGCCCTGATAAGTCAGCTCCGAATAAATCTCATCCGAGATCACGTAGAGGTCCTTCTCGATCACGACCTCCGCGACCGCCTCCAGATCCTCCAGCCGCATGACGGCTCCGGTCGGATTGTTCGGGAACGGCATGATCAGCACTTTGGTCCGGTCGGTAATCGCCTCCAGCAGTTCTTCTTTTGTCAGACGAAACTCATCCTTTTCCTGCAGTTCAATGACCACAGGCACGCCTCCGGTCAGCTGCACACAGGGCAGGTAGGAGACGTAGCAGGGCTGCGGGATCAGTACCTCATCCCCCGGATCGAGCATCGCACGCAGCGCAATATCAATCCCCTCGCTTCCTCCGACCGTCACCAAAGTCTCATGCACCGGATCATAGGTTAGATGGCAGCGCCGCTCCAGATAGCGGCAAATCTCTTTACGCAGCTCCATCAGGCCGGAATTGGAAGTATAAAATGTCCGTCCCTTTTCCAGCGAATAAATGCCCTCGTCACGGATGTGCCAGGGTGTATCAAAATCAGGCTCGCCCACGCCGAGCGATATGACATCCTCCATCTCGTTGGCGATGTCAAAAAAGCGGCGGATTCCGGACGGCTCAATAGTCATTACCTTCTGTGATAACGGATTTCTCACGGGGTCATCAACATCCTTTCATCTTTCTCTTTTTTGCCGAGTATCGTGCCGTAGTCTTTGTATTTTTTCAGAATAAAATGCGTCGCTGTGCTTAAGACAGAATCCAGCGTGGACAGCTTATCCGAAACAAAGCTCGACACCTCCCGCAGCGACTTGCCCTGCAGGATCACCAGCAGGTCGTAGGCGCCGGAGATCAGGTACACAGACTGTACCTCCGGATAATTGTATATACGCTCCGCGATCGAATCAAAGCCCTGCCCTCTCTGCGGGGTCACGCGCACCTCAATCAGCGCGGTCACCTTCTCCGAGCTGGTCTTCTCCCAGTCGATCAGCGTATGGTATCCGCAGATCACCTGCTCTTTCTCCATTTCCGCGACTTCATTTTTGATCACATCCTCGCTCGAGCCGAGCAATACCGCCAGCTCTCCGAGATCCATCTTACTGTTTTTTTCCAAAAAGGTCAGAATCTGTTCTCTCATGATTTTTCACTCTCCTACTATTTATATACCATATCCATTTACCTGATCGTACCAGCCTTCTCAGAAAGCCTCCACAGCTCATCCTGCTGCGGCCGATCCAAGTAGCGCCGGTTCTCTCCATTTCGGATCACCCGGTCGTTTCCGTCCGTCACCCGTCCGATCACGCAGGCCGGAAGCTGCTCTTTCGCAAGCGCAGCGATCAGCTCTTCCGCCCGATCCGTGCCGACCAGAAGGGCGCCCTCCGAATACAGGTAATATGGATTCACGTCAAAATATTCACATATCTCTATTGTTTCCTGATAAACAGGTATCTCCCGAAGATCCACTTCAAGCCCGACACCCGACGTGTCCGCCATCTTCCAGAGCGCATTAAAAATCCCACCCTGCGCGATCCGGCACATAGAGCATCCGCCGAAGTGGTTCACGGCTCGTGCAGCCTCCGTGAGAGACATCCATCGGTCAAAGCCTTTGGCTCTTTCAATCAGCCACAGCGGAAAGCGTTCCCGCAGTTCGAGCTCATATGCGTGCGCAAGTGCGGCTGTTCCGGCCAGACCGATCTGTCTGACTGCCACCAGCTCCTGGCCGGGTATCCATGTCCGGAGAGCGCAGTGTGTCCCCATGCCGGTCACAAAGTACTGGGGCATGGATACCTGATCCGACACCTGAATATCCGCGCCGGAAAACGCCACCGCATAACCGGCAGCTTCCGCCGCAAACTGCTTCATTGTCTCCCGAAGACCAGATTCCTCCATCGTCTGCGGGATGACTCCCTGCAGAAGCAGCTGCCGGAGCATTGTGCCATCCGCCGCAAGAGAATTTGCCGCGGCAGTCACCTGACGCCACGGCATGTTCTCATAACCCGGCAGGGGGCCTGCTGTCGCAATCCTCAGGTCTGATAGCTCCCCGGACTGCCTATCCAAAACAGCATTCTCCTGCAAAGAGCCACGAGCCATCCCCACTGCACCCTTATGAAGCTGTCTGAAAACAGAGCGGTCGTTCACCGCACCTGTCAGTTCCCCTTTCCTCATTGTTCCATCCCATAGTTTTTCGTATCTGCTCCATACCTTCACAGCGAAATTTTTTCATCTCTGTTCCATACCTTCAAAGTGAAATCCTTTCATCTCTGTTCCGTATCTTCGCAGTTACGTTTCTTCCATCATTCCGGTTCGAACTCCGCCTGCTGCTCAGCTACTCAACGACCACCGTGTCGGCTGATGTCTCCGCACTCGTCTGGGCGGTCGTCTCCGTCTGCGCAGACGTCTCTGTCTGTGCCGTTGTTTCTGTCTGTGCCGCTGTCTCTGTCTGAGCGGTCGTCTCTGTCTGCGCCGTCGTCTCCGTCTGTGACGTTGCTTCCGTCTCTTTCTTTTTCTTCTCAGTCTCTTTTGTGGTCTCGCTCTCAGTCTCCGACTCCACTCCATTGGCGATCAGGCTCTGTACCTGTGACAGATCGTTCGCAGCGATCGCCGCATACATGGCCGTCTGAAGCGCACTGTTGCTTGTAGCGACACCGACCTCATAGATCGCAGCAGAAGCTGTATAGGTGCTGCTGTTGATCTGGACCGTCTCTGAAAGCACGCCGTCAATATAGATTTCTTTCCAGAGCACAGCGCTTAAGCCCTGATGCGCACTCTGCACCTGATGCAGATAGCCCACATTCTGACTTGTATTTGCCGTTAGCGTGATATTGCTCGCCGCGTCAGTCTGACTGATTGTCTCACTGACGAGCTGTAAGGTACGATTGGAAGCTCTCGTCTCCACACCGTAGATTGTAAACGTCAGCGTTCCGGAATACGCACTGCCAACAATATAAATCGGATAATCCAGTGAGTTTGTGAACTGGAAATCCTTTGATCCGACAGCAATCGCCGCATCTCTTGAGGGATCCACATAAGATACCAGCATGGAATGCGGGTACCGCTGATCTACCTGCAGCTCTGCCTTCAAAACTGCATTGTACAATGTGGTGGACACCTGACAGATGCCTCCGCCATAGGACTCTACTACCTGCCCCGCCTCATAGGACGCAGCCAGTGCGTAGCCATTGTCCTCCGTAACCGGCGACAGAGCCGTCGCCACTGAGAAGGATTCTCCCGGCATCAGCAGAGTACCGTTAATTTTAGAAGTACCATTTTCCACATTCTGTGCACGGTTCGACGTAGAAGAAGCGTAGCTTGTCGTCGCCGTTCCCAGCACATCAGTCATCTGACTCAAAAGCTCCGCCGTCAGTGTCGGCGATTCCACATCCGCCGTCGCCTGAATGATCACATCCCCGGCCTCGTATGTAGCAAGGTGCTCCTTCAGGCTCACGAGAGTCGCGTCCACATCAAGGGTCATGCCGTCCGTGCCGCCTTCCACCTGAAGCGTGCCATCACTGCCCATGTAGATCGTGCCTTCCACGGGCTCAGAATTATAGACAGCAAGTGATTTTACAAATGCCTCCTGAGCATCCTCATCCAGCTCATATTCAATCTCATAATTGGTACTCTGATTTTCCAGATCCTTCTGATCCTTGTACCTCTGGATAATATTCCCGGTCGTCCCGAGCTCACTGATCTCTTTCACCAGATCGGTATTCGTCCAGGTGAGGCCCAGCTGCGCCCAGGTCGCATTGACAGCATCATCACCCATCTGAATGGTGACAATGGAAGTCGAAAGCTTCTCCACTTCGCTCTCCACATATGCTTCTACCTCATCGACCGTCATCCCACTGACGTCCTTCTCCCCGATAAAAACGCCGTCACTGATCACAGCCGCCTCATCAGCCGATGCTCCCATGCCCGCCAGCATACACATAACCATCATCCCGAGCAGCATGGCTCCCCTAAATAAACCTTTTTTCATTGACATCCCCTTCTAATAAATCATCAAACCGGACACAATCGTCCCCAGCACCATCGCCACTATGACCACTACGATAATAATCGCGGCAATCCGCTGTTTTTTCTTGGAATTGTGAAAATTCATCATTGTCCTCACCCCTGTCTTCCCTGCAGCCTGTATACGTCCGAAAGCGTTCCCCCACGCCCCCGCTTTTGATCCGGATGCCGGTACGCCGCGTAAGAGCATCACCCGGCTGACCGTTCACCCATACCTACAGAAATACCTACAGAACCATCTTCGCCGCACCGTAAATGCCGGCGTCATTGCCCAGCTTCGCAAGCGCAAATTCTGTGCTCCTGCATGGCGGGAAGGTGTTGTTCCGGAAAGGCTCGATCACATAATCCAGCAGGATCGGTCCTGCTTTGGATACGCCGCCGCCGATCACGATGATCTGCGGGTCCACGACCACCGAAAATACCGCGAGGGCTTTCCCGAGGGTATCTCCAAACTTCTCCGCGACCCGGATGGCAAGCGCATCGCCCTCTTTCACCGCATCAAAGACCGTCTTGGCAGAGACAAACTTATGCCCGCGCATCAGGGACGGCTCATCGCTGGAGTCCAGAATCTCACGTGCGAGGTTCGCAATACCGGTCGCCGACGTCACCTGCTCCAGACAGCCGTGATTGCCGCAGTTGCAGGTCTCAGTGATCGTATCGCTGATGTGCGCATGACCAATCTCACCGGCCGCACCGTGTGCGCCGGCCAGAATCTTGCCGCCCAGAATAATACCGCCGCCAACACCTGTGCCAAGCGTCACCATAATCATATTCTGATAGCCTGCGCCGCCGCCCTGCCAAAGCTCACCGAGCGCCGCCACATTCGCATCATTTCCCGCTTTCACGGGAAGTCCTGTCAGCTCGCCAAGATCCTTTACAATATTCACATAGCCCCAGTGCAGGTTCACCGCGATCGGCACCTCTCCGGCCTCATTGACCGGGCCCGGAATACCGATTCCCACACCGGCTACCTCTGCCTTATCCAGATGCTTCTCGTCAATCTTCCGCAGAATCGTCTCCGCCACATCCGGAAGAATATGGCTGCCATTTTCTTCCATCCGGGTCGGAATCTCCCACTTTTCCAGCAATTCTCCCTCTACGCTCAAAAGTCCGCATTTTACTGTCGTGCCGCCGACATCAATTCCAAAACAATATTTTTTCATCTTCTCACTGCTCCTTCTTCTGTGCATTTTTCATCAGGGAATTCTGTACCCGGTTGTACAGCTTCTGGGCCGCATTGTAGCCCATCTTCTTCTGACGGTGGTTAACCGCCGCCGCTTCCACGATCACGGCCAGATTCCTGCCCGGACGGATCGGAAGGGAATGACACACGACCTTATTTCCCAAAAACTCCGTGTACTCCTCCTCCAGCCCGAGACGGTCGTATTCTTTATCATGGCTCCACTCTTCAAGCTTGATCACCAGATCAATCTGCTGCGTATTCTTAACGCTTTCCACACCGAACAGCGTCTTCACATCAATGATGCCGATGCCTCGCAGCTCGATAAAATGCCGCGTGATATCCGGCGACGACCCGATCAGCGTCGCGTCGCTGACCTTGCGGATCTCGACCACATCGTCCGTAACCAGGCGGTGGCCCCGCTTAATCAGCTCCAGGGCAGCCTCACTTTTACCGATGCCGCTCTCGCCCATGATCAGGATTCCCTCGCCATATACGTCAACCAGAACGCCGTGAATGGAAATACAGGGCGCCAGCTCCACATTCAGCCAGCGGATGATCTCCGCCATAAATCCGGATGTCGTCTGTCTGGTCGTAAAGACCGGCACCTGATACTGCTTCGCCAGACGCAGCATATCCTCATCCGGCTCTGTCATTGTAGTATAAATAATACAGGGCACATTGTAAGACAAAAACTTTTCGTATACAGGAACCTTCGTCTCTCTTGAAAGATGCTCCAGATAAGTATACTCTACATACCCGATGATCTGCACTCGCTCGGAATAAAAATGGTCGAAATATCCGGTAAGCTGCAGTGCCGGGCGATTGATCTCTGAAGTGACAACCTTTTTGCCGGAAATATCAATCTCCGGTGTCATGTTTGTCAGCTCCATTTTTTCAACAATCTTCTTCATTGAAACACTGGCTGTCGGCATTCACAAATTCCTCCATATTTTATAGTTTATATTGGATTGTACCCGATTCCATCCGCTTTGTCCAGAAGAAAGAACCTGAAAGACGGTTTTATCTGCCCGGAACCGAATTCCCGCTTTCTTCCTCCACTACAATCCTTGATGTGCCGGATCCTCCCCCGTGGAAATAATCGTACACCTCCTGCGCACTGCGGGTGTTCATGGACGGCGCGTTCGCAAGCTCCTCCAGCGAAGCGTCACGGATCGCCTCCAATGACTTAAATGTCCGCATCAGCGCCTTTCGGCGGGTCGGTCCGATCCCCTCAATCTCATCCAGAAGAGAACGCACCTGACTCTTGCTGCGCAGGCTCCGGTGATATTCGATCGCAAAGCGGTGCGCCTCATCCTGAATCCGTGTGACCAGGTGAAACGCCTCCGAATGCGTATCAATCGGCAGTTCTACATTTTCAAAATAAATGCCCCTCGTACGGTGAAAATCATCCTTTACCATGCCGCAGACCGGAATGGAAATCCCAAGCTCATCCAGCACACGGAGCGCCACATTGACCTGCCCGCGCCCGCCATCCATCAGAAGCAGATCCGGGAAGCGGCTGAAGCTGCCCATCTCGTAGCCCATGCCCTTTGCGTCCAGCTCCTGCTGCTCGGCAAGCCCGTGCCGGAAGCGGCGTGTGAGCACTTCCTCCATGCTCGCGTAATCATCCGGTCCCTGTACCGTCTTAATCTTGAACTTGCGGTAATCACTGCGCTTTGGCTTTCCTTTTTCATAGACGATCATCGAACCGACGGACTCAAAGCCGCTGATGTTCGAAATGTCATAGGCCTCCATACGCATCGCGCGATCGACTCCAAGCAGTTCCTCGATCTCATGAACTGCTCCGATCGTGCGGCCTTCCTCACGCTTGATCCGCTCCCGGTCTCTCTGCAGAACGATCGCAGCATTCTCCGCCGCCATCTCGACCAACTTCTCTTTCGTTCCTTTCTTCGGCACACGAAGAGCAACCTTCTGCCCCCGTTTTTCCGTGAGCCACTGCTCCACGACGTCGTGATCCTCAATCTCTGTCTCAAGCATCAGCTCGCGCGGCACAAAAGGCGTCCCCGCGTAATATTGCTTGATAAAGCTGCTCAGGATCACCGCTTTGGTGTCATGCGGCGCGACTCGCAGATAGAAATGGTCGCGGCCGATCATCTTGCCGCCGCGGATAAAGAACACCTGGACCACCGCGTCACCGCCGTCCACTGCCATCGCCAGCACATCCTTGTCCTCACCGTCTCCATGCGTGATCTTCTGACGCTGGGCGACCTGCCGGACGCTGCTGATCAGGTCCCGATACTCGGCAGCCTTTTCAAAGTTCAGCTCCTCCGAGGCCTGCTCCATCTGTTCCTGAAGCATCTCCAGCACCGGCGCGTATTTCCCATTCAGAAAATCCATCGCCTCATCCACGGATTTCCGATAGTCCTCGCTGCTGATCAGTCCCTGACAGGGAGCCGGACACTGCCCGATATGATAATACAGGCACGGCCGGTCTTTGCCAATGTCACGGGGCAGGGAAAGTGCACAGTTCCTCAATTTATAAATCTTATTGATCAGTTCTATCGTATCCCGGACCGCGCCCGCGCTTGTAAACGGGCCGAAGTAACGGGATTTATCTTTTTTCATCGTGCGGGAAAACATCACCCGCGGAAACTCTTCCCCGAGCGTCACCTTGATGAACGGATACGTCTTATCGTCCTTCAGCATGGTGTTATACTTCGGACGGTGCTCCTTAATCAGATTGCACTCCAGCACCAGCGCTTCCAGCTCCGAATCTGTGACAATATATTCAAACCGGCTGATGCGCTGCACCATCTGCTCGATCTTCGGTCCCTTATTGCGGCTGGTCTGAAAATACTGCCGCACCCGGTTCTTCAGGCTGATCGCCTTGCCGACATAGATGATCTCATCCCGCGCATCGTGCATAATGTAAACGCCGGGCCTGCCGGGGAGCTTCTTGAGCTCTTCTTCTATGTTAAATTCAGGAGTGTTCCTTTCCTCTTCCAAATCTTAAAGATTCCTTCCCCTGCCTTTAAGGAATTCATCATAAATCCAGCCTTTTTTGCCGGATCAGATGGGTTCCTGCACTAATCTTTTAGTACTGCCGCAGCTCCTCACCTTCCTCATCCTGCGACTTGTCAATGCTGCGGATCTCCACATAATATCCGTAATTCTCATTCACCTGCACGAGGACACGGTCGCCGACCTTATGGCCGAGCAGTGCCTTCCCCATCGGGGACTCGATACTGATCCTGCCATCGAGGGAATTCCCCCGCACGGAGGTAACGATCCGGTAAACCTCCGTCTCATCGTCGTCCTCCACATAGACTTCCACCTTATTGTGAATCCCGACCTCATCCGCCTTGGAATCGTCCGAGATCACTTCTGCCGTCTTCAGCATTCTCTCCAGATAGCGGATGCGGCTCTCATTTTTATTCTTATCCGACTTGGCCGCATGATACTCAAAGTTCTCACTTAAGTCGCCGTGCGCCCGCGCCTCCTTTACCGCCTCAATCGCTTCCTTGCGCACCACAAGCTTGCGGTACTCGATCTCTTCCTGAATCTTCTTTACGTCCGCTTCTGTCAACTGCTCCCGCATGTAAAACACCTTCCTTTATCTGTCACGGATTCATTTCGCATATCCACGACAGTTCTATGTTGTTATTTGCCCAGTATAATGCAGAACATATGTTCTGTCAATCCTTTTTTGCATTTATTTTGCTTATTTTTTCTTTGCGTTTCGTCTCTGCCTGTTTGCCTCGTATATCAGCAGGGAAGCCGCCACCGACGCGTTCAGGGATTCCACCTGCCCGCACATCGGGATGCGGATACTCTGATCTGCGAGCGCGGCCGTCTCCGGAGTCAGCCCCCGGCTCTCGTTTCCGATCAGAAATCCGGCCGGACCGTTATATGAAATCTCGTCATAGGGGACGCTGCCTTCCAGATGCGCCGCGTACCACCGCACGCCTTTTTGCCGAAGAGCCTGCAGATCCCGCCGCAAATCCTCCGTATAATAAAAAGGCACCCGGTAAATGCTTCCCATGGTGGACCGGATTACTTTCGGATTGTAAATATCTACGCAGCCCGGACCCAGCAGGATACCTGTCACGCCGGCGCCCTCCGCTGTGCGCAGAATCGTGCCGAGATTGCCCGGATCCTGAAGATTCTCCAGAGCAATAAGCAGCGGAGCGCTTACCTTTGCAGTCCCGGTCTGACACATACTGTCTCCGGCTTCGAATGCTGTAATTGCCCGGCTTGTGCCGGCATCGGATGCCGTCG
The DNA here is from genome assembly GCA_020859985.1 of Clostridiales bacterium. Lineage (GTDB taxonomy): Bacteria > Bacillota > Clostridia > Lachnospirales > Lachnospiraceae > Choladousia. Next base: position 42,392 of record JAJBVD010000080.1, read on the forward strand.
CAGGCCGTCTTCCCATCAGATCCTCCAGCTGATAATGAAACTGCCGCACAACACAGAGGACCCCCTGCGGAGTCCTCGTATCCGACACACTTTCAAAAACACGGTCTGATAATACCGTGACCGGCCTGCCGTCATCAAATAATTTCTTTTCTTTCCGATAAAAGCTTTCCGATATAAAGGTTTCCAGAAGCCGTTCCGACGGTGTCTCACGAAACATCTTCGGTCCTTCTGTCACGAACACATCCCGTTCGTTCCGCTCCTTTGCCTTTTTCCTAAGCTGAATCAGGTCCTTTACACGGGCGTTCGATGTGCTTGTAATCATCCGTGAATTCCTCTTAATTTCATTTAGATCTGCATCGCCTTTGCCACTCGCACCATATAATCCGGCAGCTCTTTCTGCATCGCAAGAGCCTCGTCAATGTCGTAATCCACGTACTCGCCGCCCTTATAGGCCACCACGCGGTTCGACTTGCCCTGCACGAGCAGATCCGCCGCCATCGCTCCCATCATGGAGCCGTATACACGGTCGCGGCAGGTCGGGCTGCCGCCTCTCTGCAGGTGGCCAAGGATCGTCGCACGCGTCTCCATGCCGGTCGCCGCCTCAATACGGCGCGCCATACTGGTGGAATGTCCGATACCCTCAGCATTAATAATAATATGATGCTTCTTGCCGCGCTTGCGGTTGTTAATAATATTATTGATCAGAATCTGCTCATCATAATCATACTGCTCCGGCAGAAGGATGTCCTCCGCGCCGTTCGCGATGCCGCACCAGAGTGCAATGTAGCCCGCGTTGCGCCCCATCACCTCAATGATGCTGCAGCGCTCATGCGAGGTGGATGTATCCCGCACTTTGTCTATCGCATCCATCGCCGTATTGACTGCCGTGTCAAATCCAATCGTGTAATCCGTACAGGCGATATCCAGATCGATCGTGCCCGGCACGCCGATCGTATTGATGCCTCTGGCTGCCAGCTGCTGCGCTCCGCGGAAAGAACCGTCGCCCCCGATCACTACCAGGCCGTCAATCCCGTGCTTCCGGCAGATCTCGGCTCCCTCGTCCTGCCCTTCTTTCGTCCGGAACTCGTGGCACCTTGCTGTGTATAGGATCGTGCCGCCCTTCGAGATCGTATCCGAGACGCTCCGTGCTGTCAGTTCCTCGATCTCTTCATTCAAAAGTCCCTTGTAGCCCTGATAAATACCCATAACTCTCACGCCCTGAGAGAGCGCCTTGCGCACGACCGCGCGAATGGCCGGGTTCATACCGGGCGCGTCGCCGCCGCTTGTCAGTACGCCAATTGTCTTCACCTTTTTCGCCATATCGCACTTCCTCCTGTACGTGTGCAATGGTATACGTTACGAATTTACGTTCATTCTAATTCATTTTACACGGTTTGTAAAGAATTGTTAAAGACCGGATTCCGGCCAGCCGCGTAAAATTTTTATTATCTCGTAGCTGTTCAGCACCTGCACAGTTACGTTACTTCTTTTTCTGCATAAATTTTACATTCTCTTCTCCGAAAATATCACGCAGAGCTCCTACCAGCTCTTCATCCGCATCTACAACCCAGTTTGCGCCCAGATGACGGATGGCGCGCTCGCTTCGCACATAAATAACAACGTAATCCTCGCCCTCGCTTTCGCGCAGCAGATCAAACATCTGCGCTTCCTTCTGCGCGTATTCTTTTTTATCAGCAAACTGTATCCAGAGCTCGCGCCCGCTGCCGGACGGCTTCGGCGCAGCATATGTGCTCCGGCGATTCGAAGCATAGGAACCCGCGGATGGTGTTGCCCCGTCCTGCGGAAAACCTCCCTGCGTATAATCGCCCCGCGCTGCGCCCTGCGCCATACCACCCTGCCCGCTCTGTTCAAACGGCCAAATCCGCTCACAGATCAGCTTGCTCGGCCGGTCATCCTCACAGCTGACGCGCCCGCGCACAAAGATTTTATTATCCTCCGTCAGATATTGATTGTACGTCTCATAATCACGCGGAAAAACCACGACCTCCACCGTGCCGACCAGATCCTCCAGCGTCACGAAAGCCATCGTCTTATTGTTCTTGGTATATTTTACTGTTTTCGCGGAAATCATGCCGCCGATGATCGCTCTTGCATTATCCTGAACCTTAGACTGGTTCGTCTCCTCATCGAGCTGGAAATCTGTAGTAACATTAGAAATCGTCCGACGCCATTTTTCCTCATACCGCTCCAACGGATGACCGCTCACATAAATACCAAGCACTTCTTTCTCGTACGCAAGAAGCTGCTCCTTGTCAAACTCTCCCACATTCGGAAGCTTTACCTCAAACTCCCGCTTTTCTTCTTCACCGAGCAGGTCAAACAGGGACATCTGCCCGGAGACGGAATCCTTTTTCTCCGCGATCGCATGATCCATAATATCCGGATAGCCCATCAGCATCTGTTTCCGCGTCGCACCAAAGCAGTCCAGCGCACCCGCTTTGATCAGCCCCTCTATCGTGCGCTTGTTGACATCCTTATTGCCGCTGACCCGTTCAATAAAATCCTGCAGGCTTCGGAATACGCCTCCGCGTTCACGCTCCTCCACAATCCCGTCAATAACAGAACGGCCGATGCTCTTAATCGCGGAAAGTGCGTAACGGATCCGGTTGCGCGGATGCGGGGCCATCTGACTGTCCGCTGCATTGGCCGCTGTCATATCGTCGTCCTCTGTCATCCGGGCCTTCGATCCTTCGCGGCCATGCCCGTTCGGCCGGGTCTGCCCGGAATGGTCATCCGCCACTTCGACAGAAAACGAACTCAGTCCCGTATTGATATCCGGCGGCAGAATCTCAATCCCCATCTGGCGGCAGGTAAGCGTATACTCCGCCACCTTGCCGGGGTTGTCGATCACAGAGGTCATCAGCGCCGCCATGAATTCCACCGGATAATAGTATTTCAGCCACGCGGTCTGGTACGCTACCACGGCATAGGCTGCCGCGTGCGACTTGTTGAACGCGTAGCGGGCAAAATCCGTCATCTCATCGAAAATCTTATTCGCCGTCTTCTCATCTATGCCGTTCGCAATGCAGCCCGGCACGCCCTCTTCTTCATTGCCGTAGACAAAATTCTGGCGCTCCTTTGCCATCACGGAAGCTTTTTTCTTGGACATGGCGCGGCGGACCAGGTCGCTGCGCCCCAGAGTATAACCGCCCAGATCCCGCACGATCTGCATGACCTGCTCCTGATAAACGATACAGCCATAGGTCGGCTCCAGGATCGGCTCCAGCTGCGGGCAGTCATAGGTAATGTCTTCCGGATGGTTTTTTCCATAAATATACTTCGGAATAAAGTCCATCGGGCCCGGCCGGTAAAGGGAAATGCCGGCAATGACGTCCTCCAGGCTCTGCGGCTTCAGCTCTTTCATGAAATTCTTCATGCCCGTACTTTCCAGCTGGAACACACCGTCCGTCCTGCCGGTGGCAAGAGAATCGTAAACCGCCTTATCGTTAAAATCAATCTCATCGATGTTGATAGACTTGCCACTGCTTGCTTCCGCAAACCGGACCGCATTCTGAATCACAGTCAATGTGCGCAGCCCCAGAAAATCCATCTTTAAAAGCCCCAGCTCCTCAATCGTCGTCATCGTAAACTGGGTCGTGATCGTGCCGTCGGCAGCCCTCGAAAGCGGGACATACTCGTCCATGTTTTTCTGACTGATCACCACGCCCGCTGCGTGCATCGAAGTATGCCGCGGCAGTCCCTCCAGCCGCTTCGACATGTCAATCAGCTCATGTACCTTCGGATCCTCTTCATAAGCTTTCCGCAGCTCCTGACTTACCTCCAGCGCCCGGTCCAGCGTGATATCCAGTTCCTTCGGCACCATTTTGGAAATCGAGTCGCAGAGTGCGTAGGGCAGGTCCATCACGCGCCCCACGTCGCGGATCACGCCGCGCGCGGCCAGTGTTCCGAACGTCACAATCTGAACCACGCGGTCCTTACCATATTTACGCACAACATAATCGATCACTTCCTGCCGCCGCTCAAAGCAAAAGTCCACGTCGATATCGGGCATGGACACACGCTCCGGGTTCAGAAAGCGCTCAAACAGCAGATTGTAACGGATCGGATCGAGCTGCGTGATGCCAAGGGTATAAGAGACCACGCTTCCAGCGGCCGAGCCGCGCCCCGGTCCCACCATAATATCGTGTTCCCTCGCATAATGAATAAAATCCCAGACAATCAGAAAATAATCGACATACCCCATCTTCTGAATCACGGAAAGCTCATAGTCCAGACGCGGCCGGATCTCTTCCGCCCGGTCTCCGTAGCGTTTTTCCAGTCCTTCCGAACAGAGCTTGTTCAGATACTCCCACGAGGTATAAGGAGACGGCACATCAAACTTCGGCAGCTTGGTCACGCCGAATTCGATCTCCACATGGCAGCGCTCCGCGATTTTATGCGTGTTTTCCAGCGCCTCCGGCGCATAGGGAAACAGTTCCGCCATCTGCTCCGGCGATTTGACAAAATACTGGCCGCCCTCATAGCGCATCCGGTTCTCATCCGAAAGCTTTTTTCCGGTCTGCAGGCAGAGCAGCACGTCATGCGCCGCAGCATCCTCCTCAAACGTATAGTGAACGTCATTGGTCGCCACCAGCGGAATGTTCAGCTCTCTGCTCATCCGCACCAGCTGCTGATTCACCAGCTTCTGCGCAGGAATCCCGTGGTCCTGAAGCTCCAGAAAATAATTGCCCTCGCCAAAAATCTCCAGATGCTCCTTCGCGGCCGCTTTGGCCTCCTCGTACATCCCCCGCTGCAGGTACCGTGGCACAAGTCCCGCCAGGCAGGCGCTTAAGGCGATAATCCCTTCGTGGTATTCGCGCAAAACCTCCATATCCACACGCGGCTTGTAATAAAAGCCCTCGACAAAGCCTTTGGAGACAATCTTGGACAGGTTCTGATAGCCGGTATTGTTTTCCGCCAGCAGCACCAGATGGTGATAGCGGTCTTCCGACTGTCCCAGCTCCCGATCGAATCTCGATCCAGGCGCGACATACACCTCACAGCCAAGAATCGGATTGATCCCCTCCGCTTTTGCCGCACGATAAAAATCGATCACGCCGTACATGACGCCGTGGTCGGTGATCGCGGCGCTGTCCATGCCAAGCTCTTTGACCCGCTGCACATATTCTTTTATCTTATTCGAGCCGTCCAGAAGGCTGTACTCCGTGTGGACGTGCAGATGCGTAAAATTCATGTTTCAACCTTTCACTGCGATCGCTTCCACCTCAAGCAGTACATCCTTCGGAAGACGCGCCACCTCCACACAGGAACGGGCCGGAAAAGTACCCGTAAAGTATTTCGCGTAAATCTCATTGATCTTCCCAAAATCATTCATTTCCTTAATAAATACGGTCGTCTTGATCACCTGCTCCATGCCTGTGCCGGAAGCCTCAAGCAGTGCCGCCATATTCGAAAACGCCTGCTCGGCCTGTGCCTCCACTCCCTCCGGGATCTCGCCCGTCGCCGGATTCACCGGGATCACGCCGGATGTAAATACCATACCATTCGTCTCAATCGCCTGTGAATACGGACCGATTGCTGCCGGTGCTTTGTCTGTACTGATCGCTTTTTTCATGTTGTTATCCTCCTCGATTTTTCTATCATTTTTCCATGAAATAATGCCTACGGATTTCGTCTCCGCTGCAGCTCCGCATTATTTCAACTTGTAAATCCTGTGATCGCGGATCTCGGCTCTTCCCTGCTTCATCAGGCGGCCGACCGCACGTTTAAACGCGTTCTTGCTCAAACCAAACTCGCGTCGGATAATCTCCGGATCCACACGGTCGTCAAACGGAAGCACGCCCGCGTATTCCTCGATGACACCCATCACCATCTCAGCGTCCTCATCCATCTGCAAATACGCTTTCTCACGTATGCTTAAGTCCAGCTTGCCGTCCTCCTTCACGCCCGTCACCCGCGCATGGATGCGATCCCCGACTTTTAATCCTGTAACGCCCTCCCGACGGGGAATCAAAGCAGAATACCGGTCGTCCACAGCCACAAACGTGCCAAAATTTCCACTTAACTCATACACCCGACCGCCCACTTCATCATTAATGCCATAAGGCGAATTCCGATGCAGATATGGATAAACCCGCATAGTCGCGCAAAGCCGTCCGCTCTTATCGACATACAGCGCCGCCAGACACTCGTCGCCCGGCTGCACCTTCGCCGTCTGCTCATGAAACGGAAGCAGCAGATCCTTCTCCAGCCCCCAGTCCAGAAACGCGCCAATCTTCGCTACTTCTTTTACCTTTAGGACTGCAAACTTGCCAACCGTCAGCATCGGCTCCCGCCGTGTCGCGATCAGGCGGTCCTTCGAGTCCCTGTAAAGAAAAACGGTGACAGGATCGCCCACCGTCACATCCGCCGGTACCTCTTTTTTCGGAAGAAGCACCTTTTCATCTGCATCTCCCAGATATACACCAAAGTCAACCTTTTTTACAACTGTTAATTCCTGTTTCTCACCAACCCGCAGCATTTCCGTCCTCACTTTTATCTATATATTTTCTTCTCATGCCTCACGATTGCATAAGGCTCACCCGTCTCATTGCAAAGGCTCACCGACACCTCATTCTCTCCGCGGTACACATGCGGCACGATCATGTCATGAAGCCGCGCCTGCTGCCGGTACTCCACACAGAGCCGTCCGGTCTCAAAGCCTTCCGGAAGGTATTCCTCCGCCATATAAATATACTGGCCGTTGTTCACATGATAATTCGTATCCAGATGCTGTCTGCCGACCCGGAACGGCTCCATCTGCTCACCCTCACCGGAAAGCTTTATCTTGCGCGGCATATATTCCATGTCAAGCTTCGGCTCAAGCTCATATCCATCGACTACTTCCCGCAGTACCTTCATCGGCCGCCCGGTTTTAACATCCATCATCGCCCACACACTGTTCGCCTTCGCCAGATATTGTTCCTCCTCATCCAGCAGGACAAAATTCCGATAGCCGTAAAACACTTGAAATCCATAGGGCCACGTTCTCGAGATCACCCGCTCGCCAAGCACAGGCAGCCTCAAAAGGTCAATCTGCCAGAACAAAATCATCCAGACACAGCCATGCGCGTCCAGACAATCAATCCCGTTCCCGCAGGCCTCAGAATGAAAGGTCGAGCAGTCCTGAAAATAATCTACCAGTGAAACCAAAGTCAGCTTCCTGTCCGGTCCCACCTCGCTGAACCGTACCCTTCCGTCAAACTGATATGCCATGATTTCCTCCGTTTCCACGTCATTCTTCCAATTGCAAAATTAAAATTATGATACCACACGCTTCTGTTTTTTACAAGGTTCGCCCGGAAAAAGAATGCGCATCCCGCGGAGCATTTTATGATATATAGCAAAGTTTCCTATATCATAAAAACCCCACGGGAAGCAGTTCACATTTCCCATGGGATTTTGTCTTGTAGTTTGTGCACCATCTCATAGCACTACGCTTGTAGCTATAGCAGACATTCTCACAAATTGCAATATTTATTTTTAAATCTTTTCATTACCACTCTGCATCAGGATTCCCATCTGCTTTTCCGGTTCGCGCAGATAGATTCCCACTGGCATCCGCCGCAGATTTCCGCCCGTCTTCCCGCTGACAGAATGTGCGCCTGTACCAAAGAAGCGAATTCGTCAAATTCCAGAATCTGTTCCTCTGTCAGTCCGCATGAATCCAGAACACCGCAGTCAAATTTCCGTACCTTTTCCGAATCGCGGCAGCTTCCGTTCAAATTGTTCGGACATGCTGAGCAGATCTCATCGGTGTGCGTCACCAGACGAATCTGAATCTTTTTGCACCTGTTTTTATCCATGACGCCATCCGCATCCTCGATACTGTCCGCTGCGATACCGTCTATTGCACTATCGTTTGTTGCGATACTGTCCATTCCGGTAAGCTGCTCTAGCATCTTCTGCATATGTGCCGAAAAACCTTTGCTGTATCCTTTTCCTTCAAAATACGCCAGACACATCCCGTGGTGTGCACGAAGAAGAATCGGGTTCGTTTTCTGAACTGTTTCTTTCAAGCTCATGCTTCTTTCCTCCATAGCGGTTCCCAGACGGTTCCGTCTGTTATGCAGGGCATCACATCGCGTACTTCCGCAGCCGATTCGACAAAAGAAAGGCCAGCGCAATCTTCACCAGATCCGGAATGACAAACGGGAAAATGCACCATCCGAGAACGGTCATCAGGCCAACCGCACCTGTCTGACTCGTATAAACCACCATGAACCATACCGTGCCAAACGCGTAGCAGACAATCAGGCCGAGTACCATCGAAGCAATCTGCACTGCCGTGCTCCGGCCAAGTGTGGTCTCCATCAGCCACATCGTAAGCGCCGAAAACAAAAATCCGACAATATAACCGCCGCTGGTGCCCAGAAGCGCACCGATGCCGCCGGAAAATCCCGCAAATACCGGGAGTCCGATCGCCCCCAGCAGAATATATACCAGAACCGCAAGGGTTCCTCTTTTGCCGCCCAGAACACCCACTGCCATGAACACGCCAAAGGTCTGCAATGTAAACGGCACCGTCGTCGGAATCGAAATCCACGAGCATACTGCCATCAGCGCCGCAAACACAGCGATATACACCATATCAATCGTTTTCATGCCTGTCCGCCCGGACTCTGTCTTTGTCATCGTACTCATCATTTTCCTCCTCTTTTGCAGCCAGAGCTTCGGATGTATGCCATCTCTTTCATCCATCTGTGGCTACAATCGTGTATTGCGTATAGTTTTACCAATGCCCTACCGCACTGTCGGAGGATACTTTAGCATAAAAGTCTTTTATTGTCAACCATTCTTCAAGTTAGGTTGACAATGATTTTACTTCTTTTGATTTTTCCTCTGGAGCGGCTGGTTCAGCTGTGTGATCTGTTCTCGGTTGATCTTGATTATCTGGTCAGGGGGATTGATCATCGAGCCCCGGCAGAATCCAATGTTCCTTATCTCGTCATCGACCTTTTCAAGCCGGACAACGAAGCCAGAAGGCAGCTTGCGATGGAATATTTTCTCATGTTTAAAAAAATATATGGAGATGGAGACAAATAAGGCTGCCGGAGGGAACGACAGCCTTTCTATGTGCAAAAAATATGGGAAAAAAACCACGCCCGAAAAGTCCGAACGTGGGTGTTGAAGCAGGGCTATCAGGATTCGAACCTGAAAATGACGGAGTCTTTAGGCCGTCATTTTTGTCCTGCATTGCCTTTTATGCAGGACGTAAGCTGCGCCATCGCACTTTGTGCGATTCTGCATGGCGAGGTTCTCCATGCAAAGTGCCGCGGATACCCATTTTAAGGGTTACTCGCGGCACTGTTTTTAAAATTGACCTATGGATTGACCTATGTACTTCATTTTTCAGTAAAACAACTTTTCCTCGTCCCTCTAAATGCATCAATCAGTCGGCTTTTTACTTCATCATCATCTTTGAAAATTTCCATCCAGACAGAAAAGAATCCATATGCCAGAGCCAGCTCAACGATTTGATCAAGGTAGGTATATCTTTCAGATGTAGCTTTTACTTTCTCCCATGCCTGCCTGTTGCCAGTCGCTATGTTACGAGCTTCGCTTCTGGCCCCATATCTTTTATCCTTATCTCCCAGCTTAATCGGGATATTTCCCAACCCCACCAGCTCATATAAATTGTAAGCTTTGCCTCGAATTTCATCACCTGCTTCTAAAAAATACTCTTCATCTGGCACTGGTATATCTCCACGATACGAAAAAGCATGGAACGTATCATCCTGATCCGGCCACAGATATTTACCTGAATCTCCGACCCTCACCTTTGTCCCTTTTCTTGTATTGCAGTATTTACACGACAATAGAAGGTTGTCCCATGCGGTCAAATCACCGCCCGCAGATTTCGCTTCCTTGTGTTCTACTTCCGGAACATGTCTAATGCCCATCTCACAAAAAGAACAATACGGGCCTAAACGCTCTTCCAGGTACGGTTCCGCGTCCTGATATCTTTCAAAGACGACAGCCGGTGCAGCCCCTTTATCTACTGGTCGCATTTATCCTACCATCTCCACTTTCTTTTCCAGATACTTCTGATACATCAAAGCACTATACGCCGGATTATCACTATATTCTGCCGTCAGGAAATCCAGCTCCTCCTTCAGTTCCATTAGTCTTTCTGGTGAAACATCATCCGCGTTTAATGCTTCAAAATAAGCTTTCGCAGCATCATACATTTTTTGTTTTTTCTCACTATATTTGGGATTCCTGACACCCATAATCGTTTCAGCGATATCCTCGATACTCTGTCCCGAATAT
>JAJBVD010000020.1 GCA_020859985.1 Clostridiales bacterium
GATTCGAAAAGAAGGCCGAGAAGAAGGTCGTGAGGAAGGCCGAGAGGAAGGTCGAAGGACGAGTACAATTACTGCTATAAAAAATATTATGAAGAACCTTGACTTTACTGCTGAACAGGCTATGCAGGCATTGAATGTTTCGGAAGCGGAAAAGAGGTTATACCGTTCGCAGTTGTGAATCGCTGCGGGAACTGAAAGAAAGCGCAATGCGGCAGCAGGAACCGAGGCTGGCAGAATAGTAATGGTTAGAGAGAGGGGCCTTAATCGGCCCTTCTTTTTTTGTTTGCACGCCATGGCGCGGCTCTAACGGTAAGCACTCAAACATGAGTACCATATAATGGTAAGCGCAAAATTTGAAAGAAGACTCTTGTGGGAGATTAGATTATTCCGAGACATGATTTTCGGATTTCCTGTCAAGGCCTAAAAGTTTTTAAATTTCTGCGCCGAACGAATATCCGGAGCGCAAAAAGTGAATCATTTTAGCAGGGACGTTGTCCAGATCATGAAGCAGCAGCGGCTTCATGACAAGATGCAGGAGGATGATTCACATGGCATTTACCAAGGTAGAGATATGCGGCGTCAATACTTCGAAGCTTCCGGTCCTTACGAATGAAGAGAAAGAGTTCCTTTTTGAGCAGATTCAAAAAGGCGATGATAATGCGCGGGAGCTGTATATTAAAGGCAATTTAAGGCTGGTCCTGAGTGTGATCCGGCGTTTTTCAAACAGTAATGAGAACGTGGACGATCTTTTTCAGATCGGGTGTATCGGCCTTATGAAAGCAATCGACAATTTTGATACAAATCTGAATGTGAAATTCTCAACGTACGCGGTGCCGATGATCATTGGGGAGATTCGGCGGTACCTGCGTGACAACAATTCTATTCGCGTCAGCCGTTCCCTTCGGGATACGGCGTATAAGGCGATCTATGCAAAAGAAAATTACGCCAAACAGAATTTACGGGAGCCTACGGTCAATGAGATCGCGGATGAGATCGGCATCCCAAAGGAGGAGATCGTTAATGCGCTGGACGCCATCCAGAGTCCGGTGAGCCTGTACGATCCGGTTTACTCGGACGGAGGAGACACGCTTTATGTGATGGATCAGATCAGCGATCGAAAGAATCGTGAGGAGAACTGGGTGGAGTCCATTTCTCTGCGAGAGGCGCTGGAACGTTTGCCCGAGCGAGAAAAACATATCATTGAACTGCGCTTTTACGACGGTAAGACGCAGACGGAGGTGGCTGCGGAGATTGGCATTTCGCAGGCACAGGTCAGCCGCCTTGAGAAAAACGCGCTGAAAACGATGCGAAGCTATCTGAACTGATCAGTCGCATTTTCTGCGGACGTCCTCTTCATTGACCTCGACGAGTATGATGTCCGTGCCGATGCGGACGATGCAGCGCCATGGGATCACATATTCGTATTCCCGCCCGAGAAACCAGCAGAAACGGCCGGCTCCCGGCACGATCAGGGAGTGGATACAGCCGGTCTGAGGGTCAATTTCGAGATCGCTGACGCAGCCGAGGGTTCTGCAGGTGCAGATGTTGATGATTTCTTTCTGACGCAGGACACAGAATCGGACAGGGTGCGGGAAGGGCGGAAGCGGTTCTTGCATGGATGACACTCCTTGCAGGCAAAGCTGCCGGATGGAAGCGGAAGCATATGCTCAGCTGCTTTTATTGTATGGTATGAAATGAGATGGGAAATGTGCAGCTGGCATATTTTTTTCCGAACAGCAGGCCACAGACATATGCCGCTTGCAGCGTCATATGTCTGTGGCTTGATGGGCGTCCCGCCCATCCCAAACAGAAAATAAGAGCTCATTGCAGATAAATCTGCATGGGCTTTATTTTCTGTTTGCTGCTGTTCGGAACTGGTTTACAAAAATCTTAAGAAAACCTTTCCGTGACAAAGCATGCATATGATATTATACTGGCAGTAAATGAACTGCTAAGATATGAGAAAGCGTGAAGCAGGCGGCTTTTTCTGATTGCAGTTATGGATTACGATGCGAGGAGATATGCGGGAATGAGAAAGATTCAATTCACGAAAGCGGGAGCCGTGGGAGTTCGGGCGGCTTTTCTTTTTCCGGCTCTGGTCTGTACTCTGGTCTGTACCGGGCGGATGGACGTGACGATCGTGCGGGCGGAGGAGTATGGGCTTTCTGAAAGCCTGGACGGTGCAGGAGACGATTTCTGGCAGGATGAATATTCCGGAGATACCTGGTCTGAGGACACGTTTGTGATGAGTGATGGGGCCTCTGATTCGGCGGCATGGGATGCTGCAGAGTATGAGACTGAGACGGAGCTGGCTCCCGGCACGTATACGATGGAGGAAGGCTGGATGGAAGATGAGGAGCTGAGCTCGGATGATGTCACCGTATATGTTCAGGATGCTTATGCGGATTCGGATACCTCTGAGACATCGACGATCTCATGCAGCTATCTGGAGACCAATTATTCCAGACAGGATTATGAGCAGCTGCGCGATATGCTTACGAACAATCTTCTCTATAACAATGTGAATGCGCAGATTACGACCAGCGCAGTCTATACGCTGGCGATGGATTATCTCTATATTATACTGGTGGATGATTCTTCTGAGGACTATCGTGACATTTTCCACTATGTGGTCGGTGATTACCAGTGTTTTTGCGTGGAGGTAAAGGAATATCGGGATCAGGCGGATGAGGCCGAGGCGCAGGAGCAGGACACCCCTCGTGAGATCGGCCAGAAGGTGGCCGAGAGCTTCGTGTGGAACTGAAAATGACTTATGTCGTTTACTATTAAAAAGTCTGCGAATAAAGCATTTCTGTCGGCGGACAGGTTATAAACATTTTTTTCACACCCGGAGAAAGGCGTTTTTTCTGCTTTTCTCCGGGTTATTCACATGATGCACATTCTTATTAACAGGTTTTTCAAGACAAGAGAGGGGATTTTTTGTGGATAATCTGATTTACATAGCATGTCGACAAAAACTGCGGTTTTTCGGCACGTTGGAACCTAAGGCTGTGTTATTGTCAACCACTTATCCACATTATCCACACAATTCACAGCCAAAAACAGGAGAATCGAGACGGGGATTTGTGGAAAAGTAGCGGTTCTCATTTCGGCAGAACTGTGATAGAATGAACACAATACAATTATTTTAGGAATCAGGAAGGCGCAGCCATGAAGATCTATACAGACACCCCGGAGGGGTCTACCGTCGTGCAGAACACATTTATTGACCAATATATGCCGCAGGCGAATGGTGAATTCGTCAAGGTATATCTGTATCTTCTGCGCTGCGCAAACAGCGGGCGGGAGCTTTCTCTGTCCTCGGTGGCGGATGTATTCGAGCATACGGAGAAGGACGTGCATCGCGCGCTGACCTACTGGGAGCGGCAGAACCTGATTTGCACGAAGATAACGAAGAACGGAGAGATCGAGTCTGTGACATTTACGGATCCGGGGTGTTATTCCACACCGGTGATTTTCGCGGAGGAGGTTCATGCGGAGGCTTCGTCTGCCGGCCATGCGGAGATGGAAATGCCCCCTCGCATGCGTTCGGCGGCAGAATGCATCGGCCATGCAGAAAACTCTGCGCGTTGGGCCGATGCGAATGCTGCGCATTGGGCCGACACGAATGGACTTTATAGCGATGGGATTGCTTCGTTCAGGGCGCCGTCGGAGACGGAGGAGACTGCGCAGGAGGCCGCTAAGACGGATGATCCGAAGCTGTCGGCGCTTTCCGCATCCGCCCAGCAGGAGCTGCGGGAGCTGTTTCCGGTGGCGGAGCAGTATTTGCGAAGACCATTATCCGCTTCGGAGCAGAATGATTTTGTATACTACTATCATACTCTGGGTTTTTCGACCGACCTGATCGAGTATCTGCTGGATTATTGTCTCACGCATGGGACGACCAGCAGGCATTATATGAGAAAAGTAGCGCTTTCCTGGGCGGAAGCCGGCATTACGACGGTGCAGGAAGCCAAGCGGGAATCAGGGCTTTACAATAAAAATTATTATCAGATCATGAAAGCGTTTGGCATTCGTAATCGTCATCCGGCGCCTTCGGAGCAAAAGTGGATGTCGAAGTGGCTGGATGAATACGGACTTTCGATGGATTTGATCCTGGAAGCCTGCAGACGTACGATCGACCAGACACATGAGCCGAATTTTAAGTATGCGGACGGTATTCTCGGAAAATGGCACAGCGACAACATACATACGATGGAAGAGGTCGGGAGTGCGGATCAGAAATGGGAGCAGGGACAGGCTCTGAAAAAGAATACGCAGAATGCGGCGAAGACAACCGCGCAGAACCCGGCACAGTCTGCCCAGACGGGGAAGATGAACCGTTTCAACAGTTTTACTCAGAGAAGCTATGACTATGACAGTCTGGAGAAAAAGGTTTTTGGACAGAAGTAAGCAGGAAAAGTCCGGATGGACAATCTGTTTATGTATTGACAGAAGCAGGTAAAAGCGATATAAAGGAGCAGCAGCGGCATGGGACTGACAAATTCACAATATGATGAGATCATGCGGGACTATCAGCGCCGCCAGAATCAGGCCAGACGGGAGCTCTCCGGGCGTGAACAGGAAGTGCGTGAGCGAGTGCCGGAGCTTGCGGAGCTGGATGCGCAGATTGCAGCTGCGGGTGTTGCCTGCGCGCGGGCCATGCTGTTGAATGACAGAGTTTCTCCTGCCGGGATATCGGCTCAGACTGTCACGATACCGGACCGGATTGACATGGCGGACAGGCAAAAGACGGAAGATGAGGCGGGCCTCAGTGCCCTGCAGGAGCGAATAGAGCATATCAGCGCGCAAAAGGCGCAGTGCTTAAAGGAAGCCGGATATCCGGAGGATTATCTCAGGATGCACTATCAGTGTCCGGACTGTCAGGATACCGGTTACATTGGGCGGGAGAAATGCCATTGCTTCCGCAGAGCGGAGATCGATCTGCTTTATACGCAGTCGAACCTGCGCGAAAGCTACAGGGAAGAGACATTTGAGGCATTTTCGCTGGGATACTATTCGAAAGAGCTGACTGATAAGGCGACGGGGCTTACCGCAGCGCAGATGGCGTCTCACGCGCTGGAAGAGTGCAGGCGGTTTGTTCAGGAATTTGACGGGATCGCGGAGAACCTTTTTCTTTCCGGAGGCACTGGACTTGGGAAGACATTCCTGTCTCATTGCATTGCGAACGCCCTGCTTGAGACTACACATTCCGTTATTTATTTTTCCGCCTATGACCTTTTTGAACTTCTGGCGGATTCCTCGTTCGGAAGGACGGGGGAAGCAGAAGCGGGAGAGCTGGAACGGCATATTTTTGAGTGTGATCTTTTGATCATTGACGATCTGGGGACAGAGCAGACGAACTCGTTTGTCGCCTCACAGCTTTTTCATGTGCTGAATGAACGGATTCTGAGGCAGAAGAGTACACTGATCTCGACGAACCTGTCATTGGGGCAGATGGCGGACCGCTATTCGGAGCGTGTCGTCTCCCGGATCACAGGCAGCTATCAGATGCTGAAGCTGATTGGCGAGGACATACGAATACAGAGAAAATATGGGTTGGCATAATGAGGAGGAAAGAGCATGGAGTTTCAAACCGGTTATGAGCGGAATCTGGAGTCGATTCCGGTCGGAGATCTGGGGATTATCGCACTGAAAAGCTGTGAAGAGCTGGGAAGAAAGATCAATGCCCATATCGTTGACTGGCGTTCGGAGCGTGTACATGAGCATCAGGGAAGTCCGCTTCTGGAGGGCTACGACAAGGATTCCTATCTGGTAAGCACGGATCTTCCGCGCTTTGGCTCCGGTGAGGGAAAGGGACAGATCAATGATTCTGTGCGGGGAAAGGACATTTATATTCTCGTCGATGTCTGCAACTACAGTCTCACCTATTCGCTGAACGGCTATACGAACCGCATGTCGCCGGATGATCATTATCAGGATCTGAAGCGCATCATTGCCGCGATCGGCGGCAAGGCCAGACGGGTCAATGTGATCATGCCGTTCCTTTATGAGAGCCGCCAGTTTACACGTGCGGGCCGGGAATCCCTGGACTGTGGTCTGGCGCTGCAGGAGCTGGTAAAGATGGGCGTGGAGAACATCATTACGTTTGATGCGCATGATCCGCGGGTCCAGAACGCAATCCCGCTTCACGGCTTTGAGAATATCCTTCCGGTGTATCAGTTTATTAAGGGCCTTTTCCGGGCGGCTCCGGACCTGGAGATTGATCCGGAGAAGCTGATGATCATCAGTCCGGATGAAGGTGCCGCAGGACGGGCAATCTATATGGCGAACCTGCTGGGCGTCGATATGGGTATGTTTTATAAGCGCCGCGATTATGCCCGGATAGTAGATGGAAAACATCCGGTTGTTGCGCATGAATTCCTCGGCAGAGATTTAAGCGGAAAAGACGTTGTGCTGCTGGACGATATGATCGTCAGCGGCAAGAGCATGCTGGCAGCGGCAAAGCAGCTGAAAAAGAGAAAGGCGAACCGGGTGCTGATCTGCTCGACGTTCGGTTTGTTTACAAAGAGTCTTGATAGGTTTGACAAGGCTTATGAGGAAGGCGTTTTTGATGCGCTGGTGACGACCAATCTGGTCTATCAGCCGCCGGAATTGCTGTCGAAGTCGTATTATACCGGCTGCGATCTGAGTAAATACATTGCTCTGATCATTGACACTCTGAATCACGACAGCTCGGTCAGCGATCTGCTGACGCCGACCGGCCGTATCAATAAATTTCTGGCGGAACACAGGAAATGACATCACTGTCCCAGCAGCCGTTCACCAATGCGGAAGACATCGCCGGCTCCCATGGTGATCAGCAGATCGCCTGCAGCGCAGTTTTCAAGTAAAAAGGTTTCGATTTCATCAAAGGTCGGGAAGTACCATGCTTCGCGGCCTTTTTCTTTGAGCTTCTGACAGATCTGCTCAGAGCTGACACCGAGAGTATCTGTCTCTCTGGCTGCGTAAATATCGGCCAGCACGACATTGTCCGCCAGTGAAAGGGCATCGACAAACTCATCAAACAGAGCTTTCGTGCGGGAATACGTATGCGGCTGGAAGACGCACCAGATACGCTTTGCCGGGTATTTCTTTGCCGCATGCAGTGTCGCCCGGATCTCGGTCGGATGATGTGCGTAGTCGTCAATAATTGTCACACCGGCAATCTCTCCCTTTTTCTGGAAACGCCGGTCGGTGCCGGTGAAGCCGGAGATTCCCTCATTCATAGCTGCAACAGATACGCCGAGCAGGTCCGCGCAGGCGATCGCTGCGGCTGCGTTTGTAATATTATGCTCACCGGGCACGCTTAATGTAAAGTGGCCGAGGAAGCGGTCAGAGTCATTCGTCTGCTCCTGGCTCGAAAGGGTGGCCTGACGGTCTGAAGGATCAGAGTGCACACAGAGATCAAATGAAGCACATCCGAGTTCGTCCCAGGTGATATTTTCCGCGTGATAATCGCCGCAGCCGGCGCCGAAGGTCACAACACGACAGGCGAGACCTTTCGTAAAAGCTTCAATCTCAGGAACCTGAGCACTAAGGACCAGCGTTCCTTCAGCCGGGATCCTTTCCGCAAAGAGGCGGAAGGAGTGGCGGATGTCGTCCAGATCCTTAAAGAAATCCAGATGATCCGCGTCTATGTTCAGAATAATGCCGGTCTGCGGATTCAGATGAAGAAAACTGTTCGTGTATTCGCAGGCCTCGGTCAGAAAGGAGCCGGAATTGCCGACTCGCACATTCCCGCCGATAGAGGGAAGAATGCCGCCGACAGAGATTGTCGGATCCATATCCTGCGCCAGCATGATGTGAGCGATCATGGAAGTCGTGGTAGTCTTGCCGTGCGTACCGGCCACGGCCACGGAGGTCGGGTATTGATCCATCAGCTGTCCGAGAAGCTCCGCACGTGACATCATCGGAAGCCGGGCAGCCACAGCCTGAGCGTACTCCGGGTTATCCGGATGGATGGCTGCTGTATATACAACAAGATCGATATCGTCCTGAATATTCGCTGCACTCTGCGGAATATGAATCTGCGCTCCCAGTCCCTCTAGCCAGGACGTCTGTTCACTTTTTCTGGAATCTGAGCCGGTGACTGTAAAGCCGCGGTCCAAAAGCACGGCTGCCAGTCCGCTCATACTGATGCCGCCGATCCCAATGAAATGGACGTGGATTGGCTGATCAAAATTAATCTGAACCATATTTTGAAGATGCTCCTTTTCTTGAAAAAATTTATGTATAATAATACTACGGATTGCTACGTGCTTCGCACATCTCGCAATCCTAAAAACATTCGGAATCCGCTCATTTTTCTCCGAAAAATGGCTACTTCCTCATGTTTTTGCGGTCCCAAAGGTCATGAATAGGAACGCTGGCGTTCCATTCCTGACCTTTTGTCCCTTGTATTATCAGATTATACTCAATTTTTCCAAAAAGTCTATGATAAAAGGCAAGGAAAGCTGCATATAATATTAGACAAAAGAATTTTTAAAATACCGTCGAAAATGACCTCTTTCATGGCGAAAATAAAATATCTATATTCTTTCCGCCCGTTAATTAGAATAAGAATTGATAAAAAACATAGAAATTATTGTAAAAAATGTTCACTATTTAGAAAAGGTGTGGTATAATACGCCAAAGAGAACGGGGCCGGTCATGCGGGAGACTATTTTTGTTTGACTGGCGCGTACGAAGAATTTTTATGACAGCAGAGGTGATAACGTGATAAAGAAAGAAATGATAGCTATGCTGCTTGCGGGCGGACAGGGGAGCCGGCTCGGCGTCCTGACCTCGAAGGTGGCCAAGCCGGCGGTTGCTTTTGGCGGGAAATACCGCATTATTGATTTTCCCTTAAGCAACTGTATCAATTCAGGTGTGGACACTGTGGGAGTGCTGACACAGTACCAGCCGCTTCGGCTGAATTCGCACATCGGCATTGGTATTCCGTGGGATCTTGACCGGAATGTGGGTGGCGTCACGGTCCTTCCCCCTTATGAGAAGGTAGAGAATACCGAATGGTATACCGGCACCGCGAACGCGATCTATCAGAACCTGACTTATATGGAATCGTTTCATCCGGATTACGTTTTGATCCTGTCGGGGGATCATATCTACAAGATGGATTATGAGGTGATGCTGGATTTCCACAAAGCACACAATGCGGATGTGAGCATCGCGGTCATGCCGGTTCCGACAGAGGAAGCCAGCCGTTTTGGCATTGTGGTGACGGATGAGAACGGACGGATTCAGGAATTTCAGGAAAAGCCTGCTGAGCCGAAGAGCAACCTTGCGTCCATGGGAATCTACATATTCTCCTGGAATGCGCTGAAGGATGCGCTGATAGCGCTTTCCGGGCAGAGCGGCTGTGATTTTGGCAAGCACGTGATTCCGTATTGCCACGAGAAAGGTGAGACTCTGGTGGCGTACCAGTTCAATGGCTACTGGAAGGATGTGGGTACGCTCGGTTCCTATTGGGAAGCCAATATGGAGCTGATTGACATCATTCCGGAGTTCAACCTTTATGAAGAATTCTGGAAGATTTATACGAAGAACGACATTCTGCCCCCGCAGTATGTCTCGGCCGATTCAGTGATCGAGCGCTGCCTGATCGGAGACGGGTCGGAGATTTACGGCAAGGCTTACAATTCCATCATCGGCTGCGGCGTTGTGATTGAAGAGGGCGCGGTGGTGCGGGATTCCATCATCATGCAGAATACCGTTATCAAAGCAGGAGCGGATATTTATAAGGCGATCATTGCAGAGAATGTGGTCGTAGGAGAGAATGTGAAGATGGGTGTCGGCGAGGAAGTGCCGAACCGTTTAAAACCGTCGGTATATGCCTTCGGGCTGGTCGTGGTCGGAGAGAATTCGGTGATTCCGGCGAATGTTAGCATTGGGAAAAATACGGCGATCACCGGTGTCACGGTGCCGGAAGACTATCCGGACGGTTATCTTGGCGGCGGAGAGACACTGGATGTGGAGAACCGCTCCGCTCAGAATCGTCGGGAGACGATGGAGCGGCTTTCATCCGACATGATAAACGACGCCGGACAGGAGAAGGCAGGTGATGTTTTATGAGGGCGGTCGGAATGATCCTGGCTGGCGGCAACAGCTATAGGATGAAGGAGCTTTCCAACAGGCGGGCGATTGCTGCCATGCCGATGGCAGGAAGTTTTCGTGCGATTGACTTTGCTTTGAGCAGCATGTCGAATTCGAGCATACAGAAGGTGGCCGTGCTGACACAGTTTAATTCCAGATCGCTGGATCAGCACCTGAGTTCTTCAAAGTGGTGGGATTTCGGAAGAAAGCAGGGAGGCCTGTTTATCTTTCCGCCGATGCTGACCACGGACAACAGCCACTGGTACCGCGGGACGGCGGATGCGATTCATCAGAATCTGGATTTTCTGAGACAGTGTCACGAGCCTTATGTCGTGATTGCCTCCGGGGACGGAATATACAAGCTGGATTATACGAAGGTGCTCGAGTACCATATCGCAAAGAAAGCAGACATCACGGTCGTCTGCAAGGAGCTTCCGCCAAGCGAGGACATCACCCGGTTCGGTCTGGTGCAGATGGATGAGGATAGCCGCATCGTCCGGTTTGACGAAAAACCGATGGCTGCCGCGTCCAACATTGTTTCCTGCGGGATCTATGTGGTCCGGCGCAGGCTGCTGATCGAGCTGATTGAGCAGGCGGTGTACGAGGGCAGACATGATTTTGTGAGAGATGTGCTGATCCGCTATAAGGACGTGAAGCGGATCTATGGATACCGGATGGAAGGCTACTGGAGCAATATCGCCTCGGTAGAATCCTATTACCGGACGAATATGGATTTCCTGAAAAAGGATGTGCGGGATTACTTTTTCCGTGAACATCCGGATGTGCATTCGAAGGTGGACGATAATCCTCCTGCCAAGTACAATCCGGGCAGCAATGTGAAAAACAGTCTTGTAGCCAATGGCTGCATTATCAATGGCACTGTGGAGAATTCCGTAATCTTTAAAAATGTGTTTGTCGGGAATAATTGTATTATTAAAAATTCTATCATACTCAATGACGTGTATCTCGGGGACAATGTGTATCTGGAGAACTGCATAGTCGAGAGCCGCGGCACGATCCGTGCGGATTCGCGCATCGTGGGCGGAGAAGCGGAGAATCCCCGGATTGTGATTGAGTCAGATAACCGATATGTTATGCAGTAGTTTTACAGCAATATGGAAAGATAAGAGGTATTTGCAATGACGATAACCGATGTAAGAGTCAGAAAAGTGGCAAAAGAGGGCAAGATGAAAGCGATCGTGTCCATTACGCTGGATGAGGAGTTTGTCGTACATGACATTAAGGTGATCGAGGGAGAGAGAGGCCTGTTTATTGCCATGCCGAGCCGGAAAGCTGCGGACGGCGAGTACCGGGATATTGCGCACCCGATCAATTCCGCTACGCGTGAGCGGATCCAGCAGATCATTCTGGATGCGTATGAGAAAGCGGCGGACGCGGAGCCGGAAGAGTAAAACCGGTTCACTGAAATATACAGATAATGTAACTGTGAAGGTACTGAGCAGTTACCAGATGGCTGCGAAAAATGCGGCCGGCTGGTATTATGCGCAGGGGCGGGCAAGGCGTTTTGCAGCCCGGATCATATAAGAAAAAGAAAAGGGATACTCCGTAATGTTTCTATGGAGTATCCCCCTTTGGTTTTACAGGAAACTTCGTCTTTATAAAGCAAAAACAATCCTTACTTTTCAGACTGTATGCGATTTCAGCATATTCGTAATGACGCTCTGTACATATTTTCCGGGCGCTTTCTGCTGTTCTTTTGAAAGCTCAGAAAGACAGATCGGTTCACCGTATTCCAGCGTGACATGTCTCTTGCGGACGTACGGCATATGATCTTCGAAGATCGCGGAGGAGCCAGTGATCGCCATTGGTATGATGGGACAGCCGGATTTGGACGCAATCTTGAAAGAACCCTCGTGGAAGGGCAGCATATCGAGCTCATTATCACCCTTGCCGCGGGTACCTTCCGGGAAAATGGTAATCGAGACGCCGCTTTTCACCAGATCGATACAGGTGAGGATCGTCTTCATTCCGGCGCGCAGGTCAGAACGGTCCAGAAACTGGCAGTGCAGGATCTTCATCCAGCGGGAGAGCAGCGGAATCTTAAGCATTTCCTTTTTGGCCACATAGCCGGTCGGCCGCGGGCAGCGCGCGTATGTAAGCACGATGTCGAAGTAGCTTCGGTGGTTTCCGATGTACAGCACCGGGACATCTTTTGGAACGTTTTCCTCGCCGATCACGGTGAGGTCGACTCCGGCAAGCCATGTGATGACCTTCAGTGCCCATTGGACAATGCGCAGGGAGCTGATCTCACGCGCGGCAGGCCTGGTTTTCCCGAGTATCCATTCCACAAAAAAGATCGGAATGGATACAATGTGAAAGCAGATTAAAAAAATGAGTATTGCAAAAAAACGTATCATGCCATATCGCCTTTTTCTTATCGTGAATTGCTCCGTATTATTACAGCAGTTTTTTCTTTCGTAAAGCTGAAAGTATGGAGCGGCTGCGGGCAAGCGCTTATTCGCTGTACCTTCCGTATAACTTTGTCGTCTCCAGCAGCCACTTCGCGAGCCCCTCGTGCAGATCCCCTTCTTTAAAACGGAACGCCCAGTTCGCCATCGCTACGCCCGGCGTGTTCATGCGCGCTTCGCTTCCGAGCTGCAGCAGATCCTGCACCGGGAAGATCGCGTATCTGGCGATGCTGTTCATGGCGATGCAGATAAAATCATGGCCGACGTTGCTGCCGTCTGTATTTCTCATGCGGCGGATGCGGTCCTGAATGATGTCCGGCTGTTCTTTGTACCAGCCCATGGTGGTGTCGTTGTCATGCGTGCCGGTATAGCAGATGCAGTTGGTTGTTGTATAGTAAAACGGTATGTAGGTGGTATCATTCATGTCGCCGAAGCCGAACTGCAGCACTTTCATGCCCGGGAATCCAAGCGAGTCGCGCAGATGCTCTACTTCAGGAGTGATGACGCCGAGATCCTCCGCCCAGATTGGCAGATTTTCGCCCAGCTCCTTTTCAATGGCTCTGAACAGCTTTTCACAGGGACCCTTGACCCACTGGCCGTTTACAGCCGTCTCTTCTTTTGCCGGCACGGCCCAGTATGCTTCAAAGCCGCGGAAATGGTCGATGCGCAGATAGTCGGTCAGCGAGAGCTGACGGCGTACGCGGCTGATCCACCAGCGGTAGCCGGTATCCGCGTGGTAATCCCAGTCGTAGAGCGGATTGCCCCAGAGCTGTCCGGTCGCACTGAAATAATCGGGCGGCACTCCCGCTACGTGGCTTGGGTATCCGTCCTCGTCCAGCTGGAACAGCTTTTTGTTGCTCCAGACGTCAGCGCTGTCTGTGGAGACAAAGATCGGGATGTCACCGATGATCCGTACATGTTTTTCGTGTGCATAGGCGCGAAGCTCGTCCCATTGTTCCTGAAACAGAAACTGCAGGAAGCAGTAGTACTGAATTGTATCGGCAAGCTCCGTGCGGAGCGCTTTTTTCTGTTTCTCGGTGGGATCACGGTACTCCGGCTCCCATTCCAGCCAGGAGACGCCTTCCTGCGCATCCTTGCATGCCATGAACAGCGCAAAATCATCCAGCCAGCTCTTTTGCTCCTCGCAGAACGCCTCAAAATTCTCGATCATTGTTTTATCCGGCGTATGTAAAAATGAATGCCACGCCTTTTTCAAAAGAGTGGTCTTGAATTCGATCGCCGGGCCGTAATCTATTTTATTTTCATCCCATTTGGGAATCCTGGCTACATCCTCTTTGGTGAGCAGATGCTGTTCGATCAGCTTGTCCGGGCTGATCAGAAGCGGCTGCCCGGCAAATGCAGACGGCCCCTGATACGGCGAATCTCCGTATCCGGTGGGACCAAGGGGCAGCACCTGCCAGAGATGCTGCCCGGAAGCCTCCAGAAAATCAATGAAATCATATGCACCCGGTCCCAGATCACCGATACCGTACGGGGATGGGAACGAGGTCGGGTGTGCGAGAATGCCGGATACGCGGCTGTAGTCCGGCAGTTCCACAGCCGGTTCGGCTGGTGCGGTCGTTTTTGTATTCATGATAGAAGAACTCCTTTGTATTTAGTCTTTGTTTAATATCTCTTCACAGTAAGCGTGAAGCTCCGGGATATCCTGAATCAGAGTCTCCCAAAGGATAGTGCTGTCGATTTTGCCATAATTATGTGCAACTACATTTCGAAGTGCTTTAATCTGGTTCCACGGCATTTTAGTATAGGTGCTTTTAAAATCAGCTGTGAGGTGAGTAGTCAATTCACCAATTTGCAACACACACAATGCTACAGCGTTTTGATAAATAGAATTCTGGGCGAAAATAGTGTAATCTTTTCCAAAGACATTGATGGTGTGATTGATTTCATGACAGTATTTTATGATATGCCGAAGAATTTCTGCGTCTCTGTCAGTCAGCATACAGCATCACCTCATCTTTCTGAATTTTCTGTAAAAAAGATTCCTCAAGGCTTCCAGTAGTCAGTACATCCACTTTTCGATCCAAAGCTTCTGATAAATCTGTATAAAACCCGCACAAAGCAAACATGCCTTCCATGGCACCTTTTTCGATTCGAATATCAATGTCGCTTTGGTCGTTGTAGTCTCCACGAGCAAAAGAACCAAATAAATACACTCGCGACACACGATATTTTTTTGCAATGGGAGTGATTACCTCTTTTAGATCATTAATTGTATACTGGCGTTTCGTCATACGGTTGTTCCCTTTTCGCTGATAATTATAAAACTAATTTTAACACATAATCACAGATGAGACAATGCAAAATTACACCGCATTTTTCAGCAGCCTTACATTTTTCATCAGGATCAGACAGTCGCCTTTTTTGATCTGTTCGGATATCAGTCCGTTCATTTCCATAATCTGTGCAGGCGTGGAGAAATATTCTTTTGCGATATCCCAGAGCGTGTCGCCTTCCTGTACAATATAGCCGGTGATACCGGGCACTGCTTCAAGACGCTCCGGATCATAGTCACTTTCATGAATTTCGTGTATGCAGCGCTGTGTATCTGTTCGTACGGCAAACAGGTTGAGACCAATGGAAGCACGGACTTCGATTTCTTCACTGTCAGCCATTGTAGCGGAAAGCTGATCGAGGTTCGTGGTAAGGGTGTAACGGCAGGGAGCATTCGTCTGTCCCAAAGAAAAAACCTCCGGAATCCTTGCATTGCCGCGTGTATTGTTGGCAATTCCCTGCGCTTCAGCTATATGAGAAAACGGTACGCTTCCCTCCAGCACGGCAATCGGCTGTGTATCGTCCGGGGAAATATATAGGATCGAGACGGGCAGTGCACCCTGTATTTTGATCCCATCAGGCACAATCTCAGTCTTGTCAATCCTGACGCTCCCGCTGCTGTGCATAAGCTGCAGAATGCGGGGCTTTGCACTCTGAATGCGGAGCTTTCCCTGTGCTTTGCATTTGGATTCGTTGCGCACGATGAGCGTCTCATAAGCTTCGTCGTTCGTCACCAGCTCCAGATCTTTTTCAGGCGAATAAGCATCCGTCAGGATTTCCGCCTGATCTGTCCCGTACAGACGGATGGCAAGCTCCAGCGTGCCTTCCAGGTGAAAAGTGCGCAGCTCGCCGTCGATATCTTCCTTTGCGGTGACGCTGTTATCGGCAAGTGTCACTTCGATATCCGGAATCAGCTCCGCTGTGCAGCCGCTGCAGGCAAGCTCGCCTTCCACCGGTATGGATTGTTCCAGCCATTGCAGGCTTTCGTTTTCAGCGTCGGCGTGGTAAAGGACAAAGAGAAACAGGCTGCCCCGCACCGTGATTTTACCATCCGCAAGATGCGTCCGGCAGCTGCGAAGCTCGACATCCTCCCAAAGAATCTCGCGGATGTCCGGTTTATTGGAAGGCAGCTGCACGTCTTCTTTTAAGCGCAGGATATCCTTGTTGCGTACTTCCAGCTGTAAAAATTCCAGCTTCTGTGTCTTCTCACAAAGAGAGGGTATGTTTTCGGGGGCCTGAACTGCTGCCGACAGATCATAGATTTCATCGACAGAAGCATCCAGACTTACGAGCGCCCGGATGGCCAGCTTGCGGGAATTGATCAGCGACACATTCAGATCCTCCATCTCATGGCGCAGGCGGATCCCTTCCTGACCGGGCTCCAGTCCATCCATGGAAAAGGCTTCGTCAAAGGGCAGCTTCGTATTCAGCCGATGCAGCTGTCGTTCCGTTGTATTGTCCATGTACAGAATACCAACTTCCATAAAGCCGTCCACCAAAAGCTTTTGCGTCTCCGCTCTTGTATGCTCGACGACGATCCGTCCGCGACTCTGGACGATTAGCTCGACGTCCGGCCGGATATCCGGTACATTCAGATCCTCGTCCAGCGTGAGCTGTGTTTCACCATGCTTCGTCTGCCTGCACATGTGAATGTTTTTCATTAATAAGTTCATGCTTTGCCTCCGTTACAGATCAATTATTTGGTTCGATTTCAGCATTGTTTTGCACTTTTCCCCGCTCAATATAAGGTTTCATACGTACTTTGCAGCGAGTGCGAAGTACTGTACTGAATAGTTCCCCTTATTCAATTACTACCTCTTTATCCGTGGCTGTAATTTTTACAACCAGCCAGGGATAAGAAGGTTCCGCGGAAGCGGCGTCCTCCTTCTGCGGCCCGATCAGTCTGGTGTCAAACCACAGGGTTTCTTCATCTTCCGTGCATTCTGCGACTGCAATGCTGTATCCGCCGGTCGCCTGTTTTCCGTAGCCTCTGATGAGGTACATATCATTGCCGTCCATCCAGACCAGCCGCATTTCTTTTTCCTTATTTTCTTCGATGATCGCCGCCAGTTCATCCGGTATTTCCCCTGACATTGCTACGGTGTATTCCACCTCTGTTTTTTCACTTTCCTCCTGCCTTTGGCAGCCTGAGGAAAAAAGAAGGATGCCGGACAATGCAAAGATAACTGCAGACCGATGCATAATGATCCGAAGTTTTGGAAATCTGTCATTCATATTCGAAAATCTTCCGGTGTCATTACTCTTATTTTTATTGCGCGGGGCGGGAAAATATTCCGGCGGAGTATATTTTCGAAGCTTATAATGCACACAGACACGCGAGGAATGGCTGCTTGCGCAGCCTCGCGTCTGGCGCAAAGTAAAACGACTTACGTCGTTTACTATAAAATAATTCAACCGAATATTGACAAGGTTTTGTTCTCAAGATAGAATATAGGATATTGTATACAAAACAGGACATTGTAACTGTTCAGTACCTTCACAGTTACGGGAAAAAGTCCATTTAAAATCGCTGCGCGATGGGACTTTTTCCTGTAGAATGTTCGTTTTCATACGTACCTCGCAGCAAGTGCGAGGCACTGTCCTGATCAGTTACAGGAGATTTGCTATTATGAAACAAAAATTACAGGCAAAAGCTAAAATTAATCTGGGACTGGACGTGCTGCGAAGACGTCCGGACGGTTATCACGACCTGCGCATGGTGATGCAGACAGTGAATTTGTGCGATGAGATTTCATTGCGGGTGCTGGAGAATGTGCCGGGGATTCGGCTCATTGTGCGCAGCGGCGAATCTGCAGAAGAATTGGTGCCTGCGGACTCCCGCAATCTTGCGTACCGGGCGGCGCAGCTTCTGATGGAGGAATTTGAGATCCGGCAGGGGCTGGAAATTATTCTGGAAAAGAAGATTCCCGTGGCGGCCGGTCTGGCGGGAGGAAGTTCAGATGCGGCGGCGGTTCTGGTCGGGACCAATGCTCTGTTTGATTTAGGACTAAGTAAAGAAGAACTGATGGAACGGGGCGTGAAGCTGGGAGCGGACATTCCCTACTGCATCCTGCGCGGCACAGCGCTGGCGGAAGGGATCGGAGAGCAGCTGACACGGCTTCCGAAAGCGCCGGAAGCGTTTGTATTGCTGGCAAAGCCGCCGGTTGCAGTATCTACAAAGTATGTGTATACGCATCTGGATATGAAAGCCTTTTCCGGCAGCAGCCTGACAGCAGATGGTGCTGACCGGTCAGGGGATGCTTCTGTTTCAGAAGGGTGTGTAAAAACCGCCTCGGCCGGAATCACACACCCCGATATTGACGCGCAGGTGCGGGCCATTCGGGAAGGAGACTTTTACCGGATGGCGGCACTGATGGGGAATGTGTTGGAGACAGTGACGGTTCCGGGATATCCGGTGATCGGGAAGATAAAGGAGCAGATGAGGCAGCTTGGTGCTGTGAACGCGATGATGAGCGGGAGCGGACCGACGGTGTTCGGATTGTTTGACGATCGTGACAGGGCGGAAAATGCGTATGAGGAGCTTCGCCGGGGAACACTTGCAAACGAGGTTTTCCTCACAACGTTTTTTTGATGCGCAGATCCCGCTGTCTGCTTCAGAATCAGATCAAAGATATATTGTAACAGGAGAATAATGCATGGTAGAGACGTTACATCTGGAAATGAATGAATATCTGCCCTTACGGGACGTGGTGTTTCAGACGCTCCGGCAGGCTATCTTAAGAGGGGAGATCCGGCCGGGAGAGCGGCTGATGGAGATTCATCTCGCCCAGAAG
Organism: Clostridiales bacterium; assembly: GCA_020859985.1. Classification (GTDB taxonomy): domain Bacteria; phylum Bacillota; class Clostridia; order Lachnospirales; family Lachnospiraceae; genus Choladousia. The sequence goes on from JAJBVD010000020.1 coordinate 18,614, forward strand.
CTGGGGGTCAGCCGGACACCGGTGCGGGAGGCTATCCGGATGCTGGAGCTGGAAGGATTGGTGACGACCATTCCGCGCCGCGGCGCGGTCGTGGCGGATATCACGGTCTCCGATATGGAGGATGTGCTGGAGGTGCGTCTGGCACTGGAAGAACTGGCCGTGCAGATTGTTTGCAAAAAGCTCACACAGGAACAGCTTAATGAGATGAAAGCTCTTGCGGCAGGGTTTCGCAGGACCCTGGATGGAGATGACGTTGGGGAGTGTGCGCAGGCAGACATGGTGTTTCATGAAGCAATTTACAATGCGACGGGGAATAAACGTCTGGTGCAGATCCTGAACAACCTGCGGGAGCAGATGTACCGCTATCGAATGGAATATCTGAAGGATAAGTCGTCTCATCAGGTTCTTGCGGAGGAGCATGCGGAGATTCTGCAGGCACTGGAGGAGCGTGATGAGCAAAGGGCGCTTGAGGCAACGCGGCGCCACATCGCACGTCAGAAGGAACACATCATAGCGGAGCTGACGCAGAATGCGTAACGTATAATGTACAGAACAGTGGGAAGCAGGCTGTCTGTGATACAGGCTATATGCCGCTAATGCGTCATATTCTCTGTTTCGCCTCGGCCGGCGTTTATAAAAAAGGAAAGAGTGAGAGGATTATTATGAAAAAGTTTCTGGATTTGATTAGTGCGGAGGTGGCGTCCGCATTTGAAGCGTGTGGATATGAGGCTTCTTATGGAAAGACCGGCATTTCAAACCGCCCGGATCTGTGTGAATATCAGTGTAACGGCGCGATGGCGGCGAAGAAAAAATATCAGAAGGCGCCCTTCGTGATCGCGAATGAGGTGGTAGAAAAGCTTAAGGCGAACAGGAATCTGGCACGGGAGCAGGGGACGACTCCGGTGTTTGATTCGGTGGAAGCGGTGAATCCCGGCTTTATCAATCTGAAAGTGTCGGGGGACTATCTGGCTGGATATTTAAAAGAGATGGCAGCGGATGAGAATCTCTCCGTTGAAAAGGCTGCGCAGCCGAAGACGATTATCATTGACTATGGCGGAGCAAATGTTGCAAAACCGCTTCATGTTGGACATCTGCGCTCGGCTATTATCGGCGAGAGTATCAAGAGAATCTGCCGTTTTGCAGGGCATCGGGTGATCGGCGACGTACATCTGGGCGACTGGGGCCTGCAGATGGGGCTGATCATTACGGAGGTGCGGCATCGCAAGCCGGATCTGCCGTATTTTGATGAAAGCTTCGAGGGCGATTACCCGCAGGAAGCACCGTTCACCATCTCTGAGCTGGAGGAAATCTATCCGACCGCAAGCGCAAAATCAAAAGAGGATGAGGTTTATCGGGAGGAAGCTCTTGCGGCGACGGCGAAGCTGCAGGAGGGTGTGCGCGGTTACCATGCACTGTGGCAGCATATCCTGAATGTCTCGATTGCCGACTTGAAGAAGAATTACGGCAATCTGAACGTAGAATTTGATCTTTGGAAAAAGGAATCTGATGCGCAGCCCTATATTCCGGATATGGCGGAAATGATGAAAAAGGAAGGCTACGCCTACGAGGATCAGGGAGCGCTGATCGTAGACGTGAAAGAAGAGAGCGATACCAAAGAGGTGCCGCCCTGCATCATTTTAAAATCGGACGGAGCAGCACTTTACACGACGACCGACCTGGCGACGATCATTGATCGTGTGAAAAATTATGACCCGGATGAGATCATCTATGTCGTAGACAAACGACAGGAGATGCACTTTACGCAGGTGTTCCGCTGCGCGCGGAAGACGAAGCTGGTAAAGGAAGAAGTGGACTTTAAGTTTCTCGGCTTCGGCACGATGAACGGAAAGGACGGCAAGCCGTTCAAGACCCGCGAGGGCGGTGTGATGCGGCTCGAGCGCCTGATTTCTGAGATTAATGAGGAAATGTATAAAAAGATCATGGAAAACCATGAGGCGGATCCGGAAGAGGCACGCCGGACGGCGAAGCTGGTCGGTCTCTCCGCCATCAAATATGGCGATCTCTCCAATCAGGCGTCCAAGGATTATATATTTGACGTGGACAAGTTTACCTCGTTTGAGGGAAACACCGGCCCTTACATTCTGTATACGATGGTGCGGATCAAGTCGATCCTGGCAAAATATCGTGTGAACACGGCTGCGGGACAGGATGCAGGACTTTTTGCTGCCGATTCCTCAGAAGCGAAAGCTTCAGCGGATGCGAAGAGCAAAAATACCGAAAGTGAGCTTTCAGGAGAAATCCTTACGCCTGTCGGTGAGAGTGAAAAAGCCCTGATGCTGGAGCTGACGAAATTCAACAGCGTGATCGAACAGGCGGAAGAAGAGCTTGCGCCGCACAAGATCTGCTCCTTTATCTATGATCTGTCGAATGCGCTGAACCGCTTCTACCATGAGACAAAGATTCTGGCGCATGAGGATGCCATACAGCAGGCGAGCTGGATCGCGCTGCTGACGCTGACCCTGCGTGTGCTTGAGACGGGGATTGATTTGCTGGGCTTTGAAGCTCCGGAACGGATGTGATAATACAAGGGCGCTGGACATCCAGTGGATGTCCGTTTAGCGCCGACCGGAGCGAAGCGGAGACCAAAAGGACAGGAATGGAGCACGTAGCAATCCGTAGTATTATCACAATATAAAGCGAAGCGGAGACCAAAAGGACAGAAATGGAAGGAAAATGTAAAATATGCTGGATGTCATCTTTGACAGTCTTCTGGATAGTATAAAGCTGCTGCCATTTTTGTTCTTATCTTATCTGGCAGTGGAATACATCGAACATCGCATGAGCGATCGGAGCAGGCAGTGGATCTACCGGGCGGGCAAGGCCGGCCCGGTGATCGGCGCTCTGGTCGGAATGATCCCGCAGTGCGGTTTTTCCGCTGCCGCTGCGGGTCTTTTTGCTGCGGGAATTGTATCTCCTGGAACCCTGCTGGCCATCTTTTTATCTACCTCAGATGAAATGCTTCCGCTTATGCTTTCGGAGGGAATCCACCCGGGTATCATATTCCGGATTCTCTCCGTGAAAGGAATTGTGGGCGCTGCAGTCGGACTGCTTGTAGATTTTGCGGCTGCGCGGCTGCATTTGTGGAACGCAGCAGGAAAGAATAGGCCTCGGATTTTTCCCCGGGGGAAACGGGAGAATGCATATCAGGAGAGAACGGAAAATAAGGCAGAGTTTATTAATTGTGCACAAACGCTTCGGAATGGGCGTAATTCAGGAAGCGGCCACAGATCCCGCCAGCACATTTGTGAGCAGGACCATTGCCATTGTGAGGAACAGGGGATCTTCCGCGCATCGTTGTATCATACGGCACAGACGGGTGCTTTTATTCTGCTGATTTCCCTTGCCCTTGGATTCGGCATGGACTGGTTTGAAAGTACGGCTTTCTCCAGAGGAATCTTTGCATTGCCGGGGGTGCAGGCTGCGCTGGCCGCGCTCATCGGTATGATCCCGAATTGCGCTGCCTCTGTGCTGATTACAGAGCTTTATCTGGAAGGCGTTCTGAATATCGGGGCGTTGTTTGCGGGTTTACTCTGCGGCGCGGGCACCGGACTGCTCGTGCTGTACCGGGAGAATGATAACCGGAAGGAGAATCTGATCCTTACGGCGACACTGTATGTAAGCGGGTTGCTTGCGGGAGCATTGATTGGTATGATCGTATTGATGATATGAGAAAACCCCGGATTGGCAGATTCGGGGTTTTCGTTTTAGTGCTTTGGATACTTTTTCGATGCTTTATCTTCGCTACTATAACATATTAAAAAAAACATGCAAGTGACAAAAAACGGGAATCCAATAAAATCCTCAAAAATTGTCATAAGCCCTTCTGCATATTATGCATGAAAAATTTCCTTTTTAAAAAGAATACTGGCAAAAAAAACTGCCAATTTGAAAATAATAATAGAAGATACATGAAAATCTGCACAAAAAATTTAAACAACATACGGAGAAATTAACAGATTAGTCAACTGAAAAACATAAAATTCGCAAGATTTGATTACTAAAAGGCAATAAATAAGCAGAAGAAGGGCGCATTTTTTGTTATAGTTTAAGCATCAATTGTGATACGTTTTATCATTCAAAAAGGAGGAATGGAATATGAGAAGAAAATGGATGGCACTTGCACTTGCGGCAGTCACAGCGATGGGTACGATCGCGGTTCCGACAGTTGCATCGGCAGACGATGTACAGGAGATTACCTGGATGTTCTGGGATGATCTGGAGGCTACAGAGGATTTGATTTCGTTGGGTTATGCGGAAGTCATTGAGCGTTTCAACGAGGATTATGACGGCGTTTATCATGTAACGGCGATCACGACGAACCTTGAGGAGTATTATACCAAGCTGAACTCACTGGTAGCAGCAGGCGATACACCGGATGTGTTTATCGTCAGCCCGGGTCCGAACCTTGATGTATATGTAGATCCCGGCATCGCGGCTCCGCTTGATGAGTATCTGGAAGCGGACGGTTGGAAAGAGACCTTCTCCAGCGATGCAGTATTCTCTCAGATGACCTATGACGACAGCATTTACGCAGTTCCGCTGAATATCGCTGCGGCATGCGTTTTCTACAACACCGAGATGTTTGAGAACGCTGGTGTAGAAGTTCCGACCACATGGGATGAGTTCCTTGAGGTTTGCCAGGCTCTGCAGGATGCGGGCTATACGCCGATCAGCATCAGTGCCGGTACGGCATGGTGCCTGTCCATGGTAGCCGGTTATCTGTGCGACAGAGAAGGCCTTGACCTTGAAGCAGTTGAGTCCGGCGAGATCAGCTGGGTAAATGATCAGACACTCGCAGCAGCAGAGAAGATGGTAGAGCTTTCCCAGTACTTCCAGCCGACAGCAGCAGGCGACACCAACGACGTAGCAACGGCAGCATTCTATAATGAAGAAGCGGCTATCCTGATTCAGGGCTCCTGGGCAATCGCTCAGATCAACGGCTCCAATCCGGATTTCGAAGAGAAGTGCGGCGTGTTCCAGTTCCCGGCTATCGAGGGCGGCAATGACGGCGACAGAATCATCGCGAAGTCGGACTCTCTGGCTATGAGCTCTTCTACAGAGTATCCGGAAGCATGCATCGCTCTGATGAAGTATTTCACAGACGACACCGCTCAGAAGTACACGGCGGAAGTCGGCGGCAAGATCCCGGTTACGAATGTAGAGTATGACGCAGATGTAGCTCCGGCACAGCTGGCGTATGTAATGGATATCTTCTCCAGCGCAAGCGGCACATTCGGATTCTACAACGAGTCTCTGGCTACGACAGAGGCAGGCTCCATGTTCGATGATGAGATGGTATCCATCTACCTCGGCGATGAGACTCCGGAGGAAGCACTGCAGGCTCTGGAAGACTGGTACAATATGGAGATCAGATAACTGACGGAGGAAAAGGCATAAGACCTGAATAATTGCCTGACAGCGGGATTGTCACCTTGATGGCAATCCCGTTTTTCATATTACAGGAAACAGAAACTTGCTTTCCGGCACTATGAAAGTACCCTGTCAGGATACGCATTCTTATGATTCAAGATATTGGAGGCGTGACTATGGATAAATTGTTAAAGGATAAGAAAGCCATATTGTTTTTTCTCCTGCCGGCCTTTCTTTTGTTTACTTTGATCTTATTTATTCCGATCTGCCAGTCGGTGTACTACGCGTTCTGTGATTACGACGCACTGTCGGCTCCGGTATTTGTCGGATTAAAAAACTTCAAAAGGATGCTTCTTGATAAAACTATGAAGATCGCACTGAAAAACTCACTGTTTTTCCTGATCTTTTCCTGTGTATCCCAGCTGATCATGGGACTGATCCTGGCCGGCCTTCTGACGAACATCAAAAAGGGCAGGAACCTGTTTAAGAACATTATTTACCTTCCCTGTGTTCTGTCTTCGGCAGCGTTGGGACTGCTGTGGATGTTTATTTTCAGTCCGAAGCTGGGTATCAATCAGCTGCTGGCAAAAATTGGGATAGAGGGCCCGTTGTGGCTGATGTCTACGGATGGCTTTATCATACTGCCGATGTGGGTGATCGCGTTTGTGGCGCTGTGGCAGTACGTCGGACAGTCCATGATGCTGTATATGGCGCAGATTTCCGGTATCGGAAGTTCGCTGTACGAGGCGGCTTATATCGATGGGTGCGGCAAGGTAAAGGCATTTCGTTATATCACATTGCCGCTGATCAAGCCGATGGTCGGCACAGCGATGTCGCTGAACGCGATCGGTTCTCTGAAATTTTTCGATCTGATCTTTAACATGACTGAGGGCGGACCGAATCACAAGACGGAGGTGCTTGCGACGCACCTGTATACGCAGGGATTTGAGTATTTTAAATACGGGTATGCCAGCGCCATCGGTGTGGTGCTGCTGGTACTCTGCCTGCTGACCACGTTTATTATCAACCGTGTGTTTAAGACGGAAAGTTATGAGATGTAGGAGGGGACGGATATGGAGACAAAAATAAATAAGAAAAAAATCAGCATTCCGACCATCCTGATCTATGTGTTTCTCTGCATTCTGGCGCTCGTATATATTCTGCCGCTGGTATGGGTGGTGCTGGTTTCCTTTAAAACGAATACGGAGATCTTTACCTCTCCGTTTGCTCTTCCGGAGACCTTTTATCTGGAGAACTATCAGGTAGCCTGGACAGCCGGTCACCTCGGAAAAGCTACGCTGAACTCGTTCATTGTCTGTGCGTCGACGCTGCTTCTGAGCATGCTGCTTGGTTCTATGGCGGCCTTTGCAATCGGACGTCTGCGCTGGAAAGCCTCCGGAGCAATGATGGTTTATTTTATGACGGGCATGATGATCCCGGTACACTGTGTATTGATTCCGCTGTTTACCCGTTTCACAAAGATGGGACTTTCTAATTCCCTGGTGGGATTGATTCTGCCCTACCTGACTTTTTCGCTGCCGACCACGATTTTTATCATGACCGGATTTTTCCGCAGCATTCCGAATGAACTGGTGGAATCGGCGTGTATGGACGGCTGTACGATCTACGGCATCTTTTTCAAAATCTGTATGCCGCTGGCGAGAACCGGCCTGTTCGTGACGGGGCTGATGACTTTTGTTGCGAACTGGAACGAGCTGCTGCTCGCCATGGTATTTATCTCGGACGATACGAAAAAGACGCTGCCGGTATCACTGTCCAAATTCGTCGGCCCGTATAACACGAACTATACACAGATGTTTGCGGCAATCGTGGTTGCGATCATTCCGACCATTGTGGTATACTGCATGTTCAGTAATCAGATTGTAGACGGCCTGACGACCGGAGCGGTGAAAGGATAAATGAAAAGATAAATGGGGACGACACATCATAAATGGAGGCCGGATCCGACAAAATCATACTGAGATCCCGGCAAGGCTAACCAGAGGAGGACAGATGTGCAATGAATCGAAAAGAGGCGAGAACAAAAGCAGAAAAACTGGTATCACAGATGACGATAGAAGAGAAAGCAAGCCAGCTGCGCTATGACGCACCGGCGATCGAGCGGCTTGGAATACCGGCCTACAACTGGTGGAATGAGGCTCTTCATGGGGTTGCACGTGCGGGACAGGCGACGGTGTTCCCGCAGGCCATCGGTCTGGGCGCGACGTTTGACACAGACCTGATCGGCGAGATTGCGGAGGTGATCGCGACGGAAGGCCGTGCAAAGTACAATGCGCTTTCCCAAAGAGGAGATCGTGATATTTACAAGGGACTGACCTTCTGGTCCCCGAATGTGAATATTTTCCGTGACCCGAGATGGGGGCGCGGACATGAAACCTACGGAGAAGACCCCTATCTGACCAGCCGTCTGGGCGTGTCTTTTGTCAGACATCTGCAGGGCGACGGCGAGACAATGAAAGCGGCGGCGTGCGCCAAGCATTTTGCGGTGCACTCCGGACCGGAGGCACTTCGCCATGAATTCAATGCGGAAGCCACTGCCAAGGATATGGAAGAGACTTATTTTCCGGCATTTGAGGCGCTGGTCGAGGAAGCCGGTGTGGAGTCGGTGATGGGCGCGTATAACCGTGTCAATGGCGAGCCGGCCTGCGCGAACCATTATCTGCAGAAAAAGCTGCGCGGAGACTGGGGCTTTGAGGGACATTTTGTATCGGACTGCTGGGCAATCCGTGATTTCCATGAGAACCATCTGGTGACAAAGAACGCGACGGAGTCTGCGGCGATGGCTCTCAATACCGGTTGTGATCTGAACTGTGGGAATACATATCTGTATGTTCTGAAGGCGTATCAGGAAGGGCTGGTGAGTGAGGAGACGATCACCGAGGCCGCGGTGCGCCTCTTTACGACCCGCTATCTGCTTGGCCTGTTTGACGGGAGCGAGTACGATGCCATTTCCTATCTGGAAGTAGAGTCGCCGGAGCATCTGGCACTGGCCGAAAAAGCTGCGGCCGAGAGTTTTGTCCTTTTAAAGAATGACGGAATCCTTCCGCTGAAAAAAGAAAGTCTGAAGACGGTAGGTCTCATCGGACCGAATATGGACAGCCGTGCGGCTCTGGCCGGAAATTATCATGGAACGGCGTCCCGCTACGTGACCTTGCAGGAAGGCATTCAGGATTATTTAGGGGAAGATGTACGTGTGCTGACGAGCGTCGGCTGTCCGTTGTTTAAAGAAAAGGCGGAGAACCTTTCTGCGGGGCCGGATCGTCTGGCGGAGGCCTGCGCTGTGGCGGATATGAGTGATGTCGTGATCCTGTGTGTCGGTCTGGATGAGACGCTGGAGGGCGAGGAAGGCGATACCGGCAACAGCGATGCCTCCGGCGATAAGGCGGACCTGCTGCTTCCAAAAGTACAGCGCGACCTGATGGAGATGGTGGCGGCGAGCGGTAAGCCGGCGATCCTCTGCCTGATGGCCGGAAGCGACATCGACATGAGCTATGCGGCGGAGCATTTTGACGCGGTTCTGGTGTTGTGGTATCCGGGCGGCGAGGGCGGCCGTGCAGCTGCAAAAGTATTGTTTGGAGAAGTATCTCCTTCAGGCAAGCTGCCGGTGACTTTTTACAATTCTCTGGAGGAACTGCCGGAATTCACAGATTACTCCATGCAGGGACGTACCTATCGTTATATGACGCAAAAAGCACAGTATCCGTTCGGGTACGGTCTTACCTACGGAAAAGTCGAAGTGACGAAGGCGGAGCTTGAGGCGGAAGCTGTGTCTCAGGGCCAAGTATCCGTTACAGCTGAGCTTACGAACAGCGGTGTCTTCGATACGCAGGAGGTCGTGCAGGTTTATGTGAAAAATCTGGATTCTCCGCTTGCAGTGCCGAACCCTCAGCTAATGGCTTTTGCCCGTGTCAGTGTAAAAGCAGGCGAGACCGTAAAGGTTACACTGCCGATCTCTGCCGGAGCCTTTACGGTTGTGGATGAAGACGGCAGCCGCCGCGAGGAAGGCAGCACGTTTGAAATCTTCGTGGGCTGCAGCCAGCCGGATGAGCGAAGTGCGGAGCTTACCGGGGCAAGACCGGTGAAGCTGGTATATGAGAAGTAAAAGCACCTGTGAGTGTACGGAACAGTTGCAGACATACAATCAGAATACATATATTTGAAAGACGGTTTTTTCGGAAAGAGGCGGCGAAGTCGGAGCGATTCTGCCGTCTTTTTTGCTTTACAGGAACCTTTGCCTGTGAAAAGCATGATCACCTCGCAGGGGCGCGCAGGAGAGATCATCAGTCAAAAATGGAAAAATGTGTTGATTAATCCGGGAATTCTCTTTATACTGAAAACAGGTAATGGCGAAAGTATGGAACAGTTACGGAAACAGTTTGTTTCCAAAACGGTGTCAAAAAACGCACCGATATGGTGAATATACAGTGATCGATCGGGTAAATAAGGAGGACTCAATGAGAAAGAGAAGAATGGCAATGATACTTGCCCTGGTGATGCTTTCAATACAGCCAATGGCTGCGGTGCAGGCATCCGAAGCGGAGGACGTGATTTTGATGGAGGAGGAAGAAACGGCAGAAGCCGGCTCAGAAGAAACCTCTGATAATCTTTCAGAAGCGTTGGTGATTGATGAAGTTGAAGTGGCAGAGAACGTTACGACGGAGACAGACTCTGAGAAAGAGACAGATTTACAGACAGAAAGCTCGATGGAGACAGAAGGGCAGACGGAGAACGTTCCTGCAGAGACAGAAGGGCAGACGGATTCCGCGGCGGAGCTATCGCTTGAGGAGACCGGAAGTACACCGGCAACAATTTCAATAGAATCAGTGGAAGAGGCGGAACCTGCTTCGATAGAAGAATCGGGTATCATGGCGGCTGATCTGGATGGCTCCTGGCAGGATGGGAACATTACCGCAGTGCTGGAAGACGGAGTATTGACCCTGACCGGTTCCGGAGCAATGACAGACTATACAGGCAGCACGTACCAAAATGTACCGTGGTACGGGTATGACATTGATAAAGTGGTTGTCTCGGAGGGAATCACACATATCGGAAATTACACGTTTGTATATTGTACAGCGACAGAGATTTCTCTTCCGAGCAGCCTGCTGACAATCGGAGATTATGCTTATTATGCCAATGAGAATCTAACGAGCGTCAGCATTTCCGCATCGGTGACGAGCATTGGGAAAGCCGCATTTGCTTATAGTGACACTCTGGGGCAGATTACCCTGGACTCTGCACTTAACGAGATAGGGGCTTTTGCTTTTGGCTGTACAGCTGTGAAAAGCCTGATAATTCCTGATTCTGTGACGACATTGGGCGAGGAAATCTGCGGTTACTGCGAATCACTTCAGTCTGTGACAGTTGGAAACGGTGTGGAGATGATTCCCTATTATACGTTTTATGGCTGCACAGCGCTGACAACTGTGTCATTGGGAAGCAGATTGACAACAATTCAGGCTTATGCGTTTTACAAATGCACTTCACTTGGCAGTCTTGTCATTCCGGATGGTGTGACTTGTATCGAAGAAGGTGCTTTTTCGGGCTGTACAAATTTATCACTGCAGCTCCCGGCTGGTCTGGTTGCGATCGAAGACGGCTCTTATTATCAGATGGAGACGGTGTCGCTGACCGGAACGTATTATTATGAAAAGGCGTATGAAGTGCTGATCCTTGTAAATAAGGAGAGGACCGCGGCGGGTTTGTCAGAGCTGACGATGGATCAGGAACTTCTGGAAGCTGCGATGCAGAGGGCAGCGGAAACCAGCATTTCTTTCAGCCATACAAGGCCGTCCGGTTTGAGCTGTTTTACTGTGTCAGAAAAAGCTTCAGGAGAAAATATCGCGTGTGGTCAGACATCCGCATCGTCTGTGATGAACTCCTGGATGAATTCTTCAGGACATAAGGCTAATATTCTGGGAAGCAGCTACCAGTCCATCGGAATTGGGTGTTTTTCACAGGGCGGTACACTGTACTGGGTTCAGATATTTGGCTGGGACGAAGCGGATGCGGCTTCGCAGAAAAAGAATGCAGAGAAAACAACGACAGTTGCACTTGAACCGGGCGCTTTTGCAAGTTCTCTTTCTTTAAAAGCGTCCAGTACAAGCTTGACTTTGGGAAATAGTATTACATTTTACGCTTATCTGGGCGGAGCAAAGCTGAATGCGTCCTCCTTGATCTGGAGTAGTGATTCAAATGTTTCTGTCAGTTCATCCGGAAAAGTAACGGCAAAAAAGGCAGGAAGCGCTACAGTGACTGCTTCCTCGAAGCTGGGGACGATGTCTGCGTCGGCTACTGTAAAAATTTCTGTCGGCTCCTGCAAGATATCCAGCCTGACTAACACATCCGGAGGAATTAAGCTCAAATGGCAGAAGGTTTCAGGTGCTTCCGGATACTATATTTATCGATCGACAAAGTCCGGAAAATTCAGCAGTAAGCCGATTAAGACAGTCACGGGCGATTCAACCGTAACCTATACGGATACCGCTGTAAAAAACAAAAATGGAACAATTTACTATTATAAGGTAGTGCCTTATTCTGGAAGTACTGAGGGGACGGGAACGCAGGCGAAAACTGCTCGCCTGAAGGCAGTGGCGCTCTCCAGTGTAAAGAATTCTGCTTCGAAAAAAATAACGGTAAAGTGGAAAAAGACGACGAAGGTGACCGGCTATCAGATTCAGTATTCAAAGAGCAAGACTTTCGCGAGCGGCAACAAAACAGTGAGTGTCTCCGGTGCTTCGAAGGTGAGCAAGGTAATTTCTAAGCTGACCAAAAATAAAACATATTATGTGCGTATCCGCACTTATCAAAAGGTGAGCGGAAAAACATACTATTCGGCGTGGAGCAGTAAAAAATCAGTGAAGATTAAAAAATGACCGGAAGCATCCTGACTTGCTGCGGGACCAGCATGAAAGTATAAATATTATAGCGAAAAAACGCCTGAAAACATGAGGAGGAACTGATGCAGAAAGACAGAATCGGCCGTGCGGCTGACTATATGGAAGAAATATTGAGACAGGAGATCAGGGAAGGAGGTGTACCGGGTGCCTCCTTTGCGGTGCTGTATCGCGGAGAGACCGTCATTCAGAGGCATATCAATTATGCGCCGGACGCGATTTTTCGTGTATACTCGATGAGCAAGCCGATCACAGCGGCGGCTGCGCATATCCTCTGGGAACGGGGAAAGCTGGACTGGAACACGCCGCTTTCTTATTACCTGCCGGAATATGAGCACATGAATGTCCTTACGGACGAAGGACTGGTTCCGGCCAGCCGCCCAATTGACCTGATCGATCTGCTGCGGATGACATCCGGGATCGTCTATCCGGATACCGATCCGGCAGGGCAGAAAATGGATGAGCTTTTTAGCCGCATCCAGCAAGAAATTACTGAGAGAAAACAGACTTCTACGCAGGAACTTTGCCGTCTGATCGCTGAACGCCCTCTGGCCTTTCATCCGGGAGAGCGCTGGCGCTATGGCTTAAGCTGCGATGTGATGGGAGCCGTGATTGAAAAGGTGGCTGACCAGCCCTTAAGTGAATTTTATGAGAAAGAGATTTTCCGTCCGCTTGGTATGGAGGATACTGGCTTCTATGTGCCGAAGGAGAAGCAGGATCGTTTCACGACGCTCTATGAAGTAGCGGAGAGTATGGAAACGCCGCTTCGTTATAAGGAGGCAACCGGACGGCATCTGTGCCTGACCGAATGTCTGACCCCTCCGGCTTTTGAGTCCGGCGGTGCGGGGATTGTGTCTACATTGGACGATTATGCGAAATTTGCGGATATGCTCACGCATTATGGAAAAGGAAAGGACTGCCGGATCCTCGGGCGCAAGACGGTCGAGAGCTTTGAACACGGGCAGCTTTCTGAAGCACAGAAAAAGACCATTTACTTTGACCAGATCCGCGGTTTTACTTATGGCAATTTCATGCGTGTCTACGACGACCGCACAGAGGCTGCCTGCAGCGGAAATGAAGGTGAGTTCGGCTGGGACGGCTGGACCGGGCCGTATTTTATGGCGAATCCAAAGGAGGAGTTTGCCTTTGTGCTGATGCTGCAGGTTGGCGGATATTACAATCCGCAGATGATCCGGAGACTGCGCAACACAGCGTATTCGATTGTGGAGTGAAATCAAGTCTCAGCGATTGCGGCCGGATTTGCAGCCTGTGAAAGCGGCAATACATTAAGAGCAAAATAGTAGTATATGCCTGATAAAGCGGACGTAACTGTTCAGTACCTTTACAGCTATGGGGCACTGTCCTAAGTAGACATGAAGTCTACATAGACAAGAATACAGAAATATGGGGACTATGACATGGATTATATAGTAAGGGCCGTAGCCGCGGATCAGCAGATTCGCGCGTTTGCGGCGACGACAAAGGATATGGTGGAGACGGCGCGCCGGTATCACAACACAAGCCCGGTGGCGACGGCGGCATTGGGACGCCTGCTCACAGCCGGAGCGATGATGGGCGCGATGATGAAAGGGGAAAAAGATCTTCTGACCCTTCAGATCAAAGGGGACGGCCCGATCGGCGGGCTGACAGTCACGGCGGATTCGGCGGCAAATGTCAAAGGCTACGTGCACAATCCGGGCGTGTACCTTCCGGCGACGGAAAAGGGCAAGCTGGATGTGGGAGGCGCGGTCGGACGCGGGATTCTAAGCGTGATCCGCGATCTGGGAATGAAAGAGCCGTATATTGGGCAGAGTAATCTGCAGACCGGCGAGATCGGCGACGACCTCACGTATTACTTTGCAGTGTCGGAGCAGGTGCCATCGTCGGTGGGACTGGGTGTGCTGCTTGAAAGGAGCAGAGATGCACAGGATTTAGCTGAGATTGGGCAGGTCCGGCAGGCAGGCGGGTTCATTATTCAGCTGATGCCGTATACTTCGGATGAGATCATTGACCGATTGGAGCAGAAGCTTGCCAAGGTGAGGCCGGTCACGGCGATGCTGGACGATGGGATGAGCCCGGAAACCATTCTGGAGGAACTGCTCGGCGAGTTTGGGCTGGAGATTACGGAAACCATTCCGACGCACTATCACTGCGATTGTTCACGGGAGCGGATAGAGCGTGCGCTGATCAGCCTTGGCAAGAAGGAACTGGAGGAGATGATTGCGGACGGAGAACCGATCGAAGTCAACTGCCAGTTCTGTGATAAAAAGTATCAGGTGAGTGTGGAAGAACTGCGGGAGCTTTTGAATCTGGCCAGAAAATAACCATATAGTATTGAGCAGTTCAGTAATGAGTATCTGCGCCGGAAAAAACGACAGAGCCTTTGGCCTGCTATGATGAACAGATAAAGAAAAGCTGATAAAAGCCCCGGCTCTGTCGATTCTGGGATAATCATAAGTTGTGCATAAGAAAATAAAAATGGGAGCGGATTGATGAAGGACGGTTTTATAAAAGTGGCAGCGCTGTCACCGGAAATACGGGTAGCGGACTGTGTATACAATACGGAGAGCATCTGCGCCGGGATAGAGGAAGGCCTGCGGGAGCATGCGAAGATTCTGGTGTTTCCGGAGCTGTGTGTGACCGGCTACACCTGCGGGGATCTGTTCTGGCAGGAAACACTTCTGGAGGCTGCGCGGGATTCGCTCTCAAAGCTGATCGCGTTTTCGGCGGGGAAGGATGCTCTGATTTTTGTCGGATTGCCTTTGGAAAGGAACGGAAAGCTATACAATGTGGCAGCTGCTTTTTCGGATGAAGAACTGCTGGGATTCGTGCCGAAACGGCATCTACCCAATTACAACGAATTTTATGAGGCAAGATATTTTACTCCGGGCTGTGAAGAGGTTTCCTATATAAATTTCAATGGACAGACGGTTCCGTTCGGGATGAATCTGCTGTTTTATCCGGATGAAGGAACTGTTTTTGACGGCGCAGTTACAGAGAGAAGGCCTGGTGTGCAGCGGAAGTGCGGAATTGGTAGTGAGAGTCTTATGGGACGACTTTGCGTGGCGGCCGAGCTCTGCGAGGATCTCTGGGCGCCGAATCCGCCGAGTACGGCACACGCCCTTGCGGGTGCGAATGTGATCGTGAACTTGTCTGCGAGTGATGAAGTGATCGGAAAAAGCGATTATCGCAGAAATCTGGTCGCGGGACAGTCGGCGCGGCTGTTGTGCGGATACATTTACGCGAGCGCAGGGGAGGGCGAGTCCACGCAGGACGTGGTCTATGGCGGGCACTGTCTGCTGGCGGAGAATGGGCATATTCTGGCGGAGAACGGCTCCCTGACAGAGACGCTATCCGCGCGCTGCAAAATCACATATACGGAGTTTGACCTCAGCCGTCTTAGCGCGGAGCGCAGGAGAAATACCACCTTCCAGGTATCGCCGGAATGGGAAAAGTATCTGCGCATACCGTTTCATTTAAACATGGAAGAAACCGTGCTGACGCGCGTCTTTGACAGGGCGCCTTTTGTACCGGACGCGGACGAGGAGCGCAGCCGCAGATGCGAGGAAATTTTGACGATTCAGGCGCTTGGCCTGAAAAAGCGAATTCAGCATACGAAAGCGAAGAGTCTGGTGGTCGGCATTTCCGGCGGTCTGGATTCGACGCTTGCTCTGCTGGTGATGACCAGAGCCTGCGATCTGCTTGGCTTGCCGCGTGATACGATGATAGCTGTGACGATGCCTGGCTTTGGCACGACAGACCGCACTTACAACAATGCCTGCAGCCTGACGAAAGGTCTGGGAGCGAAGCTGCTCGAGGTGGACATCCGGGATGCGGTGAACATTCATTTCCGGGATATCGGGCAGAATCCCGAAGTGCATGATGTGACCTATGAAAACGGACAGGCGCGGGAGCGGACGCAGATTCTGATGGATCTGGCGAATAAGACCGGAGGCCTGGTTATCGGCACCGGAGACATGTCGGAGCTGGCGCTAGGTTGGGCGACCTACAACGGCGACCATATGTCGATGTACGGAGTGAACTGCTCTGTACCGAAGACGCTGGTGCGCCATCTGGTCCGCTATTACGCAGATACCTGCAAAGACCTGGCGGTCAGCGGGATCCTGTACGACGTGCTTGACACGCCGGTCAGCCCTGAGCTGCTGCCGCCGAAGGACGGGGAGATTTCGCAGAAGACGGAGGATCTGGTTGGGCCTTATGAGCTGCATGACTTTTTCCTGTATTATCTGTTGCGGTTTGGGTATCCTCCTGCGAAGATTTACCGGATCGCAAAGCAGACGTTTCAGGGAGTCTATGACGAGGAGACGATTCTGAAATGGCTGAAAACCTTTTACCGCCGTTTCTTCGCACAGCAGTTTAAACGTTCCTGCATTCCGGACGGTCCCAAGGTTGGAAGCGTTGCACTTTCGCCGCGTGGGGATCTGCGTATGCCCAGCGATGCCAGCGTGCGGATCTGGATGGATGAACTGGAAAGACTATGAGAAAAGCATTGCTAAAAGTGCAGGGCGCGTTACGCTCACGGATGACTCGTGAGTGCGATGCGCTCTTATAGTTTTATAGAGGGCTTCGTTTTGTTTTCAGACATATCATTTCCTTGCCAAGAAATAAGTATCATAAACTATTTTTAACATTATAAAATGATAATAAATACAACAAAAGACTTGACAAATAGTTAATATAAGTGGTAGGATACAAACAACTTGCATAACACTCATACATAAAAAAGGAAACTATTTGCCTATGGATGAAATCAATCAGATCTTCGACAGAGTTTTTAAACGCATCTTTACATTCTCAGATAAAGCGATCACGAATCTGATCAATGGATTGTTTGATACGGATTATCCGCCGGACAGCCAGATAGAATATTCGAATCGAGAAAATACAAAAGCCGATCTAAAGCACACCTATTCCGATCTTTTCATCGTTATCAACAAGAAATGGCATTACCATCTGGAGGCTCAGATGTATCATGACAAGACGATTGTTATGAGAGTTTTCGAGTATGGGTTTTATCATGCGCTGGAAACCCGTGAGGACAACTGCACATTTCGTTTTCCTGAGCCGGTAGTAATCTACTTCTGCAATGTGGCTGATGTTCCGGAGACAAGCAGTATCCGTGTAATCCTGCCAGATCAGCGGGAATTTACTTACACTGTAAAGAATTACGTTTATCTTGCCCACGATATTGAAGAGCTGAACCGGAAGAAGATGATCGTCTTTATTCCTTTTCAGATGGTGCGGGTGAGAGATTTCCTGATGCCTGCCGGAAAGGCGCGGTTTCTTACAGAAAATGAGATAAAGGAATTGAAAAAATTTATCGACTCTGATATACTGGGAAGCATAAAAGCAAATTTGCAGATTGGAAATATCAAGCTGGAAGATTACAATCAGTTGCTTGAGCTTCTGAATATACTTTACCAGCAGATCATCCTACAGTATCAGAAGAAAGGGGGCGACAAGGAGATGAAACCATTGCTTCCGGGAGCGCTGGAGCTTCCCAATGATAAATATCGTTTTCGAATCGATGAACTTGAAGCGGAGAATGCGACTCTCGCAGATAAGAATGCAATACTCACAAATGAAAAAGAGGCACTTGCTAATGAAAAAACAGTTTTGGAAGATAGAAACGCGGCTTTAGAAAGCGAGATGGAGCTCCTTCGCCGCAAGCTTCAGAAAATAGAGAATAGAAGTGAGGGACAGTGATTGCATTATCCAGTTCATTTCACGGATTTCCAGAGATTTAGAATCTTTGCTTGAATTTTTACAGTGGTTGTAGTACACTGTTTGCGGCAGAACGTACCGTACTGCGGCAAGCAGCGCGGAACTTTTATTATCGGAGTTGACGGACTGCCGCCATAACTAAATAACGCAGCGGGTTCCGAATCAAGGGATAACTTTTATCAGGCAGAAAGATTTTGTCGGTAAGAGGAAAGACTGCGATTTGGCTAAGAGGGAAACAGGTGTGAATCCTGTACGATCCCGTCACTGTATTTAAGGAGCGCGGCCGATATGCCACTGGGAAACCGGGAAGGCGGTCAGCGTGATGATCTATAAGCCAGGAGACCTGCCTGCTGCACACGCGGAGGCTGTTTTTCTGCCAGCAGTATTCGGCAAGGATTGCAGCTTCGGACCACGGGGAATTGGTCTGCGAAAAGATTGAAATTTTTCAATCTGATTTAGCTCATCCTTTTGCCCTGTGTAAAAGGTTTTTTTCATTTTAAATCCATTTTCACAGGAGGAGAACAACATGAAGAAGAGAACAGTGAAAGCTCTTGCAGTCGCGCTTGCGATGTCCACCGTGTTTGCGATGGGTTCCGCGAACGTGCTTGCAGAGGAGGAGACGGAAGCGGCTGAAGCAGCTGCGGAAGTGTCAGACGAGGATCAGGCTGCGGCAGATGAAGTGGCTGCTCTGATCGATGCGATCTATGTTCAGGAGAGAACAGACGATACGGACGAGCAGTGTGCGGCGGCAAAAGAGGCATGGGACGCACTGACTGACGAGCAGAAAGAGCTGGTCGAGGGCGAGAACGCGGATCCGGATTATTTTGGCAGAGATACCGGCGACGCATCTTTGGATGATGCCGGAAATGCCGATGAGATCGGCGAGAACGAGATTCTGGTCGTCAGCTTCGGCACATCCTTTAACGACAGCCGGGTTGAGGATATCAAGGCGATCGAGGACGCGATTGCTGAGGCATATCCGGACTGGTCGGTGAGAAGAGCGTTTACAGCGCAGATCATCATCAACCATATTCAGTCCCGTGACGGCGAGGCGATTGACAATATGCAGCAGGCGCTGGAGCGCGCAGTGGCAAACGGTGTGAAGAATCTGGTCGTACAGCCGACACATCTGATGCATGGCGCAGAGTATGACGAGCTGGTCGAAGCGGTCAATGAGTATGCAGATCAGTTTGAGAGCGTAGCGATCGCGGAGCCGCTTCTCGGCGAGGTTGGCGAAGATGCGACCGTGATCAACGAGGATAAGGCGGCGGTAGCGGAAGCGATTGTCGCAGCGGCAGTAGAGAGCTCTGATTATGACAGCCTTGACGCGGTGGCTGAGGACGGCACCGCGATTGTGCTGATGGGTCATGGTACCTCTCATACGGCAAAGGTTTCCTACAGTCAGATGCAGACCCAGATGGAAGAGCTTGGCTATGCGAATGTGTTCATCGGCACCGTTGAGGGTGAGCCGGAGGAGACCGCATGCGAAGCAGTCATCGAGGCAGTTGCGGCGGCTGGTTATACAAAAGTCATCCTTCGTCCGCTGATGGTAGTGGCAGGCGACCATGCGAATAACGATATGGCCGGTGAGGATGAGGATTCCTGGCTTTCCATGTTCAACGCATCCGGTCTCTTTGAGAGCGTAGATACGCAGATCGAAGGCATGGGCCGGATCGAAGCAATCGAGGAGCTCTATGTAGCTCATACCGCTGCTGCAATCGAGTCTATCGGTACAGCAGACGAAGCGGAGACGGAAGATGCTACGGAGACCGCAGCGCTGGAGGACGGCGTATATACGGTAAATTTTAACACCGACAGCAGCATGTTTCACGTAAATGAGGCTCTGGACGGCAAGGCAACACTGACCGTGGAAAACGGTGAGATGACCGTCCATGTGACACTTGTATCAAAGAGTATCGTGAACCTCTACTACGGGCTGGCTGCGGATGCTGAAACAGACGGAGCAGTATTACTTGAGCCGACAACCGATACAGTGACCTACAGCGACGGCATGACGGAAGAAGTTTATGGATTTGATATTCCGGTTCCGGCGCTGGATGAGGAATTTGATGTTGCACTGATCGGCACAAAGGGTGTATGGTATGACCATAAGGTCAGCGTGACCGACCCGGTGGCGGCAGAGTAAAACGTATTTTAAAAAGAGACGTGATGCGGCGGTTTTGAATCGAAAATCGCTGTGGAACGACAGGATTTGAAAGATTTGTCTGCCCTCGCTTTCACCGGCGGGGGCAGAATTTTATGGTGCGCGGGGCAGGATAAGGTGTTTTGCGGCATAGCCGCACCCGGCCCGCGCCGGACGGACCGAGGAGAAGAATATTCCCCATCCGATTAAGGAGAAAAAGCATGAAACATAGAAAAACGTTGTTAACTGGAATTTTTCTTGCAGGCATGACTGGAATTACATTGGTTTTCGGGGAGGGGGTGCCCGCATTGGGGAATATGGGCGCTCCAATTATTGCCTCTGCTGCTGAAGACGGCTCAGAAGGTACGGACGCTGCAGACAATTTTTCGGAAGCTGCTGCTCTGAAAGAAACCGCGGGAACTGCACTCACAGAGCTCGGTCTTGAGGACGGCGTTTATCTGGTCGATGTGACCCTTTCCGGCGGCTCCGGCAGGGCGAGTGTGGAAAGTCCGGCCACGGTCACGATAGAGGACGGAAAGGCGACAGCGACTATCACATTCAGCAGCCCTTACTATGACTACATGCTTTTGGACGGGGAGCGGTATGAGCCGGTGAACACGGAAGGAAATTCCACGTTTGAAATACCGGTCAGCGCCTTTGACTGTGAGATCGCGGTGACGGCGGATACGACCGCGATGAGTACGCCGCATGAGATTGATTATACTCTGTGCTTTGACTCGGCATCGATCCGGACGGCAGATGAGGATGCAGAAAAAAGTACCGAAGACGATACGGAAACGGCCGATGCAGAAGGGGATACTGTATCCGTAGCGGAGAATGAGCCGGGTGCGACAGAGGATACGGGTGCCGCAGAAGATACAGAAGCAGCAGAAGATACAGGAGCGGCAGATTTGGCAGATGATACAGATTCCGTACGAAGCTATTCCTCCGGAGAGGACTGGTGCGGCCTCACATGGGAGAGTTCGCTGGAGCTTCTGTATGCGGAACAGTTTACCGTGGACTATTATGAGGGCGGCTATACAAGGATTGTGATCGCAGATGAAGATGTGTATCTTCTGGTACCGGAGACTGCAGATACATCAGATGACGGGGCATCTGCTGAAGCAGAATCAGAAACGGACATTGCGGCGGCAGCGGGGATGGATACCGAAACGGTTCTGGAAAGTCTGCCCAATGATGTAGTTGTCCTGCAGCAGCCGATTGAAAATATTTATCTGGTCGCTACTTCGGCGATGGACTTTTTTGTTTCATTGGACGCGTTGGATTCCATCCGTCTTTCCGGTACGAACGCAGACGGCTGGTACATTGAGGAGGCGCAGGAGGCGATGGAGGCCGGGGACATTCTTTACGCCGGAAAATACAGCGCTCCTGACTATGAACTGATCCTTTCGGAAAACTGCGGGCTTGCCATTGAGTCCACAATGATTTATCATAACCCCGAGGTGCGGGAAAAGCTGGAGACCTTTGGCATTCCTGTGCTCGTAGAACGCTCCAGCTATGAATCCCATCCGATGGGACGGACAGAGTGGATCAAGCTTTACGCCGTGCTTCTCGGTCTGGAGGACGAAGCGGAGGAAATCTTCAGCGAACAGGTAGCGAACGTGCAGGCGATTGAGTCAGAGGAGTCGCTTGAAAAAACAGTTGCATTTTTCTACATTACATCGGCTGGAGCTGCGAATGTCCGCAAATCCAATGACTATGTTGCGAAAATGATCGAGCTGGCGGGCGGTACTTACGTATTTGAAGATTTGGGCGAGGACGACAGCGCGACATCTACGATCAATATGACGATGGAAGAATTTTATGCCGGAGCCTGTGACGCGGATTATATTATTTATAACAGCACGATTGACGGCGAACTCTATACGATGGATGAGCTGCTCGGAAAGAGCGCGCTGCTGGCGGATTTTACGGCAGTGCAGAACGGAAATGTCTGGTGCACCGGGAAAAACCTGTTCCAGGAGACGACCTCTTTGGGTGATCTGATCGTGGAGATCCATACGATTCTTTCCGATGAGGACGTGGATGACGGTGAGCTGGAATATTTGCACCGGATCGAAGAATGATCGTAATTATTCAGGACAGTACTTCGCACTTGCTGCGAAGTACGTATGAAAACGTATATTTTGTAAGGGAAAGCCCTCGCCGGGTGGCATCCCACACTTCGTGCGGGATATACCCCATCGCGCAGCGATTCTGAATGGGCTTTCCCCTCGTAACTGTGAAGGTACTGAACAGTTACGAATGATCAGGGCGGTGGAATTTACGGTCGGATTGCGAAGCAAAAGGCTGCATTGCAAAGAACAGAAGAGATTGCCTAAATGGGAACAAACAAATGAGGAATACAAAGGCGGAAAATACAGAATTGAAAAATATAAACCAAAAAAATGCACAAAAAAATACAGAATCAAGGAATCATGTACTGAATGATACCGTGGCACGCCGCCGAGTGCGCTACACGGCGGCGTTTGTCATCCTGCTGTTGCTGACCGGCATTTTATTTATCTGGAATGTGAATTCCGGCAGCGTAGATTTATCGATTCGCGAGATATGCCAGATTATTTTCCTGCGGACGGGCGACGCGACTGCCTACAACATCATCTGGCAGATCCGGCTTCCGAGAATTCTTGCTGTTATCATTCTGGGCGGGGCGCTTTCCGTGTCCGGCTTTCTGCTGCAGACCTTTTTTTCCAACCCGATCGCCGGGCCGTATGTGCTCGGTATCTCATCCGGTTCAAAGCTGGTCGTAGCTCTGCTGATGGTTTATTTTCTTTCTGTATCAAAGACAATGTCTTCCGGCATGATGATCGTGGCCGCGTTTATCGGGGCTATGCTCTCAATGGGCTTTGTCCTGCTGGTGTCGCGGAGAGTAAAACGCATGTCGATGCTGGTCATTTGCGGCGTGATGATCGGCTACATCTGTTCGGCCATCACCGATTTCGTGGTGACGTTCGCCGATGATTCCAACATCGTCAACCTTCATAACTGGTCGCTCGGCAGCTTTTCCGGCATGACCTGGAGCAACGTGAGGGTGATGGCCGCCGTGGTGGGCATATCGCTGGTAATCACTTTTTTCCTTTCCAAACCGATTGCCGCCTATCAGCTGGGTGAGGTGTACGCGCAGAATCTTGGAGTAAACATCCGCCTGTTCCGTGTGGTGCTGATCCTTTTATCCAGCGTGCTTTCCGCCTGCGTGACCGCATTTGCGGGGCCGATTTCCTTTGTCGGGATTGCGGTGCCGCATCTGGTCAAAAGTCTGCTGAACACGGCAAAACCGATTCTGGTGATTCCGGCCTGTTTTTTAGGCGGATCCGCGTTCTGTCTGTTTTGCGACCTGATTGCCCGCACGGCCTTTTCACCGACCGAGCTTTCAATCAGCTCCGTGACGGCAATTTTCGGCGCGCCGGTGGTGATTTATATTATGGTGAAAAAGAAAAACGGATAGGGATAAGAAAAATGACTGAATCAAAACAATCAGAAAAACAGAAAGAGCAGGATACACAATATTATTTTCACACGGAAAAGCTGACAGTCGGCTATGACGGCAGGCCTCTGATCAAAGAGATTGAGATGCATGTGCGGCGGGGGGAAATCCTGACGCTGATCGGGCCGAACGGCGGCGGAAAATCGACGATATTAAAGAGCATCACGCGGCAGCTGAAAACGATTGCCGGTACGGTGTATCTGGAAAACGAGACGATCCAGAAGCTTTCGGGCAGGGACCTCTCGCAGAAAATGGCAGTTGTCCTCACGGAGCGGATGCAGTCCGAACTGATGACCTGCGAGGATATCGTGGCGACCGGCCGATATCCCTACACCGGGACACTGGGCCTTCTGACCGACGAGGACCGCAAAAAGGTGCGCGAGGCGATGGAAATGGTGCATGCCCTTGACCTATGCGACCGTGACTTTAAGGCGATCAGCGACGGACAGCGGCAGAGGATCATGCTTGCGCGCGCCATCTGTCAGGAGCCGGAGATTATTATTCTGGATGAGCCGACCTCCTACCTTGATATCCGTCACAAGCTGGAACTGCTTTCCATCCTGAAAAAACTGGTTGCGCAGAATCAGCTGGCAGTGATCATGTCGCTGCATGAGCTTGATCTCGCGCAGAAGGTCTCGGATCAGGTGATCTGTGTACACGGGGATAAAATCGATCATTACGGGACGCCGGAGGAGGTCTTTACACCGGATTATATCCGACAGCTTTACGGGATCACGACCGGCAGTTATGATCCGCTCTTTGGTTGCATCGAGATGGAGGCGGTGCACGGCACTCCGGAAGTGTTTGTGATCGGCGGGGGCGGCAGCGCGATTCCGACCTGCCGCAGGCTGCAGCGCGAGGGCGTGCCGTTTGCGACAGGCGTTCTGCATGAAAACGATATCGATCATGAAGTGGCAAAGGCGCTGGCTTCTGAGATTATCACAGAGCGGGCTTTTGAGCCGGTCAGTGAGGAAAAAGTACAAGAGGCACTCAAAGTGCTGCGCACCTGCAGCCGTGTGATCTGCTGCGTGTCCTCCTTTGGGACGATGAACGCAGGAAACGTGGTGCTGAGGGAAGAAGCGGAACGGCTGGGGATTCTGGAGACAGAGTCCTGATGAGGCGGTATTGCCGGTAAAGGAAATTCTGTTTTTGAAACACCCATATTACGATTGAGGTGGGACAAAATTAAAATAAAAAGTGCCAGATGAGAAAATCATTTCAGGCGAGTTGATTTACCTGCAAAATACGGTATAATACTAAAATCGCGGGCAAATTCGGATTGTCTGCGGGAGGATTATGTAATGAGAAAGGAAGAGACAACATGAATTTTTCAGAAATGCCATACGAACGTCCTGATTTAGAAGACCTGAAACAGCAGACAGCGCGGCTGACTGAGAAGCTGAAGGGCGCGCAGAGCTATGCCGAGGCGCGGGAACTGTTTTTGCAGAAGGATGAGCTGGACAAACATACCTCGACGTTGTCGTCGCTGGCCAGCATCCGGCACTCGATCGATACACGCGACGAGTATTACGACGGCGAGGTAAAGTTTTGGAATGCCGCGCTGCCTGAATTGCAGGAATACGGACAGGCCTGGACGATGGCGCTGCTTGAAAGCCCGTACCGGCAGGATTTTGCCGCAGAGTACGGAGATCTGATGTTTATCAACGCGGAGATCGATCTGAAAACATTTTCACCGGAGATCGTGCCGCAGCTGCAGCGGGAAAACGACCTGACGCAGGAATATGAGAAGCTGCTCGCGTCCGCGCAGATTCCGTTTGAGGGAAAAACATATACGATCTCGCAGATGTCGCCGTTCAAAAACGATCCGGATGATGCGCGCCGCTTAAGCGCGTGGAAAGCGGAGGGACAGTGGTACAAGGACAATCAGGATAAGCTGGATGGCCTTTATGATGAGCTGGTTCATTTGAGAGATGAGATGGGCCGCAAATTAGGCTATGACGGCTATACGGAACTCGGTTATTACCGCATGGGGCGTAACTGTTATACAAAGGAAGATGTGGAGAAATTCCGCGTGGCGGTGCAAAAATATCTGGTGCCGGTGGCGGATGAGATCTACCGGGAGCAGGCGAAGCGTCTGGGCAAGGAATATCCGATGAGCTTCGCGGACAATGCGCTGGAGTTTCGCTCCGGCAATCCGCGCCCCTTTGGCACGCCGGATGAGATTCTGGCGCAGGGAAAGAAGTTTTATGACGAGCTTTCTCCGGAGACGAGCGCGTTCTTCGGCACGATGCTGGAGAATGGTCTGATGGACGTTTTAAGTACCGAAGGAAAAGAGGGCGGCGGCTACTGTACGAGCATTCCGGATTACGGTGTGCCCTTTATCTTCGCGAATTTCAATGGAACGCAGCATGATGTCGAGGTGGTGACGCATGAGGCGGGGCATGCTTTTGCTTATTACGTGAACCGCGATCGGGTGCCGATGTCCACCTGCTGGCCGGGAATGGAGGCCTGCGAGGTACATTCCATGTCGATGGAATTTTTATCCTGGCCATGGTCAGAAGGCTTCTTTGGAGAGGATACGCGCAAATTCCATTACAGCCACCTTGCGTCAGCGCTGACTTTCATCCCTTATGGTACGATGGTCGACCATTTCCAGCACCTCGTCTTCGAAAAACCAGAGATGACTCCGGCCGAGAGGCACGGCGTCTGGAAAGATTTGCTCGGCATTTATATGCCGTGGATGAAGCTGGACGGCGAGATTCCGTTCTATGCGGACGGCGAGGGCTGGCAGCGGCAGCATCATATTTACTCGTTCCCGTTTTATTATATCGATTACTGTCTGGCACAGACCGTATCGCTGGAATTCTGGGCGATGATGCAGAAAGAGCTGCGGGAGAGCGCCGCATCGGGAGCTGGAAATGAAAGCGGCGCTGCGGACGCCCGGACGGCAGACGCAAAATGTCCGATCCCCAACACCTGGGCGCGCTACATGGCTTATACAACGCAGGGAGGCAGCTGTACCTTTACGGAGCTTTTGAAGAACGCGGGACTGGAGAGCCCGTTTGACGAGGCGTGCCTGCGCGGCGTGTGTGCCGAGGCGAAGCAGTGGCTGGAGAATTATGACCTGAGCGGGATTGCATAAAGTTTCCGTTTGTCTCCACTGAAAAATGATAAACTTTTCCTTTATAACGGAGAAGAAACTGAACCGTTACGAATGACTTTCATTTACTTGGGAGATAATACAGACGAATGGAAGATAAAGAACAGAAAGAAAACCGGAAAACGGATCAGGAACCGGAGCCGAAGCAAAAAGGCAGATGGGCCTATCTGAATGATTATGAAAAGGATGCGTCCGGAAATTACATCTATACTGGCACGACGTATCACTGGAAAAGTCCCAGGAAAACTTCTTTGCGGGGACTCTGGATGATTGCGGTCGCTTCGTTTGCCGCGCAGATCGCAGCCGGATGCATTTCAGATACCGGGATGGACGGCCGCTTCTGGGTGCTGCTGCCGTACGCGGCGGCTCTCATCGCTTCGGTATCCCTCGTCTGGGGAAATTACACACTGGCGGGCGGCGGAGAGAAGATTCCGGAACACGTTTTTCAGAAAAGTGTGGAAGCCCTGCCGGTCAGAGCCCTTCTGACCGCTGTGTTTTCCGGCATTGCGCTTGCGGGAGAGCTGGTCAATTTGCTCTGGCAGAGCCAGTTTACCGGGAGAATTCCGGCTGCCCTGCTGTTTGTGGCGGCGGAGGCGGTGAGTCTTGTGTTCGCGGTACTGCTGCGGAGAATGGTTTTGAAGCTGGAATGGGAAAGTACCGACGAAAGCACCGGCACGAATCCGACGGAGACAAAAGAAGCGGAAGAGACGTCCGGTACGGGTTCAAAAGCATAAAATGGTAATACCGTAAATAAATGTTTTTTGCCGAATAAAATTGACTTTTGGGGTTTGCTGTAATATACTGACAGGTATAACTTCGGGATACATTTTTACTGGTGCGTCCCGAATAATTTTTAAGGAGGATAATATAGCATGAAAAAAAGATTCAGACAGTTACTGTCAATGGCACTTGCGGCGTCCATGGTTCTGTCGCTTCCGATGAGCGCTCTGGCTGAAGATGGGGGGGGCTGATTCCGGCGATACTCTGGTTGCCTCCGTGACCGGACTTGAGCAGAAGTTTTCTCCGTTCTTTGCGGCAAGCGTGGATGATGTAAATGTTTCCGATATGACGCAGGCGTATCTGATGTATGTAGACCGTGTAGGCGAGCCGGTTCTCAATGGAATCGAGGGCGAGACCCGCAGCTACAATGGTACGGATTATACTTATACGGGTACTTCCGACATTGTGATCACGGAGAATGAGGACGGCACCGTTACCTACGCGGTTACGATGCGCGATGATATCCAGTTCTCAGACGGCACCTATGCAGATATTGATGATGTAATTTTCACGATGTATGTATATCTGGATCCGACTTATGATGGTTCCACGACCATGTATTCCTGCCCGATCGTCGGACTGGACGAGTATCGCAGCGGTATGGAGTCTCTGTACAATCTGCTGATTGCGGCTGGCGAGGACAATGCAGACTTTACGTATTGGACCGAGGAGCAGCAGACCGGTTTCTGGAGCGAGGGCCTTCCGGAGGCTGGCGCGGCGTTCGCACAGTCGATCGTAGACTATTGTGTGACGAATTATCTGAGCGATGACTATGCGGCTTACATCGGCAGCACTGCGGAAGAACTTGCTGAGAACGAAGGTCTGCAGGTAGCGTTTGGTATGGTAATGTGGGGATTCGCGAACGGCATCAATGATGACGGACTGTTCGAGGATATCCTTGGCAATACTTATGATATGGCGAACGGTGAGTATCCGACCACAGCTGACTATTGGGCAAATCTGGAGTTCGGCTACACTGGTGAGGATGGCGTAGTGGATTACGCGACTATGAGCGATACCGAGGCTGCTTCGAGCGGACTGTTTACCTATCTTGCTGACGAATATGCAGTTGGTATCACGACAGAAGCTTCCGCTGATTATGTTTCCGGTATCGTCCGTACAGGCGATTACAGCATGGAAGTGACCACTTCTGAGCTGGATGCGACTTTCATCTATCAGCTGGGCATCCAGATCGTTCCGATGGCTTACTATGGCGATGAGGAGCTCTATGATTATGACAATCACTCCTTTGGTTTTGTCAAGGGTGATTTAAGCGGCATCAAGGAGAAGACGACTGCTCCGATGGGCGCTGGTCCGTATATGTTCACAGAGTATTCCAACGGCGTTGTTTACATGGAAGCGAACCCGTATTACTTCAAGGGTGAGCCGGCTACCAAGTATCTGAACTTTGTTGAGATCACTTCTGAGGATGATAAGGTTTCCGGTGTTACGACCGGTACGATTGATATCGCAGACCCGTCTTACTCCGCGGAGAGAGCGGCTGAGATCGCCAGCTACAACAGCGACGGCGAGCTGGATGGCGATGTCCTGACGACCCTTCTGTATGATTTCCGCGGCTATGGCTACATCGGTATCAGCGCGGACAACGTAAAGGTGGGCGATGATCCTGCTTCTGATGAGTCCAAGGCTCTGAGAAAGGCATTTGGCACGATCTTTGCTGTATATCGTGAAGAATCTGTAAACTCTTATTATGGCGAGACTGCATCAATTGTAAACTATCCGATTTCCAATACAAGCTGGGCAGCTCCGCAGGTAACGGATGACGGTTATACAGTTGCATACTCTGTAGATGTAGACGGCAATGCGATTTACACAGATGATATGAGTGTAGAAGATAAGTACGCAGCAGCGCTTACTGCAGCTCTTGGCTACTTTGAGGCAGCTGGCTACACCGTAGAAGACGGCGTGATCACGGCGGCTCCGGAAGGTGCTTCCTTAAGCTACACCGTACACATCGGCGCGAGCGGCAGCGGCGACCATCCGTCCTTCCTGCTTCTTTCCAACGCATCTGAGGCACTGGCAACCATCGGCATCACGCTGGATGTCAGCGACCACGCAAATGCATCTGAGCTGTACGCGGCATATCAGACCGGCGAAGCTGATATGTGGGTAGCTGCATGGCAGGCAGGTACGGATCCGGATATGTATCAGCTGTATCACAGCGAAGGATCTACCAACTATTATATGATTAACGATGAAGAGCTGGATGAGCTGATTCTGGCTGCACGTATGACCACCGATCAGACCTTCCGTAAGAGCCTCTACAAGAGCGCGATGGAGATCATCATGGACTGGGGCGTTGAGATTCCGGTATACCAGAGAAGCGAGATGTTCGTTGTTTCCACCGAGCGTGTGAATGTAGATTCCCTGACTCCGGATATGACTCCGTACTGGAGCTGGATGTCTGAGGTAGAGACCATCGAGATGAACTAAACTGCGCAGGATTTACGGATCTTGCTTGTGACAGGGATATGTCTGGCTGACGGCGGGGATCCTGTCGTCAGTGAAGCATAATCGGGTAACTGTGAAGATATTGAATAGTTACAAAATCTGGCAGTCCGTAATGACTGAGTAAAGGGCAAGGGCGCCTGCGTTCTGGACTCGGGACGCAGGCGCTTTTCGTTTATATCAGGAGAAAGAGAGGAAATACAATATGCGGAAATATATTATCAAGCGTCTGTTGTTATCCGTCCTGATCCTGCTCCTGGTGGCCTTTATCATTTATACTTTGATGCGCTGTCTGCCGGCTTCCTATGTGGAATCGATGGCGATGCAGCGGGCGACCGCCCCGGGATCAAAAAGTTATGAGGAATGGATTGAACAGCTGAATGCCCAGTATGGACTAGACAAAGGAATTTTGCAGGGCTTTATCGGCTGGTGTGCGCAGGCGGTCCGTGGACAGTTTGGCGACAGCTGGAAGTTTACGGTGCCTGTGATTGATAAGTTTTTTGAGGTGATCCCGGTCTCCTTTGCGATGGCTTCGATCTCCTTTGTTCTGGAACTGGCGATCGCGATTCCGTTGGGCGTGATCGCGGCAGTAAAGCAGTATTCGAAGACGGATTATACGATTACGACGATCGCGCTGATCGGTATGTCGCTTCCGACCTTCTTTTTTGCGGCGATTCTGAAGCTGATCTTTTCCATCAAGCTTGGCTGGTTTGACCTGACCGGTCTGGTGGGGCGGAATTATGCCCAGCTGGATTCCTGGGGAAAATTGCTTGATATGACGCACCATCTGGTGCTGCCGATTGCTACGCTGGTGATTGTCTCTATCGGTTCCCTGATGCGTTACACGCGTACCAATATGCTGGAGGTCCTGAATTCGGACTATATCCGCACCGCACGCGCCAAAGGTCTTTCTGAGAACAAGGTCATCTATCATCATGCGTTCCGCAACACGCTGATTCCGCTTGTGACGATCATCGGTTCCTCCCTTCCGGGTCTGTTCTCCGGAGCCCTGATCACGGAGACTCTGTTTTCCATCCCGGGCATTGGCTACATCTCTTATCAGGCGATGATCGCCGGAGATATTCCGTTCAGCATGTTTTTCATGTGCTTTATTGCGGTGCTGACCCTTGCCTGTAACCTGCTGACCGATATCATGTATGCAGTCGTGGATCCGAGAGTCCGCGTCGCGGCGTAGGAAAGGAGAAATTATGAGTGAAAAAGATCTGAAAAAATCCGAAACGAATAATTCCTCCGCACCTGAGGAAGAATATTCCCTGAATGACGACCGGCGTGTCAAGGTTCTGACGCCCGGCGCGATGGTGGCGAAACGTTTCTTCCGGAACCGTCTGGCAATCGTGGGGATGGTGATGCTGATCGCAATGTTTCTGTTTTCCTTTGTAGGAGGGGTGCTCAGCCCATACGATGAGAACCAGCAGTTCTACACCTACGAGTATCAGTCTCAGCAGTACGCAGGCGTGGTCCGTAACGATGATTTCCGTTATCTGGTGGCGGATGACCAGGAGTTCGGCTCCACCGTGCAGGCTTATTTCCTGCTGTATTATAACAATACGAGCGGTGAGGAGGATTTTTCATTTGAATACAAGAGTGTCGCCTATGATGTCGTTTACGAGGGGGCGGATTTCTTTTCCATCTATTCGGAAGACACACTTCTGGCGATGGCTTTTAAGGATATAGTCAATTCAGAGGGCGAGGAGCTCGGCTTTCTCGTCAAATATGGTGCTTTGAAGGCCTATGTTTCCGGTGAGACCTCTTTTGAAGCGGACGGCGTCACCTACACGATGGACGAGGACGGCAACATTGGCACAGAAGACGGCACGGTGGTCGGCTACATCAGCCGTTTTGTCGTGACTGCGACCGAGAACGGTGTGACAATTACACGCCAGTTTAAAGAGGAACTGGATGAGGCAATCTCGAATGACGAGACAGAGTTTATCTTTACGGATGAAGATGGCGAGACACACACTTACGATGTGAGCTATGAAGCGTTTACGGACAGCTGGACAGTCAATCAGCAGACGGAGACCTATGTCTACGATTCCTATTCTTCTCCATCCTTTGCACACTGGCTTGGTACAGACCGCAACGGCATGGATATGCTGACACGTTTGATGTATGGCGGCCGGGTTTCCCTGGTGATCGGCTTTATCGTCGTCTTCATCGCGGGCGCGCTGGGAATTGTCCTCGGCGGTCTTGCTGGTTATTTCGGCGGCTGGGTTGACAACCTGATCATGCGTATCGTGGATGTGTTCTGGTGCATTCCGTCGACCCCGCTGATGATCATTTTGGGGTCCGCGATGGATGCGATGAACATTGATCCGCAGATCCGGATGCTTTACCTGATGCTGCTTTTGGGATTTTTGAGCTGGCCGTCGGTGGCGCGTCTGGTACGAGGCCAGATCCTTTCCCTGCGTGAGCAGGAATTTATGGCGGCTGCGGAGGCCTGCGGCATCCGTTCCTCCAGAAGGATTTTCCGCCACCTGATTCCGAACGTCATGCCGCAGCTGATCGTATCCTGTACGA
>JAJBVD010000074.1 GCA_020859985.1 Clostridiales bacterium
GCATGCACCTGACCGGTTTTAAGAATGCGCTGACGAAGACGTTTAATGATTATGCCCGTTCGAATAAGCTGATCAAGGACAGCGACCAGAGCCTGATTGGCGACGATATCCGCGAGGGACTGACTGCGATTGTCAGCATCAAGATTGAGGACCCGCAGTTTGAGGGTCAGACGAAGCAGAAGTTGGGCAACAGCGAGGCCCGCGGCGCGGTGGAGAGCGTGGTAGCGGATCAGCTGAAGATTTATCTGGAGCAGCATCCGCAGGTCGGAAAGATCATTGTAGAAAAATCAGTGATGTCGCAGCGGGCGCGTGAGGCTGCGAGAAAAGCACGCGAGCTGACCAGAAGAAAATCCGCGCTGGACGGACTGGCACTTCCCGGCAAGCTGGCGGATTGTTCGGATAAAGACCCGGCAAACTGCGAAATCTTTATCGTAGAGGGAGATTCCGCAGGCGGCTCCGCGAAGACGGCCAGAAGCCGTGCGACGCAGGCGATCCTTCCGCTTCGCGGCAAGATTCTGAATGTAGAAAAGGCGCGTCTGGACCGTATTTACGGCAACGCAGAGATCAAGGCGATGATCACGGCGTTCGGTACCGGTATCCATGAGGATTTTGATATCACGAAGCTGCGCTATCACAAGATTATTATCATGACAGATGCCGATGTGGACGGCGCACATATCGCGACACTGATGCTGACGTTCCTGTATCGTTTTATGCCGGAGCTGATCAAACAGGGGTATGTTTATCTGGCAATGCCGCCGCTCTATAAGCTGGAGCGGAATAAAAAGGTGTGGTACGCGTACAGCGATGAGGAGCTGCAGAGCATCATCAATGAGGTGGGCCGTGACCAGAATAATAAGATCCAGCGATATAAGGGACTCGGTGAGATGGACGCGGAGCAGCTCTGGGAGACGACCATGGATCCGGAGAAGCGTATTCTGAAAAAAGTGACGATGGACGACGCGCAGTCGTCGGAGATTGATCTGACGTTTACGACACTGATGGGCGATCAGGTGGAGCCGCGCAGGGAGTTTATAGAGGAAAACGCGCGCAGGGTGAAAAATCTCGACATCTAGGAGGATGAATTTTGGAAGACAATATTTTTGACCAGATTAAAGAAGTCGATCTGAAGAAAACGATGGAGGAGTCGTATATTGATTACGCGATGAGCGTAATCGCGTCGCGGGCGCTTCCGGATGTGAGGGATGGTCTGAAGCCGGTGCAGCGCAGGGTGCTGTATTCGATGATTGAGCTGAATAACGGGCCGGACAAGCCGCACAGGAAGTGTGCGCGTATTGTCGGTGATACGATGGGTAAGTATCATCCGCATGGAGACAGCTCGATCTATGGCGCATTGGTAAATATGGCGCAGGAGTGGTCGACGCATTATCCGCTTGTGGACGGACACGGGAATTTCGGTTCGGTGGACGGCGACGGCGCGGCGGCGATGCGTTATACGGAGGCCAGACTCAGCAAGATCTCTATGGAGATGCTGGCGGATATCAATAAGGATACCGTGGATTTTGTGCCAAACTTTGATGAGACGGAGCGGGAGCCGGTGGTGCTGCCGTCGAGATATCCGAATCTTCTGGTGAACGGCTCGAATGGTATTGCGGTCGGCATGGCGACGAATATTCCTCCTCACAATCTGCGTGAGGTGATTTCTGCTGTCGTGAAGATGATTGATAATCGTGTAGATGAGGACCGGGATACGTCGATTGAGGAGATTATGGAGATCATCAAGGGACCGGATTTTCCGACCGGCGCGCAGATTCTCGGTAAAAAGGGAATCGAGGAGGCGTATCGGACAGGTAAGGGGAAGCTCCGTGTCCGTGCTGTGACGAATATTGAGACGATGAGCAATGGCAAGAGCCGTATTATCGTGACGGAGCTGCCGTTCATGGTGAATAAGGCGCGTCTGATCGAAAAAATGGCGGATCTGGTGAAGGAGAAGCGCATCGACGGCATTACTGCGATCACAGATGAGTCGAACCGGGAAGGTATGCGGATCAACATTGAGCTGCGGCGCGATGTGAACGCGAATGTGATCTTAAACCAGCTTTATAAGCATACGCAGCTGCAGGATACGTTCGGCGTGATCATGCTGGCGCTGGACGGCAATCAGCCGAAGGTCATGAATATCCATGAAATGCTGCAGCTTTACCTGAACCATCAGGAGGAAGTCGTTACCAGACGGACGAAATATGACCTGAATAAAGCGCAGGAGCGCGCCCATATTTTGGAAGGCTTGCTGATCGCGCTGGATAATATTGATGAGGTGATTAAGATAATCCGCGGGTCGCAGACCACGCAGCTGGCAAAAGCCGGATTGATGGAACGTTTTGGTCTGACGGATGCGCAGGCGCAGGCTATCGTGGACATGCGTCTGCGGGCTCTGACCGGTCTGGAACGAGAGAAGCTAGAGACGGAATATAAGGAACTGATGGAAAAAATCAAGGGCTACAAGGCAATTCTGGCCGATGAGAAGCTTCTGCTCGGCGTGATCAAGACAGAGATCAGCCTGATTTCGGAAAAATACGGCGATGACCGCAAGACGACGATCGGTTATGACGCGACGGAATTTTCGGCGGAGGATCTGATCGAGGATGAAAAGGTTGTCATTGCAATGACAAAGCTTGGCTATATCAAGCGCATGCAGCCGGATAATTTCCGCAGTCAGAACCGCGGCGGCCGCGGCATCCGCGGGATGCAGACGCTGGAGGAGGATTACATAGAAGAGATTCTGGTGACGAATACGCACCATTATCTGATGTTCTTTACGAATAAAGGCCGTGTTTACCGTCTGAAAGTGTATGAGATACCGGAAGCAAGCCGCACGGCGCGCGGCACCGCGATCATCAATCTGCTGCAGCTGCAGCCGGAGGAAAAGATCACAGCGATGATTCCGATTAAGGAATACAAGGAAGGCAATTATCTGTTTATGGCTACAAAGAAGGGTCTTGTAAAGAAGACCTCAATCATGGCATTTGCATTCGTGAAAAAAAATGGTCTTGCTGCCATTACTCTCCGCGAGGATGATGAATTAATTGAGGTGAAATTTACAGATAATAATAGAGAAATCTTCCTTGTGACAAAATTCGGACAGTGTGTACGCTTCAAGGAAACGACGCTGCGTCCTACCGGCCGGACTTCGATGGGCAATATCGGCATGAAGTTGGCAGAGGGCGACGAGATTATTGCCATGCAGCTGGATGTGCAAGGTGAATATCTGCTGCTTGTCTCGGAAAAAGGTATCGGCAAGCTGACACGCACCAGTGAGTTTACGACTCACGGCCGCAACACAAAGGGTATGAAGTGTTATAAGATCACGGAGAGAACCGGCAATCTGGTCGGCGCGAAAGCAGTCTGCCTGGACGATGAGATCATGCTCATCAGCAAGGATGGCATTATCATTCAGATGGCGTGTGAGGATATATCCATCTGCGGACGTCCGGCAAGCGGCGTGAAGCTGATGAATCTGGACGTCGATCCGGAGACGGGTATTGCAGATCAGGTTGCAAGCATTTCGAAGGTGGGGAAGACGCAGCCGCAGGAAGAAGATTCTGAAACTAATTCGGAAGAAAATTCTGATATCATCGATGAAGCGGATGACGATGAGACTGAGGAGTAATAAGGACAGCATATGAAATTACGCAGGATGATTGCCATATGGTCGGCAAAAATCATCAGCGCTGCGTGCAGGCTTTCCGGCAAACAGGGTGTTACGTTTGCCGGAAAAGTTGCATTAAGGATCGATCCGGATATTTTAAAGGATCTGTCCGCGCAGGTGCGGGAAAAGATTTTTGTGGTCTGCGGCACAAATGGAAAAACAACAACGAATAATCTGCTGTGTCAGGCGATTGAGACAGAAAATAATCGTGTCGTCTGCAACCACACCGGCTCGAATATGCTGGATGGTGTTGCAGCGGCTTTTGTGCTGGCCGCAAAAAATGACGGGACTCTGGACGCGGATTATGCCTGCATTGAGATTGATGAGGCGTCCACGCTGCGTGTATTTCCGCATTTTAAGCCGGATTATATGGTGCTGACAAATCTGTTCCGCGACCAGTTGGACCGCTACGGTGAGATTGATATCACAATGGATATGTTGAAACGCGCGATGCAGATGGCGCCGGATATGAAAATCATTGTGAATGCGGACGATGCTCTTTCCGCGTATCTGGCAATGGAGAGCGGGCATGAATTTATCACCTATGGGATCACGGAGCGTGTGTTTTCGGAAGAAGAACAGGGTGAACAGCATGAGATCCGCGAAGGCCGCTTCTGTAAAAAGTGCGGAGCAAGGCTGGATTATGAATTTTATCATTACAGCCAGATTGGCAAATACAACTGCCCGAACTGCGACTTTACCAGACCGGAGATTGATTTTGAGGCACTCCATATTGATATGACAGAGGGGCTTTCCTTTGATGTGCTGGAACGATACCTTCTTCCGGAGGAAGAACTTGATAGTGTGGTTGCGATTGATGATATAGCGACTGGTGATGGCACAGGATCAGATCATACAGAAGAGGCTGCTGCAACCAGGGAAGCAGTGTACGACAGGATCATTCACAGATATGAAAGTCGTCATCTGTCCGCGGATTACCGGGGTTTTTATAATATTTACAATATTCTTGCTGCCTATGCGGCGGGAAGAAGCGCGGGGCTGAAGCTGGCAGATTATGAGAAAGTGTTGAAAGATTTTCATCCGCAGAATGGGCGGATGGAGCATTTTAACATCAATGGAAGCGATGTGGTGCTGAATCTGGCGAAGAATCCGGCTGGATTTAACCAGAATATCTCTGCAGTGATGGAGGATAAAAAGGAGAAAGACATCATTATCGTGATCAACGACAACGCGCAGGACGGAACGGATATCTCGTGGCTGTGGGATGTGGATTTTGACCGGTTCGGAGACAGGAAAGACTGCGGATCAGAGAAGACGGATGTGGATTCGGTGGAAAAATCACATACGATCCGCTCAATTACGGTCAGCGGTATTCGCTGTCAGGATATGCGGCTGCGCATGAAGTATGTGGATATTCCATGTGAGATGATCGGTGATGTGAAGAGTGCGATTGAGGCGCGGCTTGCCGACGGCTGCGGGAATCTTTATGTGCTGGTAAATTATACGGCGCTGTTTTCTACGAGAAATATTCTGGCGGGGATGCAGGAAGAAAAGTAACAGGAGAATATCGGATACCAAACAGAAATTTAATGAATGAGGCTGAAAAAAGGAGAGCACACATGAAATTAACCATCGGGCATCTTTACCCGGATCTTTTGAATCTGTATGGCGACCGCGGCAATATCCAGTGCATGAAAAAGCGCTGTGAGTGGCGTGGCATTGAGGCCGAGGTGCGTGAATTTCAGATCACGGATGAGGTAAAATTTTCAGATCTGGATATTGTGTTGCTGGGCGGCGGCTCCGACCGGGAGCAGATGCTGGTATGTGAAAAGTTGAAGACCATCCGCGAAGATTTTCATGCCTATGTAGAAGATGGCGGCAGCGTGATCGCAGTCTGCGGCGGTTATCAGCTGTTGGGACATTATTATGATACTTCGGATGGGCGGATTGAAGGATTGTCTCTGGTGGATCTCTATACGGAGCAGGGCAGTCCGCGTCTGATTTCAAATATTGTGATCGCAAATGACGATTTTCCATACCCGATTGTCGGTTTTGAAAATCATGGCGGTAGAACCTTTATAGGAGATAATACACCGCTTGGAAAAGTAAAATTTGGCTTTGGAAATAACGGAAAAGACGGCGCAGAGGGCGTTCTTTACAAAAACGTTGTCGGTACGTATCTGCACGGCCCGCTGCTTCCAAAAAATCCGCATGTCTGCGACTATCTGATTGGAAACGCGCTGGAGCACAAATACGGGACGCGGGAGCTTAGCTCTCTAGATGATGAGCAGGAGCTGGAGGCGAACCGGTATATTGTGGAGAGGTTTGTAAAATAATAAAAATATTTTGATAAAGAAGATAATATTGACAAAAGCAGCCGAAAGACATATGATAAGATGTAGTGGGAAATCCCACATTAATAACAGAGGTGATAGAATGAATGCATTAAAAGATTACAATGTTCATATTGACAGTAAGAAGAGGGTTACGTTACGTGGAGCGGCTTATCAGTATTATAATGTGAAGGAATATGAAAATGGGTGTATTCTGCTTGAGCCAAGAGAATTGAATGTACCGGATAGTATATCAAAAAAGGCGTTGGAAGATATGGATCAGGCTGTGGAGAATTTCAAAAAAGGAATTGTATCTTCAGTTATTGATTTATCGGATTTTTAAAATGGAGTGGGTTTATGCAATATAGTATTCGCATGGGGGTTCCTGAAATGTCTGATTTATGGTCAGACCTACAGAAAAAGCATAAAACAGAAAAAATAAGTAAAAAAGATGAATTATTATATCAAAAATGGGGAAAGGCTTTAAAAAAATTATCGGAAAATCCATTTTACCCTAGTTTACAGTCTCATGAGATTATACCTTTATCAAGAAGATATGGAGAGAAAGTATGGCAGTCCTATCTGGAAAATAAAACAAGTGGTGCTATGAGAATGTTTTGGATATACGGTCCGGGAAAGCAGGAGATTACAATTATTGGATTAGAACCTCATCCGGAAGATAAGAAAAAAGGTGGATATGATAGGATAAATCTTTCAGATATAGGGTAATTACATATAATTAACAGAAGTAAGGGAGAGATCAGTATGAACAAAATGAAAAAATGGCTGACAGGTGCACTTTTGTTACTGCTGTTATGCGTGATCGGCGTGCTGCCCGCATCAGCCGCCAGCTTTACGACAGCCGGGGATGCGACGTATTCAAACGGGGTTTATACGCTGACCGAAGCAAAATCCAGTCAGTCCGGTGGTATTTTATACAGCGTGGAGCTGGATACGAGGAGTAGTTTCGAGATTTCTTTTGAGTATTATGTCGGCAATGCTGTTGACAAACCAAGAGAGGGATTTTTGCTGGTATTTGCAGATAGTGCTTTTACGACAGGAAATTACGGAAGATGTCTCGGATATGATGATTATATCTATGGAAAGAGCTCGTTCTATGGGATTGAGTTTGATTCTTATCCGAACGGAAGGGGCGACGAATCCGGACAGCATATTGCGGTTGTGAAAAATAACGGGACGAGCACTTCCTATAAGCATTTGGATACGGTGAGTCAGACCATCTGTGACAGCACCTGGCATAAGGCCGTGATTCAGTATGTCAGCAGCACAGGCACACTGCAGGTTTATAAGGATGGGGAGCTGGTATTGACAAGCACAAATTTTGACCCGGCGGATATGTCCTATTTTGGAATTACCGGATCGACCTATCTGGGAGCTTTTGGATATCAGAAGCAGATGATTCGCAATATTTCCGTGAACGCTACGGAAGCGTGTCTTGTTACTTATGACGCGAATGGAGGAAGTACAGGCACCTCTTCACAGATGGTTACATATGGCGCTGCTTATGGCACGCTGCCGACGCCGACGCGCACGGGGTATACTTTCCAGGGATGGTTTACGGCCGCTTCTGGCGGAAGTCAGGTGACTTCTACGACAAAGGTGACGAGTGGCGATCATACCTTGTATGCGCAGTGGAAGATTAACACTTACAAGGTCACATTCAAGGCAAATAAAGGCAAGGTAAAGAAAAAATCCAGCATTTCCAGGACGGTTAATTATAACGCAAAGGTTGGATCTCTGCCGACACCGACCCGCAGCGG
>JAJBVD010000029.1 GCA_020859985.1 Clostridiales bacterium
ACGGTACGCACGGTGCTGTGAGAGGACGGCGGCTAATCACCGCCTCCTACTCGATCACCCTGATTCGTAAAATTTCTGTATTTGTCTGGAAGAACCGAAGCAGCTGCAGCATACCGTCTCAGTTGTGAAAATACTGCGGGAGGAACAGCGTAAATGGAAAGAGGCTTTGAAACAAAATGTATCTATGGAGGCGGCACGAAATTTGAAGGGGAACAGACCGGCTCCATCAGCTTCCCCATCTATCAGACTGCCACCTTCGCTCACCCTGCTGTAGGGCAGAGCACCGGCTATGACTACAGCCGCATGCAAAATCCTACCAGGCAGCAGCTGGAGCGGGTAGTTGCTTCGCTGGAGGGCGGCGTGGACGCTTTGGCTTTTTCCAGCGGCATGGCGGCCATGACAGCGCTGATGGAGCTGTTTCATCCGGGGGATCACATCATTACGGACAGTGATCTGTACGGAGGGAGCATCCGCCTGTTCCGTTCTGTCAGCCGGAAGAATGGCATTTTGTTCAGCCATATCGACTGCACCGCGGAAGATGTGGAACCTTATATCAGGGAGAATACCCGTGCTATTTTGATTGAAACGCCTACCAATCCCATGATGAACGTGATAGACATCCGCACTCTGGCGGAGACGGCCAGACGGCATGGGATCTTGTTGATTGTGGATAACACGTTTTTGTCGCCTTATTTTCAGAAGCCTCTGACGCTGGGGGCGGACATTGTACTCCACAGCGGGACAAAATTTCTGGGCGGCCATAATGACACCTTAGCAGGTTTTCTGGTGACGGCCCAGGCAGAAGTGTCCGAACAGCTTCGCTTTATTTTCAAGACGGTGGGTTCCGGGCTGGCACCCTTTGACAGCTGGCTGATTCTCCGGGGCATCAAGACTCTCCCTGTCCGCATGGAGCGGGCTCAGGAGAATGCCAGGGCGATTGTTGAGTACCTGTCAGGTGAATCCCGGGTGCGGAAGGTCTATTACCCTGGCATCCCGGGTACGCGGGCCTATGAGATCTGCCGCCGACAGGCCAGCGGCTTTGGCAGTATGGTTACATTCGAAGTAGAAAGCCAAAAGCTGGCACATCACATTCTGAAAAGCACCAGACTGATTCCCTTTGCGGAAAGCCTGGGAGGCGTGGAGACGCTGCTGACCTATCCCACCACCCAGACGCATGCCGATGTGCCGGTGGAAATTCAGCAGAAAAATGGCATCACGGACCGGGTACTGCGCCTGTCCGTTGGCATTGAAGCAAAAGAAGATCTGATTCAGGATTTGAAGCAGGCAATGGATTCGTTTGAGGAACCGTTCTGATTGAAGGAGGGAATCATGCAGGGAGAGCGTAATCTGGATTTTGACAGAGTGGTCGACCGGCGTCATACAGACTGCCTGAAGTACGACTTTGCGACGCGCCGGAGAAAACCGGAGGATGTACTGCCTTTGTGGGTAGCAGATATGGATTTTCCGACATCCAGCTATGTGCTGGATGCCCTTAAAGAGCGGGTGGATCATGGTATTTTTGGTTATACAGAGAGCGGCGACCGCTATTTTGAGGCAGTGGCGGGATGGATGGAGCGCAGACACGGCTGGCAGGTGAAGCCGGAGTGGCTGATAAAAACGCCGGGGGTGGTCTTTGGACTGGCCATGGCGGTGAAGGCATTTACAGACAGAGGGGATGGCGTTCTCATCCAGCAGCCGGTGTATTACCCCTTTACAGAGGTCATAGCGGATAATGACCGCCGTGTGGTCAGCAGCGATCTGATACTGGGCGCAGATGGCCGCTATCACATTGATTTTGACGATTTTGAAAGAAAGATTGTGGAGAACCGTGTGAAGCTGTTTCTTCTGTGCAGTCCGCATAATCCGGTAGGGCGGGTATGGCGGCGGGAAGAGCTGCTGCGCATAGGGGAACTGTGCCTGAAACACGGGATCCTGGTGGTCAGCGATGAAATCCACCAAGATTTTGTCTATGGTGAGAACCGGCATCTGGTGTTCGCAGGCCTGAAGCCGGAATTCGAATCAATTTCCATTACCTGCACATCACCCGCCAAGACTTTTAACCTGGCGGGGCTGCAGGTGTCCAACCTGTTTATTCCGGATCCTGCCTTGCGCAGAAAGTTTCGCAGACAGATTGCTGCTGCCGGCTACAGTCAGCTCAACACTCTGGGCCTGACTGCCGGCGAAGCGGCTTACCGGTACGGCGAGACCTGGTACTGCGGGGTCATGGCCTATCTTGAAAAAAACATCACTTATCTGAGAAAATATCTGGCCAGGGAGCTGCCGGAAATACAAATGATAGAGCCGGAAGGCACCTATTTAGTGTGGCTTGATTTCCGTGCGCTGGGTCTGACCGGCCCGGATCTGGAACGGCTGATCGTTCATAAAGCCCGGCTTTGGCTGGACAGTGGGAGCATCTTCGGAGCGGCAGGAGAAGGATTCCAGCGAATCAACGTGGCCTGCCCCCGGGCTACGTTGGAGCAGGCCCTGGAGCAGCTGCGACGAGCCATTCGGGAAAAATGACGAAATGAAAAGCAGACGTGATTTGACAGGTGAAATTAGTCAAATATCACTCGTTGAACGAAAATTATCCGATAGAATCTCATTGGCAGGCGGGTGAAATCTGCCGCAAGTAAGGGAAAGTCAGAGGTAAAAAGTATATGCTGCGAATTGACTCACCGGAATTAAAAAAACTGCTGCTTTCTGGAAATATTGGACTGGAAAAGGAAGGCCTGCGCGTTGATGGGCAGGGGTTCCTCTCTCACAGTCCGCATCCGTTTCCGGACGATTCTTACATTGTCCGTGATTTTTGTGAAAACCAGACAGAGATCAATACTTCCGTGCAGCCAGGGGTGCGCCCGGCTTTGAAGGAGCTGGCGGAACACACGAAACGAATCCAGCAGACTCTGGCACAGCTTTCACCCCGTGAATATCTCTGGCCATTTTCAAATCCGCCATATATCCGCAGCGAACGGGATATTCCGATTGCGCAGTTTGGTGGACCGGAGACTGGAAAAACCACCTACCGGGAATATCTGTCAGAGCGATACGGCCGCTATAAGATGACGTTCTGTGGGATTCATTTCAATTATTCCTTTAATGACGAGCTCCTCAAGGCTGATTTCGCACGCAGTGGAAAAGAAAGCTTTATCGAATATAAAAATGAATTATACCTGACATTGGCGAGACGTATCGCAGCTTATGGCTGGATACTGACAGCGGTAACCGCAGCCAGCCCTCTGTTGGACTGCTCTTATGTGGAGAAAGGCCGGTTTGACCGGGATGTATTTCAGGGGCTGGCCTCTGTGCGCTGCAGCGAACTGGGCTATTGGAACGCGTTCACGCCGGTATTTGATTATAGCAGTATGCCTGCCTATGTGGACAGCTTCCGCTATTACGTGCAGCATCAGTGGATACAGGCTCCCTCGGAATTGTATTATCCGGTGCGCCTGAAACCGGCGGGACCAAACCGCCTTGAATCTCTGGAGGCAAACGGAGTCAACCGCATTGAGCTGCGGATGTTTGACCTGAATCCGTTTGTGTCTGCCGGACTGGAAGAGAAGGACGCCGCGTTTGCTGAGCTATTGCTTTGCTGGCTGGCCGCGACGCCGGATGAACCTTTCTCAGACCGCGATCAGGTACAGGCTGTACAGAATTATAAGAACGCGGCGCATTATGATCTGAAAACAGTCAATATCACCGTTCCAAACGGAGAGTTTTATTCGGTGGCACATGCTGCGCGCAACGTGATCGGATTTATGAAAGGATTTTACCGGGATTATCCGGAAGAAGTGCAGGAAATCCTTGATTTCGAGGATGCCAAATTTGTCAATCCGGAAAATCGGTATGCCTGGAAAGTGCGCAGGCAGTTTGAAGGTGGCTATGTGAAAAAGGGTCTGGAGCTGGCCAGACAAGGGCAGGAGAAATCAATCGATGAAGCGGAGTGAGGGTAATGCCTACCCTCGCTCCAGTGTCTCATTCATGCTCCCCGTCCGGTATCCCATCAGATCCAGTGTCACATAGGAAAAACCAAACTCTTTTAACTTTGCATAAACGTTCAGCCGTATTTCATCCTGCATCAGTTTTTCAAATTCCTGCGGCAGGATTTCAATCCGGGCAATGCTGCCGTGAATTCGCACACGCACCTGATGAAATCCAAGATCAAGCAATAGCTGCTCAGCCTGATCCACCATCCGCAGCTTTTCTTCACTGATCGTTTCTCCGTATACAAACCTCGAAGACAGGCAGGCAAAGGACTGCTTGTCCCATGTTGGCAGACCAAATTCTCTGGAAAGGGTGCGTATCTCCTCTTTGTTGAGTCCTGCATATCTTAATGGGCTGGCAATTCCCAACTCCTTCACTGCAATTAGCCCCGGACGGTAATCCCCATTATCAT
Organism: Clostridiales bacterium; assembly: GCA_020859985.1. Classification (GTDB taxonomy): domain Bacteria; phylum Bacillota; class Clostridia; order Lachnospirales; family Lachnospiraceae; genus Choladousia. The sequence goes on from JAJBVD010000029.1 coordinate 4,394, forward strand.
CCAGGTTGGACCCTTCAGCGACCGCAGCGATGTGATTTTCCTTTGCCAGGGTAAGTATTTTTTCAAAGAGTTCCCGCTTGCACAGGTAGCAGCGATTCTTCGGGTTCTGCCGAAAGCCATCGATATCCAATTCTTCTGATGCTACTATGAAATGTTTGATCTGATGTTCCTGACAAAACGATTTTGCCTCATTTAGCTCTCTTTTTGGAAAAGAGCAGGAGGACGCCGTTACTGCGATCACCTGATCTCCAAGAGCCTCCTGTGCTGCATGAAGCAGGAAAGTAGAATCCACACCGCCGGAAAAAGCGACTGCAACGCTTCCCAGGCTTTTTAAGAAGTCCTGCAATTTTTGATACTTTGTATATAAATTCTGAACCATAGTTTTACCCCAATTCCATTCGATTTAAACATACAGATCCGGTCTGCGCAGGCATACATATGGACGCTTGTCGCCGTTTAAACGAGCATTTTCTATATCAATCTCAACATAAACAAGCTGCTCTCTGTCATCTGCCTTTACCAGAACATTACCATCCGCATTCACAGCGAGGGATTCTCCTGCAAAGTCCATATTTCCTTCTAAACCTGTTCGGTTACACATAACAATCGGAACGCAGTTTTGATATGCCTGCACACGGATTTCCCATTCAAACATCGAGAGCGGTTCGGCTTTCGTATTTGCTGTTGGAATCAGGATTAAATCTGCCCCTTTTAACTTTTCTGTCCGGATGCTTTCCGGATAATGGCGGTCAAAACAGACGACGATCCCGATGTTCCCAAACGGAGTCTGGAATACGAAAAAGCCATTGTCCGAGGGCGTATAATAATCCTGTTCGTAAAAATTCTTTGCCTGCGCGATATGTACCATCTTCTGGATACCCTGTATTTTTCCATATGGGGAAATAAAAAAACTCGCATCATAGTACAGTCCGTTTTCCTCATAATAAAAATTGGGAACTGCGTAAATAAGGTTTTCCTGACAAGCGCTCTGAAATTTTACGATCTCATCAGCATCCATTTTCACAGTGTAGTCGGATGCATTCCGCTTTTTATATTGAGGAAAAAACGGCAAAAGTGTCAATTCCGGATATAAAATCAAATCTGCGCTGTTTCGGGCTGCATTTTGCAAAGCGCGTAAGCAGTGCTTCAGATTGTCCTCTTTATCCGTGGACATTTTCATTTGAAATAAAGCGATTTTCATCTTATCCCCACATTTCGTTTCTGTAAGATTATATGCCTGTAAAATTCATAGATGAACAGGAAAATTATATTTTATGAATAAAAATAAATCAATGTCAAGGCAGAGCTTCTTGCTATAGAAAAAACCGATAACCAGTTATAGGAATCCTGAATTTGACGAAAACCGGATCTGGCTGTATGATAATTGACATAAACATATATTACCTATCAAATAAATAGGTAATACGCAGAAGAAATAATAGGAATACAAAGTAAAACAGTAAAGATGCAGATGCATCAGAAAAGGAGAGTATCATGAGCGAATACAAATTTGAGACTTTACAGCTTCATGTTGGACAGGAACAGGCCGATCCGGCTACTGATTCGAGAGCGGTTCCGATTTATCAGACGACCTCTTACGTATTTCACAATTCCGAGCATGCGGCAGCCCGTTTTGGACTGACGGATGCCGGCAATATTTACGGCAGACTGACCAATTCCACACAGGATGTGCTGGAAAAGCGTCTGGCGGCTCTGGAGGGAGGCGTTGCGGCTCTGGCGCTGGCAAGCGGAGCAGCTGCGGTTACTTACACCATTCAGGCTCTGGCTCAGGCAGGGGAGCACATTGTGGCGCAGAAAACCATCTATGGCGGCAGCTATAATCTGCTGGAGCATACACTTCCGCAGTACGGAATATCCACTACATTCGTGGATGCGCATAACCTGGATGAAGTCGAGGCCTCCATTCAGGAGAACACGAAAGCAGTTTATCTGGAAACGCTGGGGAACCCGAACAGTGATATCCCCGATATTGACGCGATTGCTGCAATCGCCCACAGGCATGGCCTGCCGCTCGTCATTGACAATACCTTCGGCACCCCGTATCTCATTCGTCCGATTGAGCATGGCGCGGACATTGTGGTTCATTCCGCTACCAAGTTTATTGGCGGTCATGGAACGACGCTCGGCGGAATCATCGTAGATTCCGGAAAATTTGACTGGAAGGCGAGCGGAAAGTATGCTCCGATCGCGGAGCCAAATCCCAGCTATCACGGAGTATCCTTCGTAGACGCAGCCGGACCGGCGGCGTTCGTCACCTACATCCGCGCAATTCTCCTGCGTGATACCGGAGCAACGATCTCTCCGTTTAATGCGTTCCTGCTTCTTCAGGGCGTAGAGACTCTGTCCCTGCGGCTGGAGCGGCACGCGGAGAACACGAAAAAGGTCGTGGAATATCTGGCCGCACATCCGCAGGTCGAAAAGGTCAACCATCCTTCCCTGCCGGATCACCCGGATCATGAGCTGTATCAGAAATACTTCCCGAATGGCGGAGCGAGTATCTTTACCTTTGAGATCAAAGGCGGCAAGGAAGAGGCGTGGAAGTTTATTGACAGCCTGAAGATTTTCTCCCTGCTGGCAAATGTGGCGGACGTGAAGAGCCTGGTGATCCATCCGGCGACCACGACGCATTCCCAGCTTTCCGAGTCCGAACTTCTGGATCAGGGAATTAAACCGAATACGATCCGCCTTTCCATCGGAACGGAGCACATTGATGATATCATTGCGGATCTGGAAAACGGATTTGCTGCGGTGAAATAAGGGGAAAAGTTCATCGGGACAACTTTGAAAATATCTGAAAAGGGCTCTCAAAATTTCGTTTTTGAGAGTTCTTTTGCTGAAATCGGAGAGCCGTGGCATGCTATGCCACGGCCTGCGTCCGCGATTTGCAGGGCAAATCGGGACAGAAATCGGAGGAATGAGTATATGAATTTTGTGTTTGTCTCGCCGCAGTTTCCGCGTACCTACTGGAATTTCTGCGACCGTTTGAAAAGAAATGGCGTTAATGTGCTTGGCATCGGAGATACGCCTTATGACGAGCTGCCGAACGAGCTGAAAAGTGCTTTGACGGAATATTATCGACTGGATACGCTGGAGGATTATGATCAGATGCTTCGGGCGGTTGGCTTTTTCACCTTTAAATATGGGAAGATCGACTGGATTGAGTCCAACAATGAATACTGGCTGGAACAGGA
>JAJBVD010000085.1 GCA_020859985.1 Clostridiales bacterium
CCTACCGAAAGTGCGTCAATGGAAGTAGCAATCCCCTGCACAATCAGAGCACCGGCACTGAGTTTTGCAGGTTCTTCAGAATCCCCTTTTCCGCGTATACCGTCAGCAAGCATCTTGCCGCCAATACAGACAAGCAGAATCAAGGCAATCCAGGGAATGAATGGTTCAAATGCCTCGAAATACTGAACCGCAGTATGCACACAAAACCATCCGATCAACGGCATCAGAGTCTGAAAGATGGCAAATACTCCGGCAATCCCGGCCACCTTTTTCTTTTGCATCTGCGGCTCATTCAGACCATTCGCCATTGAGACGGAAAAAGCATCCATGGCAAGCCCTACACCAAGCAAAATACTGTTGGCAAAAAACATAAAATTAAGGTTCATGTTTTACTCCTCCTGACTTATTTAGAAAACAAAAGACCCAGGTATAACCATTTTGGCTATACATGAGTCTCGCATTTTAAAACAAGCCAGACGATAATTCGTCGGTATGTTGACTTGCCACGCAAATAATGCGCATGCTACTCCCTCAAGGGAATTTTATTTTCAGATTTCATGTTGATGATGATTATATAAGCAAATATTTAAAATTTCATTAGGCAATTTACGCAATCTGTATCATTTTTAGACATTTCCTCCGATTTGCTTCAGACTGCAGTTTGCTTTTTTCAATTCACTGCCGTAAGCATGAAAGTGAAAGTGCAATATGAAGTCTGCCATCCCAACTGTTCATGGCTTCCAATGAACAAATAGAGTTCATTTTATCCAGACGCTCCAACAGAGTACTCCTGTGGATAAAGAGAGCACGCGCTGTATGGGTAGGGCTTCCATTTTGTAAAATATATTCTTTTAAAGTATGAATATAATCTGTTCCATTTCTCTGGTCATGCTTATAAAAGGTCTTGACAGCCGGATGCATCAGATATTCTGCATCAATATCAGCCCGGCCATATCGCAGCAGATATTCAAGCTGATAGTCCTTAAAGTTATAAAAGCTGTCAGACATATTTAATATCGTTCCGATTTTTACCGCATACCGTACCATTTGTACGCCTTGTGGGACTTCAGCAATAGAATAAAAAGGAAGGCTGATGGCAGCAAGAGTATTAAAACACTCCGCTATTGCCCGTATCTTATCTTCCAGAAGCGATTCTGTTTTCACTAACCAAAATACTTTTCTTTCATGAACGACGGCAAACGAATCCGGCTCAGTCATCTCCAGATAATTTGTCATATAAGAAAGAGCAGATGTTTCAGACATTTCTTCCGCGGTTAAAAACAGGACAAGATGATATGTATTCTCTGCAGAATCTGACCATCCAATTGAAGATAGAGCAGATTCAATCTGGACATTTGAATAGGTACTGCCATCTATCAGTCCATGAAAAATCTTGCGAAAATTTCTGTAATTATCTAATGGAATAGAATGCAGGGACTGTGACTGCAGTATTTTAGCAATCCGATCTCCCAATTGTTTCAGAACAAACCGGTCAGCAGCCGTATAATCCGGCTTATTCCTGATTAGCATCAGCCTGGCTTTCAGCTTTGAATCCGATGAGTGAAGATTATAACAGATGGCAGGGTACTTGTATTCATAATTCGGAAAATAAAAGACTTCTTTCCGCTGAAACGACAGATGAAAATCCGGATCATTTAACAGTATTCTGACAATATCCTGCGTTGGAACAGCACTGAGCTTATTTTCCATGAAATGGTAATCCAGAAAAGATTTGGTATAATACAGGTAATGCAGATTGCTGTCAGTCAAAACGAAGTCTGCATTAGAAAAATAATAGCTGATCCTCATCATTCCTTTGATCCCGGTAAAGGAATTTTCGCAGGACTGCAGCTGTTCCTCCCAAACCAGGAAATCCCGAAAAATCGAAAAAATACAGTTATAAAGCTCCGTAACAAGAATTTTTTGAGAAAAAGATAAAAAGTCACATGAATACACGCCTTCCGGGACAGTGCATCCTGTCAGGACATAAATATTGCTTGTCCTGGGACTCCCTATGGGAAATTGGCCTTGCGGGCACAAAATAATACTGTTTTCATCCTCGTCCTTCTGAGTATAAAAACATACTCCCCTGACCATTTTTTCTTCACCATTTCTAAAAGCAGAAAAGTTGTAAACCGCTTCCAGTTTTTCATAAATTACATCTGCAGGTATAAGCATAACCGGTTTTCTCCTTATTCTCGTTCTTATAAGCAATGCACTTATGCCCTACAAATTGTATGGTGGAAGCGAAAAAAAGTCAACAGTCAGCATGTAGATTTAATAAAACAGTTTCTGATACAATTCAGGTGTCAAGGAGGAAATCTTATGAACGAAAAAAGCCATACAAAAAGTACGATTGCTCTGTTAGCTGTTTTTTCACTATCACAGTGCCTCGGCGGAATTACACCAGTCATTTCAAACATAGCCGAGGCTTTTCCAGAATTATCATCTACTTCTGCTATGTACATCAGTACAATTGCATCACTGACGTCCATTCCTGCCTCGCTGGCAGCAGGCTCGTTAATCGGGAAAAAAATAGAATTTAAAAAAGCATCTCTGCTTGCAATCCTTATTATTTTGATTGGCGGATGCCTTCCAACATTTTTTCCATTTCTCCCGGTCATCTTTATCTCCAGAGGCTTCTTCGGAATTGGTATGGGAATCATTACTGTGATCGGCAACCCGCTTGCATCCGCACTGTTTCCTGAAGAAGAAAGAGCTTCCGTCCTCGGCAAAGGAACGATAGCTGCTTTCGCCGGAGCCGTATGTATGCAGCTTTTAGCAGGAGTGCTGGCCGATATCCATTGGAATCTCGCTTTTCTTACACATGCTCTTGCTGCTGTTTCTCTGGTGCTTGTAGCGTTATTTCTTCCTGATGTCAAATTAAAAAAAGCTGATGATACAAAAACAACCTTCACGCCTGCGGCCAGTGAAAAAATCCCTGTCCGAACGTATATGGGATGTATCCTGTTCGGTGTGGCTACTCTGATCATCTCCCCGCTTCTTGTCGGCTCCTCGCTTCTCGCTTCCGCGTTAACCGATAAGGCCACTCTTATGTCGCTGGTTTCCATCTGCTATTCCATCGGCTGTATGATGGGCGGCAGCGTGTTTGGATGGCTGTACCGACATGCAAAAGAACGTTGCCTTACATTCAGTCTGATCATTGCCGCAACAGGGCTGCTGGCATCCGCCTATGCCGGCTCCATCGCATTCCTTTGCGTTGCCATTCTGATTGCCGGTATTGGTTTTGGTTCTCTCATGTCCGGCATAATGATGCTCATCAGTGTAACAGCGCCAGTATCCGGTGTGGCAAAAGCCACCTCCATCATGATGGCGCTCTCAAATGTATTTACCTTTTTCTGCAGCGGATGGATGAATCTGATCGGACGTATTACGGGCGACACAACTTACATGCCGCTGAAGATCGGCGCTCTGCTCTATTTAGTGATAGGTATAATCTTGCTGATTTTTCCTATATATCCAAAACAAAAGAACACAAAATAAGGAGGATGCAATATGAGCAACAAAATTTTATCTTTAAATCAGACCGTGCCGTTTTCACCTTTTGTGACCGCATATACTAATTTCGGCGGCTGCGGTGTTGTGAGTACCTATAATGGCTGGCGTCCGGAAACCAATTCCTGGAAGAAGAGTTGCTACATCAGCGCCAACCTGTCCGGACTGATGTGTGTACATACAGTCAAAGGACCGGATGCCGTAAAAATGATGGATGAAAATTTTGTCAATAATTTTACGAAAATGCCTGTCGGCGCTGTAAAACACGGAATCATGGTCACCGGAAAAGGACATATCATCGAACATGGTGTGGTTGTCCGTGTGGCCGAAGATACATTTGACACATATGCGTTCCAGCCCTATATCAACTTTGTTGCCGAGCGTGGAAATTATGACGTAACCATTACCGCCACTCCAATGGGAGATTTCATCTACCAGCTGGCCGGTCCAAGAAGTCTGGAAATCCTTGAAAATGCCTGCAAAAAAGATCTTCATGACCTGAAATTTATGCGCTTCTGTCAGGCTGAGATTGCCGGCCATAAAGTTCGCATCACCCGTATGGGCATGGGCGGAACTTTATCCTATGAAGTCCACGGCCCGCAGAGTGCATGTGATGAAGTGTATAATAAAATAATTGAAGCAGGCACAGCATATGGCATAGAAAAGCTTGGATGGCTTTCCTATCAGTGCAACCACACGGAAAACGGTTTCCCACAGATCGGGCAGCATTTCCCATATCCTTTTGATGAGGAAGAAGGTTTTGACGAATATCAGAGGAAAATCGGTTTCCTGTTTGACCCTCTGTCCCTTCCCACTCTGGGCACTCTCTCGGATGATATCCATGATTACTACCGAAACCCGATTGAGGTTGGCTGGGAAAAAATGGTGCGTTTTGACCATGATTTCCATGGACGAGAAGCGCTTGAAAAGATTGCCGCTTCCCGTCATCGTGAAGTGACAACCCTTGAATGGAATTCAGATGACATTATTTCCCTGTTTGCCTCAAATTTTAAAGAATATGAAAATAACTACAAGCAGTTCCCGCTTCCTTTTGATCAGGAAGGAAATGGATTCGGAAATTCACAGGATAAGGTCATCAATGCCAATGGAGAAATGGTCGGAATCTCCATGCAGCCAATTTTTACCGATTACTATAAAAAGGTAATCTCCCTGTGCGTGATCGATCCGGAGTATAAAGAAATCGGGAAGGATGTTACCGTATTATGGGGCAACAAAGGAAATACCATAAAAGAAATACACGCAAAGATTGCAAGATATCCTTATTTGGATTTAACAGACAACAGACATTTCGACATTGAGTCCATCCCGCGATATAACGGTTAAATGGCCATAATTCCTCTCTACTGTGAAAGGCTGCCTTAACTTAAGGGCAGCCTTTCATTTTTAATAAATTTATTTGTTCTTTCAGAAAGCCATATTGTTGGTATCATCTTCCGCAACACTTTCAATAATGGAAATAAAATCTTTCATTAATGCTGTAAGCCCATCACTTTTGTAAAATACACCGTAAGACAAAGGTGCGATATTCTGAACAGGTATATAGCAAAGCTTTCGATCATATTTTGATTTTGGCATTATGGTAAATCCATAGCCGGCCCGAACCATTGCCAGTGCTGCCACAAGATTTTCGCATATATAGGCATACTCTAACGGGATATGTTTGCCTACGCGATTCTGCAGATCGGTCGCTTTAGACGGAACCTCATTACAGATGATGATATGTTCGGAGTAAAGTTCCGCTTCACTAACAGCTTTTTTATCAGAATACGGATGTTCCTCCGAAAATACACAGCAAAGGGGAATCCGGGCAAGTTCTCTGTAAACAACCCCTTTTCGAAGAGAAATATCATCGCGGAACCCAGCCAGTATATCAATTTCTCCATGCAAAAATAAGGAAAGGATAGATGGATGAGGAACTACCTTCAGGAACGGATGCACTTCCGGAAATTGTATGGCTGCTGCCTGCAGAACTTTTTCAAAAAGGTCAAGTTCTACAATATTTCCACAACCAAAGGAGACGGTTTGGATGTCCGCTTCCGTATGTTCCTGTATCTTTGCTTTAGCCAGATACAGCGTATTCATCATTTTCTTCGAGTCCGCTAAAAAGCTGATTCCTGCAGGTGTAAGTGTCACAGCCCGTGTTGTCCTTGATAGCAGCTTTGCTCCTAATTCTTCTTCGAGAGAATGAATCTGACGGGAGACAGCAGACTGCGTCAGATTCAGGGCTTCGGCAGCTCTTGCAAAATTTAAATTTTCTGCCACCTGAATGAAGGTTTCTAACTGTTGCATATTCATATGTTTTCTCCTGATTTGCTTACAGCGTGAATAGGTGCTCCATCTGATTATTGTGTTTTCATCATTGATAATACCATATATTCATGTATGTATCAAGCATTTCGGTGCTATAATAATTACACTGTGGAGTAATCAATATTGAAAGCACATACTCTAGCATTATAGTTCGATTGCCTCAAGCTTTAACCTGTTGACTGCAATAAAAGATTGCTCCACAGAATTTTTTCTCTCTCGAACTGATCATGCTGTTCATACTGTTATTAATCGGAGGAACGATACATATGAGTCAGGAAAACACAGCGGCTGTAAACCCGCTGGGGACGGAACGCGTTGAAAAATTAATTTTAAAATTCAGTATTCCGAGCGTTATTTCCATGGTGGTAAACGCTCTGTATAACATAATTGACCAGATATTTATTGGACAGGGTGTTGGTTATCTGGGTAATGCCGCTACCAACGTGATTGTCCCATTTACGATCATCTGTTCAGCTTTTGGCCTTTTGATCGGTGACGGCGCGGCCGCTTACATGAGTCTGAGACTGGGACATAAAGATTCTGCCGGAGCAGCAAAGGGTGTTGGAAACGCACTTTCCATGACCGTGATTATCGGTCTTGTTTTAAGTATTCTGCTTCAGATTTTTCTGAAACCGCTCTGTGTTCTTTTTGGAGCTACAGAGGCCGTCTTGCCCTACGCGATGGACTATGGCCGTATAATTTGTATAGGACTTTTTTTGCAATGATAGATTCTGCCATGTCTGGGGTGATAAGAGCAGATGGAAGCCCCAGATACAGCATGGCCGGTCTGCTTGCAGGCTGTATAACCAATATCATACTGGACCCCATATTTATATTTGTCTGTGGATGGGGTGTGAAGGGTGCAGCTTGGGCAACCATTATAGGCCAGATTCTGAACGCAGTTATCTACATCGCTTATATTTGGCGTTTCCGGACTATCAGGCTTAATAAACAGAACTTTTCGATTGCCGGTAAAACCGTGTCCAGGGTCTGCAGCCTGGGGACATCAAGCTTCATCACTCAGATTTCCATGGTACTTGTTGTTGCGGTTTCCAATAACCTGCTTGTTTCTTATGGAGCAAAATCAATATATGGTTCCGATATCCCGCTGGCGGCGTTTGGAATTACTATGAAAGTGAACCAGATTCTTATTGCCATTGTAATAGGTATGTCTACTGGTTCGCAGCCAATCTGGGGTTATAATTACGGATGCGGACAAAAGGAACGGGTAAAACAAACATATAAAACGATTCTTCTGGTCTCGACAGTGATTCTGATTGCAGCATTTGCTGTATTCCAGCTTACTCCAATGAGTATTGTAAGAGTGTTTGGTTCAGAATCAGAATTGTATAATGAGTTTGCAGTAAAATGCTTTCGAATTTTTCTTCTGGCATGTCCGCTGAATGGGGTGCAGCTCGTTACATCCATCTTTTTCCAGTCGATTGGAAAACCGACTCTGGCAACGGTCATCTCTCTGACCAGACAGATTCTCTACCTGCTTCCGGCCATGCTGCTTCTTCCATTGGCCCTTGGCGTAGAGGGAGTTTTATGGGCAGGAGCTCTGGCTGATATTCTGGCGTTTGTGACGGCATTGATTTTGTTGAAACGAAACTGGCAAAAGATTTGAACAGATAGTTTATAGACATGAACTTTTAAAAATGCTAATCCCTATTTCTCCTAGTATAATAATGATGTAGTCGATAAGGACTACTGGTTAATAGTTAC
>JAJBVD010000056.1:0-3073 GCA_020859985.1 Clostridiales bacterium
CTTTAATGTAAAAATCTCGCCCTGGGCCATCAAATGAAACTTTTGTTTTGGATATTTCTCGCGCATAATATCAAAAAACCTGCCCGGGTTCCCTCCATGGGAAGCAAACATTCCATAATGACACGGAATGGTTACTGCAGGCTTCAACGCATGAGAAAGCTTTGCACAGTCCTCTTCATCCATATTTCCATATGCACCGTTAATCGGCGCAATCAAAACATCCAGGCGTCCCTTCGACAGGTATTCTTCCTTTCTGTCGAGCCGTAAACAGGTGTCGCCCACTTCAAGAATCCTTTTTCCATCTACCGTGATAATTACTCCGACTGCATCAGGCGCTCCTGTCCCATGATCACAATTAACAAAGTCAATATGGAAATCCCCCTCATCATAGCTGACCCCTGGTTTTACATAGGTTACGTTCTCTTCCGTCATTTCCAGACGCTTTATTTCTTTTTCGCATTCCACTGAGGCAAAAAGATGTGTATGCCCGTTTGACATCAGTTTCGGAATGCTGTCAGCATCAAAGTGATCCAGATGTGGGTGTGTAGCAATAATTACATCAAACTCCAGTTCCGAAGCATCTATTATCTTCGGCAGAAGTCTTTTATATCCCATATGCCCTTCCAGACGTTCAACACAATCGGATAAATACAAATCAATGCCGAGCAATTGTCCGGATGCGCTTTTAATGATATACCCGGCCTGGCCTGTTGAAATCAGTTGGGTTTTACCGCTATCTGAATTTTTGACTGCCTGCGCAAAGTTCATGTCTGTCCTCCTCGTAAAGTCTCCATCTCTGTTCTTTTATGCTGAAATTGTTTCCTGATCTGTCGCAGCAGCCTCTTTCTCTGCAATACCGGCAGTTGTTTTTTCTGTTTCACCAGATTTTATAGCAGCTTCTAAATCTGTAAATCCGTGAGCATTACAGTATTCAACTACAAACCTGTCCGGGACATTTTTACTGTCAATGATGCTGCCGTCCGTATCGTAGCCCAGCAGTTCTCCAGTTGTCGCATCTCCTCTTGCCTTCGTGTTCTTTCTGTCAAGAGCCAGCCAGATAATCCGGAATATCATCCGAATATCTAAAAGGAAGCTACAATTTTCCGCATACCAGACATAATTGTCGAGCCGTTCTGTCCATGTCGTTGCATGTCCTGTGTCATGTAAAGAGGGGCATTCCAGTCCCGGGCGTACTTTATAGATACTCTTATGGCGATCACAGAGACGATCACTGTAAAATACATGGAGCGGACGTGGCCCTATAAGGCTCATGTCTCCTTTTATAATGCTCCAGAAATTCAGCAATTCGTCCAGGGATGTCTTTCTTACAAATTTCCCCCACTTCGTTACTCGTTCTTCAGGAGGAAGAAGCTCTCCATGCTCATCCTTCTCATTTGTCATGTTTCTGAATTTAACAAGAGTAAACACTTTTTCATCTTTTCCGAGACGTTTCTGCCTGAAGATAATTGGTCTGCCTACATCAAAAAAAGTAACGATTGCTATAACCAAATTAAACGGAAGGCTTATGGTAAAGCCGATGCATCCAGCTAAAACATCTATCATGCGCTTACCGTATCGGGTGTAAAAAGAGTTCCGGACTTTCGCACCATCTAAATTTTGATTTACGCTTTCCAGATTGGCTTTCTTTATGTACCCTGCTATTTCCTCTATAGCTGCTCCGGACAACCTTGAAATATCCTGCATGATACACCTCTACCTTCCATTGCGAACAATATCACAAATGTGTTCTACCTCTTCTATCGCAAGATTCGGATAAATAGGCAGGCAGAGAATATTTAAAGACGTATCATGCGCAACCGGTGTCTCCTGTACATGCATACGGGTTCTATAGCAGTCCAGGTCATTGGATGCCGGATAGAAATAACGCCTTGCATGAATATCACTTTCTTCCAGTCGTTTATACACGGAATCCCGGTTTTCACCGAATGCAGCCGAGTCAATATATACCGGATAGTACGCATAATTCGTTTTCACACCATCTCTGACTGACTGGATTCGAATACCATCAACCACACCAAGCAGCTCATCGTACTTCTCAGCGATGGCTTTCCGTTTTGCAATGTTCTCATCCACATGCCGCAGATTACAGATTCCCATGGCTGCACGGAATTCATCCATCTTTGCGTTTCCTCCGACATCCATTACGCAATCTTCCTCATGTATTCCGAAATTCTTTAATTCATGAAGGCGCATCTGGTATTTTTTATCCTTAAAAGCAATTGCTCCTCCTTCTATCGTATTAAACACTTTCGTCGCATGGAAACTATACATACACATATCGCCAAAATTTCCAACGCCAACGCCCTTGTATTTCACTCCAAAAGCATGTGCACCGTCATAGAGAACTTTCAGTCCATGTCGGTCGGCAATCTCCTGAATCTTTTCAACATCACACAGATTGCCATACACATGGACCGGCATGATCGCTACAGTCTTATCTGTAATTAATTCTTCAATCTTAGAAGCATCCATCGTATAATCATCAGGATTAATATCACAGAAAACAGGCACCAGATTTTGCCTTGTAATTGCGTGCGTCGTTGAAACAAAAGTATACGGAGTCGTAATAACCTCCGAACCTGCAGGAAAATCAAATGTCTGAAGCCCCATTTCAAGAGCCATGTGTCCATTAACAAACAAAGAGAGTTCTGGCACATCGAGATACTCTATCAGCTGATGCTGCATTTTTTTATAAACAGGCCCCATATTTGTGATCCACTTTGAATCGAATATCGGTCTGATTTCTTCCATGTACTCTTCCAGCGATGGCAATGATGATTGGGTGACAAAGGTACTCATTTTTTTCTCCTCCTGTGTTTCCTGTACCCCCCCAGACCAAAACGGGAAGAACACAGTTTAGATATTTTATTTAATTAATACTTGCTGATATCAAACTATCTGCTGCTATAGCTTATAGACGCTAACACCGAAATAGATTAAAGAGCATTCTCAATTGCATGCATAACATCCGTATGAATGCTTTCAACACTTCGCATTTCTTTTCCTCTGCAGCATTCTATTAATTTCCATTCAAACTTCTTCACACAATAGT
>JAJBVD010000056.1:3173-7425 GCA_020859985.1 Clostridiales bacterium
GCTGCATATGCATTCACATCATCCGGATGCATTCCGAACTCGCCATTCAAATACATCTTTACAAGTGCTGAAGAAGCACTTGCGTAATCTGGAAATGAAACTTTCCTGACTGAAACATTATGCTCTGATAAAGCCTTATAAAGCATATTTGCCTGTGTTGCTTTACCGCTTCCGTCCAGTCCTTCAATCACAATCAACTTTCCGCTCACAACATTTCCCTCATAATTTTTTCTCTTTTATTTCTTTTCAGATAAATCCCATACATATTTTCATACTCCTATCGATAATGGCGCTCCGATCTCACGACACTGTGTACCTTTTCCGTTGTCTGCAGCCATGCGCTGATGCGGTCCGCTTCTACCGGATCTACACGCGGGCCGAGCTGGACTTCATTCATATAAATATCCCGGTCAACATCCACGTAAAGGCGCGGCACTTCAAAGCTTGTCCAGTCGACTTTTGCCTTTGTCTCATAGCGGACAGCACGGATTTCTTTCTCATGCCGATACTCTGTGTTTTTGAACAGGAATCGTATCCCATTCAGGCTGTCTGCGACAAATTTCCGGACGGATTCCTGACACACTTTCCACTGCCTCATGTCATATTTCTTTTGCTGTAATTTCTTATCGGATTCTTTATCTGCTGTCCTTTTCTGTTCCGGAAGCTGCGGCTGCTGTCTGGACCTTTCCTGCCTTAATTGCTCCATCTCGTTGTTTAGCCGGGTTGTTCTGGCATTCAGGTACTCATCCAACTGCCTCAGGCTTTCGCGGAGTCTTATCATCCTTCTACAGATTGTTTCCAGCTCATTTTCCTCCGCGTTTCGTTCCTTCACTTCAATACTGTTTTGACTATTGCTGGTCTGACAGCCCCGTGCAATTTCACTGAACTTTTTCCTGTCAATGTATTTGACGGTATAAAGCGGATAATCTTCATCTGTATAGAGTGATGTTCCCATCTCGATTCCCGGGTCGTATCGAATATCGAAAAAATCGTCGCCGAACTCGATGGCGCAGCCGTCCGCATTGTTGGAATATGTAATCCACATCATCAGGCTGTCCTTATCTGATGACATACTCGTGATATATACGTTGCTATTGTTTGGCTGCTCTTTGGATGAATGAAACGGCTTGTCTTCCACGTAATAATATTTTTCCAGAATATGATGATCTGTCTTTTCGCATCCATTTCCGTCTCCGAGGTCGTCCATCAGTTCGAAAAATAATCTGCCTTCCATCGGGTCATTCATATAGAATGTGTTCCAGAGGCGCAGCCGTGGTTGGTCCTCCTTTTCCTCCGGCGACTTTTCGAGTTTTGGTTTTTTATCTTTCGCGTCTGCCAACAGAATCTTCAGGGTACTCATTTTGGTGTAGTGGACGATTGTTTTTTTCTTTCTCCCCACTTTTTCACCCAGAGAATATCTGCACATGTCTTTGATTCCGATGATTTCGTCGTATAGTTGGAATAAGCAGGCCAATATCCGGCCTTTTGTCACATCATCCTGTATCTGGAAGAAGCGGGAGTCCGTCAAATTCTGAAATGCGGCGTACCCCTCTTCCTTTTTCCCGATTGTTATTCCGGAAAGATACCGGTACAGTTCCTCGTCAGGATTCCCGGATTGTCTGTGTTCTATAAAATCCACCAGAGATACACACGCTTTCAGTGAGTAAGAGTTCTGGACATATTTCAGGCAATGTCCCACTTTCTTCTCAAACCAGGGATTCTCCCATCCGCACATTTCAAGGTATTCCACGCTCCAGATGACCAGGCAGGAATAGCAGCGAATATCCTCCGGCTCTTTCTCAATGATGGCTTCCATTCTCTCGATGCATTCCAGATATCGCACCCGAATCTCTTCTTTATATATCTCTATCGTGTCCTGGTTTCTGTCTGATGCGTCAGGCTCATGTTCCGCAAGTGATTTCACCAGCTCCAATATCTTCTCATGCATAACTACCGCTAACAGATATGGCGCATAAGTATTGTCCGGCTCAATCTTCATAGAATCTCTCAGCGCTCTTTCTGCTTCGGCTAAATTCCTGCCTCCATTCAGCCCAATTTTCAGGCAGCATTCTCCATAGTTCCGCATCGCCTGTGCCCTGCGCCACGGTTCTGCCTTTATAAAACCGTATTCCGTTCCAATAAACACTGCCAAATAATTCATCTGGGCTTTTCCATAGTATCCCCTGTGCATCTGGCTCTCCGCCTGATCAAGCCTTGCAAGGAGATCCAGGCTGTTCTCGTCACAGATTCTTCCGAGGATCGTCTCCGCCTGGCTGTATTTGCCCTGCTCCATGCAGCAAAGCGCAAGATTATAAAATGCTTTCAGACCAATAGAGCCGTTCGAAAGATCCGGATTCTTCCGGTATAGCTCCTCAAATATCTCCTGTGCAGCCAAATAACGATGATTCCTGCGCAGCCAGAATCCTTTCAGAAAAAGAATTTCATAATCCTCCGGATTGTCGGCAAGAATCCCGGTAATTTTTGCTTCTACATCTATCAATTCACATTTTGATCCGCTAGTGGCATTACCAGAACCATCCGGGATTTGTACGCCATTCTTCTGGCTTTGAATTGCGCATTTTAAAAGCCCTGTCTCAGCAAAGCGGTTCGTGTTACAGCTGCCATCTCTGTTTTTCGTTACCTGCTCAAAATAGTTTTCTGCCGCTGAAATATCTCCTCGCTTATAAGCACAGACACCCAGGTTATTGATAGCGTCTACATTGCCTTTATCAATCTCCAGAATATAATCGAATATCGTTTTCGCTTCTTCATAGTTTCTCTCTTTTCTGCATACGATACCCAACTGCACCAGAGCCTGAATCAGATATTCGCTGTACAGTTCCCCATAGTAGCTGTTTTTATACTGTACTTCTCCCAGAGTATTTTTCAGCCGCTTCGTAAAATCCTCATCGTTCTGTGTCTTATCAGACTTTTCCTGCTTGTCAGCATTATCATCAGGAAACAGTCCCAACAGCCGCATTCCCTCATCGTATAAATTGCCCGCATCTCCGCCCATACGCATTTGCAGACTGCAAAGAGGCAAAAGGGTGCGGATAAAGCCAAGAAAACACCTTTTTGCATCGTCCAGCTGATAGAGATCTTTCTGCAGCCTCCCTACATTCATCTTTGCATCCATCCAAAGATGAAGCCGGAATTCCTTTTTTCCCGCTGCAGTGGTCTCTTCCATTCGCACAAGGCCTGCTGCCGTATTCGTTTTCTCTGCTTCCAGTTGTTCAGTGAGTTTCCGGAATTCTTCGAGTGCCCGGTCATAATAATACTGGCGCTGCTTTTGTTTCCCCATATCCCGGAAATACTTCCCGATATTAAGACGGATCAGCATATCCAGCTCTGTGTCCTGATTCGAATCCCAGCTTCTGATCAGGATCTCACTTCCCTGCCGCAATATGGCGGATGCATTCCGGAAGCGTTCGTTTAAGTACTGACCCTTGCGCAGGAGGAGATTGCCCCTGGCCAGACATTCTAGCTTCTGAAGTTCATCAGATGCTACATATCCTTCTCCAAAGGCTTCACTCGCCTTTTTGAAGGCATTCAATGCTTCTTCTGTTTTTCTGAACGTTTCATCCAGGCACTCTATATGGCTCCCCAGCCTGTCATCAAATAGCGCATCCGCATAGTCATAGACACATTTAAGGATTGTTTTCAGCTTTTCCTCAGATTTTTCCCGGTCATGGCCTAAGGAAATATTTGCCTGCTCTACTACAGAGCCGTAGTTTGATTTCATTCCAAAATAGTCTTTCATTCCGGCATCCTCTTTTTCCATGTCCGATACGTATACATATCTTTCTCATCAATATCCAGCATGATGCCACGTACACGCAGCATCCGGCTCATAAATGTTTCTCCTCAAATTTTTCTATTTGTATTACATCAGCTTCACGTCATAAATCCCTGCTATAGGATTTGTTATTCCCGCTCATTGTGCTTTTTCCTGCTTACGGACCGCATCTGTATATCATCCTGTTCCTGTTGGTACCAGTCCGGCTTCCTTGAAGAAGCGCCGTGTATGAACAATAAACAAAGCACAAAAAGAGCGACAAAAATAATTGCTGCTATTACTCATCTGGACACTCTGTCCCCTCCTTATGTGTTTGCCTCTCACCGCATCGTATTTAATTCTGAATCTTCTTTTCCATAATTACTTCCAACCTGCTCTCTTCCATCTGCCGTTTCGGGCATGGCTTCGCCATGCCGCTTCTATAATGAAAGAGGCGGCTGTCTGTGTTTTATGACG
>JAJBVD010000015.1 GCA_020859985.1 Clostridiales bacterium
CGGTGAGCCAGAATACCACGGAAGTGACGCTGGATGAGACGAACAACACCGCGACTGTGACGATCACGAATCAGGAGATCGTAGAGGTCGAGGAGGAAGAGTCGGAGGAGGTTGAGTCCGAGACTGAATCCGAGGCAGTACAGACTGGCGATGAAACGCCGCTGGCACTGTACTTCAGCCTGATGCTGATGGCAGTGGCTGTGATGCTGGCAGGGGAGACCCGGAGACGCCGCAGAAACAGAAATGAAGAGTAAGAGATACAAATAACAGAACACCAGAATACCAGAATACCAGATGATTCAGGCCTGCGGATCCGGTTTTGTGAGAGCAGGCCTGGAAAATCCGGGTGGCTGACCTGAACACAGTCTGAAGTACAATAACGGGATGACGCAAAGAATTGCGCCATCCCGTTTTTACCGGAAATATATTTCGCGTTCGACTGGTTTTTGCAATTAGTACTAAACGATGGCGGAGCCTTACCATGCTTCTAATAGAAAATCAGCCAGATACAGGATTCTCACTCCATTGATATTGCCAGCAGCAAGCTCGTCGAGGGTGACGGCATATTTGGGATAGTGATCCCGGATTTCAAGAAGGTTCGCAAGCTCGCGGTCGGATTCCTCCGGCAGCTGGCGGCATACCTGTACGTAAATTCGCTCATCGCGCTGTATAGCCACAAAATCAATCTCCCGGGTTTCATTTTTGCCGATATAGACATCATAGCCCCGGCGCCGCAGCTCGAAGTACACGATATTTTCCAGCATGGCGGCTATGGATTTGGGATTGAATCCCAGAATGCAATATTTCAGTGAAGCATCGGCCAGATAAAATTTTTCCTGCGTTTTCAGTACGGATTTTCCCCGCAGGTCATAGCGCTGGCAGCGATAGATCACGAACGCTTTTTCAAGCCAGTCCAGATAGTTGTATACGGTTTCCACCGACAGGGATCGTCCCTCACTTTTCAGAAATTTCACGATGGCGTTGGCGGAGAAGGTTTTACCGACGTTTTCTACGATGTATCTGACGACGCGGTTGAATAAGTCATAATTTGTAATTCTGTGCCGCCGGGTAATGTCGTTTGTGACAACAGAATGGTAAATCCCTTCTACAATCTGATAGACGGTGTGTTCATCAAAATTGCCAAGTGCCGTGACCGGAAAACCGCCCAGACGGATGTAATCATTCAGGAGCTCTTTTGACGGGAGGCCGCTTTGACTCTTAAAATCCAGATATTCGGAAAAAGACAGCGGATATACCGGAATGGATATATAGCGTCCTGTCAGGTAGGTGGATAACTCACTGGACATCAGTCTGGAGTTGGATCCGGTCACATAGATGTCTGTGTTGGAATCCTCAAGCAGACTGTTGACTGCTTTTTCCCAGCCGTCGATTTCCTGCACCTCGTCCAGAAGGAGGTAATAGCATCCATCGTCAACCATATGATTTTTGATCTGCTGATACATGGTTCTGTCAGTCAGAGCGTCAGTAAATTCTTCTGAAGTATAACGCAGGCGGATGATATGATCCGCATCCACGCCGCTCTGGAGCAGGTCTTCCCGAAGCATTTCCAGAATCGTAGATTTTCCGCACCGTCGGATTCCCGCAAGAATTTTGACCAACGGTACGTTCCGCCAGGTTTTCAGCGCTTTCATATAGTAGGGTCGAAGAATCATCACAGTACCTCCATTCCGGTCATTCGGAGCTGAAATTTCGTAACTGTGAAGATAAGATACGGAACAGTTACGAAATTTTTTATTAGTATATCAAAAAACATCTGAAATATCCATACTTTTTTCCAAAATAAAGTAAAAACTGGTGGAAAAGAGAAAGTTTTTAATAAATAGCGAGAATAGACGAATGCGGAGCGCCGGTTGATTAATTTGCCGCGGTATGGTACTCTGAAACAGGAAATTTCATACGGGAGGAGTTTTGCGATGTACGAATTAATTCAGGCTGCGGGCAGCAGCTATTATATCCAGAGTCCGGCGAAGATCGGGCTGGTGAAGCTGAATGAGAAAGAAGTCTGCCTTATTGACAGCGGGAATGATAAGAACGCGGGGAGAAAGGTGCGGCAGCTTCTGGATGCAAACGGCTGGCAGCTGCGCGCCATCTACAACACGCACTCGCATGCGGATCATATCGGCGGGAATCAATACCTGCAAAAGCAGACGGGTTGTAAAATCTACACACCCGGGATTGAGTGCAGTTTTACCCGGCACCCTCTGCTGGAGCCGGTTGCTCTTTATGGAGGGTACCCGCCAAAAGATCTGCGGCATAAATTTCTGATGGCGCAGGAGAGTGACGCGGAATATCTGACCAGGGAGGCGCTGCCGGAAAACTCTCTGGAGATGATTCCTCTGCCGGGCCATTGCTTTGAGATGGTGGGATTTCGCACCGCGGACGATGTGGTTTTTCTGGCGGACTGCCTTTCTTCCAAAGAGACGCTGGAAAAATATCAGATTGGCTATCTCTATGATGTGGCGGCTTATCTGGAGACGCTGGAAATGGTAAAAACGCTGCAGGCGAAGCTTTTTGTTCCCGCCCATACAGAGCCGACGGAGGATATTGTGCCTCTTGCGAATCTGAATATCGCAAAGGTCCGTGAGATTGGGGAAAAGATTGTGTCGATCTGTGCGGTGCCGACTGCTTTTGAGCAGATCCTGCAAACGCTTTTTACGGAATATGGACTGCAGATGAATTTTGAACAGTACGCGCTGGTCGGAAGCACGGTGCGTTCGTATCTGGCATGGCTGAAGGACGGCGGCAGGCTGGATGTGGAATTCCGGGAGGGCATGATGTACTGGTCGGCGTCATAATATTTTTGCCGCGGGGGCTTGCATTTTTCAGAACTTTCCCCTATACTAAGAACAGAAATTTTGAGTAACATCATTTTTTATCAGACAGAGACAGGATACTGTCATTTATGGGTAACGAATCAGAATAGTTACATTTGCGACGGATATGTCGATCTGAAGTCCTGCTGTCTGGTTTGAGGAGGCATAATGAAAGTCTGGAAATCGGCGGTTGCCAGTCTGTTGGCACTTTGTCTGCTGCTTTTTGCGCCGCTCACCGTTTTTCTGGCGCCGTCCGCTCTTGTATTGGCCGAGGAAGGTGCTGAGGGCGAGGAAGCGCAGACCGAGACGGAGATTCCGGAATCGTATTATTATACAATTGAGTCCAATGAGATCGAGGGCTGGCCGCAGGGGCCGCAGATTGAGGCGGCGTCCGCGATCGTGATGGATATGAATTCCGGGACGATCCTCTACAGCAAGCAGGCGACGGAGAAGCAATACCCCGCCAGCATTACCAAGATCATGACGACGCTGCTTCTGATTGAGAACTGTGACCTGGACGATACGATTACGTTTTCGGAGATCGTTTATGATATTGAGGAGGGAAGCACCCATCTTGGCATTCAGCCGGGTGAGGAGATGACGCTGCGTGATTGTGCGTACGGGATTATGCTTGCCTCGGCGAACGATATTGCGAACGGTGTGGCGGAATACATCGCCGGGAGCATCAGCGCGTTTGCTGATATGATGAACGAAAAAGCGGAGGAGCTTGGCTGCGTCAATACGCATTTTTCCAATCCGCACGGGCTCTACAGCGACGATCATTATACCTGTGCGTATGATATGGCGCTGATCGCGCAGGCCGCGTATGCCAATGAGACGTTCCGCGAGATTGTCGGTGCGACAGAGTATATCATTCCGGAGACGAATTTGTCCGGAGAGGACCGGTCGTTTCTGAATCATCACAAGATGATGCAGTCGGATTCGGAATATTATCAGAGCTGGTGTGTCGGCGGCAAGACCGGTTATACTTCCCAATGTCTGAATACGTTGGTGACGTATGGCAGCAAGGACGGGATGGACCTTGTCTCCGTGATCCTGAGAGTCAACGGGGCGGGTAAGGCTTATGCAGAATCAACAGAAATTCTGGAATATGGCTTCGAAAATTTTTATACCAAAAATTATGATAATATTAGTTCAAAATCCACTTTTTATGATATAATGCAGTTGGACTATCTCGGTACGATCACAAACTTCCTTTCGCCGGTATGGGAGAGGGTTCCGTTTGAGAACTGCAGCATACACATTACGCTGCCGGTAGATGCTTCGACAAAGGATGTCACGCACACGGTTACTGAGGTGGATGTCAGCACAAGATCTTTTACTTATGAATACAATGGTCAGCCGGTCGGGACGGCGACTGGTAAATTAAATACATTATTTGTTCCGACTCAGACAAGCTACAGCCTTGGGACAGATGTTTCCGGGACGGAGGAGACTGTATCCGGAGAGAGCATTCAGATCGAAGGGCTGGATGAGGTGCTGAGCCAGACAACAGGTTTTTTAAACGAGGGCTATCAGTTTCTTGCGGATTACGCAGAGCAGCATTTTATGACCGTGTTAGCCGGGGGAGCCGTGCTGTTGGTTATCCTTGTTGTACTTGTTGTTGTATTGATTTTCCGGGCTACAGCCGATGCGCGTATACGGCGGAGGAGAAGATTGGAGGATGAGGAACGGAAAAAGAGAGAAGAAGAGATAGAACGCATGACGACTGCTGAGATTGAGGCAGAGCTGAGGGAAGTGATGGAGCAGGAGCGCCTTAGGAAGGAACAGGAAGCTCTTGCGGCGGCAGAGGCGGAGAGAGCCGCCCGGGAGGCCGAGGAGATGGAATGGAAAGCCCGCGAGACAGAGCGGCTGATCGATGAACTGGAGCGGGAGCGTCAGGAGCGTATTTCATCTGAGCACAATTAATTGGGTATAAATAATTATTTTAAAGAAGGGATGGATAAAGCATGAACTGGGTTGCACCAATCAAAGACGAAGAAACATTGGAAAAATTCAAAGCAAAGCTGCGCGAGATGGATGATAAGTATTATATCATGTTTGAGATCGGCGTGGGCACAGGGCTTCAGCTGCAGGAGATTCTGAAGTTTAAGAATAAAGATATCCGCGGCAAAGAGAGTATTGAAGCCAGCATTGGTACAAAGAATATTAAGCGCACCTTCCAGATCCCGGAAGAGCTGCAGCAGATTATTATGAATTATACAGAAGGCAAGGATCCGGATGCATATCTGATTCTGGGACATGCCAGCTCACCGCAGCCGCTCTCAAGAGAGCAGGCGTACCGCGCACTGAAAAGTGCCGGCAAGAGCATGGGCCTGGCGTCCATTGGCGCACAGACAATGCGCAAGACGTTTGCATGGCGCTATTATAAATCGACAGGGGATATCTATTATCTGCAGAACCTGCTGAATCATGCGTCGCCTTCTATCACATATCGCTATATCGGCGAGAAGCCGAACGTGGAGGTCTATCTGCGCAAGATGACTCCGGAAGAGAATGAGCGCAGCCGTTATCTTCTGTATAAGAATGGCAACGGCAAGAAGAGGATTGAGGCTCTTCAGTCGCTTCTTGCGGAGATCGGCGAGGAGATGGACAACCCGCTGAACAATGACGCTTACTATGGCAAGGTGGACTGTCTCCTTAAAGAGATGGAAGATCTGGTAGAGAACTTTAAGCAGACAAAGTAATTTCTGCTTTTCAGATGAATATAAAAGGAACTGTGATCGGATCAATGACATCCGGGCAGTTCCTTTTTTTTATGCAAATGGATGAGAGTGTTTTCTGGAAAGTCAGGTTCATTCTGAACGTTCCGAAGTTTTTTATCCTATCTTATATTTCGTCCTTGTGAAATTTCCGATGCAGCCGCCGTTTCACTTTGATCACTTCTTTTTTCTCGTAAATCTGATACGCCTCTTCTTCGGAAACAGGCTTGAGCGTCTTTACTACGTAAGTCTTGCCGTCCCGATTCTGGCGAAGACGGATTTTTCCTTTTAAATAGCCGTGCTCAGGGCATAAGGCCAGAGCAAACTGATTGTGTCCTCCGGCTGAAAACCAGCGGATCTTTTTCTGTGCAGGCTTTCCGCAGGTCGGACAGCGGGTGGAGGTGACTACGGCGTCCTTCATAGCCTGATTTGCCGAGGCAAAAGGCCGGGAGACGAATTTGTCATAGGTGCTGTAGTGAAGATGTATTTCCTGGCTTCGGGTGCGCGGTGTGCGGTAATAATCCACGGAGGAATTTTCACGTACCTGTTCATCGGTGAGCTTTTGCATGACCATGGAGGCATAAATCGCGTCGCTTAGGGCAGAGTGGAAAGCGATGTCCTTTGGAAGCTTCAGAAAATCTACGGCATACTCCAGAGATTTTCGCGATTTGCGGTCCTCATAGACGATGCTGAATATTTTCTGGATATCGTAATACATTAATGGAAACGGAAAATTTGCTTCAATATTATAATAGGAAAGATTGCGCTGCAGCTCGGTCAGGTCGGCAGGTCCCCAGGTACAAAATTCCGGAGACTCAAGTGATGCGGAGCAATCGGTATCAGCGGCTGTGTTTTTTTCGCCGGAAATTGCGGTATCGGAGGTGTTCGAATCGGGGAGCGCGTCCTCCTCGCCCCGGCACCACTTCAAAAAGGAAGCCGCGACTTCGGGAAAGCTCCTGGCACCGGCGAAATCAATAGAACGCAGAGTCACAATCTCCCGCGTCCGAAAGTGCAGGGAGGTATAGACCTGCGGCTTTACGATCTCACGGAAGCGGTCAACGATCTGGTGCTCCGCATTCAGACGGACAGCCCCGATTTCTATGATTTCAAATGGGAGTGACGGCACCTCCTGTGCCTTGCCGGTCGGGCATTGATTCCACTCCAGATCCAGTACAATGTAATTCATGTGTTTTTCCTCCGGAACCCTCGCGGTAGTAATGGCTCCTCTTTTCCCTGCCGCTTTCAGGCAAACCTAGTATACAGAAAAGATGCGTGTTTTGCAAGCGTTCGTCAATCTGTACATAAAATTTAAATTATTTCGTCAAATTGCTCAATTTCAAAAAAACCAAAAAGGAATATAAGCAGAACCCACAACGAGAACAGAAAAAGTTTGTGTAGTTGTGGTATGGTAAAAAATTGAGAGATTTAGTATACTGATGACATTAAAACAGCCGAACGGGCGGGGCCTGTATACGGCAAAAAAATTGAATCAGGGAGGATTCTAAAATGGCAAGTTTAAGCTTATCCCATATCAACAAAACATATCCGAACGGATTTGAAGCTGTAAAAGACTTCAATCTGGAGATCGAAGATAAGGAATTTATCATCTTCGTAGGCCCGTCCGGATGCGGAAAGTCCACGACCCTTCGTATGATCGCAGGCTTGGAAGAGATCACAGCCGGCGAGCTGAAGATCGGCGACAGAGTTGTAAATGACGTAGAGCCGAAGGACAGAGATATCGCAATGGTATTCCAGAGCTATGCTCTGTATCCGCATATGACAGTATATGATAACATGGCATTCAGCCTTAAGCTGA
>JAJBVD010000038.1 GCA_020859985.1 Clostridiales bacterium
TGATTATATTTAAGCTGATGTTGCCGAAGATAGATTTCAACAGATTTTATTCTTCACTAAAAAAATTGTTATCTGAACTTTCATCTGAATTGCATGTTATATCAGTAGACGCAATTTTAAGGGAAATGGGATTTCCCCAAAATTGGGAGGATATTAAAGGACTTTAATAATTAAGCATGTTGGGAGAAAAAAACATAAAAGCATACACACGGGTGGTAGATAAGATGGTGTGGCGCAAAGATATTTGATAGTCACAAGCGAAAAAATGAAAATCGTGAATTTTGAAAAAATGACCCCTGTGGTAGTTTTCCGGGAAGCTACACCGTTTGCAGCGGTGCGCCGGATTTCTGCCGCAGGGGTTATTTTTTAATTTCGCGTGTAAAATGTTCCTTTTCCTTTGCCATGCCGCGTCAAAAACCCTTCGTCTACGAGTTTTTTCAGCGAATTTTCTACGGATGCCTTTCCGACACTCGGAACAAGCTCCATAATCTCGCTCTTTGTGAATTTTCCAATTTTCTCAGTTGTCGCATTTCTGACCAGTTCGATAGCGGGCAGCTTCTCATCCACAAGGCTGACGCGGTTTTCAAAATCACGGTAAGCCGAAAGCACAACTCCTAAAATGTATTTGACAAATGGAGTGGGATCGTTTGTCCCTTCGTGCCAGTTTATACCGGCTTGCTCAAGCACATCGTAGTAGGTGGCTTTTGTTTTTTCAATCTTGCTTTCAATGCTGATATAGCGTCCAACAACATAGCCACATTGGTAAAGAAGAAGCGTGGTCAGGAGTCTCGACATTCTTCCGTTCCCATCGTTGAATGGATGGATGCAAAGAAAGTCATTAATGAAAATGGGGATCAGCACGAGCGGGTCAACAGTGCAGGCATCGATTGCCTGGTTGAAACTTGTGCAGATGGCGTCAACTGCGTCCGGTGTTTCGCAGGGGGCGAGAGGCATGAAGCGGACAAACTGCGTACCATCTGCATGCGTCTCGGCAATAAAATTCTGTGTGTTTTTGAATCTCCCGCCGATGGTTTTCTCGGAATACTTGTACAGGTCCCTATGCAATTGCAGAATGTAGGATGCACGGATAGGAATGTACTCGTAATTTTCGTGGATGGTGTTCAACACATCACGATATCCGAGAATCTCCTCCTCATCCCGGTTGCGGGGGGTGGTTTTTTCGTTGAAGAGCTGCTGTATCCTGGTGTTGGTAGTCACGATTCCTTCAATCTTATTGGATGCCTTGGTGCTTTGGATTTTTGCAATTTCCACCAGCTTATCAAGGACGGCCGGTTTCTGCTTCAAAAACATCTCCTGGCGTCCTTTGAATTCATGTATCTGTGCAACAAGCCCCAGCGTCTCGCTGTCCCACTGCCTTGATGCAAGCTGCGTGTAATCAAATGTTCTCATTCTATGCCCTTCTTTCTGTTACAGCTTTCCTTGCGCCTAATTATAGCACCAAATTAGGGGAAAACCAAGACGATTAGGAAAATAATCGCCTAATCGCGGTGAGAAATTAGGAGAAAGCGTAATTCCGCCAGGCTTTTGCCGCTTTTCTGGTATGCATCCATGATCTGCTTCGTGACCTGTGCCTGCTTTAAGTTTTGCAGCATGACCCGAAAGGATAGCAGCAGCCTGACCGGTTGTAAGAGGCCTGTGACGTGACAGGATTCAAAAATTCGTACGGCGAAAAATCCACAAAAATAATTGTAAAATTTTGGTAATAATTCAGTTAAAAAATTCCCGTAAATTCCTTTACTTTCGCGGAAAATGGGCGTATATTTAAGACAAATATCAATCTGGCCCCGATTTTTGATGATGGCGCGTGAAGACAGCGGGCAGGAAGTAAGGAGGATACAGGATGAACAATACATACAGAAAACCGCTGATTCTGGCGGAGAATGAGCTGGCGGAGGGCGTGTATACCGCGAGCGGAAGCGGAACATGGTATCAGGTAAGAAAAAATCTCTCGGAAAATTGGGGTAGTTATCATTATATTGATGTATATGCGTCTGGTGCATGGTCGATTACTCTTAAAATCTCTGGTACCGCGACAGAATATCGTCTTGATACGAATGGTAATGTTATTACAGGAAGTTGGGATGGCGGAAGTACTATTACGGTTTCCAGCAGCAGCGCTTTCACCGATGGCACTACACCTGTCACATTTGGTGTTTATGTTGGAGGCGAATATATTTCGCTTTCTTAAGCGCCGTATGGCAGAGATGATTTGAGATTGATTGTCAAGAATAACAGAGGGAGATTATTTATCTGTAAAATTGATTTTTCCTAATGAACGATTCGATTATTGTGGCTGAAAATAACTTAGAAGGAAGGTATAGTTATGAATAGATATATGAAGCCAGTGATTCTGGCAAATGACGAGATTTCAGAGGGCGTGTATGCGGCGAGCGGATGCTATTCAGTGTCATACAGTATCCATCAGAAGCCGGAAACAGGCCGAGGCGATTACCGGATTCAGATAGATGCAGTTCATGATGCATCACACCATAGTACTGCGCAGGTACTTGTGATTTCCTTTAATCAGGCAGTCAACTATGTATCATCGAATGGAACATTGTCGTCAGGAAATGGCACATCTACTTTGAGCATTAATTATTCATACCATAGTAATAATACAGATAATATTGGCCTAGGAGATGTGGTCGTTGAGGCTGATCAGGGGCTTGCGGTTACTGGTGCGTATATGACCTGTAATGAAACTTGCTCACAGCACGACTGATTATAGTCGTGGTAACTATAAAATAATTACACGGAATATTATGAATGATGAATGGCCCAGTGCAAATGAAGCGCTGGGCCATTTTATGTTGACAGACACATTCTACCCCATCAAAATCATTTCATTCATCAGAAACTGGCGGATACCGATCGTGACGAAGCCATTTTCATCATAGCGGGGCTTCTTGTCGTCTCTCACGACGATGATCTTTTTAAACGAATCCGGAATCTGGCGCAGAGATTTGGTCTCCTGCTCGATTTTTTCCGGTGTATCCATGCGGAACGCGGACTGGATATAAAATTTTAAATTGCCTTTGGTTGCGATGAAGTCGATTTCGTATTGTCTCTTTTGAACCTTTCCGGTGTCGCTTCGATCGCTGCTCTCGATTACGCCGACATCTACTCGGAAATCACGGTAACGGAGCTCATTGTAAATGATGTTCTCCATGATGTGGTTTTCCTCTGTCTGGCGGAAATTCAGGCGCGCATTGCGCAGCCCGACGTCTTCAAAGTAGTATTTCGCTGGAGAACCAATGTATTTTCGGCCTTTTACATCATAGCGGACCGCCCGGTTGATCAGAAATGCGTCTTCCAGATATTCGATGTAGCGGGAGATGGTGATATCGCTGATCGTTTTGTTTTTGACGCTTTTGAACGTTTTGGACAGCTTCAGCGGGTTGGTCAGGGAGCCGATGGAGGAGGCCAGGATATCCAGTAGCTCGTTGAATTCTTCGTGGTTGCGTATTTTATGGCGCTCTATAATGTCAGCCAGATAGACTTCCTTGAAAAGAGAGAGAAGATAGGCTTCTTTTTCTTCCGGCTCCTGCCATGTGAGGATAAGAGGTAATCCTCCATAGTTGAAGTAATCATCCCAGGCTTCGAAAGGCGTTCCGTCGTACACGGAGCTGAATTCACGAAAACTCAAAGGCAGCATACGGATTTCATCCCCACGTCCGCGGAATTCGGTCACGACATCCCTTGATAAGAATCGGGAATTGCTGCCGGTGACATAGACATCCGCATTTTTTATGTGGAGAAAGCCATTCAGCACGTCTGCGAAATCATCCAGAAGCTGCACCTCATCCAGAATGATGTAATAGAGGCCGTCGTCTTTGATGAGAGTTTCAACGTAGGTGAACATTTTCTCAGGGTTTCGCAGGGCTCTGTATTTCATGTCGTCAAGAGCCACTTCGATGATATGGTTCTCTTTTACACCTTTGTCCAGAAGATACTGATGAAACAAATGAAAGAGCAGATAGGACTTTCCACATCTGCGGACGCCGGTCACGATTTTGATCAGACCGTTTTGTTCCCTGCGGATTAGTTTGTTCAGATACGTATCTCTTTTGATCTCCATAGTCGGCCTCCTTCTGTTGGTACGAATTTTTGGAAATCCAACCATTTTTTCGTATTAAATTATAACCTTTTTACCGAAAAATACAAGCGTAAATGTGGTATCACAGAAACATTTATGTTATACTCGACCCATGAAAAGGAACGTGCGGATCATGACGGATATTTCACGATGAACCGCACGAAACCAGTTAGCGAGTGAGAAAAAATGAAAGAACGGCTGGCTTTTTACTGGGGGCGCATCAAGGCTGGGCGCCTGAAGGATTTTATCGCACAGACAAAATGGATATATTCCTATGCGCGGCACTACTGGCTGCAGATGATTTTTTATACAGTGCTGGGAATGACCGGGACGGTGGTATCGCTGCTCTCCAGTCTGGTATCGCGCGATCTGGTGGATATCATTACCGGGCATGAGACTGGTCTGGTAGTGCAGACGTTTTGCATGATGATCGGGCTGAACATCGGCAATACGATCGTCAGCATGATCTCGAATTACGCGTCGGAATGGATCAGTATGAAGGTCGACGCGGAGATCAAATCCGAGATTTTTGAAAAGATTCTGGTGACGGACTGGGAGAGTCTGACGAATTATCATACGGGCGACCTGCTGACACGGTGGAGCTCGGACGCGAGCCAGATTTCCAGCGGTGTGCTGAGTTTTATTCCGAATGCGATTATTTATGCGTTTCGATTTATCAGCGCATTTGCGATGGTCATCTATTATGACTGGACGTTTGCGGTATTTGCGTTTCTGGGAATGCCGGTGTCGCTGCTGCTGTCCCGGAAGCTGATGCGGCGCATGGTGAACAACAATAAGCGCAGCGCGGCCATGGGCGCGAAGATGTCCGGTTTCAATCAGGAAGCTTTTTCAAATATCCAGACGATCAAGGCGTTCGGGCTGATTTCCATGTATGTGCAGCATTTAAAAGATCTGCAGAAGGAATACATAGAAATGAAGCTGGATTTCCAGCGGATGTCCGTGTGGACTTCACTGCTTCTGACGACGGTCGGACTGCTGGTTTCTTATGCCAGCTATGGCTGGGGCATTTACCGGGTCTGGAGCGGAGCCATCAGCTACGGCACGATGACGATGTTTTTGTCGCTTTCCGGCACGCTGACCGGCGCGCTCAGCAACCTCACCTCACTGGTGCCGAGTGCGATCACGCTGACGACGTCCGCCGGCAGGCTGATGGATATCGTCGAGATGCCGCGGGAGGATTACAGCAATGCGCCGGAAGTGCAGGATTTCATGGCGCGGAATAGAAACGACGGCATCGCATTGTATGCCGAGCATATCCGTTACGCGTATCAGAACGGCACGCAGGTGTTTGAGGACGCGACGTTTTACGCCAGACCGCATGAGATCGTGGCGCTGGTCGGTCCGTCTGGTGAGGGAAAGACGACGATGCTGCGGCTGGTGCTGGCACTGATGCCGGTGCAGGAGGGAAGCCTGACGCTCGCCGGAGGCAGTAACCTGCCGCAGGGGATTCTGGATTTTACAGGAATGGATAATGCGGAAATGCCTGATTCGCCTGATATAATGGTACAATCGAGAGAAGGATCGCCGGCAGATGTCATCCCCATGTCGCCTGCCGCACGTATGTTGTTTTCTTATGTGCCGCAGGGCAACACGATGTTTTCCGGTACGATCGCCGGGAATATGCGCAACGTCAAGGAGGATGCGACCGATGAGGAGATCATTGAGGCGCTGAAGCTGGCTTGCGCCTGGGATTTTGTGGAAAAACTTCCAGACGGGATTAACAGTGAGATCAAGGAGCGCGGCGGCGGTTTCTCCGAGGGGCAGGCACAGCGCCTTTCCATTGCGCGCGCACTTCTGCGCAAATCACCGATCCTGCTGCTGGATGAGGCAACCTCCGCACTGGATGTCGCGACGGAGCGCCGCCTGCTGCGCAATATTATGAGCGATGAGTATCCGCGGACCTGCATCGTGACGACACATCGTCCGACTGTCCTCACGATCTGCGACCGCGTTTACGCGATTCGCAATCGAAAATGCGAGGTGCAGGATGAGGAAGCGGTGGAGCGGATGATTAAGGATTTCTGAAAAGGCTCATGGATCTGCCTGACGACAGATTCCGGGCAAAATGATACAGAACACATGGAATACTATAACGACTCAGAATCGATGACATTTTTCATATAAATTGCGGCGGCATCCTCTTTTGTGCAGCTTAGAATACGGACGGGGGCAAGCGCAGCGAGCTCTCCAGCAAACTGCAGATTGCTTTGCAGCTGGTCGGCTGTCCACGTGGGAGAGATGAACCGCTGTGCCAGAAGCAGCTGCTGCCGGTCCGGCTCCGGTGTCTGGCAGAGATTGTGCTTTGCCTGCTTTAAGAGAATGACTCCGCCGAGCGGATAGTCTTTTGTGGTGGAAATGCCGGAGGTGCCGCACCAGGGAAGCCCGCAGACGATGGGCCTGCCGTCCCGGATGGTGAGCAGGTTGAGATCGCCGTTGAGTACAGGCACGTCGAACAGGCGGTGCCACAGTCCGGTATGCGTGGATTTGCCGGTGCCGGACGGCCCGGAGAACAGCCATGCTTTTCCCTGATAGAGAATCGAAGCGGAGTGGAGCGCAAACACTCCTTTTTTTTGTGCAGAATACAGATAAGCGATGCGGATCGCGTGAAACAGATCGGTGACAGACTGCTTTTCAAAGGGCAGCGTGCAGAAAAAACGGGCTGCCGTGCCGTCTTTCTTAAGCCATGCCTCCCGAATCTGCGGAGCCTGCGGAAAATGAAGAAGATATTCCGTCCCGCAGTCCTCTACGGTCAACTGGGGATGGCGGATGAGGGTGGACATGATATTGCCGGGAGCAGTATTGCCGTAACCGGCTGCCGCGACAGATTCCGCAGCTTCCGCAGCAGTATCAGAAGGAAACCGTCTTGCCATCTCGTCTGCGGGGATCTCGTTTGCGGGTATCCCGTCTGCGGGCGTCTTGTCCGCGAGTGTTTCATCTGCGCGTATTTCGATCGTTTGCTCAACTGTCTCTGTTGGCGCACAGGTAAACGGCGCAAATTCCGGCGCAAAGACGGACTCGGTATTAAGAACTGGTTCGAGAAGCCGAAGTGTGAGACCGCCGATGCGCAGGAATTGCTCTTTTGTGTCTTTGACGATGCTGCCATCTGCACAAAATTCTTTCGGAATGAATGGGGGATCCGATGAGAGCTTTGCACTGGAGGCATGTACAGATGGTGTTGTGTCCGATTTTTTGTCGGCACAGTGTTCCGGCTGCAAAATTCCGTAAGCCTGAAACTGCGCCAGAAATTCATCCAGATCTGCAGCAAGCTGGGGAAGTTCATCCGCTGTCGCCTGATAGTGCCGGACAAACTCGTTCAGTAATTCATCCCGGGTTGGGTCATCCTGCAATTTCTCCCAGAGAAACGCGCAGGATTCATTGACACGCAGTCCGTGCCGGAGGTTTGCGATTGCCTGTCCGTAAGGCAAAATATAGGATGTTCCGGCTATTTCCTGTAAGATCCAGCAGCTTTCCGGCTTCATATGGCGGCCTCCTTGTTGTTTATTTGAGCGAAAAAATTCAGAAAAATTATAGAAAAATATCTGTAGCAAGTCAAGCGGCAATATTGTAATAGTTATTGAAAATGAATTGCTTGCAAATAATAAATGAAAGGACTATTATGAAAAAATACAGAGGTGTAATGCGGAAGTCGTTGACTGATGGTAGGATCGAAACGTATGCAGAATCAGAAAGCGGATATCGAGCAGCTCCTGAATGAGGGGCAGACAGTTCAGATAAAACCGAGGGGTGCCAGCATGTACCCTATGTTTATCGAAGGGCGGGATGAGGCGATCATCGCGCCCCTGTCGGGGTGCGTGGTGACGGATGGGAAGCCTGCATCGGGAAATGGGTCATCTGTGCCTGTCGGAAATGCCTGGCTGAAAAAGAAACATCCGGCGCGCGGCGATGTGGTTCTTTACCGGCGTGAGCACGGGATATTGGTGCTTCATCGAATTTGCCGAAGTACAGCAGACGGCTATTATCTGGTGGGAGACAATCAGAGCGAGATTGAAGGTCCCATCCGACGGGAACAGATCCGCGGTGTACTGACCGGATTTATCCGCAAAGGGAAATACATATCGGT
Organism: Clostridiales bacterium; assembly: GCA_020859985.1. Classification (GTDB taxonomy): domain Bacteria; phylum Bacillota; class Clostridia; order Lachnospirales; family Lachnospiraceae; genus Choladousia. The sequence goes on from JAJBVD010000038.1 coordinate 8,220, forward strand.
ACGCCATCCGATCTATGTTATTTCAAGCCGGCTTTGGCTGATTCTTCTTCCTGCGCGGCCACAGATTGCCGGATTTCTGGCGCGGGTGAAGAGGTGGGTGCGCAGGTGACTGCTGCCAAAGACAAAGCAGGAGACAGGGAGCGCAGCTGACAGGGATCGGGAGGAGATTCCGCCGGAAGCGAAAAGAGGCCGACGATGCTCTACAGGGAAAGGATAGCAGAAACAATTTCGTGGGAAAAGGAATGGCGCTTTCAGGGAAAGCGTGTTATACTGGCTGCAAATTATGTGGGCTGCGCGGAGGGGCGGTTTTGCCCTTGGCAGCACTTTAGAGATTTCGCGAATATGTGAAATTCAGGTAACTGTGAAGGTACTGAACAGTTACAGATTCAGGGAGAATGAAATGGAGATACGATTAGAACATCTGACAAAGAAATTTCCAAACCGCGACCGGAAAGCCGGATGGGGCGGCAGGAGACGTGGAAAGAACAGCGGAGGAAAAGCAGGCAACGCGAATCAGAACGAAAACCTTCGTGGTATTTCCGGTAATTCAGACATACCGGATATCCCGCAGGATGTGATAGCGGTGAATGATTTCACATTCACGATTCCGAACGGAAAGCTGATCGGGCTTCTGGGACCATCCGGCTGCGGCAAGAGTACGACGCTGAATCTGATCAGCGGTCTTCTGGCGCCGACGAGCGGCAGGATTTTTTTCGGGGACGACGATGTGACTGAACTGCCGCCGGAGATGCGCGGGATTGGTCTGGTTTTTCAGAACTATGCGTTGTACCCGCATCTGACGGTGCGGCAGAATATTCTGTTTCCGTTGGAGAACCGCAAGGGCAAGGACCGATTATCGAAAGAGCAGATGCTTGCCATGGCGGATGAGGCTGCGCGTCTGGTCCAGATTGATAAGCTGATGGAGCGCAGACCGGGGGAGCTGTCAGGCGGACAGCAGCAGCGCGTGGCAATCGCGCGGGCGCTGGTGAAGCAGCCGCGGGTGCTGCTTCTGGACGAGCCGCTTTCCAATCTGGACGCCCGCCTGCGGCTGCAGACGAGAGATGAGATTCGCAGGATTCAGCGTGAGACGGGGATTACGACGGTTTTCGTAACACATGATCAGGATGAGGCGATGAGTATTTCAGACCTGATCGTGGTCATGAAGGAGGGCGTGGTGCAGCAGATCGGGAAGCCGCAGGAGGTCTACGACAGCCCGGCAAATCTGTTTGTGGCAAAGTTTCTTGGTACGCCGCCGATCAACGTCTTTGAAGGACAGGTGCGCGGCGGAAAGCTGTATATCGGAGAGGATGCGGTGCTGGACGCGGATCGTGTATCTGCCTGTAATGAAAAGGCTGCTGAGGTATCTGGCGGTGGTTTCGCCCGGAAATTTGAAGGGGAATCTGCTCAAAGCGATGGAATGCCAGACGTGGAAACGCAGACAGCAGTGAAGAAAATGCCAGAAAGCTTGTCAGATCGGGACGTCTGGGTCGGCATCCGACCGGAAGGCTTTCTGCTCCGCGAGGACGGTCCGTTTTGCTGTGAGCTGAACGGCGTCGAGGTGATGGGGCGCGATATCAGTGTGCTTTCGAAGAATGGGGCGTCGGTGAATCCGGTCGTCCGCTCGATCATCGGCACGGAAAATAAGGTTGATACATCGAGCAGAACGGTCCGCTTTGCGCTGCGGCCGGAGAAAGTATTCCTGTTTGACAGAAATACAGAAGAGCGTGTATGAGTGTCGGGATGTTTTCGTGAAACGGGAAGGATCGACGACACGTGTTCAGATGGGAAAGGCCGTGTCGGGATGTTTTCGTGAAACGGGAAGAATCGACGACACGTGTTCAGATGGGAAAGACCGTGTCGGATATTCTCGTGAAATATGGATGGAATCATATGGGCAGGAGGAACTGCAATGAACATGGCAAGAGGACGATTTGATAAGGTAAAGGGATGGCTGTATCTGCTCCCGGCGACTCTGTTTCTGGGCGCGTTTCTGGTCTATCCTCTGATTGATGTATTTATCTATTCGTTCGAGGAGGTCTATAATTTTACCTCGCAGACATATTTTGGCGTCGGCGTTTACAACTATTCCTATGTCCTGCACGATCCGTATTTTCTGCAGGCAGTGATCAATACCTTTATCCTTGTGGTCATTACGGTACCGCTCTCGACCGGCCTTGCGCTGCTGATCTCTGTGGCGCTGCACTCGATCACGAGATTCCGCAATCTTTTGCAGACGATTTATTTTCTGCCTTATGTGACGAATACGCTGGCGGTTGGCCTGGTCTTCATGATCCTTTTTAAAAAGACTGCCTACAGCGACGGGCTGATCAACCAGCTGATCAATTTCTTTGGGGGCAGCTCCGTGGATTTTATTGACGGCCCGTACTGGGCAAAAATGCTTGTACTTTGTATATATACCATCTGGGTTGTGATGCCGTTTAAGATCCTGATTCTGACCGGCGCGCTCGCATCTGTCAATGAGGATTATTACAAGGCTGCGCGTGTGGACGGTACATCGAAATTCCGGATTTTCCGCAAGATCACGCTGCCGATGATCTCCCCGATGATTTTTTATCTGGTAATCACCGGATTCATCGGCGCGTTTAAGGCGTACAGTGACGTGGTCGCTCTTTTCGGCACAGATCTGAACGCGGCCGGGATGAACACCATCGTCGGCTACGTGTATGATATGCTCTACGGCGACAGCGGCGGATATCCGTCGTATGCGTCCGCGGCGGCAATCATTCTGTTCGTGATCATACTGACCATTACCTGCATCAACCTGATGGTCAGCAGGAAGAATGTACATTATTAATGTATGTGACGTGCTGAGCAATGCAGGGCGGGCTCGGACACGATTAGCTGCACTGATTTCATATAAAATACGAAATAATACATGAGTGGTGGGTGACCAATATGGATACATCTGTTGATTATAAGAAAGCGGAAGCCTCGGCGCGGGTGCGCGGACGCATTCTCGGCGTAGTGAAGGGCGTATTTCTGGCGCTGTGGGCGCTGATCGTTCTCTTTCCGTTTTACTGGATGGTGCTGACGTCGGTGAAGAGCTACAGTCAGTACAGTTCAGAGTCCGTCCCGAAGCTGTATACCTTAAGCCCGACGTTTCAGAATTACGCTTCCGCGTTTACGGAAGTACCGCTTGCCCGCTATCTTGCGAACACACTGATTTTCGCGGTGGGTACGACTCTGATCATGCTGGTGGTAATCACGCTGGCGGCGTTTGCGTTCGCGAGACTGGAGTTCCGCGGGAAGAACGCGGTATTTGTGTTTTTCCTCTCCCTGATGATGATTCCGAATGAGCTGGTCATTATCACGAACTTTGTGACGATCACGAATCTGAACCTGCGGAATACCTTTGCAGGTCTGATTCTGCCGTCGGTGACAAGCGTTTTTTATATCTATCTGTTAAAAGAAAACTTTGAACAGATTCCGGACAGCCTTTATTATGCGGCGAAGGTAGATGGCACGTCGGACTTCCGCTATCTGTGGAAGGTGATGCTGCCGATCTCGAAGCCGACGATGACGACCATTGTTATCCTGAAGGTGATCGAATGCTGGAACTCTTACGTGTGGCCGCGGCTGATTACGGACGACCAGAATTATTATCTGGTGTCGAACGGTATTCAGGAGATCCGGGAAAATGGCTTTGGCCGCGAAAATATCCCGGCGATGATGGCGGCGGTGGTGGTGATTTCCGTGCCGCTGATCGTCCTGTTCCTGATTTTCCGGAAGCAGATCATGGCGGGCGTGTCGAGAGGCGGGCTGAAGCAGTGAGAACTGATCCGGCAGTATATGGTTTGAAAATCCGGAATGCTGTGATTAAAAAAAGCATGGGACTAAGGGAATACAGAGGAAATACAGATGAGCAGAAAAAAGCCGGAGGGCGCACGAAAAGAGATGTCATATGGAAACAGCCTGCATGGGCGGGTACGGTGCGGAAGGAAAATGATGTGGGTTACAAAGCGGACGGAGCATATAGCCATGCTGACGCTGTTGCTGCTTTGTTGCCTGCTGTCGCTGACGGGCTGCCATGGCTCGCAGGAGGCGAAGGAAGCGTTTGAGGTTCCGGATGAGTTTGATACTTCCAGAGAGTACGAGATTACGTTCTGGGCGAAAAATGATACGAACAAGACACAGGTAGCCATTTATGAGCAGGCCATAGAGGATTTTGAGGAACTGTATCCGAATATTACGGTAAACATTCGCCTGTATACGGACTACACGGATATTTATAACGACGTCATCACGAACATTGCGACAGACACGACGCCGAATGTATGTATCACCTATCCGGATCACATCGCGACTTATCTGACCGGCGACAATCAGGTTGTGGCTCTGGATGAGTTGCTGACGGATGAAAAGTACGGGCTGGGCGGAAGCGCTCTGGAATTCGATTCGCCGACAGTCGAGGAGATTGTGCCGCAGTTTCTGGAGGAATGCCAGATTGACGGAACGTATTATGCGCTTCCTTACATGCGTTCGACAGAGGCCTGCTATGTAAATAAGACCTATGTGGAGGCGCTCGGATATGAGCTCCCCGAGACGCTGACCTGGGATTTCATCTGGGAAGTCTCGGAGGCGGCGATGGAAAAGGATGAGGACGGAAACTTTGTGGTGAACGGACAAAGTGTGATGATCCCGTTTATCTACAAATCGACGGATAACATGATGATCACCATGCTGCAGCAGCTTGGCGCGGGGTATTCCACGGATGACGGGGAGATTCTGCTGTTCAATGAGACTACGCAGGATCTGCTGTATCAGATTTCCGGTTACGCGGAAGACCGGTCCTTTTCTACCTTTAAGATTTCGGGATATCCGGCTAACTTTCTGAACGCGGGACAGTGTATTTTTGCAATTGATTCGACTGCCGGTGCCACCTGGATGGGAACGGATGCGCCGCTGGTGGACATCAGTGAGGACAAGATCGTCGAATTTGAGACGGTGGTCATGGAGGTTCCGCAGTATGATACGGAGAATCCGCAGATGATCTCTCAGGGACCGTCCATCTGTATTTTTAATAAAGAGGATTCGCAGGAGGTGCTGGCGTCCTGGCTGTTCGCGCAGTACCTGCTTACAAACGAAGTGCAGATCGGCTATTCTCAGACGGAAGGTTACATTCCTGTGACGACCAAGGCGCAGGAGTCCGACGAGTATCAGGATTATCTGGCCCGCTCCGGTGAGGATAATGAGACGTATTACAGCGTTAAGATTGACGCGGCAAAGCTGTTTCTGGACAATATTGAAAATACATTTACTACCGCGGTATTCAACGGTTCGACCTCTCTTCGAAGCGCAGCGGGACAGCTGATCGAGAATACGGTGAAGTCTGCCCGCAGGGGTGAGACCATAGACGATGCTTATTTTGAAACATTGTACAGTGATGTGACTTCTCTTTACCGGCTGGATCAGATTGAAACCACGGATGGAGAGGATTCCGGCGGGAGACAGGACTTAGGACCGCTGCCGCAGACCGCGGTGATTCTGCTGGCGTCGATCGCGGCTGTGTGGGTGCTGATCCTGCTGTATTTGTTGTGGCAGGCGGTGAAGAAAAAGAGGCAGGAGTGAAGGAGTATATGACGGGGAGAGAAACGGTACTGTATTACAGCCCGAATAAAGACGCGAAGACCCGCAAGGTAAAAAGCGTGCTGGTACGGCTTGGCATTCGGATTAAAAATATTTCAGAGGAGCAGTTTGGAGCGCAGGTCGGGACACTTGCGGGGGTGATGGAATCTACCGGAAAACTGTCGGATGATGCGAGCCTGTCTGAGCTTGCTGGAAAGCGCTCGGACGGGATTGAAAATAGCGAGGCTTCTGATGCGGAAATATTGACAATTCCGGAGGAAGTGCTTGTGCTCTGCAATTTTACGGAGGCAGGACTGGACCGCCTTTTGCGTGAACTGCGAAAGTCCAATGCTTCGGTGGCATTGAAAGCGGTATTGACGGAAACAAACTGTGCGTGGAGCTTTTATGAGCTGTATCAGGAAGTGCGCATGGAGCATGAAAGTATGAGCAGGAGAAAAGAAATTATTGAAAAATAAGGAGGAACTCAAAATGGAACTGAAAGAAATACTTCGACATGTGGATCACACTTTACTTGCACAGGATGCGACCTGGAAGCAGATTCAGCAGATCTGTGATGACGCGGTAACGTATCAAACGGCCTCAGTCTGCATTCCGCCGAGCTATGTGAAGCAGGCAAAAGATTATCTGAGTGGAATTACCGATGGCACACCGGCGGTCTGCACAGTGATCGGTTTCCCGAACGGCTACAATACCACGGCAGTCAAAGAGTTTGAGACGAAGGATGCCATTGCAAACGGTGCGGATGAGATCGATATGGTCATCAACATCGGCTGGGTGAAAGATCAGAAATATGACTGTATCTTGAACGAGATCCGCACACTGAAAGCAGCTTGCGGGAGCAAAATCTTAAAGGTCATTATTGAGACCTGCCTGCTGACGGATGAGGAAAAGGTGAAGCTTTGTGAGATCGTCACGGAAGCAGGCGCAGACTTTATCAAGACCTCGACCGGCTTCAGCAAGGGCGGTGCGACGTTTGCGGATGTAGCTTTGTTTGCGGAGCATGTCGGCAGTGATGTAAGGATTAAGGCTGCCGGAGGGATTTCTTCCCTTGACGACGCGGCAAAGTTTCTGGAGCTGGGTGCATCACGCCTTGGCACGAGCCGGATCGTCAAGATCGCGAAGCAGCAGGGGTGATATTTTTTTGATGTGTGTTACATAGTTTTGATCTGGAAAGTATGTATGATCGTACAACTGAATAATAAAAGGAAAAGCTGTTCGGATATCCGGGCAGCTTTTCCTATGAATGGATTAGTCATCTGCTGGCATTTGTTGCAAAGCAGCAAGCTGGTCACGTTTGCCATAGATAATCGCAGTTACCCATACAGTCATTTTGGATTCATCAACCCAATAATATGCAATGAAATTCTGAATAGGAAATTTATGAATACCTTCAGTGTGCCACGGTTCCTCTTCTACCAAAAGATGACGCGAGGGGAAGAATTTGAGAGAGGCAAGCTCGCTCATTACCTTGTCTGACCAGCCACGGGCTACGTCAGGTGACAATAAAATTTTAGAAATATAGGAAACGGTCTCCTGCATTTGTTCTATGGCATAGTTAGTCAATTTTACTCTATACTCCATACTTATATACTTTCGTTAATTTTTTTAAACGCATCATCAAGATCAAGACCTTCTCTGGCCTTTGCCTGAGTCAATCCCTTTTCCATCATTGCATCAAATTCCTCTTTTGATATAGAATCTGCCGTCGGAATGGCGGGGATGCTTAAGGAATAGGGGATGCTGTTTGTCATAATAATCTGACGGTACAGGGAATCAATCAATACAGAAACGGGAATCCCGAGACGTTCAAGGACAGCCTCGGCCTGTTGCTTGATGGACGGTTGAATTCGAGCAGTTACGTTTGCCGTTTTATTTGCCATATTTGTGCGCCACCTTTCTTAATAATCTGAAATCATTATAGCATTTTGTATAGCCGTTTACAACACAAATATGATGCTTAAAATATTTTTTTATAGTTATTTCAGTTGCCCTTATGAATGCAGCGAATAATTTTTACCGCTATCGGGTATAGTATTTGCACAATGAAGGCAATCAAAAAAGAAAGGGAACAGCATGAGAAAAATACTACGCTGGTATCTGGTTTTGTTCCTCCTTGCAGCCGTCTGCGCGCTGGGAGTGTGGGCTGTATCCTCGCGAAGCAAGGAGCCGACCAATGCGACACTGGTGTGGAATGTTCCGGACTCACAGGAACAGAACATTCCGGCCACCCGGATGGGACATCGGAGCGGATGTCGGGATACAGAATTATGAGCTGGAGTTCATGACTACGGGGAAACAGGGATAGAAGCCGGAGAGGGGAAACGATGAACGCGTCAGAAACACTATATCTGAAAATTGATAAAAACATCCGCATTCAGAAGGAAAAGGTTACGCTTGGCGAGATCGCGCAGTTTTTCTGCGCAGAAAAAGCAGTCGTGAATAAAGTGAAAACGCTTCGGCTGCCGACAGAGCACATTCAAAAGCCGGGGCGGTATGTGTATTCGGTGTTGGATGTGATCGAGGTGATTCAGGCAGAGTATCCGAAGCTGGAGATTAACAACCTTGGCGAGACAGACTTTGTCTTGACGCTGGAAAACTCATCAGGCGGGGCGGATATCTGGAACTGGATAAAGACGGCTCTGCTCTGCCTGTTGTCTTTTTTCGGGGCAGCGATTTCAATCATGGCGTTCAACACGGATGTCGGGCTCACGGAATTGTTTGGACGGCTGTACGAGATGTTTACCGGCAGGACTTCCAACGGTTTTACTGTTCTGGAAATTTCTTATTCCATAGGTGTGGGACTGGGAATTTTGATTTTCTTCCATCATTTTGCGAGAGAAAAGGACGGCGCGGAACCGACGCCGCTGCAGGTGCAGATGCGTGTCTATGAGGAGGATGTCGATAAGACGATGATAGAGACCTCGCAGCGAATTGAAAAGGAGAAAATGGCGGCAGATGGGTGAACTGATTCTGATACTTACCGGTTTTTCAGGCGGCTTTCTGGTAGCGGGCGGTGTGGCGTCCATCATGGTGGGTTTAGGCATCATTACCCGCTTTATCGGCATTACACACACAGCGCGGCAGATCCTGTGGTACGAGGACGCGATTCTTTTAGGAGCGGTGGCAGGAAATACTGCTACAATTTTTGATTTCGAACTGGTGACAGGGCTCTGGCTGATGGCCCTGACGGGACTTTTTATCGGCATTTTCGTCGGCGGGTGGATATTGGCGTTGGCTGAGCTGGTAGATATTTTTCCGGTCTACAGCCGCAGGCTGGGAATCCGCAACGGAGCGCGGGCTATCGTGACCACACTCGCACTTGGAAAGACGGCGGGAAGCTTTCTTTATTTTTTCCGGCATCTCGGGTGAAAGTGAAAAAGAAATCTGTTGGTAACTGCGAAGGTATTGAACAGTTACATCTGTTGTAAAATCATAGCAGCTGTGTCTGTAATTCGGGAAACGCTGCGCGTTTTACAGGTAGTATGGTTATGCAGTATGCAGCGGGAATGTCTGGCAGAATGTGATTTTCTGGAAAATAGGCTTGAAAAGGAGGTATGGTTGTAGTAAAGTAGTGGCGAAAACACAGCCGACCTGTTTTGTGCCTGAATGAAGACAAGTTGGCCTGGAATGAAAAATGAAAAGAATAGTTTAGAATAACAGGGGGATGAGGACGTGATTTCTGAAAAGATGCGGCCGTTTCTGGCGAACAATTCGGCGATTCGCATGATGTTTGAGGAAGGAAAAAAGATGGCGGAGCTTTACGGGGCGGACAAGGTGTATGATTTCAGCCTTGGCAATCCGAATGTGCCGGCTCCGCAGAAGGTGAATCAGGCGATTAAGGAGATTCTCGATGAGGAGGATCCTCTTTTTGTTCATGGCTATATGAGCAACGCAGGTTATCCGCAGGTGCGTGCGGCGATAGCGGAGAATCTGAATCAGCGGTTTGGTACAACGTTTACGGAGAAGAATCTGATCATGACGGTGGGAGCCGGCAGCGGACTGAATGTCGCGCTGAAGACCGTGCTGGACCCGGGTGATGAAGTGATCACGTTCGCTCCGTATTTTCTTGAGTACCGTGCGTATGTGACGAACTATGATGGTGTGCTGGTGACAGTCGATCCGGATGAGGCGACCTTCCAGATCAGCCCGGAGGCGTTTGCCGCGAAGATTTCAGTGAAGACGAAAGCGGTGATCATTAACAACCCGAACAATCCGACCGGTGTGGTGTATTCTGAGGATACGATCCGGGCGCTGGCCGCGGTTCTTACCGAAAAGCAGAAAGAGTATGGGCACGCGATTTACCTGATTTCCGATGAACCGTACCGGGAGCTGGTGTTTGACGGCGCGACGGTTCCCTTTGTGACAAAGTATTATGACAATACGATGGTGGTGTATTCGTACAGCAAATCCCTCTCCCTACCGGGTGAGCGTATTGGCTATGTGCTGATTCCGGATGAACTGGAGGACAGTGAGACGACGATTGAGGCAGCAACGATCGCGAACCGCATCAGCGGCTGTGTGAACGCTCCGTCCCTGATTCAGCTGGCTGTGGGACGGTGTGTGGACTGTCAGGCAGATCTCGACTTTTATGACCGGAACCGCAAGGCGCTTTATGAAGGCCTGACCGGGATGGGCTTTACCTGTGTGCGGCCGCAGGGCGCGTTTTATCTGTGGATGAAGGTGCCGGTGAAACCAGAAGCAGGAACAGCTCAAAGTGCAGTTGAGGCGGAGAGCGAGTTTGTGCAGGCGGCGAAAAAGTATCATCTTCTGATCGTGCCGGGGAGCTCGTTTGCGTGCCCGGGCTATGTGCGGATTGCATACTGTGTATCTTATGAGACGATTATGAATTCCCTGCCGGAATTTAAAAAGCTTGCGGAGGAGTTTTCACTGTGAATCGTGTTTCCTGACAGTTCCTGTATGAAGGCATAATGCCATGCAGGCGAAAACGGTTGGGAGATAAATGGAGATCGTACAAATGAAGATCATTATTGTGGGCCTCGGCAAGGTGGGAACGACGCTGGCGTCCGAGCTTTGCGATGAGGAAAATGATGTCACAGTCATAGACAGAAAAGAAGATCTTGTGGAGGACATTTCAGGCCAGTATGACCTGATGGGAGTTGCCGGGAACGGCGCAAGCCGCTCAATACAGGTCGAGGCGGGGATTGAAAATGCGGATCTGCTGATCGCGGTGACCGGTTCGGACGAGATCAACCTCCTTTGCTGCCTGATGGCAAAGGAGAGTGGGAAATGCCATTCGATCGCGCGCGTGCGGAATCCGGAGTACCATTCGGAGATTGCGTTTATACGGGAAAAATTCGGGATTTCCCTGATCATCAACCCTGATATGGTCGCGGCGCTGGAGATTGCGAGGAACTTAAAGTTCCCGTCCGCGATTGACGTTGATTCCTTTGTGAAGAACCGGGTGGACATATTAAAATTCCGTGTCAGAGAAAATTCTGTGTTGGACGGAGTGCGGATCGCGGATCTTTCTTCTAAAATTATGAATAATATTCTGATCTGCGCGATTGAGCGGGGTAGTGAGCTGATCATCCCGAACGGCAACACGGTGCTGCATGAAAAAGATCAGATCGCAATCGTTGCCGGGAATAACGATGCGAACCAGTTTTTCCGTCAGGTAGGGATTCTGGCCAATCAGGTAAAAAGTATCATGATCGTCGGCGGAAGCCCGCTGGCATACTATCTGGCGAAAATGCTTATCGCGGCGGGCATGCGGGTCAAGATTATTGAAAAGGACTATCAGCGTTGTGAGACGCTCTCTGAGATGCTGCCGAAAGCGACGATCGTACACGGCGACGGCACGGACAAAGAACTGCTTTCTGAGGAAGGCATGGAGGGTTATGAGAGCTTTGCGGCTCTGACAAATATCGATGAGGAGAACATCCTGATTTCTCTTTACGCAAAAAAGATCGGCGGCCAGAAGAAGATCATTACGAAAGTCAACCGGATTGCGTTTGACGAGGTGATCCAGGAGCTGGATCTGGATACGATCATTCACCCGAAGGATGTCACCGCGGAGCTGATCATCCGCTACGCGCGCTCCATGAAGAATTCTTACGGAAGCAATGTGGAGACCTTACATAAAATTATCGACGGCAAGGCGGAGGCTCTGGAATTCATTATCCGCGGGCAGTCCCGCGTGACGGACATGACGCTGCAGGAGCTGCCGATCCGCAAGGGAATCCTTGTGGCCTGCATTTATCGGCATGGAAAGATCATCATTCCGGGCGGCTCTGACCAGATGCAGGACGGCGACAGTGTGATCATTATCACACAGGATAAAGGATTGAAGGACATCGAGGATATACTCGTGAAAAATCGTGCATGATGAGCAGGACATATAGGAAACAGCAAAATAATTTGCTGTTTCCTATAAGAGGACAACATAAAGATGAATTATAAGCTGATTCGTTACATTCTGGGGCTGGTATTAATTATGGAGGCGGGGCTGATGCTGCCGTCTCTGATTGTTGCGCTGATCTTTCAGGAACAGGAGGGGTTCGGCATCCTTTCGGCCATGGGATTCTGTCTGGCGGCGGGGCTGGCTTTGTCGCTGAAAGCCCCCGCATCCAAAACCATGCACGCGCGGGAAGGATTTGTGACCGTGTCCTTCTGCTGGATTGCCTTAAGTGCGTTCGGCGCACTTCCCTTTGTGATCACGGGGGCGATTCCGAACTATATCGACGCTCTTTTTGAGACCGTATCCGGCTTTACGACGACCGGCTCTACAATATTGACGGACGTGGAATCCATGGCGCACTGTCTGCAGTTCTGGCGCAGCTTCACGCACTGGATCGGCGGCATGGGTGTGCTGGTGTTTATGATGTCCATCCTGCCTCTTGCCGGAGGCAGCAGCATGTATATGATGGAAGCGGAGAGCACCGGCCCGTCCGTCGGCAAGCTCGTGCCGAAGGTCAAGGGGACTGCGGGGCTTTTGTACCGCATGTATATCGCCCTGAGCCTGGTGATGCTGGCGCTCCTTCTGGTTGGCGGCATGCCGCTGTTTGATTCGCTGATCACGGTATTCGGCACGGCCGGCACCGGTGGATTTGGCATCAGAAATGACAGTATGGCAAGCTACAGTGCCTACCTGCAGGTTGTGACGACCATTTTCATGATCATGTTCGGCTTTAACTTCAGCTTTTACTATCTGGTCTGGAAGCGGAAGTTTAAAACCGCGTTCCGGATGACGGAAATCCGGGCATACCTGTTGATCATTCTGGTCTCGATCATTCTGATTTCCATAAATATATACGGGATGTTTGACGGAGTGCTTGAGACGATTCGCCATGCGGCGTTTCAGGTGGGGACGATCATTACAACGACTGGATTTGCGACGACTGACTTCAATCAGTGGCCCGCGTTTTCTAAGACCATTCTGGTCATGCTGATGTGCATCGGCGCCTGCGCGGGAAGTACGGGCGGCGGCATCAAGGTACAGCGAATTCTCATATTGGTGCGCTCCATCCGCAACGAGCTGGATGTGATCACGCATCCGCATCACGTCCGCAAACAAAAGCTGGACGGGCATGTGATCGAGCCCTCGGTCATCCGCAGCGTAAATATTTTTCTGGCTGCGTATGCCGCGGTGTTTGCGCTGTCGCTGCTGATTGTCTCGATTGATAATTTTGACTTTACAACAAACTTTACAGCTATCGCGGCGACACTGAATAACATCGGCCCCGGTCTTGAGGTGGTCGGTCCGAGCGGCAATTACAGCGGTTTTTCCTACCTGTCGAAGCTGGTCATGACCTTTGATATGCTGGCGGGTCGCCTGGAGCTGTTCCCGTTGCTGATCCTCTTTTCAAGGAGTACCTGGAGAAAATAAAAACAGTATCCCTGTGAGGTGATAATCCGGCAGGGAAGATTTCATTAGCTTTTTCAAGGGCAAACAGTGAATTCAGAAATTATAGCAAATCAACCGTCACGAATCTTCGTGCGCTGAAAGATTTTCCGGGGCTTCACTTTTATCTGCCGGAGTCTCCGGCAGCAGCAGCTGCACCAGCTCAATCTTATTTTCCTCCATTTTCAGGACGCGGATCTGTGTGCCGTCCTCCATTGTGACCATATCCTGTTCTTCCGGAAGATCGTCCAGAAGCTCTATGACCAGACCGCCGATCGAGTCGCAGGCCTCGGATTCCAGCGTCAGGCCAAGCGCGTCGTTGATATCGTCAAGGCGCACGGAGCCCTCGATCTGATATTCCCGCTCGGAAATCCGGCGGATCAGATTTGCTTCGTCTGCATCGTACTCATCCCGGATATCTCCGACAATCTCCTCCAGCAGATCCTCCAGTGAGACAATGCCCACCGCGTCGCCATACTCATCCAGCACGACTGAGAGACTGGCGGAATCTTCCCGCATCGACTCCAGCAGATCGGAGGTCTTTTTGAATTCATAGGTGAAATGAGGCTTGTACATGGCCTCCTCTATATCAAAGCCTTCCTGCCCGTCATAGCAGAAAAACTTTTTGATATTCAGTATACCGACTACGTGAGCAGGATCTTCATGATAAACCGGGAAACGGGAGTATTTTTCCCGCCGGAAGGTTTCTTTGATCTCCTCATAGGAATCCGTATCGCTGATCATGACAACCTCAGAGCGGGGAACCATCACGTCTTCGACCAGAGAATCTCCGAAATCTACCACATTATAGATCATTTCGCGTTCTTCTTTTTCAATGACGCCTTCCTGATGACTGACATCGACAAAGGTGCGCAGCTCCTGCTCTGTCACTGTATTCATCGAGCCGTCCAGGCTGATGTGGAATGGCTTCAGTAGAAGCTTACAGATCGAGTTGATGACGAAGATCACCGGCCGCAGGATTTTCATCAAAAAGCTGATGACCGGACAATAGGCAAGAGCCAGCTTTTCCGGGTAGGTTGCAGCAATTGTTTTCGGCGTGACCTCTCCGAAGATCAGGATCAGAATCGTAATAATAGCGGTAGACACACTGATAGAACCGTCGCCAGCCAGCTTGATCGCCAGTGAAGCGGCCAGGGCGGAAAGAAAGTTGTTTACCAGATTGTTTCCGATCAGAAGGGTGCTTAAAAGCCTGGAACGGTTCTCCACCGTCTTGATAGCCAGAACTGCGCGTTTATCTCCTTCCTCAGCAAGCGCCTGCAGGCGAATCCGGTTCGCCGTAGTCAGCGCGGTCTCCGCCGAAGAAAAAAACGCGGAAAGAAGTAATAAAATCAAAAGAATCAATAACAGTAGGCCAGTGGCGTCATCCGATGCCAAGAGATCATCTCCTTTATAATAGTAATAAATTTTTGGTGTGGTTTTCCTTTTTAGAGTGGATAATACAACAGAATAGAGAAAAAAGCAACGTAAAGTTCAGGTAAAACAGGAAGAATTCCGGAAAACATAAAAATTACGGCTGATGTTCGCCTCTGGAAAAGATATTACCTGGTTGTCAAGGAACCTTGACAACTGAGGACGAATGCGTTAAGATGCCGAAAGAAGTAATACTTATTATGAGAGCAATGCAATTCTGGAGGCGTAATCAAATTATGGAAGACAACTATCCCCTGATCGAGGAGACGATCGGGCATTTGCGTTTTTTTGGACATTTTCTGCATTATCAGATGGGAAATAAGTTCGGAAGACGGAGAATATTGAAAATCATGCTGGAGCATATGGAGAAGGAGAATGTACCGGATTCTCTTCAGGAACCGGGACAGGCCTGTGAGGCTTCTTCCGGGGGAATCCTGCAGCGGGATTTGCAGGACATCCTTCACATCCAGTCCGGGTCTTTGAGTGAGATCATTATTAAAATAGAAGCGGAAGGACTGATTGAGAAGACGAGGAGCGAAAAGGATGGCCGTCAGATCCTTCTGCGCCTGACTCCAGAGGGGGAGCGGCTGGCGCGTTCCTACAAAGCGGAGCACGAGGAGAAATTGCGGCAGTTAACGTCCTGCCTGTCGGATGAGGAGATGAAAGAGCTCAATGTGACGCTCAGACGGCTGGAGCAGCATTGGAAAGATATGGATGGTTCCGCATTTAAGAATGGCTGCACCAATGCCTGCGGAGAGGATGCGGGCACAGAAGCGGAGTAGGACCGCGGCCTTTTCAGATTTTTTTTATTTGACATTATGGAAGAGCATGTTAAAATACATTGAATCAACAAGGGTACAACAATGAGGAGAAATGAACGTATGCCAGAGAAGATATCAGCTTCCCGGATATTTCTGGTCGGTATTGACGTAGGTTCTACGACGACAAAGATTGTCGCGGTAGACGAGAGTACAAAACAGATAGTTTATTCGGATTACAAAAGACATAACGCAGCGCAGGTACACAGTGTGTGCCTTGCGCTCGACTTATTTTTGGAGAGCCGCGCCAGGATTCTGCGCAAAATATCGGAATGTGACTCTGCGAAAGGGGAATTCGCAAAAGAGGATTCTGAGAAAGCATACGCGGATGTGAGACTTCGTGTGGCGCTGACAGGCTCCGGCGGCGGGGAGATTGCGAAGCTTCTCGGCGTTCCCTACATACAGGAGGTGGTGGCGAATTCCATCGCGCTGCGCTCATACTATGAGGATGTGGGAACTGCTATTGAGCTTGGCGGTCAGGATGCTAAGATGATCTTTTTCCACCGGGATGCGGACGGTGCGCTGAACGTGAGTGATATGCGCATGAACGGAAGCTGTGCGGGAGGCACCGGTGCGTTTATAGATGAGATCGCCACTGTACTGAAGACGCCTGTGGAGGAGTTTAACGCGCTGGCCGAGCAGGGCAGCTGTGTCTATGATATTTCCGGACGCTGCGGCGTGTACGCCAAGACGGACATCCAGCCGCTTCTGAATCAGGGGGTGGCGCGGCAGGATCTGACGCTTTCTGCGTTTCACGCGATCGCAAAGCAGACCATCGGCGGTCTGGCACAGGGACTGGATATTGAAAAACCGGTGGTGTTCGAGGGCGGCCCGCTGACGTTCAACCCGAGGCTGATTCAGGTATTTGCCGAAAGGCTGGGGCTGTCTAAAGAGGAGACGCTGATCCCGGAGCGGCCGGAGATCATGATCGCCTATGGCGCGGCGCTTTCTCTGGAGACGATGTTTGCGGCGCGGATGGCTACGTATACCGTGCAGGATCTGTTAGAAAAGCTGGAGGCAGGATCGGGGCGGCAGGCTGTTTCCGATGATCGGAGACTGGCGGCATCAGATATCGCTGCGGATGATCGGTATGCTTCGGACAGACAGGCCAATGGTATCAGTCAATGTGGTTCCGTTGGAAATGCCGGCAGTACAGATCAATGTTCGTCCGATGGACATTCGGCGTCTGGCTCTTTCCACACAAAGTATGACCCTTCAAAGCCCTATTTTTCTTCAGAAGAAGAGAAAGAACGCTTCCTGAAGCGCCATACGCTGGAAGAATGCACGCCGTATCAGCCGCAGGCAGGCGAGACAGTGCGTGCGTATCTCGGCATTGATTCCGGTAGTACGACGACCAAATTTGTCCTCATGGATGAAGAGGAAAATATACTGGATTCTTTTTACTCTCCGAACGAAGGCGAGCCTCTGATGGTGGCGAAAAAAGCGGTGCTGGCGATTCGCGACCGCTATCGTCAGGCAGGAGCGGAGCTTGAAATTATCGCAGCCGGATCGACCGGCTACGGGGAGATGCTGTTTTCAAAGGCGTGGAGCACGGAGTGCCATATGGTGGAGACCGTTGCGCACGCAAGGGCAGCCGCGAAATATGTGGACGATGCGACCTTTATTCTGGATATCGGCGGGCAGGACATGAAAGCCATCTGGGTCGACCACGGCATTGTGACGAATATTGTCGTGAATGAAGCCTGCTCTTCAGGCTGCGGTTCGTTTCTGGAGAACTTTGCGTCCTCTTTGCATATCCCGGTAAAGGAAATTGCAAGGACAGCGTTTGAATCGAAAAATCCGGCTGTGCTCGGCAGCCGCTGCACGGTCTTCATGAACAGCAGCATTGTTACGGAGCAGAGAAACGGCAAGCAATCCGGCGACATCATGGCGGGGCTTTGCCGGTCTATCATAGAAAATGTATTTACAAAGGTTATCCGTATTTCCAATCTGGATTCGCTCGGCGACACGATCGTTGTGCAGGGCGGCACCTTCCAGAATGACGCGGTGCTCTGTGCACTGGAGCAGTACACGGGCCGTGAAGTGACGCGCGCGCCTTACCCGGGGCTGATGGGCGCTATCGGCGCTGCACTGCTGACGAAGGAGCATTGTGAGGAGGAAGTGACAGAAAATCTTGCCCGCCTTGAGAAACTGACAGAGGATTCCGGGGTGGCCGCAGGTAAAGAAGCCGGTAAAGCGACGGGCAAAGCTGCAGGCAGGGCTGCGGCGTTTCAGCGCACATTTATCGGTTTGGATGCGATTGAGGATTTCTCTTACACGCAGGAGGCGAACTCGCCCTGTCCGTTCTGCACGAACCACTGCAAGCGCACGATTGTCCGCTTTTCCAATGGGAATTCATGGATCACGAACAATCGCTGCGAACGCGGCGAGATCCTGGGCGACCCGAAGGACGCGGCCGTGCGGGAGCGGTTAAAAGAAACAAAAGCGAAAAAAGACAGCGTGCCGAACCTGTTCCGGCTGCGTGAGGAGCTTCTGTTCCGCGAGTACCCGTATCCGAATCTGTATACGGCTGATGTGTCTGCTTCAACCGAAACGGGAAGCAGCATACGCGATATTCACGACCGCGGCATCACGATCGGGATTCCGCGCGTCCTCTCTTTCTGGGAGACGATGCCGTTCTGGACGACGTTCTGGAAGTCCCTTGGCTTCCGTGTGCGGATTTCTGATAAAAGTACGAGAAAAATATACGAGAGCGGTCTTTCTGCGGTGACCTCGGATACGGTCTGCTTCCCGGCAAAGCTGGTGCACGGGCATATCCGGAATCTGATCGGGGAGGATGCGGCTGGCGGCACCGGTGCGATGCAGGGAGACGATGCGAAAAGGCATCCACGCTGCGACCGGATTTTTATGCCGTCAATTACAACGGTTCATTCCGAGAACACCGAAAAGACGAGTGAATCCATGTGCGCGGTGGTGAAGGGTTATCCGATTGTCATTCGCAACTCCGACAACCCGGAAAAACGCTGGGGCATTCCCTTTGACGCACCGCTGTTCCACTGGCATAAGACGACAGACCGCAACCGTCAGCTCACAGAATATATGGAAAAAACCTTCGGCATCGCGGCTGAAGTGACCATGCAGGCCATCGAGGCGGGCGACGCGGCGCAGGAGACGTTTTCTTCTGAGCTGAAAAAGGCCGGGCAGGCGGTCATTGATGAGGTGAAAAAAGAGGGCCGGTACGCGGTAGTGCTTGCATCGCGCCCATATCAGAACGATGCACTGGTGAATCATGATCTGCCGGAGATGTTTACAAGCCTGGGCATTCCGGTGCTGACCGCGGATTCCGTGCCGGGCATAGAGAATGTGGATCTGACCCGGAGCCGCCTGGATATTGTCAACAACTATCATGCAAGAATGCTTTCCAGCGCGCTGATCGCGGCGGAGACCCCATATCTGGAGTATGTGCAGATCGTCAGCTTTGGCTGCGGTCACGATGCCTACCTCTCGGATGAGATCATCCGCCTGATGAAGGAGACCTCCGGCAAGATTCCTCTCGTCTTGAAAGTGGATGAGAGCGACGTACAGGGACCGCTGCGTATCCGTGTCCGTTCCTTTGTGGAAACGGTGGAAAAACGGCGCAAAAAGAGCAGCGCCCTGCAGGTTCATGAGCTTCCGGATCCGTACCCGGTGAAGTTTACAAAAGCGGATCGAAAGGAAAAAATCCTGCTGGTGCCGAATACCTCACACGCGTTTGCCCGCCTGATGGCGGCGGCGATGAGCAGCCAGCATAAGATGAGAGCCGCAGCACTGGACATTGGCCGTGAGGAAGCCATTCGTCTTGGCAAACAGTATGTACATAATGATATCTGTTTCCCGGCGCAGATCGTGATCGGCGAAGCGCTCGCCGCGCTGAAAAGCGGCAAATACGACGACAAAGAGGTTGTCATCGCGATGGCAAAATACGTCGGCGACTGCCGCCTGACGCATTACAGCGCGCTGCTTCGAAAGGCGCTGGACGACGCGGGATATTCTCACGTGCCGATCGTGACGAACGACGACGCAGATTCTCATGATCTGCATCCGGGCTACAAGCTGAGTATTTCTGCCTCGGTAAAGATCGCGTTCTGCCTGCCGATGATCGATGAACTGGAGGAGCTGCTGCGCAAAATCCGGCCTTATGAGAAAGAGCCGGGCAGCGCGAACCGCGCGTTCGAGGCGGCAGTGGATGAGCTGATCTTCGGCCTGGAAAAGCATGGGTTAAGAGGCGCCAGACATGGGTTCAAAAAAGGCATCGAGCTGATGAAGAATGTGGATTATGACCGCTCGCGTCCGAAGCCGCGTGTGCTGATCGTCGGCGAATATCTGTTGAATTTCCATCCGGGCGCAAATCACGATATTGAAGATTATCTGGAAAAAAACGGCTTTGAGATCATTGAAGCAAAAATGTCGGACGTCATCCAGAAGACATACTTCTATCAGGATTCGCAGAATAAGGAGTATCATCTGGACCGAAAAGCGACGGAAAAAGCCTGGCCAACAGTGGTAAATGAAGTTTTTGACTTTGCTCACAATGTATCCGACTCAATTGCGAAGGAGCATCCGCTCTATGAGCGTCCGGCACGCCTGCCGGAGCTGGTGAAGGACAGTGATCCGATCATCCACCATACTTTTGACGCAGGTGAGGGCGTGCTGATCCCGGGCGAGATCCTGCATCACGCAAAGAAGGGCTGCCGTGCCTTTGTCATCCTGCAGCCGTTTGGCTGCCTGCCAAACCATGTGGTCGGCCGCGGTATCGCCAAAAAGCTCAAGGAGCTCTATCCGGACGCGCAGATTCTGCCGCTCGACTATGACCCGGATGTCAGCTTCGCGAACATTGAGAACCGTCTGCAGATGCTGATCATGAATTCAAAAGGCGACAGTCACTCGATGAAGCCCGCCTCTGCAGCAAAAGAAAAGACACAGGGGCAGCACAGCAGCCGGCTGGTGACGGCGCACTGAGATTGACATTTCCGCTGCGGTAATGTATAGTGAGAACGGTTCTGAACTGTTACCCAAAATCGTGGGATGCCAAATTCCATACGGAGGAAAAATATGGATTATGAAATTTTTGTAGACATGTCTCTGGATATTGACGTGAAGATAGCAGAGCGGTATGGGATTCGGTTTGTCCCGATGGAATATATGCTTGGCGGTGAGACGTTCCGGGCGACGGGGCCGGAGAGCGACGAGCGGATGCATAACTTTTATGAAAGTATGCGCCAGAATATTCCGACTAAGACCAGCCAGATTACTCCGTACCAGTACGAGGAGACCTTTGGCCCGGTCGTCAAAGAAGGAAAAGCCATCCTGTATATCGCGCTTTCCAGCGGACTTTCCAAGACCTATGAGTCGGCCCTGCTGGCAGTAGATAATATGAAGGATGAATATGAAAACGTGCAGATCGAGGTGATCGACAGCCTGTCCGCGACCGGCGGTATGGGCATGCTGGCCGAGTCAGCTGCGAAGAACCGCGAGGCCGGGATGTCACTGGAAGAAAACGCGAAATGGCTTCGGGATAACCTCACCTACCTGAACCATTGGTTTATGGTGGAGGATCTGGTCTATCTGCGGCGCGGCGGACGTATTTCCGCAGCGACGGCGATCGTTGGTTCGGCGCTGAATATCAAGCCGCTTCTGACCATTGATGCGGAGGGCAAGCTGGTGTCCGTGGCGAATAAGCGCGGCAGCAAGCAGGCGATGCGTGCGCTGGCGGAGTATTACAGGACACGGTACGATTCCAAATTCGGTAATGCCGTCTACATCTGCTGTGCGGACTGCAAGGATTCTGCTGCCGAGCTGAAAAATATGGTACTGAATATCAATCCGGACGCAGATGTGAGGATCACGATGCTTTGTCCAGTCATCGGTGCGCACACCGGTCCGGGGATGCTGTCCATGATCTTTTATGGAGCGGCGACCGAGTAAGCGGATTATTTCATTTAAATGGAAACGGGGAAAGCTATGCGGGAATGTATTTCGTATAGCTTTTTTTGATGCGCAGGTGCGGACTCAGTGTCAGCTGATAATACCCCTGCAGATATAAAAAGAGGAGCTCGACATATTTCACATCGAACTCCTCAATGTAACTGCGCGCAAGGGGGTTGTGCACAGGTCTTACCGTCTTACTCTACATCGTTCAGCGCTGCCAGGTCTTCCTCACCAGTGCGGACCTTGACGACCTTATCCACATTGTAAACAAAGATCTTGCCATCGCCGATGTGGCCGGTGTAAAGCGCTTTCTTTGCGGTCTCGATCACGGTATCTACCGGCAGGTTGCCGACGATGATCTCGACTTTTACCTTCGGAAGCAGCGTTGCGTCAAGCTCGACTCCACGGTAGCGCTCGCCTGCACCCTTCTGGATACCGCAGCCCATGACCTGCGTCACGGTCATACCAGTCACGCCAATATCATTCATGGCCTTTCTCAGCACATCATAGCGGGACAGTCTTGCAATAATCGATACCTTGTAGATACCAGTCTCGGATACCGGAGCCTTGACCACCTTGACAGCCGCGTCCTTCTGTGCCTGCGAAGCGGACACATAATCGTCGCTGCCCAGCTGTGTGTTGGCATTGACGCTCATAGAGGTATTGGAAACATCCATGATGGAGAAACCTGCGTATGCGCTCGGCAGACCATGCTCGGTTGCGTCCAGACCAAGGATTTCTTCTTCCTCCGATACACGGAGACCAAAGATTGCCTTGATGACAGTAAAGGTGATCGTAATCGTCACTGCAGTCCATGCGGCAACCGCTACAAAGCCGGTCAGCTGTTTTCCAAGAAGACCAAAACCGCCGCCATAGAAGAGGCCAACCAGTGTGTCGTTGCCCGGAGCGGAGGTGGTGGCGAACAGGCCAACCGCGATCGTACCCCAGATACCGTTCATCATATGTACTGCCACCGCGCCGACCGGGTCGTCGATGCGAAGCTTATTGTCCAGAAGCCATACACCGAATACTACCAGCAGACCGGCAACCGCGCCGATGACCAGAGCGCCGAAGCAGTCCGTTACATCGCAGGGAGCGGTGATCGCTACCAGACCAGCCAGAGAAGCGTTCAGGCACATGGAAACATCCGGTTTGCCATATTTGATCCAGGTAAAGATCATACATACCACAGTCGCGGTCGCGGGAGCTACGGTTGTGGTAAGGAATACAGAACCGAGCTGCTCTACGGAAGTACATGCCGCACCGTTGAATCCATACCAGCCGAGCCAGAGGATAAAGCAGCCAAGGCAGCCGAGCGGAAGGTTATGGCCCGGGAACGCATTTACCTTCGTAATGTTTCCGGATTTATCTTTCTCGAATTTTCCGATACGCGGTCCAAGCATTTTCGCACCGATCAGAGCGGAGATACCGCCGACCATATGGATCGCACAGGAACCGGCGAAATCATGGAAGCCCATCTGCGCGAGCCAGCCGTTGCCCCAGATCCAGTGTGCCTCGATCGGATAGATCAGAGCGGAAATCACCGCCGAATAAATACAGTAGGACAAGAACTTGGTCCGCTCTGCCATGGCTCCGGAAACGATCGTTGCGGTCGTTGCGCAGAATACCAGGTTGAACACGAAGTTGGACCAGTCGAAGTCCGCATAGCTTGTGAAAATATCGAATCCCGGCTTTCCAATGAATCCGGCAAGGTCTTCGCCGAGCAGAAGCCCGAAGCCGATCAGGATGAACATGATGGTACCGATACAGAAATCCATCAGGTTCTTCATCAGGATATTACCGGTATTCTTTGCCCGCGTAAATCCTGCCTCTACCATTGCGAAGCCCGCCTGCATCCAGAATACAAGCGCGGCGCCGATCAGAAACCAGACACCGAATACTTCACCGTTAATGGCGCTCAAAATTTCTTCTGTCATAATAGTTCCTCCTCTTTTCAAAATTTCTGCTGTGCAGAGCATTCTTTCTATAATATGCTTTGTACAACAGAAAAGGCGCCGGAGAAAAATCTCCAACGCCCTCGTTGTTGAACCCATTATAAGAGCGCGGGGGCAAAATTGTCAATTCAAGATATTTCCAAAGAAAAAATGAAAAATCTAAAAATTTTGTTAAAAACGGCGAATTTCCGTTATTTTTGGATATCTGCTTTGAACCCCAGTTATTTGTTGCTTTGCTATTGTAGTTTCTCCTGCTTATCTTTGCCGAAACATTAAGCCTCCTGCGGGAGGTTTTTTCATGCGAAAAATCACTGTATGCAAATACCGTGTCCTTATCTGTAAAATAAAAACGTTAAAAAAATATCATATTTTAAGGAGGACATGAAAATGAGTAAACTGATTGCTTACATTCGCGTGAGCACACAGGAACAGAATCTTGACAGGCAGATCGCTGCCATGAAGGAGTACGGGGTTCCCGCAGGGAACGTATTCGCAGACCACGGATTTTCCGGGAAGGATTTCAACAGGCCGGCTTATCAGGAGATGCTTAAGAAAATCGAACCCGGGGATACCCTGGTGATCGACAGCATCGACCGGCTTGGACGGAATTTTGATGAGGTCATCAAGGAATGGAACATCATCACGAACGAGAAGGATGCAGCCATCGTCGTGCTGGACGCGCCGTTTCTGAATACCGCGTCCGCGGCCAACGGCGTCACTGCCAAGATGCTGAACGCCATCATTCTGACGGTGATGAGCGGGTTTGCGCAGCTGGAGCGTGAGAAGATCCACAGGCGTCAGGAAGAGGGAATCGCGGCTGCAAAGGCGAAGGGCGTAAAGTTCGGCCCGCCGGAAAAGGAAAAGACCCCGGAATTCTTCACTCTGATGTCGCTGTACCAGCGCGGGGAAATCAGCGCGAGGAAAGCGGCGAAGCTGCTCGGCATCACGCACCCGACTTTCTGTAAGTGGGTAACGGCACAGGAAGTAAATTCGGCAATTTGACTAAATGGTAAATGAAGTATACTTCGCTTACCACTCAAAAGCTCCCCAGATTTTGCGATTTTGGAGAGCAGAACCATCATTGACACGGTATCTTTCAAAAAATAAGGACATGACGTGTATTTTCTGTCGATTCAGAAAATATGCGTCATATTTTGTGGTTAATTCACAAGAAAAACAACGATAAGCAGCACAATCACTGTTAAAATTGCACTATTTAAAATTTTCTCAGATGCAATAACCAACCATTGCGGAATTATACACCTGCTACAGAGAAAAAGCAAGAGTTTTTTGGCAAATGAAGTATACTTCGCTTACCACGGACTATCGGGGAAATTTGTGAGAACCTGCCAATAAATTGGCGGATAAAACGAAAATCAATCGTTCAATTCGCCTATAAAATTGATACTTTTGCGGGTCTCTGCAGTTTTACAAAGCTGGGTTTTCGAGGTGGAAAGCAATAAAAAACAAGGATTTTTTGGGCTTTGCAATAATTGCTTTTTACCTATTGACACAGATAGATGCCAGTTTATGGCAGGGAAAACATCCGGATTACTGAAAGCGTGTTCGCTTCGCCGCCGTGGAAGGTGCCGGACGGCATATTGGAACCATGTTCCGCGCATAGGCAGGGAGAGTCATAGCCTGCAATATATGGGCGGGATGGCGAAGCTATACCATTCTGTTTTCTGTTCATCCATAGTGCATCCGTAGGAAGATCGGAACGGTAATGGAAGTGCCCCCCTCGCTGCGCTTGGCGGCATGTCGCCTTGCCCAATGAGGAGTTCGTTTCGCGAAGGGCAAGGCTCCAGCAGGAACTGGATGACGAGCAGATGCGCTGTGTGAGTAAGAAAAAAGAATAAGAAGGAGTGACCCTCCCGAGCTGCGGAATTTGCGGTTAGGGGGGGTATTTATATGAATGGATACGGAAAACATGGCAGCGGATAGAACGGTAGAATCAGAACTTTGCAAGAAAGAAACATATCCGGATATCTGTGTTTGCTGTGGCAGGCCTGTGCCAGAAGGACGGATGATCTGCTGGAACTGTGAGCACGAGTTTGATGAGGTTGGAGGCTTCCGTGTAAAAGGGAACCGAAAGATGCAGGAGCAATGAGAAATACGCACAAATCGAAGGATGAGTTATGGAAGAACATAACAGAAAGAAGATAGATGCTTCAGATTTAAAAGGGGTTATCAGGAAATTTGAGGGTTTTGCTGAATTACTGGTATTAACAATTGTCTACTATTTTACATGGAAAGTAAATTACAGAGGTGATGACAACCCTTTTTATTGGGGCAACGGAAAAATTGCCCTTGCATTTGTTTACATAATACTGCTCTTCACAATGTTCTATATGAGCGACGGATATCAGTATGGACATAGAAAAATCTCGGAAATCATCATTTCCCAGTGGATTGCTGTATGTATCGTCAACTTCATCACATACCTTCAGCTTAGCCTGATCGGAAATAAACTGCTGAACATCGTGCCGATGCTTCTGCTGACAGGAGTGGATTTTGTGCTGACATTTGGAAGCTGCTGGATGTTCACTTTTTTCTACCACAGGATGTATGTCCCCAAGGATATGCTGATGATTTATGGGACAGAAAAAGCTGTCGACCTGAAATTTAAGATGGACAAGCGCCCGGATAAATACGTCATCACAAAAGTGGTTTCCTATGAAGAAGGCTACAAGGCAATCTGTAAGGAAGCTGTTCAGCATGACGCAGTTATCATCAACGATGTTCCTGCCGAGATTCGTAACGACATTTTGAAATATTGCTATACAAACGAAATCAGGACTTATATCGTACCGAAAATCTCCGACATCATTCAGCGTGGCGGCGAGGAAATCAATCTCTTCGACACACCGCTCTATTTGGTCAAAGGAAAAGGCTTAAATCCGGCACAACGTTTTGTTAAGCGTGCAATAGATATTGTTCTTTGCCTGATTGCTCTGATACCGGGACTTCCGCTTATGGCAATCGTTGCAGCCGCAATCAAACACGAGGATCACGGCCCAGTTTTCTATCGGCAGAAACGAGTCACTAGAAATGCTAAGACCTTTGAAATCCTGAAATTCCGCAGCATGATTGTGGACGCAGAAAAAAACGGAAAATCCATCCCAGCCACCGACCACGATCCGCGCATCACAAAAGTCGGACGGATTATACGGGCAACACGAATTGATGAGCTGCCGCAGATTCTGAACATTCTAAAAGGTGATATGTCCTGGGTAGGTCCGAGACCTGAACGAGTGGAGCATATGGAGGAATATTCGAAAGAGATTCCGGAATTTTTCCTGCGCACAAAGGTCAAAGGTGGCCTCACAGGATATGCGCAGATATATGGAAAATATAATACTTCTGCATATGACAAGCTGCGGTTGGATCTGATGTATATAGAAAATTATTCTGTTGTATTGGACTTAAAACTCCTGATTATGACTGTTCAGATTATGCTGAAAAAGGAAAGCACGGAAGGGTTTGATAAAGCAGGAGAGATGGAGAAAAAGAGATTTGACTTGATGCAACAGTATGGAACAACCAAGGCAAAAGATGAGGCCGCTGCTACAGAAGAGATACGTAAAGAAACAATCTGAAAAGGATTATATTATAGGTGGAAATGAAAAAATGATATCTGCGTCTATTGTTTTATATCATACGAAAATCCAGCAGATTCAGGAAGTGATACGGAGTTATGCACCATCGAAGAGCAGGAAACTTTATATTATAGACAATTCAGAAAGGGTGCATTCGGAATATGATTTGCTAAAGGAAATTCCGTATGTAGAATATATATTTATTGGCGAAAACTTGGGCTATGGTAAAGGGCATAACATAGGAATTAGAAAAGCAATAGATGAAAAAACTGACTATCACATCGTATTAAATCCTGACTTGAGTTTTGAACCTACAATTATAGACGCATTAATACATTATGCAGATCAAAATCTAGATGTGGTTTACATGCTGCCAAAGGTTGTTTATCCAAACGGAGAAATACAATATCTTTGTAAATTACTGCCGACTCCATTTGATTTGATACTGAGAAGGTTTCTTCCGAATAAAGGAATTGTAAAGAAAAGAAATGACAGATATACATTAAAGGCTTCCGAATATAACAAAATAATAAATCCACCTTGCTTATCTGGATGTTTTATGTTTATGCGCACGAAAGCATTAGAAGAAAATAATCTTATTTTTGATGAACGTTTTTTTATGTATTGCGAGGACTTTGACTTGATTCGGAGACTGCATAGAATTGGAAAGACAATTTATTTTCCGGAAGTGAAAATCGTTCATGCTCATGGAAAAGAGTCATATAAAAATGTAGGTATGTTAAAAACACATATAATTTCAGCTTGTCAGTATTTTAATAAATATGGATGGATAATTGATAAAGAGAGAAATAAACAAAACAAACTGATATTAGTGGAAATACAGAAAATTAATTCAGAGAGGGACTTTGCATGAAACAGGATTATTCATTTTGGGAGAAAATTACAAATGGATTAAATCTAATATATACAAAGCTATTTTGGCCTAATGCAAGATTAATTCGAAGACCTTTTTATTGCCGTGGAGCGAAACATGTTTCATATAAGCAAGGTTTAACAACAGGATACAGCTGTAGATTCGAAATATTTGATGTTAATGAAAAAGGATATTCTAAGATGCTTAGGATTGGAGAGAATTGCAGATTTGGCGATAGAGTTCATATATCGGTATGCGATAAGATATTAATAGGCGATAATTGCCTATTTGCTTCAAATATTCTCGTGACGGATAATGAACACGGGGCTTATAAGGGAGAAGTGCAGACAACTCCGGAAGTGGTACCAAATGAAAGAATTCTAAAAGTCTCACCAGTAGAAATTGGTAATAATGTTTGGGTAGGGGAGAATGTGGTTATTCTGCCAGGTGTGCATATTGGAGATGGATGCGTGATAGGAGCGAATGCAGTGGTGAACCATGATATACCATCAAATTCAATAGCGGGGGGGTGCCGGCGAAGTGCATAAAAACATGGAACGGCACCGAATGGGCTACCGTAAATCCGGAGAAGGACGCAAAAAGATGATAGTCATTAGTGGAGTAAATCTGATTGAAGGTGGTCCTTTGTCAATTTATTATGATTGCCTTGATGCTATAATCGAATCACATTCAAACATTACAAATGATGTTGTGGCATTTGTACATAGTAGAGAATTGTTTGCAAAGTACGAGCAAAAAGTGAAAATCATTGAATTGCCAAAAGCGAAAAAGAATTATTTATATAGGCTATATTATGAATATATATATTTCTGGAATTACTCAAAAACAAAGAACATTGATATTTGGATTTCATTGCATGACATTACGCCGAGAGTATTAGCAGGAAAATTATATACATACTGTCATAATGCTAGTCCGTTTATGGACAAAAACTTGTCAAACATAAAATATAGTTTAAAAAATGTTGCTTTCGCTTATTTTTATAAATATTTGTATAGAATTAACATAAAGAGTGCATCAGCAATAATTGTTCAGCAAGATTGGATGAGGAGAGCATTTTTAAAGATGTTTCCAGTTCAGGATATTATTGTTAGTTATCCAGATGTAAAGACAGAGATTGCTTTAGAACCGAGAAAATGTGAATCAGAAAAAACCATATTTATATATCCGGCTTTTCCAAGATTTTTTAAAAATTTCGAGGTAATTTGTCAAGCTGCTAGGATACTGGAAAAAGAGAATATTGAAGTTTGGTTTACTATTGACGGAACGGAAAACAGATATTCTAGTGATTTGTATAAAAACTATGCAAATATTAATTCAATTAAATGGTTGGGACTGCAGCCAAGAGAAAAGTTATTTGAATTGTATAACCAGTCTGATTGCTTGATATTCCCTTCAAAATTAGAAACATGGGGGCTTCCAATTACAGAGTTTAAGTTATATAAAAAGCCCATTATTCTAGCAGATAGGCCATATGCCCATGAGACTTTAGGGAAATATGATTATGCGATATTTTTTGATGAAAGTAATCCGACAGATCTCGCTGAATGTATGATAAGACAGATATATAAAAAAGACTATGATAAGGTTGAAGCACCTAAAATCTATCCAAAACCACTAATTGGTTGGCGCGAACTTTTAGGAAAACTGTTAGATGAAGAATGAATAGAAACATGTCTGATTTAACATAAATTTAGTTTAAAATAGAGACAATAGGAAATGTATAGAGGAATAATGGTATTATATAATCCATCTGTAGTGAATGAGATTTTGGATAATATAAGTACGTACATCGAAAAATAATGTTAGAAAGATAATAGCTTGACAGTTTAGCAACTGAAGCGGGATAGATTAGCGAGGGTAAATTAATGAAAACATTAGTAACAGGAGCTGGCGGGATGGTGGGTTCCCATATGGTGGAACATTTGCATAAGCGTGGAGATGATGTTCTTGGAACATATTATAAACCCACAATAGATATTAATGAATTACCAACAGAGATATTAATGAAAGAATGTGATGTTCGATATTTTCAGAACGTTGAGAGAATTATTGCCGAGTTCATGCCAGATCAGATATATCATTTAGCTGCGCAGAGTTATCCTACAGTTTCTTGGGAAAAACCTCAAGAAACTATTGAAACTAATATTATTGGTACAATAAATATTTTTGAAGCTATTAAATTTGCTAGAAAATATAATAAATATTATGATCCAATGGTTGTTGTTGCATGTTCTAGTGCAGAATATGGGGAAACTTTAAATGAACTTTATAGGACCCCAAATAAAATGGATATATATGTGAAAGAAACTGCTCAACTCCAACCACTTCATCCTTATGGTGTGAGCAAGGTTGGTCAAGATCTTTTATCTTTTCAATATTATATAAACGATCATATTCGATGTATTAGAGTACGTATATTTAACTCAACAGGAACCAGAAAAGTTAATGATGTTACTTCTGATTTTACATACAGGGCAATAGAAGCGGAACAGAAGGGAACGTACGAAATTCGCGTTGGAAACCTTAATACAAGGCGTGCTATCATGGATCAGAGAGATCTTATAAAAGGACTTCTTCTTCTTGGAGAAAAAGGGAAAGTTGGTGAAGTGTATAATTTATCATCTGAGTATATATATAAAATGTCAGATATTATCGAATTAATAGAACAAGAGTTGAAACATAAACTGAAAATAAAAGTAGACCCAACATTAATGCGCCCTACAGATGAAAAGATTATTATAGGAGATGTAACAAAACTGAAGAAAGATACAGGGTGGAAACAAGATATTTCAATGAAAAAAACTATTGCTGATATGTTGGAATATTGGCGATATAAGATGGAGAAATAAATTAAATACAACTTTTGATTAAAAACATAAAATAACTAGAGTTAGAAAGGTAAGTGAGTTCTTTCCTTTTATACAATATGAATTATGGAAACCTAATATATTGTTGTAATTTTCCTGGATTCACATTAGATGTGCAGATATCATCGTTGATGCATTGGTATCCTTTCCTCTACTTTTTAATTAATTGCTGTGATTTGGGCACAAGTATTCCTGTCCTTCAACTTTGGGCTTTTTTTCATTGGACTTAAAGTCTGCCATAATATCCGCTCTTGCGTTTGGTTAGGTTTGTTGATTCCAGATGAATGTTGTTCTATTCAGCCAACTGCCTCATCGCTGGGATTCGCGCAATTCGTTACTACCGCTGTAGATTCCTCCAGCGTACCCTATGGCTTCAAGCGAATCTAAAAGAAATTGGCTGTCGCAGTATGTGTTCTGCTCGTACCGGTAATTGGTAACGATGCTACACCCTCACTGGTTACTTCTGGCGTTAAATACGGTGTGGATCAAGGAAAAAAGGCAAACAAATATTAAGCGAGCAGTTTTTTATAAAATGAAAAATTCATGAAACAAGAGTATTCATTATCAGAAAAAGTAGCAATGTATTCTGTATGCAATATACTAAACTATTTTGGCCGAAAGCTGATTGGTTTGAAAGACTTTTATTGTCGCGGAAGAATATATTGTTAAAAATGGTTTTATGATTGAGTTCTACATTTTGGTATTATATCTATATAATGGCTGACATAATTTTTGAAGAGAAGAGATAGGGGAAAATAAGGTGAAACTTAAATATAATAGACATACCATTTTTTATACGCTAATTTTTTTCCTGATTCTTATGGTGGAATTGAATTTCTTTGGCGTAGTAAAGATGAATGAGACAGTTCAATTTATAGTGTATGAAAATAGATCAAAATGGGTTGCTGTAGTAGTAGTTATTGTTGGTTTATGGTGTTGGAATAACAATGGTAGATCAATCTTCTTAAAATATGACTTTTTAAAAAAGTATTTATTGTTAGTTTCAATATCACTGTTGATTTTGTATATAGATGCTTGGATACGTTATCCGCGAAATTCTATGTTAACGACATATGGACAAGGAGCGGTTTATTTATATTCTTATCTGTCTATCCTTCTTATTTTTTTGTTTGAAAAACAAGAAGGAATAGAAAAAGTAATGAGATTATTGATGATCGTTTCAATCATATCATATACGGTAACTCTCATTGATTGTTTTGCGTATTATAGCATCGGAAATACAATATTCCTGGAAGAAATAATAACACGTGATAATAAACTTTATATAAATGTTGGCTCATTAATAAATATTGTGTCTCTTTACGCAATAAATCAAGTAGTTTCTGGGACAAAAAAATGCTTAAAAATAGAAAAATTAACAGTGTTACTTTCATTGCTATATTTCCTATTTACATATCAATCACGAGCAAATTTATTTGCGTTCGTAATCTCGTCATTAATGATAATATGTTGTGGGAATGTATCAATGCGCAGAAAAATCTTAATTAGTATACTAATATTTTCTGTGGCTTTGGCCGCAATAATTTCGGGCTATGTAAATCAATTCTTTCAATCATTTAGCATTGAGGGCTCTTTGGGAAGTAGTACCTATATTAGAATATCAGGATGGAAATATTATTTTTCACAATTTTTAAAAAATCCATTTACTGGGATTGGATTTGCAGGACCTACACAATACTTTTCATTAATACATGGCAATTTCAACTACTATTATCAAGGAAGTTATCACAATTTTTACTATTCAGATTGTGGATTTGTGGGGCAATTAGCGAAAATGGGAATGTTTGCGATCATTATATATGTATGGCCGATTGTACATTTTATTAAAATAGCATATTATGCTGTAAAAAATAAGAACAAATCAATCGCAGGGATGACAGTCGGATATGTTGTTTTTTTGATAATTACATCTGCGTCACTAATTGTACTCGACTATGAAAGAGTAATTGCTTGGCCTGTGATTATTGCATTATTTGAATACTTTGAAATTCATAATTGTTCGACAATTTTAAAACATAATGATTTTTTACGTAAATTACAAATAAATTGATGCCAATATAGCATTTAGAAACAAGAATACTGGATTATATAAAACAAATTAGGTGACGCATATGAAAGATGATAAGTTTAGAATGATTCAAGGCTTCAGAGGAATCTCTATTATTCTTATAGTTCTCTGGCA
This sequence comes from Clostridiales bacterium, assembly GCA_020859985.1. Classification (GTDB taxonomy): domain Bacteria; phylum Bacillota; class Clostridia; order Lachnospirales; family Lachnospiraceae; genus Choladousia. The sequence goes on from JAJBVD010000038.1 coordinate 41,387, forward strand.
TTTGAATTATATTTGGCCAAAATCTTTGCCAGAAATAGGAAATATAGGAGTAGAGTATTTTTTCTTAATATCGGGATTCTTAGTGATTTATTTACATATAAACGACAATAAGCTAGCGACATTTAAACTTTCATTGAATTATACTAAAGATCATTATAAGAAAACATACATTGAATATATTTTGTCAGGAATTCCATTTATAATTGTTTTACTTAAAAATTCATTATCTTGCAAATCTTTTTTGAAAATTTTGTGCTATGTTTTTTGCTTTCAAGCTTGGGTTGTTCCGGATGAAAGTAGCATTTCGATAAATGGTCCAACATGGTTTTTATCTGCATTGCTATTTTGCTATTTCTTTACACCTGTATTAATTATTGGCCTTAAGAAAATAGAACCAATAGAATTATTAACAGGAATATTTATAACATCAATCGTATATGAATTGATCTGCATAAACCTTGTTCCAGAATGGCAGTATCCCAGTTCTTATGATGGAGGTCCTGTTCGTGCATATCTAACGTATTTTTTGCCTATTTATAGGTTCACAGATTACTCCATTGGCGGGGTTTTAGGATATATGTTTAGGAATAGTAATTGTGGCAGGGATGTAAAAACAAACAAAATATGCTTATTAGGTCTTCTACTAGCTTTAGTTGCTGCATTGCTCACAGGGTATAAGATGGGATTTGTACCTCAAAAATTCCTTGTATGTATAGAAGCAATCATATTCTGGAATCTGATGACTTCAAAATCAAAAATGGTGAATAAAATTTTTGCAAATAATATTTTTTGCACTGTAGGCGATATTAGCTCGGAAGTTTTTATTTGGCATTATTTAATTATTATTATTATCGATAAAATTTTAAGTATTTATTTGCCAAACATTTCTTTAATCGTGAAATGGTTTCTTTGCTTGACAGCTGTTTGGGTAATTTCATTTTTAGTAAATATTGGAAAGCTAAAAGCTAAAAAATATTTAAAAACAGTGAATTGTTAGTTCTCGCTTTTCAATATTGGTGATTTATAAGTATAATGTTTATTATGAATAATTTTATGAAATTCTTAGAGATTTTTAGGGAGGGCTTTGATTTGAAGATTCGATTGTTGCAAATTCCTAGAAAATGCATCAAAGTAATTAGAGGAAAACCAGCATGGCGAGATGATAGTAGATGCGAATTTTTGAATCAAGAGGCAAATGATTTTATATTTAATCAGCTGATGGAAAACTCTAATCAGGGATTAATGATTTCCAAATTTGGAACTATCGAGTTAAATTCCATTGTTGGATATTATATACGCAAGCGTGGTATAACTTTTCGTGATAAAATTGATTATGTTCAAGATAAAGTTCTCTTATATCCAGAGGAAACACTAGATGCTCTTTGCAGCAATGCGGGTTTTTTCCCAAAATCAGAATTGCTACAGGAAAAATACGCTGAACTTACATTGAATGATGCTAAAGACATTGATATATTGGCAAGTTATATACAAAATGAAAAATATTTAAATCAAGAATTAGAAGATGTACGAAGAGTAAATTTGGATGGATTTTACGCTCCTTTCCTTTGGAAACATCCATGGACTAGATTTTTAAAAGGAAAGAAGGTTTTGATAATTCATCCCTTTGTTGAATCAATAGAAAGACAATATGATAATAGAGTACATTTGTTTTCAGATCCGGATGTTTTGCCAGAATTCGCAGAAATCTATTTTATTGAAGCAGTACAAAGTTTGGGATGCAATGCCAATGGTAATCAATTCAAAGATTGGTTTCAGGCATTGGAATTTATGGAAGATAAGATAGATGCGATTGACTTTGATGTGGCATTGATTGGATGCGGTGCTTATGGTATGAACTTAGCTGCATATATTAAGCGAAAGGGAAAAATTGCGCTTCATCTTGCGGGATGGACTCAAATGCTATTTGGAATTTATGGAAAAAGATGGATAGAAGATCAACCTCAATTTTCTGGATTTGTGAATGAATACTGGATAAGACCAAGTGAAAAAGAAAAACCATTGAATTATGCATCGGTTGAGGGAGGGTGTTATTGGTAAATGGATCATAATAAAACCTTAGTGGTAAATGGCTTTACATCTTTACTACAACAAATTGTTTCTTTGATTTCAGGCTTAATACTTCCTAGATTAATACTGGAAACATATGGTTCATCGGCTAATGGGACAGTATCATCAATTACTCAGTTTATAAGCATAATGTCATTAATACAGGGAGGAGTTACAAGTTGTAGCCGTGTGGCTTTTTACGAGCCTGTCTCAAAAAAAATGTGAAGCAGACAAGTATAGTTTATAAAACTAGCAAAATTTATTATAAAAAATTTTCAATATTTCTGTCCGTTTATGTTTTTATATTAGGGATTGTATATCCCTTATTCGTTAGTACTGAGCTATCATATATTGATACTTTCTTGCTGGTTATCGTAATTGGTGCTTCATCTATATTTGAATATATGTTTGGTATGGTCAACCAATTATTGTTATTTGCTGACCAAAAAGCATATGTAAATACGTTGCTCCACATTTTTAGTATTGTTTTTAATACTGCTTTAAGTATGATTTTTATTAAATGTGGATATAATCTGGTCATTGTAAAACTTTTTTCTTCGTTTATATTTATTATAAAACCCATATTTTTAAATATATATGTTAAAAAGAATTATAAGATTGATGATACTGTGAATCCGAATGCCGCAGTTCTTTCACAAAGGAATGCAGCGCTTGCAAAAAGTATAGCATATTATATTCATACAAGCACAGATACACTTGTAATTTCCTTGTGCATGAATGCAAAGTGGGTATCCGTTTATTCTGTACATAGATATGTAGTAGGAAGTATATCAAATCTTGTTTCTTCGATATTGGGTAATACAGAATCAATTTTTGGGCAAATGCTTGCAAATAATGATAAAACAGCAATTCAAAAAGAATTACCGATATATGATATAATCTCAAAAATGCTTTCTACTGTTTTTTTTGTTCCTTGCTTTATTTTGATTTTTGGATTTGTGAAACTTTACACAGAGGGTGTATCTGATATTAATTATATTCAGCCAGTATTTGCTACTTTTTTATGTATAGCAGAATATGTTTATTGTACTGGAATAATATATAATAATATGATTATGGGTGCAGGGCATTTGGAGCAAACAAAATGGATATCAATTTCAGAGGCATTGATTAATATTTGTTTGTCATTTATACTTGTTAGTAAAATTGGGATTATTGGTGTTTCTATTGGCACACTTGTAGCATTTATATTCGCAAATATAGCTAATATAGTTTACATGAGAAGAAATATTTATAAGATGTCTTTGACACTAATCATTAAATCATATTTATCTAATATTATTGCTGGAGTAATAACAATTATTATATTTAATAAATTGATTTCATTTACTTTCCAAAACTACCTTGTTTTTGCAATATATGGACTGTTTGTAACATTAGTTACTTTTGCATTAGTATTCGTAATTAATTTTTTGTTTTTTAAAAGGGAATTCAAAATAATGAAAAATATGTTCCTCAAAAAATAAAATACATTTTATATTGCAAACATCGATGGGAGAAATAATTAATGAAAATATTATTTGTTACTTTTTCCGATTTAAATGATGATTATTTCGGAGGGCCTAAAGGGAGCATTAGAAACTATAAATGTTTAAGCGTAGATAATGAAGTGGTTTCTTATCATATTAAGCGCAAGTCAAATTATAAAAGCTTTTTATCGCTTGCAGGAGGACACTTTCCTCCTATTGATAATATAGATTTAAAAACATTACAAGACCTAGTAAATAATCAAAAATTTGATATCATTTTTTTAGATAATTCTTTGTTAGGTGAAATTACCAACTTGAAAAAAGGAAATGATTGTAAAATTATAACTTTTTATCATAATTGCGAATTACAATATAATGAAGTGCGATTTGGGAAGAAAAATATAATAAAAAAAAATGTTTATAAATCTCGAGCATTTAAGGCAGAAATGCTTGCTACTGTGAATTCTGATTATCGAATATGCTTTTCGAAAAGAGATGCTGATTCAATATATTCGATATATAAAAAAAAGGTTGATTATATTATACCCCTATCAATTGAAGATAAATTTAAATCTAAAGCAAATTATGGGAAAAATTGTATTTTATTTGGACCTCTTGGTGAAGCAAACTTATCTTCCTTTGAATGGTTTGTAATTAATGTCTCACCTTACTTGCATTGTAAAACATTAATATATGGAAAAGGATTTGAAAAATACTGTAAATCTTGGAATACAGAAAAGATTGAGGTCATTGGTTTTGTCGAGAAACTAGATTCTGTTTATGAAAAGGCTGCGTGTGTTGCAATTCCTTTACTAAGTGGTTGTGGTATGAAAGTAAAGACTGCTGAGGCATTAATGTTCGGTAAATATATTTTTGGAACCGATGAGGCATTTAGTGGGTATGACCTCGATTACTCAAAAATTGGTGGGAGATGTAATTCGGCTAGTGAATTTATCTATAAGATAAATTCATTTTTAGATAATAATGTGGATTCTTTTAATATATATTCAAGAGATATATACTTAAAAAACTATAGTTTAGAAGCAGGGGAAAAAATGTTCAAAAGTATACTTAAAGAAATAAAGGCTGACTTATGACTTTCAAAATATAAAGGGGATAGTTATGGTTACTTTTAATGTTGTTCTTGTAACATATAAAAACTTGGATAGAAGCATAAAGTTCATTGATGATTTTCTTTCTTTTACTAATATTAAACCAGGTTGTATTGTGGTTGTCGATAATTCTATGGACAATTTTTACTTTGAAGGCTTAAGAAAACATTTTTTTAATAATGCTAACAAATGTACATTTCTTTCATTGGATACTTCTATAAAAAAAATGTGCGAAATTGCTCTGATGGGAGATTTTAATTCTACGAAAATTGTGATTGCACAGTCGAATTCTAATCTCATGTATGCTGGTGGAAATAACTTAGGATTTTGCATCTCTCAGTCAGTTATGTATTCAAAGTATATCTTGTTTTCGAATGATGACGTGCTTTTTCATAATAATTATATTGATATAAGAAAAATGCTGACAATATTTAATGAGGATAGTTCTGTTGGAATTGTGGGCCCTAAGGTTGTTGGGTTAGATGGTAAAGATCAATCACCATTTAAATATACTTCGATATACAAAAGAATAATTTTTCCAAATATAATTTATCCATTTAAACTGCCTAGTAATAATAATCTTATTCATTTGGATAAGTGTAGTTATGTTTATCGTGTTGTTGGAGCTTTTATGATAGTTGATTCCGATAAATTTAGTGAGTGCAGTATGTTCGATTCAGATTCGGGGCTATATTCAGAAGAACAAATTTTATCTGAGAAAATGTTATGCAAGGGCTATAAAACGTTCTATAATCCAGACGTGCTTGTAATTCACGAAGAAGGAGGAAGTTCGGGTGATGGTTACCTAAACTTTATCAGAAAAAGTATTAGACTTAATAAATCAAGTTGCTACTATTTTAGAAAGTATAAGAATGTTAATAGAATTATATTTTTGCTGGCACGGGCATCTGTTTATTTGTATGTTGTTAAGTATGTTGCGGTACACTTTCTTACTTTATTATTAGGTAGAATATATCATAATAAATTTTTAAATTTTAGGAAATACAACATATAAAAATTTTTCTGCCTTGGATCAGGAGTTATGTTATGAGTAAAGAAATTAATAATTTGGAAGATTTGAAACTTATTGAATTGGATATAATGAAAAAAATTCATAAAATTTGTACAAAGAATGGCCTCCAATATTATTTGGCTTTTGGCTCATTGATAGGTGCTGTTCGTCATAATGGTTTTATACCTTGGGATGATGATATTGATATTTATATGATGAGAAATGACTATGAGAAGTTGTGTCAAATTATTACAGATAATGAGCAATCGTATCAACTAAAGGTTTTTAATTCTGCATCATCTAATAAATATTATCGCAATATGACTAAAATTTGTGATTCGAGGACTGTTTTGATTGAAAAAAAATATAAAGAAAAAGTAGAACTAGGCGTTAATGTAGATGTTTGGCCTTTAGATTATAGTTCTAACATTAATTTTATCGCTAAATTAAGATCATGGCATTGCATAATTTTACATTCATTATTTTTTCTTCAAGACATTGAATTGGAGCAAACAAATCTGAAAAGACGATTAGGTATATTTATCGCAAATCTATTCGGAAAACCTGAAGCAAAGATAAGTAAGTGTGAGAGATTGATTAATAAATATTCGCGAAAACAATCAGATAAAGTAATATGTTATAGCTATGATAAATATATACCATTTGATAAAGATCTTTTCTCTCGCCCTATTCTTATGAGATTTGAGGATGCTGAATTTTATATTCCTAATGGCTATAATGAAATATTATCTGATATATATGGTGATTACATGACATTTCCGCCTGAAAGTGAAAGAAATCCAAAACATGATGCCTTGGCTTATTGGAAGGAATCAAATTGAAAAGTATAGATCGCGTAAATCTTGCGGTTTTAGTGCATTATAAATTGGAGATTATCCAACGAAGTCAGTGGAATTGAAGGTACGCGTAAAGAGTGTCAACTAGATAAGCATGAACGGAAAGACGATATCGTTAAAGGCAAGTATCAGAACCATTATTACGAGAGAACGTACGGTGGAGAGATGATGTGTACTGTAAAGAATAGAATAGATTCCTTAACTGGAATGAGATTTGTGTTTATGATGATGATTGTTATGAGTCATCTCGAACCGCTCGGGGGGGAGAAAGATTAAATATATATGATTACATGTTCCATAATGCTGATATAGCAGTGGATTTCTTTTTCATTATTTTTGGATTTGGATTAACATATAAATTCTATTCAACTGGTAGAAAGCCCTGAACAAAATATCTTTAAGAGAGTGTGTTTGCTATGCTGTTAACCGCGTGAAGCAAATATATTTGTTATATATCATCACAATGCTTTACTTGCTTCCCAAAATGTTTAACGAGTATCTTAAGTCTGGTCTAGACACGGTAAGTGCAACAGTAAAATGTGGAATTCAATTTATATTAACTTCCACTTTAATCCAGTCGACAACTGGTATATTGTATTACTCTCATCTATTCAATGGTGTGGCTTGGTTTTTATCATGTATTTTTGTACTTTATATTATTTATCCAATGATAGAGTCCTTTAATATAAAATTTATGAGAAAAAATCCCAAATTATTCTTGGTGATTTTTTGTAATTGGTTTTTTTATCCGTATTGTCTTTGTTTTTATAGAAGATAAAACTATTTTTGACGATCTTGAATATGGTTCACTATACAGTCGCATTTTTGATTTTGTGATGGGGATTTTACTATGTGATATATATTATGACAGAAAAAAAGAGAATAGAATAAGATTTGATAGCAGAAATGAGATATTTATTACTGTATTTATGGTTACTTGGTGGCTTTTAAGAAATTGCTTCTATTATGGAGAATATGATTTAATTAAAGGGCTTATTGATAGAGGAATTGTGTTAGAGATTATATATATATTTTCCCTTTTCGAGGGAATAATATTTGCTTTTTTCTGGGAGAATTATGATGTATTTGGGTTCTGCTTCTATGTATATATTTTTAATTCATTATTGTGTAAGGCTTAATACTACATGGATATTAAGAATGATTTTAGACGAAGGTATATTTTTCAATATTTTAATGGTGCTAATAATTGTTTCTATTACCACTATTTGGCTCTTGTTCATCGAACTTAATAAAAGAAGAAAGTTGAGAATACCATGAAAGCCGTTGATCTTGGTACTGGAAGGTAACTTGGGCATTTGAATGACAATAAGATATGACATTATGAATTTTTCTACATTTTCATAATCTTCTGTAGTATAATTATTAACTTATGATTGGAGATATTAAATTGAGAGCACTTATTTTAAATTCCGGTTTAGGCAGCCGCATGGGCGTCCTGACATCAGAACATCCGAAATGTATGACAGAAATTTCACGCACAGAGACAATATTAAGCCGCCAGCTTACGATGCTGGCACAGGCAGGCATTACTGAAGTCGTGA
>JAJBVD010000018.1 GCA_020859985.1 Clostridiales bacterium
TAGCCGGTCGCCAGTACCGCGATTGCCTTCAGGTTCGGGCATTTATCCATCGTCTCGCGGGAGATCGGAGTCTTATTCATCACGACTACCTCCGCGTCGCCGATCCGCTCCGCGATCACCGGAGCCTCCACATAAGAAGTACGGTCATATACCGTCACCTCGCCCAGCGCCTCCAGCGGTGCCCAGCTGATGTCTCCGGGATTTTCTGTGTAACCATCCAATACTACAATTTTCATGTTCCTGTTCCTCCTGTGTCATTAAGTATTGTATTTTATAAAATAACTGTACTGCCTGTTTTATCTGAATTTACACGCTGTATTTTCGTGTAAACCGGAATAATCCTTACGCATTCCATTTGACGTCAAAGCTGCGGATGCGCTTCATCTGCCGCGCGTAGAGGTCCTGCGCCAGATCAAGGCTGATCTGTACAAACCTTACCTTATCTCCCGGCATGCACTGTGCAAGGCGGGACAGATCCACCGAGGCCACAGAGCCGATCTTGGTATAGCCGCCCACGGTCTGCCTGTCTGCCAGCATAATGATCGGCTTTCCGTTCGTCGGCACCTGTATCGCGCCGAAGGCAATCCCGTCGCTGATAATGTTTCCGTCGCCCTTATGCTCGATCGGATCACATTCCAGACGGCAGCCCATGCGGTCAAATTCATTGGTGATCGTCTTGCTGTACCAGAAAAACTGCTTTCGGCCTTTCTCTGTAAAACAGTCCTCCTGCGGCCCCAATACGACACGCAGCACTGTCTCCTTTTTCGGGAAAACCTCCTGCGGCAGCTGCCGCTTTTCCATATTCGGAAGCTCCGGCTGCGGGTTCACAAAACCGATCCGGTCGCCCTTTTCCAGTTTCCGGCCTTCATAACCGCCGATCTTATAGCGCATGGCTGTCGATTTGCTTCCCATGACCAGCGGAATGTCAAGACCGCCCGCAAACGACACATACGCTCTGCAGCCATTTTTCATTCCCTCAAAGGAAAGCACGTCGTCTTTTTTCACCGGAACCGCCCGGTACATGGGAAGCTCCGCACCATTGAGACGAGGCGTCAGGTCGCCGCCCGTAACGGCTATGACCGTATCCTCCTCAAACCGCAGGCGCAGTCCCATAAAGGCCGTTTCAAGAGCGCCATCGCCCATCGGATTGCCGACAAGGATATTCGCCAGATAAAGGGAGCGAGGATCCATGGGGCCGGCCGGGCTCATACCATATTTCTGATAGCCATAGCGTCCTTCATCCTGCACACTGGTGAGGATGCCGCCGTTTTCAACCAAAATTCCCATATCACTGCCCCTTTCTGTAAGATTTGATCTGATAAGTCCCCGCAATCACCTGTCTGCGGATCTCATCGTACTCCTCCTTTGTCACCGGCACATGCTTCACCCATTCACCCGCGTTCAGCAAAAACGGATTTTCCTTTGAAGCGTCATACAACTCCAACGGCGTGGAACCGATGATATTCCACCCGCAGGGCTGGTCAAACGGGATCAGATCCGACAGATTCAGCTGCACGACCACCGAACGGGCAGGAATGTTCACCCGCGGTTCACTCCTCCGCTTGAAGCCAAACGGATCCTCAAACCGCGCCATATAGGGATGTCCGGGCGCAAATCCCAGCATATATACATAGTAGATGGGCTCCGAATGCCGGCGGATCAGTTCTTCCGGCGTAACCTTTTCCAGTTCCGCACAGTATTCCAGATCCGGCCCAAGCTCCCCGCCATAAAGGATCGGCACTTCTTTTATGATCTGTTCCTCCTCGGAAATCGGCGTCATCCGGGCAATGCGGTCCTTCAGCTCCTCCACCAGCTCCCTGTAACGGATCACATCCGGCTGATAGTGGACCATCAGGGAGGAATACGCCGGTGAATACTCGATCATCCCCTCAATGGGGTGCTTCTCCAGCTCCTGCGCCAGCATTTTTACCTTTGTATTTACCTCCAGACTGATCTCGTCCCCAAACACTACGGACACCGCCCGGTCGCTGGCTGTCAAAAATTTCACATTATCCACAATATCTGTTCTCTCCTTTCTTTGTTTCTCTGTCAAACTGCCTCCTTTTTCTTCTGTTTTCTCTCGATGTTTTGTCAAAATTAACTCTTAAAACAAATATACCATGGATTAAATATTTAAAAAAATGAATGTTTTATATTAAAAATATTAAAGTTTTCTATATATAAAAAGCTCTTCATCCGGGCGCAGTTCCGCCACGAATGAAGAGCCTCGCCTTTGAAGCTTCTTCAGACTTCCATCGACCAGTCACGGCCGGCCATATATTCTTCTAATTTTTCTTCAAAAATCTCCACGGCTTTCTGCGTTGCTACGTTGGGATTCTTATGGCGCACCTCAAAGGTCGTCCGCTCGGGCGGCTGCACCTTGTTGGCCAGCTCGCTGACATAAACCGGATGTTGTTTCCGCACCGCTTTGACTATGGAGACCGGAGCGATCATCCACAGCGGCTCGCTGGTCAGGAAATTCATAATCAGCCCAAAGCTGTCGATCTGAAGTCTTGGACGGCTGATCTTTCCCAGCCATTGCTCGTGCCAGATCTGGAAATTGTCATCCCAGCTCAGGTAGAGCTCCCGCTCCGGATCCAGCTCGTCCGTATGCACGCTTTTTTTGCAGATTGCACCTTCCATCGGCTGCATCAGGTACATTTTTTCCTTCAGGATCGGCTTCGCCACGACATTCTTGTATTTCAGCCGGTGGTAGACAAAGCCAACGTCAATGTCGTGTTTTTCCAGAAGATCGTAAATCTCATAGGACTGATGGGTTCTCAGATTCAGATCCAGGTTCACGCCTTCCTCTCTCAGCCTCCGATAGAAGTCTCCAAGGATGGTCATATTCACCGTATCGGTCGACCCCAGTGTCAGAAAACGCCGCTCCTGCCCGTGCTGCAGCATCTGCATCTCCCGCCAGAGAGACAGCCAGTGTTCCGCGATCGGAATGAATTCCTCGCCCTTTCCTGTCAGCTCCACTGCCTTGCAGCCTTTCTTTCTGGTAACCAGCTTGATCTGCAGCTCGTCCTCCAGATTTTTCAGCCTGTGGCTCACTGTGGGTTGGGACAAAAACAGGTTCTCCGCCGTCTTCGTGATATTCTTAGTCTTTACGATCATCAGAAAGGTTTCAATCTCTGCGACATTCATAAATTCTCCCCTGCCATTTCCGTTTTATTGTCTGAGACATTCTTACTCGCAGCATGGCTGCTCGCCCAGCCTCGTAATTTCCGCTGCAGGCAGCGAAAATTCTTTCAGCTCATATTTTAACATCTCACTCAATGACAGGAAATACCCAATTCTATCAAACTGCGTAACTGTTCAGTACCTTCACAGTTACCAGACTGCCTCTTCTGATCCTGCGAATCCTTAATCGATAAATTCGAAACCAACCTGTTCGAGAAGTCCGTCCACCCAGGGTCTCGGCCATTCTCCTCTGGTGAGGATTCCTTCCAGCTGTTTTTCCTCGCCCTCATGATACTGTTTAACTTTCCGGGCAAATTCTGCTGTGTTCTCATCCGGATGTACCACGATCAGTCCGTCAGCATCGCCTACGATAATATCGCCGGGATAAATGATGATTCCCGCGAAGGATACCGGGAAATTCATCTCGCCGGGGCCATTCTTGTACGGACCGTTCGGAGTCACGCCTTTCGCGTACACCGGGAAGTCCATCTCGCTGAGCGCGTAGCTGTCGCGAACACATCCGTCGATGATGATCCCCGCAATGCCTCTGCTCTTCGCGTAGGTGCTCATGATCTCGCCGCAGACGGAGCGGTCCGTCGTTCCCTTATTGGCCAGAACGATAACGTCGCCCGGCTTTGCCATATCCAGAGCCTTGTGGAACAGCAGGTTATCTCCCGCCGGAGAATTGACCGTAAACGCCGTTCCCAGAAGACGGAGCTTCGGATTCATCGGATAAATGCTGGAATCCACCGCTGAGATCCGGCCCAGATTGTCATCAATATTTGCCACCGGGATTCCCCGGAACATCTCTACCAGTTCTTTGCTCGGTCTTTCAAAATCTCTTTTGATTCTGCATCCTTCTGCCATAGTATCTATCCTCTTTTCTGATTTTTTCCTGATATAAAAGGTCCTTACCACTTTCATCTGTGATAATTTCCTGAGTTATCTGTAGTAGTTTTATTATTTAACTGTGGTCGTTCCCTGATTTCTTTGTGGTGGATTCCAGATTGCCCTTTCACATTTTTTCTGTTCTGCCACCGTCTCAGGCATTCTTCAGCTTTGCCACAGCGTCCCGGATACGGTCGCAGGCTTCCACAAGCTCGTCATAGCTCGTCGCATAGGAAAGTCTCAGGTAGCCCTCTCCCTCGCTTCCGAATGCGGAGCCCGGCACTACTGCCACCTTCGCCTCTTCCAGCAGATACTCCGCAACTTCCATGGAGGTCTTTCCAAGGCTCTTAATATTCACGAAGATATAAAACGCACCCTTCGGATTGTTGCAGCTGATACCGTCAATGGCATTGAGCGCATTTACCACATAATTCTTTCTCCGCTGGTACTCCAGACGCATGGATTCCACGTCCTCGTCGCAGTCCTTCAAGGCCGTAACGCCCGCATCCTGTACGAAAGAGGATGCACAGGTGATCGTATACTGATGCACGCGAACCGTTGCGCTGATGATCTCCTTCGGTGCGCACATATAGCCAAGCCGCCAGCCGGTCATGGAATACGCTTTGGAAAATCCGCTCAGCTTGATTGTCCGCTCCTTCATCCCCGGCAGGGAAGCAATGCTGACGTGCTTCTCTCCGTCGTAGACCAGCTGCTCATAAATCTCATCCGAAAGCACATAGAGATCATTTTTGATGGCGATGTCTGCCAGCCGTTTCAGTGTTGCTTCCGAGAAAACACCGCCGGTCGGATTGCTCGGATCCACAATGACGATCATTTTCGTTTTCGCGGAAATCTTACTCTCCAGCTCATCAAAATCAATCTGATAATCGTTCTCTTCTTTTAAACTGTATGTAACCGGAACCGCACCGATCGCACTCGGCACATGAATATAGTTCAGCCAAACCGGATTGGGCACCAGAATCTCGTCGCCCTCTTCCAGAAACGCTTCCATCGCCGCAAAGGTTCCTTCGCCTACGCCCACGGTCACAAGAACATTTTCCGCCTCATACGCAATGCCGTTCTTTTCCTTCTCATAATCGGCGATCGCCTGCCGAAGCTGCGGCGTTCCATAATTCGACGTATAAAATACATGTCCCGCAGCCAGACTGTCATTCGCAGCCTTCTTGATCTTTTCAGGAGTGTCAAAATCCGGACGTCCGATTTCCATATGAATGACTTTCTCTCCCGCCTGCTGCATTTTTGTCGCTTTTTCCATCACGGCTCTGATCCCGGAAAAAGGCAGCGCTTCCATTCGCTTTGCCGGTGTGTAATTCATACTGATCCCTCCTCATGCACTTTTTTAATATAGTTTTTTACTATAATTTTTGAACCAGTTTCTTATTTTTATTTTTGGGCAGGCACGCTTATCTGCCCGTCTGCATGCAGTAAAAAGTTTTTTATTTTGTCCATAGTATAGCACACGCAATTAAATACTAAAAATTGATTTTTTTTCTTTAGTTTATTTATTTTTTTATATTTCATTTTCCGGTCAGATACTTTTCACAGGCTAAATATGTGCTATAATCACCGTAAATTGGAAGCGCCTCTCTCCAGGCTTCTGCGGCAGGCCGTTTCTGCCTTTCGCAGGTCTCTTGCAGCGGGCATATGTTTTGTACATGATGTCTGCCGTTGATAAGCTGCACGGAAATTACAGGTGCAAAGAAGATAACAGGAGGATACCGTTTTATGAAAGCCGTTATCGCAATCGATTCACTGAAAGGCAGCCTCTCTTCCATGGAAGCGGCAGAGGCCATACGGGAAGGAATTTTAAAAGCAATGCCGGACGCTGACGTGGTGATTCGGCCTCTGGCCGACGGAGGGGAAGGGACCACGGACGCCCTGATCGAAGGGATGAGCGGAGAACGTGTTCCGCTTCGTGTCACGGGACCGTTTGGAAATCCTGTGAACTGTTATTACGGATATCTTAGCAGCAGCCGGACTGCGGTAATGGAGATGGCCTCCGCTGCCGGGATCACACTGGAACCGCTACGGGATCCCATGAAAGCCACCACCCGGGGTGTGGGAGAAATGATCCTGCACGCCATGGAGAACGGATGCAGGGATTTTATCATCGGCATCGGCGGAAGCGCCACAAACGACGGCGGCATCGGCATGCTGAAAGCACTCGGTTATGAATTTTGGGATCAGGACGGCAGGGATGTCGGAGAAGGAGGACAGGCTCTTGCAAAAATTGCCTCTTATTCCGAAGCAAACGCCGATCCCCGTCTGAAGGAATGCCGGTTCCGCGTAGCCTGCGACGTGACAAATCCGCTCTGCGGGCCGATGGGCGCTACCTGTATCTACGGTCCCCAGAAGGGTGTCACCGAAGACCTGCTGGAGCCGCTCGATCGCGGTATGGCAAATTATGCGAAGGTGGCTTCTTCCGCTCCTGATAGAAATCAGGCAGATAAAAACGGCAGTGCACCCGCATCTCCGGCGGAATACAACGCAGTCCTGAACTTCGCGGAAATGCCCGGCGCCGGCGCAGCCGGAGGTTTGGGATTCGCGTTCCTGCGCTTTCTGAATGCCGAACTGACGCCTGGTGTAGACCTGATCCTGAACGCGGTCGGACTCGAAAAAGAGATAATAGACGCCGATGTGGTCATTACCGGCGAAGGCCGTTTGGATCACCAGACCGCCATGGGCAAAGCTCCCATCGGTGTGGCAAAGCTCGGAAAAAAATACGGAGCAAAAGTGATCGCGTTTGCCGGAAGCGTTGCTCCGGGCGCGGAAGCCTGCAATGAAGCGGGAATTGACGCGTACTTCCCCATTCTCCAAAGCGTATGCACACTGGACGAGGCCATGGATCCGCAAAACGCAAAGAAAAATATGGCCCGCACCGCCGAGCAGGTATTCCGGCTGCTGTAAATCTGTAACGATTCCATGCTTGTAACTGTTCAGTACCTTCACAGTTACCAGTGCTTTTACATACTTTTACAATAACATAAATCCGATAGACCGAAACGATAAGGAGACGTTTTATGGATAATTTTTCGAAAGATACCTCCGGACGCAGCCTGCTGGGCTGGTGCGAAGCACTGATCGTGCTCTTTCTGGGACTGACGGTAGCTCATCTGGGGATCAGTCTTTTTTTGCTCGCCAACTTCGGCTCGGACCCATTCACCGTCATGGTGCAGGGCATCGCTCTCACGGCCGGTGTGACTGTGGGCACCATCCACGTAATTATCTCTACCCTGCTCATGGTTGTCATGTTTCTCACCACGAAGGGCTATGTCATGCCGGGGACAGTCATCTGCGCCTTTTGCGGCGGACCGATCATTAACTTCTTTTCCTGGCTGCTGGCGCCCGTTCTCTCCGGAACGTCACCACTGCCGCTGCGCCTTTTGGGCGTGGTACTCGGATGTGTCATTCTGGCGCTTGGAATGTCGATCGTCATCAACAGTGAGGCCGGCACCGGACCAAACGACCTGATTGCCATGATCCTCACTGACAAGCTGAAACGGTTTCAGTTCCGCTGGGTGCGGATGGCCTGCGACCTGTGCTTCCTCATTGCAGGCTTTCTTCTCGGCGGCGTCGTCGGCGTAGGCACACTGGTCGCTGTTTTTCTGGTAGGACCATGTGCCCAGCTCTGGCTGCCGATCACAAAGAAGTGGATACCCGCTTACGCACAGAAATAAAAATTTACATAACTGCGAAGGTACTGAACAGTTACGAAGTTTCCTATAAAGCCAAAATCCCACGGGACTGTCCCGTGGGATTCAATTTAATTCACATTTTCCAGAATCAGCACACCCTTCGGAGCAATTGAAACGGTCTCTCCCGCATTTCGCTTCACACCCTCCAGCAGATCCGTGCGATCCCGGTCAAGCGTGACTGCAAGCGTCTCCTCACTGTGATTCAGAACATAGAGGATGCGCTTTCCATCCGCAAAGCGCTCGGTCGCCTCGATCTTGCCGCACACACCGGAATCACCCGGAACACCTTCTGCTCCGCTTGCCTCACAAACGTCTTTCCTCGCAGACACCGCCGAAAGCGGAAGCACCGGACGGATTCCTTTCTCTTCCATCCGCTCGCGCATAAACGTGCGGTAGAATTCATCCGTAAGCTGCGTCGCGACATAGTATGCCTTGCCCTCGCCAAAATGATTCATAGTCAAAGCAGGCGATCCGGCGTAAAAGTCCTTTTCATAGGAAGCCAGAACCTCCGCTCCCTCCGAGTGCAGGATATCGCAGAGCATCCGCGCAGCGTATTTCTCGCCTTCATATGTAATCTGATTGCGCTTATCCGGCGGCAGGGCGTCAATTTCCTCGACCCAGATGCCAAGGATGTCTCGAAGCCGTCCGGGATATCCGCCCGTAATGACGAGATCGTGCTCGTCCACGATGCCGGAAAAGAAGGTCGTGATAAAGGTACCGCCATTCTTCACAAACGAGCGGATCTTCTCATCATACCCTGTCTTCGTCATATAAAAAGCAGGGGCGATCAAAATCTCATATTTATCCAGATCATCCTCCACGCCCACAAAATCTACCGGATAGTTCTGCTCCGCCAAAGCGCGGTAATACGTAAAGATCTCATCCATATATTTGAAATCCGTACTCGGACCCGCAGAGAGCTCCAGCGCCCACCAGTTATCCCAGTCAAAGAAAATGGCCGCCTTCGCCTGCATTCTTCCGCCGAGCGTATGATTACCCAGCGTCTTTAATTCCCCGCCGAGAGCAGCAATCTCGCGGAACACTCTCGTATTCTCATTCCCGACGTGGTCGATCACCGCGCCGTGATATTTTTCACACGCGCCGATACTTCTGCGCATCTGGAAAAACATCACCGTATCCGCGCCGTGCGCCACCGCCTGATAACTCCAGAGGCGCATCACGCCCGGACGTTTCAGCGAGCAGTAGGAAAGCCAGTTGGAAACGCTCGGCGTCTGCTCCATCAGCGCATACGGCATACCGCCCTTTAAGGAGCGCATGATATCGTGATTCATCGCATTCCATGCCCACGGCGCCGTGTTTTCCGGGTAGCTGTCCCAGGCAATGAAGTCCATGGACTTCGCCCATTTCTTGTAATCCAGATCCTTATACGCACCCATCAGGTTCGTCGTCACCTTCGCGTCCGGCAGCCGTTTATGAATGACCTCCGCCTCGCGCTCATAGCAGTGCTGCAGGCTCTCGGAATTAAATCTTGCATAATCCAGAGAAATCCCCTGAAAATTCGTCCGGTTCCCCCAGAAATGCTCGCTGCGCAGATCCGGCACCACGATCTCATCCCAATCATAAAACGTATGGCTCCAAAACGCCGTATCCCAGGCACGGTTCACCTCATCCAGCGTACCGTACTTTTCTTTCAGCCAGACGCGGAATGCCTTTTCACAGTTCTCGCAATAGCATTCTCCGCTGTACTCATTGGAGACATGCCATGCCACCACACACTCACGGTCGCCGTACCGCTCAGCCAGCTTGTCCGCCAGACGAACCGAATATTTCTGATAGGTCGGACTGTTCGGGCAGGAATTGTGACGGGCGCCGAATTTACGCTTCGTGCCGTCGTACTCGACCCGCAGGATATCCGGATGCCGTGTCGCCATCCAGGCCGGATGCGCGGACGTCGAAGTCGCAAGACAAACCTTCAGACCGTTCGCCTCCACGAGATCCATGATCTTATCCAGCTTTGAAAAATCATAGACATCCTCAGACGGCTGCAGCGCCGCCCACGAAAACACATTGAGTGTCACTACATCAATACCTGCAAGATGAAAGAGGCGCATATCCTCCTCCCAGATCTCTTCCGGCCACTGTTCAGGGTTATAGTCGCCCCCGTAAAGAATTTTCTGAATTCTGCTGTCGTTAATCATACCAGACTCCTTATCTCTTCCCTTATATTATTGTAACTGTCCGATTCCTTCACAGTTATGCAGTATTTTCATTTTCCGGCATTTCCCGCAGCGTATGCCCCATCATCAAAAGCCACTAAAATTACAATATCCGCGCTTCCGTAACCAGCTTCTGCGGGCGGATATCCTCTGGCCGCACCGGCACCTCATCCACGATCTGAAACTCAAACGCCAAAGCCACCGTCGGATGAAGCGGATGTACTGCCAGATACCGGTCATAAAAGCCCTTGCCGTAGCCGCAGCGGTTCCGTTTCTCATCAAAGCCGACTCCCGGCACGATCAGCAGGGCATTTTCCGCTGTTCCGCCGCAGGCTTCCCGCTCCGTGACCGGCTCCGGTACATGAAAATAGCCGTCCGCAACATCAGCATAAGAGGAAATATAAAAATAATTCATATCCTCCCCCTCCACCTTTGGGGCAGCTACCTTTTTGCCAAGCTTCCATGCAGTCTCGATCAACAGCTTTGTAGAAACCTCACCCTTGCAATCCATATAGACAAAAATCTCATCAGCGTTCCGAAATTCCTCCAGACCAATCACCGTCTCGCAAATGCGCCGGCTGTTCTCCTTAAGAACGTCATCCGGCAGCTCCCGGCGACGCTCCTTCACCATCTTCCTAATGTCCTTTTTTTCCATACTTCTCACCCAGATTTTCCACCATGCCGTCCGCGTTCACAATGTCAATATTATTCAGCTGACCGCGCAGATTCATCCGCACCGCCTCAATATATTCCTGCCGGAGAGCCGCCTGTTCCTCACGCTCCGCTTCCGTCAGTCCTTCCGCCTTCGCCCGCCTCGCAAGCTCATTAATCCGCTGTAGCTTCATCTGATCCATTACAATAAATATCCTTTCATTTTATCTTAGCAGCCCCATCCTCCGCAGTATGCGGATAATCACACTTCCTTTGGGCATTGCAGCCAGTTCCTCCACCGTAACCCCATGGAACGACACCATTCCGATCCCATACACGATAACGCCCACGATCACTGCGATCACAGTCGACACGGTGTTTCCCATAAGAAGATGGCACCCCATATAGGCAATATACGCAGCCGCAGCCATAATAATAGAAACGACAGCCGGCACTACAAAGGTCCGGTAAATCTCCTGACGATAGCTTAAAAACTGCGCAATGGAGATCGCGTTCAGAACACTGATGATGACCGCAAACAGAATATTCGCTCCCACGACTGCATAAATATTCAGATTAAAAGTAGTCAGCAGAAGATAGAGCACGATCAGATGAATCACAAGCGCAATGCAGCAATGGATCAGCGGCTGACGCATCTGCCCCAGTCCCTGAAGAATGCCGGTCGATAAAGTGGAAAGCGCATAAAATACGATCATCAGAGAACCGATCTGCATAATACCGACGGACAGCGGAGTCCCAGTCTCATTGTTAAACAGCATGGTGATGATCGGTTCCGCCAGAGCGGCGAGTCCTGCCGCACAGGGGATGGTAAGAAGCATTGTAAAGCGGATCGATGTCTGTACCTTACGTCTGGCCTCTGCCTTATCACGCTTTTCCATCGCTGCCGTCAGACTCGGCACCACAGACGGCGACAGACTGGAAGCAAGCGCGAGCGGCACATTCATCAGGACACGGAACTGTCCGGAATAAATGCCCCATATCGTCATTGTCTGCTCCTCCGTATAGCCCTGTCCCTGAAGGACATTGCTGAACACACCAAGATCAATGACGTTTGTAATATTGTAAACAACCGTACTCAATATGATCGGCACGATGGTAACGATCAGTTCCCGGTAAATATCTGCCTGGGATTCGCGAACCCCTGTATGATCCCTGCGCATCCGGACACGCATGGTCTTCGCCTGTGACAGATAAATGATCATAACGACGATCAGGGCAACAGTAATGCTGGCCACTGTACCAAACGTACCGCCGGCGGCGCCCCAGGCTGCCGCAAGAGAATCATTGCCCTGTGTCTCGGCAAGGCTCTCGCCGTAGCGGAACATGATATCCGCACAGACCAGAGACACCACCGCATTTACGATCTGCTCAACAACCTGCGAAAAAGCAGTGGGAACCATGTTGGAAAATCCCTGAAAATATCCACGGAACGTCCCGAGGATCGCGGAAATAAAGATAGCGGGAGCAAGCACGCGCAGTCCGTAAACAGCCAGCTCCGAAGAGAGCAGGTATTTTGTGATCAGTCCTGCACAGACATAAGTCACCAGAGCAATCACGCCGCCGACCAGCATGGAAAAGCGCACTGCGCATAAAAAAACGCGGTGAGCATTCCGGTACTCCCCTCTCTGCACTCTCACCGATACCAGTCTGGACACAGCCAGCGGCATATTAAAGCAGGAGACCATCAGAAGGATTGCATAGATCTCATTTGCCGTGGAATAATATCCGTTCCCCTCATTTCCCAGAATGTTTTGAAGCGGCACCCGGTAAAGCATACCGATGATCTTGGCTATAATTGCCGCAGCAGCAAGGATGGAGCCTTGCACGAGGAAGTTATTTCCGCTTTTGTTCTTTTCTTTCACAACCAACCTCTTTACACGATCAAAGCCCGGCAGCGCTTTTCCATCCGAGGTTTCCCGGAAAACTATACTTTGCGCTGCCCGGCCATATTATCATAAAGTCCGTAGCTATTCTATATACTCTGAATCCTCTCAGAGCAGCAATATCGGGATCACTCCTCTGTCGTCTCCGCAGAAACTGTCTCCGCAACAGCCTCTTCCGCAGCCGTCGGCTCAGCTGCTTCTGCCAGCGCGGCCAGATCCTCTCCCGTGATCTCACCGATCATGACATCATCCATACTGGAATCAAGGACAATGCATACCCAGGTCTTGCCCTGATTGAGGGTAATCTCTTCCCCATCTGTATTGTAATAATGCGTTACGCCGAAGTTCCCGTCTCCCAACTCATTCTCAAGATCCGGATCGTCTTTCGCCCAGGTAATCGGAATCGCTTTCCCACGGGTGATATAGACGCCCTCGCCGCCCTCATATACATTGATATCCAGATAGCCTTCACCCAGATCCTCATAAGAGCAGTACTGGATCAGGATATTGTCATAGGTCAGACCCTTGCCGGTCAGATAGTCGATCTGTACATCGCCCAGCTGATATCTGGTGTACTTGCCTGTCTCTTCGTCATACACGAACTCCGGATAATTGTATACATATCCCGGCTCCACTGTAAGCGCGTCTACTCCGTCGTCCAGAGTAATGACCTCATCATCACCGGCAAACTGATAGTGCCCGTCGTTCTCCGTGTATTCCTCCGAATATTCCGTAGAAATGCCCTTATACTCAATACCAGCCTGAATCAGATCATAATTCGTAAATACATTGTGCGGAGAAACAAAATCATCCGAGCGATAATAAACCACATCACCCTCGCCCTCATAGTTCAGGTCATAATCCGCCATACCGCTTAAACGAACCGTGCTCTCCAGATTCAGCACAGGCGTAGCAAATACCGCATGACCGTAATGCATATAAATCGCCTCAAACTCCCGCGCAAAATAAACATAATACTCACGGCAGCTCCGAACCGATCCGATGCGCTCAACGTCCTGATAATCCTCCATGATCGCCATCAGACGCGTGATGCCGCCCTCCACCGGAGCCTCATACATGATTGCCGCATTGCTGATGCCGGACTGCGGTAGCGCGTTCTCAATGTTGTTGATCATGATCGCGATCGGAACCGTACGTCCGATTGACGCAGGAACGAGCTTGCCGGTCAGATAGCTTCTGACCCACTCCTCCTCCGTCTCTTCCGTCTCGCCCTCAGAAGTATCCTCCGCCGCAGTCTCAGCCGCTACGGCCGTATCCTCTGCCGCAGCTTCCTCTGCGAAAGCCATCCCCCCTGTAGCCATGCTGCCAAGCATCACCGCTGCTGCTGCCAGGCCGGCCATCCACTGTTTTTTCATCATAATATACCCTCCTGTTTTTTACCGTGCTATGTGCAGTGTCTCCAGTATATCCTTTTGGATCTGCTCCATTCTGGCCGCGTCACTTTTCGTCATGTGATCATAGCCAAGAAGATGCAGTATACTGTGCGTGATCAAAAACGCGTATTCTCTGGTCACCGAATGTCCGTAGGCTTCGGCCTGCTCCAGAACCTTATCAGCCGATATAACGATATCACCAAGTACCAGCTCGCCGCTCTCCGGATCAAAGCAGTCGTCTTCCTCCTCCAGCCATTCAAACTCTCCCGGAGTCTCAAAATCTATCATCGGGAATGAAAGCACATCCGTCGGCCTGTCAATCTGCCGGTGCTCCCGATTCAGCCGGTGGATTTCTTCATTGTCTGTCACCGTCAGGCCGACATATACTTCATACGGACATTCCATATAGTCTATCGCCCCGTCGATCACGCGCTGCGCGATCTCATACAGATCAATATCCAGCTTGTCCCCGGACTCATCCTCAAAATCTATGGTCATTCTCTTGTACCCCTTTATTGTCAGGAATGATTTTGCCGTTTTGCCCCCGCACGCCTTTGCTCCCGCTCTTCATATTCCTCGTAGGCATTCACAATCCGCTGCACCAGCGGATGACGTACTACATCCTGACTTGTCAGTGTGCAGAAGCTGATCCCCTCCACCTTCGCCAGCACCTTCATCGCAATGTCCAGACCGGACGGCGAGCCGGGCGGCAGATCCTTCTGGGTACGGTCACCGGTCACGATCACTTTAGAGCCAAAACCGATCCTCGTCAGAAACATCTTCATCTGTGCCGGAGAGGTGTTCTGCGCCTCATCCAGGATAATGTAGGCATTATCCAGTGTCCGCCCCCGCATATAAGCGAGAGGAGCCACCTCGATCAAGCCTTTTTCCATGTTGCGTGAAAAGCTCTCTGCCCCCATAATCTGATATAAAGCATCATAGAGAGGGCGCAGATAGGGGTCGACCTTACTTTGCAGATCCCCCGGAAGAAATCCCAGCTTCTCTCCTGCCTCGATAGCCGGACGCGTCAGGATAATACGGCTGACTTCCTCATTCTTAAACGCTGCGATCGCCATGGCCATAGCCAGATAGGTCTTTCCTGTTCCTGCCGGCCCGATCCCGAACACGATCATATTCTTACGGATCGCGTCGACATAGCTTTTCTGTCCCAGCGTCTTTGGTTTGATCGGCTTCCCATTGATCGTATGACAGATGCAGTCATTGTCCATCTCTACCAGAGAGGATGTCTTCCCATCCATCGCCAGCGCGATCGCATAGTCTACATTCTGCTCGGTAATGAGATTGCCGCGTCTGGACAGCTCCGAGAGATTGTCAAAAATATCACTTGCACGCGCAATGTTGTCCGGGCCTCCGATCACACGGATGCCATCATCACGGATCAGCACGGTCACATGAAGCGCCCGCTCTACCTTCTTGATATTTTTGTCAAACTGGCCAAAGACATTGGTCTCATGTCCGGCCGGTATGGTAAGCGCTTTCTCTGACATGCTCATTCCTGCAGTTCTTCCTCCTCCGTCACCCGCACGACCGCGCTTTCATCCGTAATCAGGATTCCCTGCGCGACGGCTGAATTTTCACGCGTCTCTATTGTAACATTATTTTGAAATATTTGAACCCCTTTTTCCTGTAATTTTTTAATGAAAGAAGATAAA
The DNA here is from genome assembly GCA_020859985.1 of Clostridiales bacterium. GTDB lineage: Bacteria > Bacillota > Clostridia > Lachnospirales > Lachnospiraceae > Choladousia. The sequence goes on from JAJBVD010000018.1 coordinate 15,590, forward strand.
TTATCTTTTAAGTTTTCACACGCTTTTTCTTCTGAAATATAAATTTTAAAATTCTCGTATTCCCGAGTTTCATATTCATAAAACCAGATTGGGAGATAAAAGTTTTCAGAAATTTTAATCTGTGTAATATCAACAGTGAGGTCGCAACAGTCATAAGAGTTCAGTGGACCCGGAAAAGAAAAAGAGCTTTCTCCAAGGCGGATCATATGACGTACTGTCTTGTTTCCGGTATAATTTTTAATAACTGTCTCATAATCAATTTCATCATAATAGGCAGTTTCTGTCCGCAGAACCACATCTGCGTCCGCCTCACATTCCTGCCAGGAGACTATCTCGCCGTCATCATTATAAACCGGTATTCTGCCTGATACAAGCAGAGTCCCTGCTTCCACGGTATCTCCCACAGCTGCACAGGCAAGCCCTTTCCTCACATAGATGGAAACGACCTCGCCCGGTTTTGCCGCAGCGATACCATATAAGCCGCTTTTGTCATCCACAGCTTCCGCTTCTGAAGCATCCGCCGTTCCTTCTTTGACATAAATCGTGAGTCTGGTTCCCTTAAGCTCTGTAGAAACCCAGGAGAATCTGGAAAAATAATTCCGAATCCCATCAGAAAGCTCCTGCGTGTCAACCTGATTTTTCCATATTCCGTGACTGACGCCCTCATTCTCCAGATACTCAAAAATCACATCGTCAGTCTGGGAGAGATTGCCCTCGATCGTGATGCTCCAGATGTGAGCGGACAGCCAGACCATCAAAAGGGCCGCACACAGAGCGCCGCTCAGACAGGCTCCTCTTTTTCGATATCTGTGTATAAAAAAAGGAAGCCCATACCGCTTCGTTATCCGAACCCCGGTGTGGCTTTTTCGCACAATCTCTTTCAGGCAGTAAAAATCAGCTTTTGTAAGGCAGGCCTCACAGCCGCCATCGATTGCGCTAAGCCTCCACAGGCGAAGCCCACGATGTGCGCAAAGGTTCAGGAAGCGTTCGCAGGAAGCGCCGGTGATCCGGATCCGGACATAGCCATGAAAAAAATTGAATACACTCTGTTCCATAAGATGCCGCCTCCTGTTTTTCTATACGATCCGGGAAAGCAGACGATCATCCTCCTGCTTTCCCGAACGGTTACTCATACTCAACTTTTCGGATCCGTCCGGTGATCTCTATTTCATCCTTTGTATAACAGTCAATCTGCAGACAGGCTCCGCTCACGCAGATTCTGCCGCCCAACGTTGTCAGACGGACTGATTCGGGCGTATAAGAACAGATTCCCCTGAAATTTTCAATACAGATCCGCTCCTGTCCCGTCACAAAGACAAGAGTGCGCCCCCGCCGGCAGTCCTCCGGAAGCTGAAATACGCGCGTCAGGGAAGGCGGCCGTGAGACCGGCTGCTCATTCTCCCGATTTTCCTGTGTCCGTCGGGGAATATGTGAGGATAAGATTGACATATTGGCTCCTTGTGTACGTATGCGTGTAACTGTTTGACACTCTGACACTATTATACGAAAAAGGCAGGTCCCGATAGAACCTGCCCATGATATCCCTTTTGCATTTCAGGCTTTTCACCCTGAAGTGACCGTTACCGTCCCTTGATTCGAAAATAGATCTGCTGTGATCCCCCGCTGGCAGAGCGTTTGTCCGTCTCATAGTTGCCAAGGGAATTAATGAACGGCGTAAACTTTGTAAAACCGTAATTGCGCACGTCAAATTCCGGCATACGCTTAGAAAGCTGGTCGCCCAGTTTTCCGGAAAAAAGCCAGCCGTCCTCATCGGAAAACTTCTCGATAATTGCGTTGATCGTCTTGCGCACCTGCTTCAGCTCTCTGTCCTTTGCGCCGGCCGACTTCTTTTTGCCGCTACCGGAGGTCTCTTTGTGCTTCGCCGCAGATGCTCCCGCTTTCTGCTTCGGACCCTCCTGCACTTCCTGCTCCTCCTCCTCTTTTTGCTGGTTCGAGTAGATCAGATCAAGATATTTAAACTGATTGCAGGCGGAAATAAACGGCTTCGGCGTTTTCTGCTCGCCCATGCCGATCACCTGCATACCGGACTCCCGGAGTCTGGAAGCCAGTCTCGTAAAATCACTGTCGGAGGATACCAGACAAAATCCATCCACATTCCCGGAATACAGGATATCCATCGCATCGATGATAATAGAAGAATCCGTTGCATTTTTTCCGAATGTATAGCTATATTGCTGCATGGGAATAATCGAATTCTCCAGCAGCACATTCTTCCATGATGCAAGGCGCGGACTCGTCCAGTCGCCATAGATCCGCTTGTAGGTGGCGACACCGCTGTTGGCAGCTTCATCCAGAATGATCTTCACATAACGATCCGAAATATTATCCGCGTCTATTAAAATGGCAAATCTTAATTCACTGTCCATATGGTTGTTCTCTTTTCTTTCATACGCCAAACGGCAGCCGTTTTCGTAACTGCTCAGTTTCTTTAACAGTTACCCGTTTCCTTTATTCGGAAATCCGGTCTTTCGCAGGCTGGATCAAATAGCCGCAGCTTTCTGGATCGGATTATAGCCGTGATTTTTCAGAGCATCAATGATGCGCTTCTTATGATCCGATCCGAATGCCTCCAGTGTGATCCGCAGCTCCACAGCCGCGTTGCGGTTGGTGCTGACAAACTGGTTGTGATCCAGACGAATGACATTGCCCTGTTCTTCCGCAATAATGGACGCCACACGCACAAGCTCGCCCGGACGGTCCGGAAGGAGCACAGAGATTGTGAAAATGCGGTCTCTCTGAATCAGGCCGTGCTGTACGACAGAGGACATTGTAATGATATCCATGTTGCCGCCGCTTAAGATAGACACCACTCTCTTATTCTTTACATCAAGATGCTTCAAAGCTGCCACAGTCAGAAGGCCGGAGTTCTCAACGATCATCTTATGGTTCTCCACCATATCGAGGAAAGCCACGATCAGTTCATCGTCGCTCACAGTAATGATGTCATCCAGATTTTTCTGGATATACGGGAAAATGACAGAGCCAGGCGTCTTGACCGCCGTGCCGTCTGCGATGGTGTTCACACCCGGAAGCGTCGTCACCTCGCCGGCTGCAAGGGATGCTTTCATACAGGCTGCACCTTCCGGCTCCACACCGATCACTTTGATCTTCGGGTTCAGCAGCTTTGCAAGCGTGGAGACACCGGTGGCGAGCCCGCCGCCGCCGATCGGCACCAGAATATAGTCCACCAGCGGCAGATCCTTGACGATCTCCATCGCGATCGTACCCTGACCAGTCGCCACGGCCGGATCATCAAACGGATGAATAAAGGTATAACCGTGCTCTTCGGCAAGCTGAAGTGCGTACTCACAGGCTTCGTCATACACCTCACCGTGCAGTACGACCTCCGCGCCGTAGCTCTTTGTACGGTTGATCTTCATCAGAGGTGTCGTCGCAGGCATCACGATCACAGCCTTGCACCCATAGACCTGCGCAGCATAAGCAACCCCCTGTGCATGATTCCCGGCCGAAGCCGTGATCAGTCCCTTCGCACGCGCCTCGTCGGTGAGCGTGCTGATCTTATAATAAGCCCCGCGGATCTTGTACGCCCCTGTCTTCTGCATATTTTCCGGCTTCAGATAAACCTTGTTGCCGGTCTGTGTGCTGAAATAATCACTATATACCAGCTTTGTCTCTGAGATAACCTGCTTCACGCACTCACAGGCCTCGTCAAAGCTCTCCAATGTCAACATTTCCATCTCTGTCACCACTTGTCCCTTTCATGATATAATGAAAGCCGCGCATGCAAGAATCGCTGCGCGATTGCGCGGCCTGCGTCCATACTCGCTACGCGAGTACGGACATATGATATAATCGAAACCGCTCAGCGCCCTGTCGCAGGATCGTAATCAAACAATGCGTTCACAAAATCATCCGGATTGAATTTCTGCAAGTCGTCGATCTTTTCGCCGACGCCAATATACTTTACCGGAATACCAAGCTCAGAGTGAATCGCTACCGCTATGCCTCCCTTTGCCGTACCGTCCAGCTTTGTCAGAATAATGCCGGTAATATCAGCAGCCTCTTTGAACTCGCGTGCCTGTACCAGCGCATTCTGTCCGGTTGTCCCATCCAACACCACAAGCGTCTCTTTGTATGCCTCCGGGTACTCACGTTCCAGAATGCGGTTGATCTTGCCAAGCTCGTTCATAAGATTCTTCTTATTGTGCAGCCGTCCTGCTGTATCGCAGATCAGGACATCCGCATTCCTGGCCTTTGCCGCAGCAATTGCGTCATAAACCACGGAGGCCGGATCGGAGCCTTCCTGTCCGCTGATGACGTCAACGCCTGCCCTCTGGCCCCATTCCACCAGCTGTTCCCCAGCCGCCGCGCGGAAAGTATCCGCCGCTGCCAGAACGACCTTTTTCCCCTGATTCTTCAGCATATCCGCCAGCTTACCGATGCTCGTCGTCTTGCCAACGCCGTTCACGCCAATCACAAGGATCACGGACTTGCGGTTCTCAAACTCGTAGGCCGTCTCCCCGACATTCATCTCATCCTTGATGCTCTCAATCAGAAGCTGCTTGCACGCGGAAGGGTCCTTGATGTTCTGCTCTTTTACCTTGCATTTCAAATCTTCTATGATGGATGTCGTCGCGTTAATACCAAGATCGCCCATCACAAGGATTTCCTCGATCTCATCGTAAAAATCATCATCAATACTGGAAAATCCCCGGAAGATCGCATCAACACCGGAGACAATGTTATTCCGCGTCTTTGCCAGTCCGTCCGCCAGCCGCCTGAAAAAGCCTTTTTTTTCTTCCATACACGCCACTCCTCTTCTTGCCTGACTATTGCGATACCTTTACGCAAAACAGGCATCACGCCACTGACCTCCAGTCACAGATCACGCGTCCAGCTCGTTTTCGATCAGGTTGACCGACACGAGCGCGGAGACACCCTTTTCCTGCATCGTGATGCCATACAGGCGATCTGCGGCGTTCATCACGCCTCTTCTGTGAGTTATGATAATAAATTGCGTATTCTTTGTCAACCGGTGCAGATAATTTGCGAAGCGGTCTACGTTGCTCTCGTCCAGCGCCGCCTCGATCTCGTCCAGCAGGCAGAACGGCGACGGCTTCAGATTCTGAATCGCGAACAGCAATGCGATCGCGGTCAGGGATTTTTCCCCGCCGGAAAGCTGCATCATATTCTGGAGCTTTTTGCCCGGCGGCTGCGCAATAATGCGGATGCCGGCTTCCAGAATATCTTCCTCCTCCATGAGCTCCAGCGTGCCGCGCCCGCCGCCAAACAGTTGTTTGAAGGTCTTATCAAACTCCGCCTGAATGCGCGAAAACTGCTCTTTAAACTGTGTGCGCATCCCCGCGTCCAGCTCGTCAATGATCTTGACCAGAGCCTCCTCTGCCTTCTGCAGATCCTCATGCTGCCCGGAGAGGAAAGTATGCCGTTCAGAAAGCTCCTTGAAATCCTCAATCGCGTTCACATTGACACTGCCAAGCGCTTTGATCTCGCTTTTCAGCTCAGAAATCTGCTTTTTCAGCGGTGTGACCGCATTGAAGGAATCATCCCTTAACTCCTGTGCAGAAGTCCAGGTCAGTGCGTATTCCTCCCACATGTAATTGATCCGCGCATCTTTCTGTTCGGTAATCTTCTCTACCTGTGCGCTCAGCCGGAAGCTCTCCTTATCCAGAAGGCTGATCTGTTCCGACAATTCCTCGCGCGCAGCAAAAAACTGTTTGTGTGATGCGCCTGCCGCCTCGCGTTCTGCCTGCAGCTTTTCGATCTCCTCCTGCAGCTTCTGTTCCGTCTCTTCTGCATGAACAAGCACATCTTCAATCTGTGCGATCTGTTCCTGCTTTTCAAGAACGTCTCCCGCCGCGCCCTTCTGTTCCTCCTCAGCCTCAGCCTTTTCTTTGATCAGCCGCTCCTTTTCTCCCTGAATCCGCACCAGATTCTGCCGGATGAATTGTTCCTGCTGTTCCAGTTTTGTAAGAAGCAGCTGCGTCTCCTGTGCTTTTACTGTAGCTTCCCGCTCCTCGATCCGTTTCTTTTCAAGGAGCTCCTGCTGCTCGCCAATCCGTGCTTCGTATTCTTTTTCCTCCTGCACCGAACGCTCCAGCTCACTCTTTTCTCCGGCAAGGCTCTCATCGATATCCTTCATTTGCTGCTCAAGCTCGGAGTGCTCGCTTCGCAGCTTCCGATAGGATTCTGAAGTGGAGCTCTGTTTTTCATTGATCTCATCGAGCCGAAGCTTTGCCGTATTCTGCGCCAGATATTCCTTCTGCAGTTCTTCGTTCAAACGCACAAGCTCTTCCCGCAAGCGGTTGCGCTCACTGCGGGTACGGTCGATCAGACCCTGCAGCTTATCGAGAGCGGCACGGCTTTTCTTCACGCGATTCTCCAGATCTTCAATCTCCCTGCGGCGTCCGAGCAGATTCCCGGCGTTTTTAAACGCGCCGCCGCTCATCGAGCCGCCCGGATTCAGCAGCTCGCCGTCAAGAGTCACAATACGCAGGGAATGGCGGTATTTTTTTGCCAGAGCGATCGCGTGATCAATCTGATCCGCCACGACCGTACGCCCGAGCAGTGATTCCACAAGTGTCTCATATTTTGCGTCCGCCTGCGCAAGAGAAGACGCAAGCCCGATCACCCCCGGTTCCTTTAGCGCCTGCGGTGTGGAAAAACCGCCGCGGTTCGTCAGACCGGATAACGGCAGAAAAGTCGCGCGTCCATATTTATTTCGCTTTAAATACTCAATCTGCCGCTTCGCCGTCTCCTCCGTATCCGTGACAATATTCTGAATGCTTCCGCCGAGAGCCGTCTCAATAGCAGTCTCGTACTCCTTTTCCACCCGAATAATGTCTGCGACTACGCCCAGAATCCCCGGCTCCTGCTCTTTCCGCTCCATCACACGGCGAATGCTGTTCCCGTATCCGTCATAGCGCTCCGCAATATTTTTCAGCGACTCCAGACGGGAAACCTCTCTGTGATAACGGGTGTGATCCTCCTCCATCTTCTGATTATATCCGGTAAGCTCCTTTTGTATTTTCTCAAGAGCTCCGCTGGCCTCGTCGCTTTTCTCATTCAGAGCGTTGATCCGCGCTGTGACCTCATCATACTCCGCCTGCGTCTGACGGCAGATGTCATCCTGAGACGCTTCCTCACTTTTGAGACGCAGCACCTCCTGCGAGAGCTGTGCCCTCCGCAGCTGAGCCTGCTCGGCCATTGTATCATAGCGCTGCATATGCGCTTTTACCGTCGCGCGCTGATTTAACAGATTTATGATCCCGCTCTTGGCATTCTCAATATCCATCTCAATGGACATACATTCCCCGCCAAGCTTTTCGATCATCTCCTGCTTCGCCAAAGCATCCGCACCGGCAAGCTTTACCTGCTCCCGCTGCCCGCTAAGCTCTTCATTCGCCTGCCGCTCCTGATTCTCATACTCCGCGATCTGCCCGGCAAGCGCCATGATCCGGGAATGAAAATGTTCATCGCTGTTCTCTGCGGTATGTATCTGCTCCTTAAGCAGCTGAATCTGGTTCTCAAACTGTCCCTTGCGAAGCCGTCCCTCTGCAGCTTCGTCACGCTTTTTCTGCAGAGATGCGTCCATCCGCGCGATCTCCTGTTCAGCCTCTTCATATTCGGCCTTTGTACGATCATATTCAGCTCTGGAGGAAGCAAGCTGTTCCTCGGTCACCTGTTGTTTTTCCGAGAGGGATTCCAGATCCTTCTGGATCTTTTCAGTCTCCATCAAAAAAAGATTGACATCACAGGTCTTTAAGCGATCTCTTTTCTGCAAATAAATCTTCGCCGTTTCTGCCTGCTTTTCCAACGGACCCAACTGACGGGTCAGCTCTGAGAGAATGTCGTTGACACGCGTCAGATTCTGTCGCTCCGACTCCAGCTTTTTTAAAGCTGCAGTCTTCCTGCGCTTGAATTTGACAATCCCCGCCGCTTCATCAAAAAGCTCCCTGCGCTCCTCAGGCTTACCGCTTATGATCCGCTCAATCTGGCCCTGTCCGATGATAGAATAGCCTTCCTTACCGATACCGGTGTCGTAGAAGAGCTCATTAATATCCCTCAGCCGAACCTGCGTCCCGTTCATCAGGTACTCACTTTCACCGGAGCGGTAAACACGACGCGTCACCGTCACTTCATCATAGGAAACGGCAAGCTGATGGTCCGAATTATCCAGCGTGATTGATACCGCGGCAAACCCGAGCGGCTTTCTGAGCTCGGTGCCGGCGAAAATGATGTCCTGCATGCTCGAGCCACGCAGAGGCTTTGCGCTCTGTTCTCCAAGCACCCAGCGCACCGCGTCCGCCACGTTGCTTTTACCGCTCCCGTTTGGGCCGACAATTGCCGTAATGCCATTATGAAACTGGAAAACGATTTTATTGGCAAATGATTTAAAGCCCTGTACTTCAATACTTTTCAGATACATACTTTACCTGTTCTCCCCGGACGTATTCATCTCCTGAATTGCCCGATACGCGGCCTCCTGTTCCGCCGCTTTTTTCGTACTGCCACTGCCCGAGCCGACCTTTTTCTCCCCGACCCAGACCTCTGCCCGGAAGATTTTTGCGTGGTCCGGACCGTTCTCACCCACGATCGCGTATCGGATCTCTCCATGGCCGGGATCCTTCTGCACAAGCTCCTGCAATACCGTTTTGCTGTCATAGAACAGCTTTTTGTGTTCAATGTCCTTCAGGGCATATCGTTCGATAAAAGCTCTGGCCGGTGCGAGTCCGCCGTCCAGATAAATGGCACCGATCAGCGCTTCAAATGCGTCCGATACAATGGAATCACGCAGACGTCCGCCTGTATGCTCCTCACCTTTCCCGAGCAACAAATAGCGGCTTAAATCGAACTCTCTCGCTGAAAGTGCCAATGTCGGCTCACAGACAAGGCTTGCACGGAGCTTTGTCATTGCGCCTTCCTGCATGTCCGGATAGGCGTGGTAAAGGAAATCACTGCTGACAAGTTCCAGCACAGCGTCACCTAAAAATTCCAGACGCTCATTGTCCTTGAAGCCCTCCGCCTTGTGTTCGTTCGCAAACGAACTGTGTGAAAGCGCCTGTGCCAGAAGCTCCTGATTGTGGAACTGATAGTCGATTTTTTCTTCAAGCTCCTGAAATCTTGTTTCTTTCATTCTACATTGCCCTTTGCTTTTCTGCCGGATAAAGAGGGAGGCCGCGCAGCCTCCCTCATAAATATTCAGAAACTGTGACAGCAGCTGAGCCGTTATACGAAATAATTATTCAACGGCTGAGCGGATCGCTTCAACTGCGTCTCCAACTGTGGTAATCGTCTCCGCTTTCTCATTCGGGATCTCAATATCAAATTCTTCCTCGATACCCATGATAATCTGAAACACGTCCAGTGAATCTGCTCCAAGATCATCTGTAAATGTAGTCTCCGCCGTAATCTCATCTGCATCTACATTCAGTACATCCGCAATAATCTTCTGTAGCTTTTCAAATTCCATACTGCTCTCTCCTTTACCCCTGTTGTATATCTTAATCGACATCATTTACTTATCAGTAAGATAGTCTTTGATCATCTCATTGATCCTCTGTTTTTTAAATGACTCGCACTGATAAATCGATGTCGTCACTTCGCGTGCCTTAGAACTGCCATGTGTCTTCACAACCAGACCTTTCAGCCCCAGAAGCGGTGCGCCGCCATACTGACTGCCGTCAAAAGCCTTCAGCGTCTCCTTTAAAGAGGATGAGATCAGCGCCGCGCCGATCTTTGTCTTCAGATTCTTCATCAGACTGCCCTTGACCATATGGATCAGGGTACTTCCCACTCCTTCATAAAGCTTTAAAATAACATTCCCCACGAAGGCCTCGCAAACAATCACATCACACACACCTGCCGGAATATCCCTGGCCTCCACGCTGCCAATGAAATTGATACCGGGGCATTCTTTCAGGAGCGGGAAGGTCTCTTTCACAAGCGCATTGCCCTTCTCTTCCTCAGCACCGATATTGACAATACCTACTCTCGGATTCTTCACACCGAGAACATGCTCCATATAGACAGAACCCATCTGTGCGAACTGCACCAGATGAGAGGCCCTCGCATCCACATTCGCTCCGCAGTCGATCAAAAGAGAACAGCCATTCTCCGTCGGGATCACAGGTGCAAGCGCCGGACGCTCGATGCCTTTAATCCGGCCGACGATTGCCTGTCCGCCTACCAAAATCGCGCCGGAATTACCCGCGGAAACGATAGCATCTGCCTCTCCCTTTTTAACCATCTGCAGTCCGACCACCAGAGAAGAATCCTTCTTCGTGCGGATGGCATTTACCGGCGGTTCCGCTGTACTGATCACCTCGCTGCAATGGACGATCTCTACCCGGTCCTTCGGATAGCTGTATTTGGCAAGCTCTTCTTTGATCGCGTCCTGATCACCGGTCAGGATCACATGAATTGTCTCATGCCCCTGCACCGCCTGCACAGCGCCCTTTACCAGCTCCCCCGGAGCATTGTCGCCGCCCATGGCATCAACCACTACACGAATCATATCACTCATCGCCTTCGCGCCTCCTTTAGTTCTGATATCATAACTGTTCAGTACCTTCACAGTTACGGGAAAAAGTCCATTTAAAATCGCTGCGCGATGGGACTTTTTCCTGTAAAACATACGTTTTCATACGTACCTCGCAGCAAGTGCGAGGTACTGTCCTGAATAGATACCTGATATCATCATACTAAACATCATACGAAAAAGCAACACAAAAAATCCGCCTAAGCATAGGCATAAACGAAAAGAGCCGCCGCAAAATCATGCCAGAATCTGGCTTATTTTGCGGTGGCCCGAACGATTCAGAAACAGAAATCACTCACCCATGGCGATAATCTCTTTTTTATTGTACGTCCCGCAGGCCTTGCAGACTCTGTGCGGAAGCATCAGCTCGCCGCATTTGCTGCATTTTACGAGAGTCGGAGCAGACATTTTCCATGTTGCTCTTCTTTTATCTCTTCTTGCCTTGGAATGTTTATTTTTCGGACAGATAGACACGGATCACACCTCCTTATAATTACTGAAAATATCAAGGATTTTAGCCATTCTCGGATCAGATGGGGCATCCGCACAGGAGCATGTCCCGAGATTCAGGTTCTGTCCGCACGTCACACACAATCCCTTGCAGTCACTGCGGCAGAGCACACGCTCCGGCCAGACCAACAGTGCCTCATCGTGAATCACCTGATCCACATCCAGGTAATATCCATCAATATAATCATTTTTCTCTTTCAGGTCAAGCTCCAGCTCAGGGCTGACTTTAAGTCTGCGGCTTACGCTCTCCAGACAACGTGCACACGGAAACTCAACCACCAGCTCAACCTCACCCGTAAGGGACAGCTTCTGCCCGCCTTTATTCTCAATCTGCAGAACAACGGCGGTACTGTCAACAATCCTGAAATCGCCAAAACGATACGTGAGAGTCGGCATAGTCAGATGAAACTCATACTCAGCTGTTTTCCCGTCGTTTAAGATCACATCCGTCAGATCCAGCATCATACAGCCTCCTCTGTGCACACCCAAAAGATTATAACTGCCAGATATTGTTTTGTCAACAAGATTTTTACACAAGTTCTGACTATTTATACCTATTTCACCAGCGCAACGGTCTCACGGCAGATTGCCAGCTCCTCGTTGGTCGGAATAACTGCAACCTTCACTTTGGAATCTGCAGTGGAAATCAGCATCTCCTCACCGCGCTTCGCATTCGCTTCCTCATCAAGCGTGATGCCCAGATATCCGAGATAGCTCATAACCATCTTGCGGACAGTCGGTGCATTCTCACCAATACCAGCCGTGAATGCGATCGCGTCCACGCCATTCATAGCCGCTACGTAAGAACCGATGTACTTCGCTACACGGTAGCTGAACACCTCGATCGCGTTCTTCGCTTTCTTATCGCCCTTATTCATAGCGTCCTCCAGGTCGCGGAAGTCGCTGGAGAGACCGCCTGAAAGGCCATACACGCCGGACTTCTTATTTAATACATTCATCACACCGGCAATATCCAGATTCTCTTTCTTTGCGATGTACTCCATCACAGCCGGATCAATGTCTCCGGAGCGGGTGCCCATTACAAGGCCTTCCAGAGGAGTCAGCCCCATGGAGGTATCCACACACTTACCGTCCTGTACAGCGGAAATGGATGCGCCGTTGCCCAGATGCGCGACAATGATCTTGCTGTTCTCAATGTCAAGTCCTAAAAACTCTGCTGCACGTTTAGAAACAAAGCTGTGGCTTGTCCCGTGGAAGCCATACTTACGGATGCGGTATTTCTCATAATACTCATACGGAAGGCCATACAGATATGCCTTCTCCGGCATCGTCTGATGGAACGCGGTATCAAATACACCCACCATCGGTACGTTCGGCATCAGCTCCATGCAGGCATTGATACCGATCAGGTTCGCCGGGTTGTGGAGCGGTCCCAGGTCACAGCAATCCTCAACCGCCTTGATCACTTCGTCGTTAATAATAAAGGAACCCGCGAACTTCTCGCCGCCGTGAAGGATTCTGTGTCCTACAGCGTTTACTTCAGAAAGACTTGCGATCGCGCCGGTCTTCTCATTTACAAGCGCGTCCAGAACCATCTGAATCGCTTCCTTATGAGTCGGCATCGGAGCTTCCGTAATCTCTTTGTCGCAACCGGCCTTCTGATAGGTCAGTCTTCCGTCAATCCCTATTCTCTCGCAAAGTCCCTTCGCAAGCACCTGCTCTGTGTCTGAATTGATCAGCTGATACTTCAGTGATGAGCTTCCGCAGTTAATTACCAGTACATTCATTTTACATATCCTCCGGTATAATTGTTAAAATCTTTTCCGGCACTATACAAAACGCAATTTCTGCCGGAAACACTTATTTCGAATTATAAACCAAATCTCTGACGCATACAAGATGAAATTTCAAATCTTTACCTTATAATAACCATATTTTTTATAGTTCGGTCTTCCGCCTACCCCGCTCAGGCTCATAGGCACCGCGTAATAACTGTATCTTGTATCCGTGGTCTCCCACGTCGGATCATAGACCTTGCCATTGATCTCTGCCCATCCGTGACCGCCGCTGGACACAGCATAGCATTTGCTGTAACCGACCGCGTTTGCGATAAACGCAAACGCAGCGCCGAATTCATAGCAGCTTCCATGCTTATTGGTAAACAGGGACACCGCATTGTCCACGGCCCAGTTGGACGTTTTATTGAATATAGGCGAACCCTTATACTTGTAATTCTTGATCAGATAATCAAAGCAGGCACGCAGCTTCTGGGCTTTTGTCTGGGTCGGCTTCGTCGCGGCTTCCACCAGCTTATTAGCCGTAACCATCACTTTAACCTTGGCTTTTAGCTTTGCCTTATTCGATCCGGAAAACTTCGCCTTTCCGCTCTTGGTGATCGTGATGCCGTTGACCTTCGTATTTTTGACCATGTAGCCCTTAGCGCCATTCGCAATCTTGAAGAAATAATAGCTGCCGCCTATCTTCTGCCATCCGGTGCGCTGTACACCCTTGGAATTAAAATAATATTTTTTGCCGTCAATCGTTACCAGACCGGTCGCCTTTTTGCCGTCGCTCTTGTAATAATAAACCTTCTTGCTCTTTGTCTTCCAGCCGGTCGTAACCGTTTCTTCCGCTGAAACGGTGCTCATGCCTGCCTGCGCAAATGGTACACAGATGCTGAGCATAAAGCTCAGTGCCAAAAGCATCAGTATGCGGACAGGCCATTTCCCGGATTTTGCTTTTTGACTTTTTCTTTCCATAACTTCTCCCTTCTAAGTGTTACAATTTGTCAGAAGTATAACATCTTTATTTCTCATACGCAAGAATTCGTCAGGTAAAATTTCTGTGGGCCGGCCGATTACAAAATAATACTCAGAATTCCGATAAAATCCGAAAAAAATAACAAATAATCGTCGGCATCTGGAAAATCCAGCACTTTTCTGGTAGTATGATAGGCAGATATGTAACTGTGAAAGTGATGAACTGTTACACAGATACGCAATCATACGGAAAGAGGAGCATAAAATGCGCACAGTCGGCATTATCGCGGAATACAATCCGTTCCATACCGGACATGAGTACCACATAAGTAAAGCAAAAGAGGCCGCAGGAGCAGACTACGCAATCGTTGTGATGAGTCCGGATTTTGTACAGCGGGGCGAACCGGCGATTTTTGACAAATACACGCGCGCCCGGATGGCGCTGCAGTGCGGAGCGGATCTCGTGCTGGAGCTTCCCGTCTGCTATGCGACAGGCAGCGCGGAATATTTTGCCGAGGGTGCCGTTCGGATGCTGGATGCGCTTGGAATCGTGGATACACTCTGCTTTGGAGCGGAGCTTGATGATGTTTTCCAAGCAAATACAGGTATAAATATGGTTCTAAATCCGGATACGGCAAACCCGCAATCCGCATTTGCGGACGCGTTTCAAAAAGTCGCCAGACTCCTACTTGAAGAACCGGAGCCTTATAAAAAGAAGCTTCGGGAAGGTCTGCGAATGGGACAGACATTTCCGAAGGCACGGGCGGATGCGGCAACATACTGTCTCGCTCAAACAGAATCGGCCGAAGCACTCCTTTCCACACCAAATAACATTCTCGGTGTAGAATACTGTAAAGCCCTGCAGAGAATAAACTCCTCCATCACACCGATTCCTGTGTTGCGGAAAGGAAGTCTTTATTCGAATCAGGAGCTGCAGGGCGACTACTGCTCGGCAGGGGCCATTCGCAGCGTCATCCGGGATCATATGCAGAGTCACAGGAGTACAGGTGATTTTAATACCGCTCCCGATTCCAACCAGTGCGGACTGCTCTCCCACTATATTCCCAAAGCCTGCATGGAGGACTTTCGGGAGGCCTCCAAAACACCCGTCATCCCGAACGATCTGCTGCCGATACTGACCGAGAAGCTGGTCTGCGCTTACGGAAATTCTGATTATTCTGAGAGTTTTACCGGTCATTCTGTCGGTAATGGTACTGATACATTTACAAAAAAAATTTCAGGCAGCCCGTTTGAAGACATTCTTGACATTCCGCCGGCTCTGTCCGCCCGGATGGAAAAGCTGCGTTTTGACTGCATTGGCAAAAGCTTCGATGAGATTGTCGCACTGATAAAAACAAAGCAGATCACGGAAACGCATGTACGGCGTGCTCTGCTTCATCTTGTTCTCGACATACGCAAGGCCGACGTTGTAATCTGGCGTACAAACGGTGGCGTTTTTTATGCGCATCCACTCGGATTCCGGCAGGATGCTGCCCCATTGCTTCATGAAATCAAGAAAAGAAGCGCACTGCCGCTTCTTTCGAAAGCGGCACACGCTCCCGGACTTCTTTCTGATATGGGGCTGCAGATGTGGAATCAGGATATATCTGCTTCCCATCTGTACCGGAGCCTGCGCACCCTGCGTTATGGGACTCCCTTCCGGCCGGAATATGAGATCAGTCCGATACGCATATGATCTTTTATATACATCACAGCACAAAAAGCCAGAAATAACAATCTTTTTCTGTTCATGCAGATAGAGGCTGCAGGCTAACAAAAATCTAAAATATACCGTAATAAGCAAAGGAGAATAAGGTTCATATGAAACCGGAAAACTACGACCGCTATCTTACTACACTTCAGGAAGAACTGGTGCCTGCGTTTGGCTGCACAGAGCCGATCGCCATCGCCTACGCCGCCGCAAAAGCGCGGGAGCTTCTTGGCTCTCTCCCGGACCGCATTGACGTACAGGCCAGCGGCAGCATTATCAAAAATGTCAAAAGCGTGATCGTGCCGAATACAGGCCATATGAAAGGAACCGAGGCCGCCTGCGCTGCCGGAGTGATCGCCGGGGACGCAGATGCAGCACTGGAGGTACTCACAGGCATCCGTGAGGAACAGATACCGGATATCCGGGACTATATGGAATCCGTACCGATCACCGTCAGCGCCCTGACGGACGGACCGGTGTTCAATCTGATTGTCAGTGCTTACGCCAAAGATGAAAGCGCAAAGGTGCAGATCACCGATCACCATACGCAGATTGTGTTCATGGAAAAGAATGGTGAAACCATCTTTCGGTCAGCTTCGGAAGGCTGCACACAGGCTGCGGACCGCAGCTGGATGAATGTGGAAGGAATCTGGGAATTTATCGATAAACTGGATGTCTCCGATGTCTCGCAGCTTTTCGACCGTGTTATCTCCTGCAACATGGCTATCGCAGAAGAAGGACTGCGGGGAAACTACGGAGCAAATGTCGGCAGCACGCTTTTGAATGCCTACGGAGACGGAATGTACAACCGCGCAAAAGCTTACGCGGCCGCCGGTTCCGACGCACGCATGGACGGCTGCGAGCTGCCTGTCTATATCAATTCCGGAAGCGGCAATCAGGGCATCGTCTGTTCCGTGCCAGTCATCATCTGTGCCCGTGAGCTTGGCGTTTCCCGGGAAAAATTATACCGTGCCCTCGCACTGTCCAACCTGATCGCCATCCACGAAAAGACCGGCATCGGCACTCTCTCCGCATACTGCGGCGCAGTCAGCGCCGGAGCGGCCGCGGGTGCTGCTATCGCTTATCTGTCCGGCGGCGGCTATAAAGCAGTCACACACACCATCGTCAACGCGGTCGCCATTGACTCCGGCATGATCTGCGACGGTGCAAAAGCCTCCTGCGCGGCAAAAATCGCCTCAGCAGTGGACGCGGGCATTTTCGGATACCTGATGTACAAAAATGGACAGCAATTTCTCGGCGGCGACGGCATTGTCGTCAAAGGCGTCGAAAACACCATCCGCAACGTCGGCCGACTCGGACGCGACGGCATGCGTGGGACAAATGAAGAGATCATCCGTATGATGACTGGAGAATAATAAAATAGAATGCGCCCTGGCGCTTCCACGCGCTGCTCGATTCGCAGCAGCTTATAAATTCCGGATCGCATACAACGGCAGGTTCACCATCCAGTCCTGTTCTCTGTAATCTGCCATGGAGGTGCGAACCGCATAGTCCGGATGATATTTGTCACAATATGCTTTCAGACTTTTTGCTTTCAGGTTTTCCTCCGCTTTTACCTCCACCGGAACAATGCCGCCATTCTTCTGGACCATAAAATCAATCTCTGAATGGGAAGAAGAGGAAAAATAATAAGGCGTATAGGATGTATCAGATACAATCTGCTGAAGAACATACTGTTCAGTCAGTGCACCCTTGAATTCTGTAAACAGAGAATTCCCATCCAGAATAGAATGTGCGTCCAGTTCGCTCATCGCGCCAAGAAGCCCTACGTCAAGAAGATAAATCTTAAATGTCGAAAAATCTACATACGATTTCAGCGGGACAGCCGGTTTTTGAACACGATATACTTTCTCAATCAATCCACAGTCCAGCAGCCACTCAATCGCCAGCTCAAAATCCTTTGCCCGCGCGCCCTGACGGATCTGTCCAAAGAAAAACTTCTTATTTTCTTTCGCCAACTGACCCGGTACCGAATTCCAGACCATACGAAGTCTGGCCAGTTCCTGTCCCGGCGTATGTTTGCTAAAATCATTTTCATAAAGCTCCAGAATCTGCGACTGAATTTCACGAACGGAATAAATATCGCTGTGAGCAGCATATTCCCTGACTGCTTCCGGCATACCACCGATATAGTAATACAATTTCAGCCAGTGAATGTAGCGGTCAGAAAAAATGCTGATGTCCCGATACTCTTTCGTCTGAAGCAAATCCGCCAGTGCTTCCTCTCCAACAGCATATAAAAATTCATAGAAAGACATCGGATAAATCTTGAGTGTATCTGCCTTTCCGACGGGAAAAGATGTGCCTGCATGAATAGCCACACCAAGCAGAGAGCCGGCAGCGATCACAGCATATTCCGGTGCATTTTCACAAAAATATTTTAAAGAAGAAATCGCCCGTGGAGCTTCCTGTACCTCATCAAAAATAATCAACGTATCCTCCGGAAGAATTCTTACCCCCGTTTCGATATTGATCATGCGAATAATTCGGGAGATATCGTAATCATTTTCGAAAATCTCGCGCATCCGAATGTCACTGTCAAAATTGATATAAGCGACCGACTGAAACTGTGTCCTGCCAAATTCCTGCATCAGCCAGGTCTTCCCTACTTGTCTGGCGCCTTTCAGAATCAAAGGTTTGCGATTTCGTTTCTTTTTCCAGCGAATCAGATCTTCCATTGCCGTTCTGAGCATTCTCTCGCCTCCGTTCATTACAAGGAATTTATTGCAATATGTCATTTAGAGTATTACATTTTTTTGAACGGAAGTCAAGGATTAGCACACATTTTTTTGAACGGAAATTAAGGATTGGCATGCATTTTTTTGAATGTAATCAAAATCAAGTGTGCCAATGCAAAAAATCAGGTATTGAGAGTTACCTTAAGTCGACTCGGACGCGACGGCATGCGTGGGACAAAGGAAGAGATCATCCGCATGATGACTGGAGAATAAAAAGGGACCAGATTCAATTCTGATCCCTTTTTATCGGTTTTATTTACTGATTTTCACTTTTTTCTTGCTGCTCCATGCAGAATAGTACGTCTTTCCGGAAACTGTTTTATAGGTCCGAACCCGCACATAATAAGTTTTTCCTTTTTTCAGTCCGCTTAAGGTTCTGCTCACCTTCGATGCACCGGAAACCTTCACTGTTTTATTCCCGCTCGCAAAGGTTTTGCTTGTAGAATACTGAATCTGGTAACCCGTCACTTTTTTGACTTTCGACCATTTCACAGTAAGCTTGCGGGAGGCAGAATTACTTGCGCCGGAAATGGAAGTTCCCGTCAAACGGACGGTCTTTTTTTCCGTAAAAGAACCCGTCGAAGTTCCAGAGTACGGCACCACCTTATACGTATAAGCTGTTCCGTTTTTACTCTTTACTGCCGTATCCGTATAGCTTACTGTCGAACCGCTTGTGATTGTCTTAACCCTGCTATACGTTCCGGAGCTCGTTTTACGGTAAATGTAGTAGCCGGACGCTCCTGTTACCTTACTCCACTTTACTGTTATTCCTTTCGAAACATTAGACAGGGAACTGATCGTACCTGGAGTCAGATATATAACGGATGCCGCATTCCCGGCAGCTCCCAGACCGCTTCCTCCAAATGCCTGAATATAATAGGTATATGTCGTACCGCCTGTCACATTACTGTCCGTGTAGCTCGTCGTCGTGGCCGTATCAAGAAGCGCATAGGCACCCGTTCCGGTCTTTTTATAAATCAGATACCCCGTCGCACCGGAGACGGAACCCCACTTGACGGTTACACTGGACGAGCCATTGGTCAAAGAGGAAATAGCTGCTTTTCCCGGAGTCACGCTGGAACTGTTATATACAATTGTAGCGTCCGTCAGACAGGTATTATTTTTTTCGATGGTGATCAGATTCCAAAGTGATTGCGAACCCGCGTAATACACCGTAGTCAGAGCAGAGCACCCATAGAACGCTCTCGCCTTAATCGTCGTAACCGATGACGGAAGGCTGATACTGACCAGACTGCTGCAATTTTCGAAAGCGCTTCCATAGATAATGTTTACTGCGTTTCCGATAGAAACCCCCCGCAGATTCGTACATCCCTGAAACGCCCTTGCTCCAATACTTGTCACACTGGTACCCAGATTCGCCCACACAAGAGAGGTACACTGGTAAAAGGCAAAGCCGCCCAGAGATACTACACTATTCGGGAGTGTGATCATTTTCAAGCTTGTACAGCCATTGAATGCGTCCGAACCAATGTCTGTCACACTGTTACCGATCGTCACGTTCGTCAGAGAAGTACATTTGTAAAAGGTATCGCTTAAAATAGCGGTCAGACCATTCCCAATGGTCACGCTCTTTAATCCGGTGCAGTCGCAAAATGCCAGGCTCCCCAGAAACGTCACACTGTCCGGAATCGAGATGCCCGTCAGACCGGTACACTTGTAAAATGCACAGTATTCAATGGTCTTGACCTTGCTGCCGATCGTAATGCTATTAAGAACTGTACACTTTTCAAAAGCAGATCTGCCAATCGTGACCACATTGCTGCCGCCCGCAACCGTGGTCAAAGCAGTGTCATTCGCGAATGCGGAGTCATCAATCGTCGTCACACTGTTCGGAATCGTAACCGTTTTCAGAGAGGTGCAATTTTTGAAAGCGGAACTGCCAATGGTAACCACGCTGCTTCCAATGGTCAGGGATGTCAGATTAGTACAGCTGCTAAAAGCACCACTGCCGATGGAAGCCACACCTTTCCCAATCGTGACACTTGTCACCCTTGTACAGCTATTAAAAACGCCGGTCTCGAGCGTAACCACACTGTCTGGAATCGTGACCGAGGTCAACGCCGTGCACTCAAAAAATGCATACATTTTGATTGTCTGCACTCCACTTCCAATGGTCAGATTTCTCAATGCCGTACATTCCTGAAACGCATACTGCCCGATTGTCGTCAGCTTGCTCCCCATCGATACAGTAGTCAACGCCGTGCAGTCTTTAAAAGCAGCATAACCCAGATCTGTCAGGCTTTCCGGCAGGTATATCGAAGTCAATGCTGTACAGTCACAAAATGCTGCTGATCCGATTGTAAGCTCGTTGCCGCCAAAGGTCACAGAGTTTAAACTGGTGCAGCCCTGAAATGCACTGCTCTCAATGGTCGTTACACCACTTCCAATGGTCACGCTTCTCAGGCTGGTACAATAGTAAAATGCACCATCCCCGATCGAAGTCACGCCGTCACCAATAATCAGGGATTTAATATCCGTGTTTTTCCAATATGCATGATACGGAATCTCACCCGAACCACTAACGGTTAATACTCCATCCGCCAGCGTATAGGTCAGCCCATCATCGGTATCCACCAACGATATCCCGTCATTTTCGTCGGTCTCATCCTCTGTTTCCTCTTCTGCCTCCGAAATATCTGCTGTCTGAATCCCGTCAAAATCCGCATCTTCTGAAATCAGGGCAATCGGTGAATTCTCTTCTGTCATCGTCTGATCCGCTGATGCCGTCTCAGATTCCGAAACGGACTGTTCTGCATCCATATCGGATGATACCGTAGTACCCGTTGTTTCTGTTGTGGAAGCAGTTTCCGCTTCTGTCGTCATTTCTGTTTGCGCTTCAGTTATGGTTTCTGTCGAAGCTTCTGTCGTTAATTCTGTTGTAGCTTCTGCTATCTCTGTCGTTGTCTCTGTTGCTTCATCTGCTGTTTCTGCCGCTGCATCTGCTGCTGTTTCTGTCGTTGCCTCCGCCATCGTTTCTGAAGACAGCGCTTCCGCGACGGTCTGTGTTACTTCATCATTTGCAGAAATAAAGCTGGCAGGTGTCCCCACAACCATAGCAGTCGCCAACAGCAATGAAACCCATACCTTTTTCTTTTTCCTCATACCAAATTCTCCTTTCGGTAAATTTCATAACCCGTGTTGTCACAGATACTGACATTCTGCTCCGTCCTGTACAATTGTCAATACCATTTACATCATACCATACAAATTTTCATTACGCCACCCAAAAACGAACAGGCATAAAAATTTTCTGACTGACGATGTTATGATGTTATTATCGTCAACAGACCAGAAAACACCACCTGCAAAACACAGGTGGTTTCTCATTAGTTTTTAAAGCTGTGCACCGGTGCGGGAATCCGTCCCTTTCTGCTGATGAACGCCTCGCAGGAGAACTGATTGACCGGCATGATGGGCGCATAACCCAACAGGCCGCCGAATTCTACCATGTCGCCGACATCCTTGCCGATCACGGGGATCAGGCGGACGGCAGTCGTCTTCTGGTTGATCATGCCGATTGCCATCTCATCCGCAATGATACCGGAGATGGTCGATGCGCTCGTGCTGCCGGGAATGGCGATCATGTCAAGGCCGACGGAGCAGACGCAGGTCATGGCTTCCAGCTTTTCGATCGTGAGTGCTCCCGCCTGTACCGCGTTGATCATACCCTGATCCTCACTGACAGGGATAAATGCGCCGCTTAAGCCTCCGACATAGGAGGACGCCATCACGCCGCCTTTTTTCACCTGATCATTCAAAAGAGCCAGCGCGGCAGTCGTACCGGGCGCTCCAGCGTGCTCCAGCCCGATCTCGCAGAGAATATCTGCCACGCTGTCACCGATGGCCGGCGTCGGGGCCAGAGAAAGATCAATGATGCCAAACGGAATGCCCAGACGTCTGGACGCCTCCTGCGCCACCAGCTGACCGACACGGGTCACTTTAAATGCGGTCTTTTTGATCGTCTCACACAACGTCTCAAAATCCGCGCCGCGCACTTCCTCAAGGGCATGCTTTACCACACCGGGGCCGCTGACGCCAACATTGATGACTGCGTCGCCCTCGGTCACGCCATGAAATGCTCCCGCCATGAACGGATTATCATCCGGCGCATTGCAGAACACCACCAGCTTGGCGCAGCCAAGAGAATCTTCTTCCTTCGTATACTCCGCAGTCTGAAGGATCATTTCCCCAAGCAGGCGCACCGCATCCATATCGATGCCGCACTTGGTGGAACCGACATTCACGGAGCTGCACACGCGCTCCGTCTCGGAAAGCGCCTGCGGGATCGAGCGGATCAGATATTCGTCCGCTTTTGTCATTCCTTTCGAGACCAGCGCAGAATAACCGCCGAGGAAATTGACACCGACCTCTTTCGCCGCACGGTCAAGCGTACGCGCAATCGTCACAAAATCCTCCGAAGAATGGCAGGCGCTGCCGCCCACCAGAGCGATCGGCGTCACCGAAATCCGCTTATTCACGATTGGAATCCCATACTCACGCTCGATCTCCATTCCGGTGGATACGAGATCCTTAGCCACCGTCGTAATCTTCCGGTAAATATTCTCATTGAGAACGTCAAGATCATCTGTAATACAGTCCAGCAGACTGATGCCCAGCGTGATTGTACGGACATCCAGATTCTCCTGCGTGATCATCTTATTCGTCTCGCTTACTTCAAATATATTTATCATACCGTCTTCCTTCTTATCTCAAATAATACCCGATTTAGGCACCTTGTCTCAGCATTCACCGTAGACACGTTGACTCTTATATACTATATTTTAAATTCTGTGCATCATATTGAATATATCCTCATGCTGGCAGCGGATCGACACACCAATCTCCTCGCCGACCTTCTCCAGCTCCTCCGCGATTTGCGCGGCGCTCTTTGGCGACTGCGTTGCGTCCGTCACCATCATCATGTTGAAAAACCCCTGCACGATCGTTTGAGAGATGTCGAGGATATTGACATTGTTTTCTGCCAGATAGGTACATACCTTAGCAATAATACCAACGGTGTCTTTTCCGACTACGGTAATAATTGTTTTTTTCATAATCTTCTCCTTTATGTGCTGCGATTGCTCATTTGCTCCCACTATGCTCTTTCTTGCGGATTACACCAGACTTTCATGACCTCGTAATCACACTGCGATCATCTGCGACGGGTGATCCCGCTTTGCAATATGTATCGGGAAATCATTCCCTTGAAACGGATTGTCCCCCATGGTGACCTCGGCGCTCACTGTCATCAGTGCCAGATCCTCCAGATTATTCTCCTGACTTAAATGACCGAGCAGAATGCTTTTCATGCCGTCATGCAGGATCTCACCCAGCAGCCGGCCGGCCGAATCATTGGAAAGATGGCCTTTCAATCCGAGAATCCGCTGCTTCAGATAGTAGGGATAATGCCCGACCTGAAGCATATGAATGTCGTGGTTCGATTCCAAAAGCACTGCATCCAGCTTCTGCAGGTGATCAATCACATAGTCGTCATAATATCCAAGGTCGGTTGCCACAGCCACGCTTTTCTCCCCGTGACTGACCCGGTAAGCTACCGGCTCCGCCGCATCATGAGAAACACGAAACGGAAGTACATCCAGATCACGAATTAAAAAATGTTCATCCGGCGTAATCTCATGGAACAGCGATTCATCCACGTTTCCAAGGGCTGTCCCGGAAAGCATTGCTTTTTTTGTCCCAGGTGTGCAGTACACCGGCAGGCCGTACTTCCTGGCCAGAACGCCAAGCCCCCGAATGTGATCCGAATGCTCGTGTGTAATCAGGATCGCGTCCAACTCTTCCGGCTTACGGTCAATCTGACTTAAGCCATCCACCACCTTTTTCCCGGTGATGCCCGCGTCGATCAATACACCCGTCTGCTCCGTTCCGACAAAAATACAGTTCCCGCTGCTGCCGCTCGCTATGCTGCAAAAATCCATCTGAATATGTCCATCCTTATGTCAGTTTATCTTATGCTTAAATAGAGTTACTATTACATCTTTTATAAAACAAAATATGCTCCTGCATTCAGGATACTACCACAAAATGCAGGAGCAATCAATTATTATTTTATGCAAATCAGGACAATTAGCTCCACACCGCCGTACCATTGACAATCGTGAGCATATATCGTGTGGTAATGGCATAGGTCAGGCCGATCGCGGAAGCGCTCGTCATATAATACTGTCCGGAATAGTTGGAATTAAATGCCTGCATGTCCGGATCGCAGAGATACCAGACTCCGTCCACACAGACTTCCGTCCAGCCATGTGGCGTCAGGCCGCCGCTCCTCGCCGTAATCTGTCCCACATTCACACGAACATCGTATCCAAGAACAGCCGCGATGCAGGCAAATCCGGCAGCATAGCGATAACAGTTGCCGGTGCGGTTCGCAAACAGCTGCTCCGCAAAGGAGGAAAGATTCGAGGCATCAGCCGTATCATAGGTCCTCGTATACGAAAGCCGCAGCAAAGCGGAAAAACAGGTGTCAAGCTTCTGCCGCTGCGTCATGTCTGACGTAGTGTTATTTTCAATAAATTGCGCGGCAAGTGTAAGCGCATTCGTCTTATAGCCGCAGTCTACCTCAAGGCCAACCGGCTCAAATCCGCTCCAGTACAGTGCGCTGTACTGATCAGTCCGCACCGTGCCGGTCTGGTTCGCAGACGCACTGTTCTGCCCCGCAGAGTCTTCGCTGACGGACGCGCCGTTCACGTAAGCGCGCACTGTATAATAACAGGTCGTGCCTGACGGAAGAGCCGTGGTATCAATATACCTTGTATGTTCTGTTGTCCCAAGAAGTTCCCATGCGCCCTCCGTCTCTCTTCGGTATACGGCATAACCGTCCGCGCCTTCTACCGCATCCCAGCTGACGGAAACCAGAGAAGAAGATACCTCTGCTTCTTTTAATGCTGGCGTGTCCAGATATGCTGCCTTTGCACCAACCGTATCATAACCACTCCAATAAGAAGGATTGTCCCGCTCTCTTTTTGCCGCATCAGCACTGCCTCTAAATGCGCGGACGGTATAGAAATACGTTGTTCCGGTCGAAAGCTCGGCCGTATCTGTATACAGAGTCCCTTCTGTCGTATCAAGCAATGTCCAGCCGCCGTTTTCCGTTTTTCGAAAGACTGCGTAGCCCGCAGCTCCATCCACCGCATCCCAGCTGAGCCTCGTACCCGCTGCAGCCGCATAGGCCATATCGAGCTCCGGCGCCGACAGGTAAACGCATTCTGCTCCGGAAGCGTCATAACCGCCCCAGTAAGCTGCATCATTCAGATTAGCACAGGCATCAGAAAGTGCACCAATATATGCCCTTACAGTATAAATATAAGTCACACCGGAGGCCAGCCCGGTCTGATCATGATAATATAACTCATCTGTGATGGTGACCAGCTTCCAGCCGCCCGTCTCCGATCTGCGGTAAAGCGCATAGCCCGACGCATCCTCTACTGCGCTCCAGCTAACCCAGGTACCTGCATCTGTGCGATAGAGTGTCCCAAGCTCCGGCACGCCGATACTGGCCGCTGCCAGTCCTTCCTGATCACAATCACTCCAGCAGGAGCCGTCCCAGCGATTGAGCAGCGCATTCGCTCTGTCTCCCTCAAATGCCCTCACTGTATAATAACGGGTCTCACCGTTTGACGAAACAGTTTTGTCCGTATAACTTAAGGAATCTGTCAGGGCAATGAGCGTCCACTCCCCGTCCTGCTCCTTCCTTAAGACAGCATAGCCGCCTGCACGATCCACCTTTTTCCAGCTGATAGTCGTCCCGTCCGCATCCGCATGTGCAGCGGAAAGAGACGGCGTATCCAGACAAAACGTTTCTGTCGTCACCGCTTCCGCTGTTGCAGCGGCGTTTTCCGCAGCGGCCCCTGACCAGAAAGCAGAAACTGTCAGACACATGACAGCCGAAAGCAGTACAGCTTTTCCAAGACAGCGTAATTTTCTGTTTTTCATCTCACACTCTTCTCCCTTTTTACATTGACAGACACTCCGTAACCTGAAAATCACATCCGCTCGACGCATAGCTTCTCACACGCCGATGCGTATCATTGTCCTGAAAATGCCACCATTCACTTGCCAGCGTGTCCATACCGGTGCTCTGGAAGGTATATCCATTATAGCTGCCGCCGATAAAGATATAATCCAGAAGCTTCGCATTGGCATTCATCATCCCGGAATAATTGGACGGAGATTTGCTCACCGATCCGGAATAATACTTGATAGCAGCGGAGCTCAGTTCATGCACGTCCGTCGGCATGTCCAGTTCTCTCCAGGAAGCACTCTCCGTATTGTATTCACATAAAGTTACATCAATCGCAGAACCCGTATTGTGCGTAGAAAGGCTCTGTGCCAGAAACCAGCTGTACCCCCAGCTATATGTAGCTCCTGATGGCTCCGTGCTGTAATCAATATTCTTTTGTACGGTCGAATTACTGTTATACAAAGACGTCAGCGCCGAAGCAATCTTTGTCGTGACAGAATGAGGCCGATAAGAATCGTATATTTTCAGAGTAAACTGGCCATTTGTCAGATTATAGGCATTGTACTGGGCGATGGAAATTTTCTTCGCCGCCGAATACATGACAGGCACCAGATACTCATACCTGCCCAGCCGCTCATTCCACACCCTTCCCTCGGTCTCAGAAGTCCCTGCGGAGTACAGCTTTGTCCCCGTCACTCCTGGAATCTCATACCCGCTGGAAACATAAATGGAATAGTATGCATTCGTGATCGCATACTCCATCTCCGGCAGCACATCCGGCAGATTGATCATGCAATAGCTGTGCTCCACATAGCCCGTTGTACCGTCTGACAGAGTCACCTGCCACCAGTCTCCCGACTCCGACACGATCCGAAACGCCGTACCCGCCGACAGACTGCCGACTGATGCAGCCGATGAAGAGGCCTCTGCGTGCAGCGTCAGACTTGCCGTGCTCCAGCCGGTCGAGCCGGCCACTTCCCGCTCAAAATAGCTGTCGCCGGATGCGATCACAGATACAATTTCCCGTTCTGACTCGCTTTCTTCCGGCATTTCCGTCTCTGCTTCGGTCTCTTCTTCCGGCAGTTCTGTTTCTATAAGGACGGCTTCCGTCTGGCTGCCCTCTGTCTCGCTTTCCACTTCGATGAAATCTGTCTGTACAGCCTCTGACTCGCTTTCTGTTTCCGCAGCATCCGTCAGATCAGTCTCTGAATCATCTCCAGTCCCCTCCTCCGGTGCTGCTTCTGATTCCGTCTCATCCGGCAATGCACTGCTGCCCGAATCGTAATAGCTGTTGCCGAACAACTCGCCTTCGATAAACTGCTGTCCCAGACTTTGTCCAAAATCATCCATGAGCGTATCGTCATGCGAGGCGGCGCTGCTGATCATAAAAGGCAGGCACAGCAGGAATAAGCATAAAACTATTCCCTGTATTGGCCGTTTATTCATTTGTTTTCCCCTCGTTCCCGCTTAAACCCCTCTGATACACTTAACAATTCAAAACAGCAAACCACAGACCGCCTTCTTCGAAGGCTATATGCCGCTTACGCGTCATATGTCTGAGGCTCGATGGGCGTCCCGCCCATCCCGAAAAGAAAATACAGTCTTTAGCAGGTAAACCTGCACAGCCTGTATTTTCTTTTCGATGCTGTTCTGAACTGGTAACACGAATATTATAAAAGAGAAGCCGTCTGATTTCAACAAAAAGTTTGAACGTACAATCACAATCAATCAAAAACAGACTGTTCCAACAGAAATTTCCCTATGGCAAGATCCATCTGTTCATATGTTTTTTCAGGACTCCCGCTGTTGTCGATCACCGTCTGGCAGCTGCGGCGAAATTCTTCTTCACTTAACTGATTCTGCATGATCTGCCGCACCTTCTCCCGTGTATAGCCTCTGGATTGCATCAGACGTTCTTCACGCACCCGCTTATCCGCGTAGATATACCAGATTTCATCGCAGATCTCATCGTAATGATCCTCGAGAAGCAGGGCCGCCTCAATGACGATGAATGTATCTGAATATCCGGAAGCTTCACACGACGCATCTGCACTGACGGGCGCAGTGGAGCCGCAAAATCCTTCCTTTGCCCTGCCGCATCCGGCAATCTCCTGACAGATGTAAGCTTTGACTGCCGGATGCACAATGGCATTCAGTTCGTCCAGCTTTGCCCGGTCCGCATACACGATCGCCCCCAGCTTCCCGCGGTCGATTGTCCGGTCGCCACGCAAAATATCCGCGCCAAAAACAGAAACGATCCGCTCCCAGCAGGCCGTATCCGGCTGCTGTACAAGATGTCCGACAGCGTCTGCTTCCAGAATGTGCGCGTTATATTTTTCCTTTAGATAAATAAGGATCGTACTCTTTCCCGCTCCGATCCCGCCGGTGATACCAAGGACTTTTACACCGGCAGTTTTCCATCCCCTTTTCATCGGTTCTATATTCTGCATTCCTGCTTTGAAAGCGGACATTTGATCACTTTGCCTCGTACCAGTTTTTTCCATCATGAATGTCCACCTCCAGCTTCACGCGAAGCGACGCCGCGTTCTGCATCTCGCGCACCATGATGCCGCGCACTTCATCAAGTTCTTCTACAGCCGTCTCGACAAGGAGCTCATCGTGCACCTGCAGGAGCAGGCGGGACTTCATATTCCGGCTGCGCAGGCAGGTGTTGACACGGTTCATGGCAATCTTGATGATATCGGCCGCGGTGCCCTGAATTGGCGCATTCATGGCCACTCGTTCACCAAAAGAGCGCTGCATAAAATTCGACGACTGCAGCTCCGGCATCGGGCGGCGTCGGCCAAACATAGTCGTCACATAACCATTTTTCTTTGCTTCTTCCACCGCCTCATCCAGGAATCGTTTGATACCGGGATAGGTCTTAAAATACTGCTCGATATATTCCTGTGCTTCCTTGCGCGTGATGCTTAAGTTCTGGCTTAAGCCAAAGGAACTAATGCCGTAGACGATCCCGAAATTCACCGCCTTTGCGTTGCGGCGAAGCTGCGGCGTCACATCCTCCGGCGCAACATGAAATACCTTTGACGCAGTGGCCGTGTGGATATCCTGTGCCTCCTGATAAGCCTGAATCAGATCCTCATCATTGGAAAAATGGGCCAGCACGCGAAGCTCGATCTGCGAATAGTCCGCGTCAAGGAAAACATATCCGTCGTCCGGCACAAACACCTTACGGATCAGGCGGCCGAGCTCCATGCGGATAGGAATGTTCTGAAGATTCGGCTCTGTGCTGCTGATGCGGCCGGTCGCTGTGATCGTCTGATGGAATTTGCCGTGAATCCGGCCATCCTCCGCAATATAATTCGCCAGTCCGTCCGCGTAAGTCGATTTCAGCTTTGTCAGCTGACGGTATTCCAGAATATCAGAAACGATCGGATATTCCTCCGCCAGCCCTTCCAGCACATTCGCGGCCGTCGAATAACCGGTCTTGGTCTTTTTGCCGTGCGGAAGCTGCAGCTTTTCAAACAGAATCGTACCAAGCTGTTTGGGCGAATTGATATTAAACTCTTCCCCCGCCTGCTCATAAATGGAGGCTTCCAGCTCGCCAATACGTCCTACCAGCTGCTCACCGTAGTTTTTCAGCTCCTGTGCCTGCACGCGGATGCCTTCCCGCTCCATGTCCGCCAGCGTAAATGCCAGCGGCATCTCTATCTCCTCAAAGAGCTGCTTCATTCCCATGCTTTCCAGCTTTTCCGCCATCACAGGATACGCCTGCCAGAGGATCCCTGCAAATCGGCAGACATAAGAGATAAACTCCTCCGGTTTTTCCGCAAAAGCCTTTTCCGGAGAATCCTTTCCAAAAATCTCCGCACGGGACGGTATCATCCGATCCAGATATTCCTTTGCAATATCCTGACTGTCATAGCTGTCTTTCAGCGGATTCACCAGATAAGCCGCAATAGCCGCGTCAAACAGCTTTCCCTGTTTCTCCATCGGAATCGCAAGATACGGAAGCTGCTCTTTCAGATGCAGAGTGACCGCACGTTCACTCTCTCCGATCAGTTCAGAAAGCTTATCGCACAGATATTCCCGCGTCAGAAAGCCCTGGCATTCCAGAAAATACGCCGTATCGGCAGAGCCGCAAAGGGCGATTCCCGGAAAGTCGCTCCCGTAAGCATTATTTTGTGTCCCATAAGCAGGCGCATCTGCCGGAATATAAAACGCAATTGTTTTGCCGGCAAGCCGCGAAAAGAGATTCTCAGCATCGGCAAGTTCCCGTATCACCTGATACGACTCCTCCTGCGGTTTCTGTTCCTCTTCCACATGAAAACGGCCGAGCAGATTTTTAAATTCCAGCCTGCGGCAGAGCTGCAGCGCTTCCGCCGTGTAGAGATTGCCAAGCGCAGCGTCCTCTTTTTTCAATTCTACCGGCGCGTTCAGATCGATCGTGGCAAGCGTCTTACTCAACTGCGCCAGATCATAATGCTCCTTCAGCGCATTGCGCGCACGGGTCGGCGTTATTTCTTCCAGATGCGCATGCGCATTCTCAATGGAGCCAAACTCCGCAATGATTTTCGTCGCCGTCTTTTCTCCAATGGAAGGCACACCCGGAATGTTATCTGAAGCGTCGCCCATCAGCGCTTTTACGTCAATAAACTCAGTCGGCGTCACCTGATAGCGCGCTTTCACATCCTCCGCGTAATAATCCTCAATCTCCGTTCCGGTCATACGTGTCTTCGGAATGCGGATAAGAATCGCATCCGTCGCAAGCTGCAGCAGATCCCGGTCACCGGAAAGAATCGTCACAGCGAATCCCTGCGCTTCCATCTGTCTGGACACGGTTCCCAGAATATCATCCGCCTCATAACCCGGAAGTTCCAGCACCGGAACCCCCATCGCCCGCAGCATGTCTTTCATCAAAGGCACCTGTTCATGAAGCTCCTGCGGCATCGGCTTGCGTGTGCCCTTATACTCCGCATACATTTTATGGCGGAATGTCGGCTCCTTCCGGTCAAACGCCACCGCCGCGTAAGAAGCCTGTGCCTCCTCAAATACCTTCAGCACAATATTCAAAAATCCATAAACCGCGTTCGTGTGGAGTCCTTCGCTGTTCGTGAGATCCGGCAGTCCGTAAAAAGCACGGTTCAAAATACTGTGTCCGTCTATCAATACTATTTTTTCTTTCTTCTCCGGCATGAATGTTCTCCTCCTGTCAAGTCTGCCGCTTTTCTTTTCCAAATATTTTCTTATTCTATTCCGTAGTTTCCTTTGTTGTATCCGCAGCATCTGCTTCTGATTTTACAGATATATCCGCATCTATTTCACCCGCTGCACTGACTGCCGTGGTCTCTGCTTCATCCACAGGAGCACCTGCTGTTTCAGAGACAACTGCTACGGCTTCTGTCTGCAAGATCTCCGTCTCTTTCCCGGTATCCGTTTCTGTCTCCGAAAGAGCCTCCTCAGCAGTATTCATCTGCTCTATGTGCATGCGCAGAAGCGCGCGCTCAAAAATGCTGTCCCCGACTGCTCCCTGTTTTATCCTGATTCCGATAAAAATACACAAGAACAGCATTGCTTCGGCAACAGTCAGCAGCGCCACACGTCCGATATTTGCCGCCTTTCGCTTCCAGATCGCACGCCTGGAAGCGCGTATTTCCTCCGCAAGCATTTTTTTAAAGTCATACTCATGGCGCTCGCCGGAATCCATCACGTTCAGAGCGTGATACACCATAAAATAAATATCCAGTTCATCCATACAGTCCGGACAGGCTTCCACATGTGCAAGAAAGCACTCCGTATCGCGCTCTGAAAGTTCTTTTTTTACAAAAGGCACCACCATGCGCCTGGCCTCATTGCACTTCATTGCACACCTTCTTTCACATCGGCGCGCCACTCATACACGCACTTTTTTGCACAAGCGGCATAATCTGAGCCTCTATCTGCTTAAACACTCCGTCACCTGAAAATCATAGCCGGACGAGGCGTAAGACCTCACCTGACTGTGCGTCTCATTATCCTGAAAATGCCACCATTCGCTGGCAAGCGTCGTAAGTCCGGTATCTATGAACGAATACGTGCCGTAACTGTCGCCGATAAAAACAGTATCCAGCAGAATCGCGTTCTCATCCATCCCATAAGCATAATTCGCAGGGATTTTTTCCGCATTCGGAGAGTAATACTTTACCGCAGCCGTACTCAGCTCATGCATATCCGTCTGCATATAAAGCTCCTTATATTCCCCGCTTGCAGCGTCATACTTACAGAGTGTCACGTCAATCGCAGAACCGGTATTGTGAGTAGACAGTGACTGTGCAAGAAACCAGCCTGTCCCCCAGGTATAGACGCTCCCGGCAACCGTCGTGCTGTAATCAATATTTTCTTTAACCGTGGAATTGCTGTTATACAAAACCTCAAGTGCGGACGCAATTTCCAGTGTGATCGAATGCGGCCGATAGGAATCATATATTTTCAGCGTATACAGTCCGCCTGTCGTCACATAGGCATTGTACTGCGCAATCGCCACTTTCTTTGCAAACGAATACATCACCGGCGCCAGATACTCATATCTTCCAAGCCGCTCATTCCAGACCTTTCCTTCGCTCTCCAGGGTCCCTGCCGAATACAGCTTCTCCCCCGTCACGCCCTCAATCTCATATCCGGAGGATTTGAAGATTGAATCATACGCGTTGGTAATGTCATACTCCATCAGCGGAAGGACATCCGGCAGGTTGATCATACAGTAGCTGTGCTGCAAAAAACCGCTCGTCCCGTCCTGCAGCGTCACTCTCCACCAGTCTCCGCTCTCCTCCTCGATACAAAAAGCTGTCCCCGCCGACAGTGTCTGCACCGCGGCAGCGGAAGAAGAAGCCTCCTCACGCAAGGTCAGGCTGGTGGTCGTCCAGCCGGTCGCTCCCGGCACATCCAGTTCAAAGTAGTCCGCCGTTATGTAAGAATCAAAGCCGTCTACCGGAACATCAACGTCTTCCTCGGTCCCCGCATCGGCCGTCTGCTGCCCCGAGGCATCCTGCCCGTCTGCATATGCATCTGAACCGTCCTCATCGTCCTCTGTTCCTGTATTCTCTCCGGAACCATCCTCTCCCAGGCCGTCATCCGCATTCACCAAAGCCCCGCTTTCTGTTGAATCCGTATCGCCGGACTGTGATCCGGAGGAGCCAAAATATTCCAATTCCGTATAATTTCTGACATTTCCATCTGCGTCCTCAATCGAAAGGATATAATCGTCCGGCGAAATTTGGATACAGAGCACAAAAAGGAGAATGATCAACGAAAAAAAGCAAAAAAGCTTTTTCATCCTGTCCACCGCCTCCTCCTCATATAGTCAAGCGTTTTTTCGCTTAAATTCAAGGTTTTTTGTTGC
>JAJBVD010000011.1 GCA_020859985.1 Clostridiales bacterium
GCAACAAAAAACCTTGAATTTAAGCGAAAAAACGCTTGACTATATGAGGAGGAGAGGCCGCTGTGAAATCTTACCGTGAGAAATATTTCGAAGATTATGTAGCTGTACCGAATCCGGCGAAGCCCGGAAAAGTAAAATATGTCTACAGCGGCCTCTTTCTGAAATGTTATGTGGAAGGAAAAAGCCTGAAAGTGAGGAAGCGGACGATATCAGCGCTGGAGATTGTAAGCATCATCCTTTATCTGGCGTCTGCCCTGCAAAAAGCACCGTTTAATGCGCTGCGCATTACGGGGGGCTTAGGGATCCTCGCTCTGGTACCATGGGTGCTGGAGATCGCGGCAGTGATCCGTTTTATCGCTTTCCGGGAATTCATTCCCGAGGCGGCAAAAAATGAGACAGACAAGATGATGGAGATAGGCGCACTGCTTCATGCGGCCATGATGACCATCGTGCTCGTGGCGGGTGCAGCTGTGCTGATCCGATCGGGTGAGATGAGCCTTTCATCTGTGCCGGCGATGGCGGGGCATCTGATTTCAGGTATCCTGTCGATACTGATTTACCGGCTTTACCGGGGCGTTTACGCGGAAACATACCGCAATGAGCATGGAAAGCCGGGAAGCAGATATTAATATATTTAGAGGAGGGATAACAGTGAAAAAGTTCAGCCTGTTCAACCATGAACAGATCATTAAAAACACTTATGTTGTCACAGAGAATTATTCCGCCGATAAGCGGTTTACCATCGGAGTAATTGTCGGCGCGGAGAGGGCGCTGGTCATCGATACCGGATTTGGCATGGCCGGAGATCTGCGGGAGTATATCGAGAGCTTTGTCGGGACAGACATGCCGATGTTCTGTATCTGCACACACGGTCATTCGGATGTGATCGGCGCGGCTTCCCAGTTTGACGAAGCGTATCTGAAAGAAGAGGATGTCGGTGCGTTCCCGGAATCAGTAGATCCGGAGCAGAGGATCACACAGCTTGGAGCATTTACGAAGAACGATCCGGAGATGATGGAGTATGGAAAGAGTGTCATGCTGGATACCTCAAAGACCGTGTTCAAGGATCTGAAAGACGGCGATCATTTCCATCTCGGCGGTGTTCATGTGGGGATCATTGAGATTCCGGGACATACACCGGGCTCCATTGCGGTCCGCGTGACCAGAGAGGGTGTGACGACCACGACATTTGCCGGAGACGCGCTTTCCGTTGGCATGAATCATCTGACCCGCATGGACCGCAAAGGTCTGATCGAATACGGACAGAGAATCGATCAGATGATGGATTTCCTGAATGAGGATGAGCCGATCTATGGCACACACTGTCAGGTGCCGATGACGCCGGCCGGCGGCCGTGCGATCGCGAAGGCCTGCTACGATGTCGCACATGGAAAGATTGACGGCGACCCGAGCTACCGCTTCCCGTTCTGGAAGGGCGATAAGCAGCCAGATTTCCGGATTCATTTCACAGGAAACTATTACATCGTATACAACGCGGATCTTCTGTAGGAGGTGGACGAGATGGCAGTCAGGATTGAGAACAATGTAGTTACAGGATATGAGCCGGAGCTGGGCGTGGATGAGATCACGATCCCGGAAGGCGTGACCGAGATTGCGCCGCGCGCGTTCTTTGCGTCCAATCTCTATAAAGTGAATTTTCCGCAGTCTCTGAAAAAAATCGGAGAGAGCGCGTTTGAGTTCTGCAGAAATCTGCAATATGCGGACCTGCCGGACACCGTTACGGATCTGGAGGATCGCTGCTTTGCCGTCACAGGCGTACATGAGGTAAAGATTCCGAAAGGAGTCACGGTTATCAAAAAGGGCATTTATGACGGATGTATGGGTTATGAGACCCTGACTATCCCCGGCTGGGTCACCGAGATCGGCGAGCTCGCCTTTTCCGCAAACCGCGGACTGAAGACCGTTGTCATCGAGGAAGGCGTAGAGAAAATCGGACACCGTGCGTTCAACGGCAATCCGGATCTGGAGGATTTAAGCTTCCCGAGAAGTGTTAAAGAGGTCGATTCCTACGCGTTTGACGGTTCCGGCGCACCGAAATCGGTGACGATTCCGGGAAATGTGAAAACCGTATGGTTTGAGGCGTTCTGCGGCAACATGGGAATCCGTGAAGCAATCCTGGAGGAAGGCGTGGAGGAAGTCGACACCAGAGCGTTTGCGTACTGCAAATCCCTCGAAAAGGTGAGCCTGCCGTCTACCCTGAAGAAGCTGAACTTCCGCGCATTTTCCGGCTGCACAGAGTTAAGTGAGATCATGATTCCGGAAGGCGTTACGGAAATCCCGGATTACGCATTCTACGCGTGCAAACGTCTCACCGAGATCACCATCCCGGCAAGCGTTACGAAGATCGGCGCGAAAGCCTTTGCCGGCTGCAAGCGGCTTAAAAAGGTGAATCTGCCGGAGCATGAGATCGAGATCGGCGCGGACGCATTTGCGGGAACGCTGCTGTAATTTCGTTGAAAAGCGACCGTTTCTTAAGTGCAGGCGGGCAGGGGTAATCCATTCTGCCCGATTGCCGGAAACGCTTTGAAAAAGAAAAATAAGAGGATTCAGAATATGAACTACGAGTTAAAAGCATATGAAATCAAAAACCACTTCCTGCAGGTGGGAGAAGGGCTCATGGGCATCAGCGCGGTGCTCTATGAGCCGGTGAATCCGGATGAGCGTGCGCACACGGCAGTGATGTGCATGCACTCGGATTCCAATTATCTCGCGTTCACTCCGTGTCCGGAGCTGGCAGCGAGAGGCTTTACCGTGATGGCTGCAAATACCACGGAGCCCAAACAGCCTCTGGAGAGGAAGCTTCTGGAACTGAAAAAATGTGTGGAATATCTGAAAAATATGGATGGTATTGAGCGCGTGGTGCTGCTTGGACACAGCGGCGGCGCGACCCTGATGAGCTGCTATCAGGCGGTGGCGGAAAATGGCTGCGGAATCTTTCAGGATGAAGAGAAGATCGTTAAGATGCCGGACATCGGAGAGCTTCCGGCGGCGGACGCAGTGATGTTCTTGGATTCCAACTGGGGCAACGGCGTTATGACCCTGCTTTCCATTGATCCGCAGGTGACGGATGAGACATCCACACAGAATTTTGATACCAGCTATGATCTGTTTGACCCGGCGAATGGCTTTGACCCGGCCGGATCCCATTACTCACCGGAATTCCGTGCCCGCTATCAGAAGGCGCAGGCGGCCCGATTTGACCGGATCATTGACAGTGCGCTTGAGAGAAAAGCCCTGATCGATAAGGGAGAGGGACGCTTTATCGGAGACGAGCCGTTTATCGTACCGGCAGGAGCGCAGCCGGCGCCAAACAACCGGATGTTCCCGCAGGATATCAGTCTTCTTTGCCGCACAAAGAACGAATACCCGCTGCTTCACGCGGACGGGTCGGTGACGACAGAGGTGATCCGTTCTCTTCGTCCGCCGAAGTTTACCCGCTCCATGTCCCGCATGTATGGGATGGCTACGGATGTATCGACGGTCAACACCTATCTGTCCGGTTCCTCGGTGCGGACAAAGGATTTCAGCTACGATGAGTGTGAAGTAAAGGGAATCCAGTGGAACTCCAGTTATTGCTGCACACCGGGTAATGTACAGCACATTGCAGCGCCGATGCTCATCATGGGTATGACCGGCGGATATGAATTCCTTGCGGCGGAGGTCATCTGCGAGAACGCAAAGAAGACGACCGATAAGACAGTGATGTTTGTGGAAGGCGCGACGCACAATTTCACTCCGGAGCATGCGACCGAGAAAACGCCGGGTGAGTACGGCGATACGGTGTACAACTGCTTCAATTATGTGGCGCAGTGGCTGTGCGAGAAGGTTGTGGAGGGATAAGACACGATGTTGTAAGCTGCCCGGTAATCATGCTTTGGTAATCAATCCGGGCAGTTGATACCATGATGGTAAAAAGATGCAGTTGAAAGGGAAAGGAAAGAGGACGTATGCAGGAAAAACACAGACCCCCTATGCCGGAGCAGAAACCGGCGGATTACAGTGAGGACAGGTATTTCGGCGGGCCGGACAGCCCGAGAAGAGCAGACGGACTGCAGTTTGGCTATGTGCCGTACTCACTGATTTCGGAGCACAATGATTCGAACAAGATCACAAGAGAATGCTATGACAGTTATATGATCGAATACCGCTATCTGAATTCATGGGAAGCGGACACGCACATCACACTCTGGAACAAGACCTTTGACACACCGATCATGGTCGGCGGTCTCTCCGCAATCGCTCCGCTTCTTCATCCGAACGGGATGGTGGAGCTGGCCAAGGGCGCGGCGGCAATGAATACGCCTGCACTGTTCGGCTATATCAGCAATGCAGAGGTCGATGAGCTGGTAGCGACAGGCGCGGACGTCATCCGTATCGTCAAGATGCAGCGGGACAATGAAGCGGTTCTCGCCGACATCCGTCATGATGAGGAGTGCGGCTGCTTTGCGGTAGCGATGGACATTGACCACGGAATCGCTCCGGATGGAACCCTTTATCATCCGACACCGGACTACGGCCAGCTCTGCCCGAAGACGACGGAGGAGATGGCGATGTTCGTGCAGTCAACGCGGCTTCCGTTCATTGCGAAGGGTGTACTCTCCGTACAGGACGCGAAAGCCTGCGCGGAAGCGGGCGTAGCGGCGATCCTTCTTTCCCATCACAAGGGAGAGATCGTGGATGCGGTGCCTCCGCTTTATGTGCTGCCGGAGATCAAGGCGGCTGTAGGCGACAAGATGAAGATTTTCGTGGATTGCGGCATTACAAGCGGCATCGACGCGTACAAGGCACTGGCGCTCGGCGCGGACGCGGTATGCGTGGCACGTAACTTGGTGAAGCCGTACATGAAGGAGGGCGCTCCGGGCGTAGAAAACCGTCTTCGCGAGCTGAACGCAGAGCTTCGCGGCATCATGTCGCGCACCTGCACGCTGGATACGGCGCATTTTGATCCGACGACACTGCGGAAAAAGAACTGGTAAGGAGGACAATATGAATATAGGTGTATGTGGAGCAGGAACGATCGCTTCCTGGATCTCCGATATTTTAGAGCAGCTGAATGATGAGAAAATCGTAAAATACGGCGTAGCATCCGCGTTTCCGGAGCAGTGCCCGCCGTTTGCTGAGAAATATGGCTGGAAAAAGGTTTATCAGACTTATGAGGAGATGATGAGCGACGAGGCCATTGACGTGATCTATATCGCGGTGCCGAACCACCTTCATATGGAAGTGTGCATGCAGGCGCTGGAGCATGGAAAGAACGTTGTTGTGGAGAAGCCGTTTGCCGTGAATTACACGCAGGCGAAAGCGATGATCGACAAAGCAAAAGAAAAGAACCTCTTTATCTCTGAGGCACTGTGGCCGTCCTTCCTGCCGTCCAGAAAGATCATTGATCAGGCGATCGCGGACGGCAAGATCGGTGATGTGACAGGTGCCCGCATTATCAGCAAGGGGAATGTGATGTTCCTGGAGCGCGTGAAGAAGCTGGAAACGGGCGGAGGCTCCCTGCTTGACATGGGACCGTACGTGCTTGGACGTATGACGAATCATTTTGGCACGGATTACGAGAAGGTCGAGGGAACCTTCGAGATGCTGGATACGGGCGTGGACGCAAAGGATTTCTACACGATTACGTATCCGGACGGAAAGAAGATCGAGTGCGTCAGCACCATCAACACACCGGACGACGAGCGTGAGGAGTATTGTGAGATCCTCGGCACCAAGGGCTGCATTTTCATGAACGTTGTCTCCAACCCGGATGTGATCGAGATCCGCGACAACGCCGGCAATGTTGTCGAAAAGCCCGAGATGCCGAAGCTGATCCAGAATTCGGAGATCCCGTTTGTAAAAGGCTACGAGCATGAGTGGATCGCCTTTGAAAAAGCCATTCGCGAGGGCAAAAAGCAGACGGATGAGGCTCCGTGGGAGCAGACGCTTACCATCTCGAAGATCATGACAGAGCTTCGGGCACAGGCAGGGATCGTGTTCCCGTTTGAGTAAAGTGATTCTGTGACGACTCCGTATCTTCGCAGCAAATGCGGAGCACTGTACTGAAAAAAATTGATTTTTAATGGCAATATGTAAAGGGAGGGGCAGCATCGTGAACATACTGGTCATTGACATTGGAACTTCCAGCATGCGGGGGATACTGTATGAGGAGAGCGGGCAGGAGCTGGCGAAGCACCAGGTCCGCTATGAGCCGGTCAAATATCCGGATGGCCGGATCGAGCAGTCGCCGGATACCTGGATTGATGCGCTGGAGCAGATCTGCCGGGAGATAGCGGCGATTCTTAAGGAACGAAAGATTGATGCAATCGCTGTCACCTCCCAGCGTTCCTCTGTGATTCCGGTAGATTCGGAAGGGGTTCCGCTGATGGACGCCATTATGTGGCAGGATCGCCGGAATGCGGGAATCTGCAAGCGGCTGGAGCCATGCGGCAATCTGATTTTTGATAAGACGGGCGCTGCCATCAATCCCGTTTTTTCCGGCAGCCGGATGACCTGGATTGTCAGAAAACGGCCGGATCTTTCAGGGAAGATTTTTAAATATCTGAATGTTGCGGAATATGTCCTGCACCGGATGACGGGTGAATATCGCACAGACGTTACGTATGGCAGCCGTTCGCATCTGATGAATTTAAGAGAGCGCAAATGGGATAAAGTGCTTCTGAATCTGTTTGGCGTCCGTGCGGACCAGCTCTGTGAGTTGATGGAGCCGGGAAGTATCGTAGGAACCGTGACCATGCAGTTTGCGAAGGAGACGGGACTGCCTGCGGGGATTCCGGTGATTAGTGCCGGAGGCGACCAGCAGTGCGCGGCTGTCGGGCAGGGCGTCTTCCGGGAAGGAACGCTTTCTCTGGTGGCTGGTACCGGCGGCTTTCTGGTCGCGGCAGCGGACGAGATTCCGGCGGATCTGCCCCGCTCCATGATCTGCAACTGTTCCTCGGTGCCGGGGCATTATATCGTAGAGGCGAATGTGCTGACCTGCTGTTCCGCTTTTGACTGGTACTGCAAAAACTTTTATGACTGGGAAGACGGCCGGGTGGATTATGAGCGCATCAACCGGGATCTTCTTCAATTGGACGGACAGGTGAGTACGCCGACGGTGCTTCCTTATTTTCAGGGAAAAAGCATGCCCCGCTGGAACCCGGAAGCGCGCGCGATCTTTGACGGGATCTCTCTTTCCACAGACCGGAAGGAACTGTTAAAAGCGCTTGTGGAATCCATCTGCATGGAACTGCGAAACGGGATCGGACTGTTTGAGACGCATCTGGAGCTGTCCAGAATCTGTATCAGCGGAGGACTGACAAACAGCAGCGTCATCAATCAGATGCTCTCGGATATCTGCGGCTATCGTCTGTATCACTCGCAGAACAGCGAATCGACCTCGATTGGAGCGCTGATGACCGCGCTGGTAGGACTTGATGTATGCGCATCCTATGAGGAGGCTTTTGAGCGCGTCAGCGGAGAGAACGGGCAGGAATGCTATTCACCGCGGGAGGCGCTGCATGAGAAATATGAGCAAAAAAGGCTGGAGATGAATCGTCTTTATGACCGGCTCTATGCGGACGGCGGGGAAGATACGGGAAATGACACGAGACGGGTATCGTGAAAGACAAAATATGATAGACGAGAAACAGGAGGCTTACAATGAGCAAGGTTGAGGAAATTACCAGAGAAAGCTGGATCATGTCTACGTTCCCGGAATGGGGAACCTGGCTGGTAGAGGATATTGAGAATGAAGTGGTCGCTCCGGGCAATGTCGCGATGTGGTGGCTGGGCTGCACGGGAGTCTGGTTTAAGACACCTGGCGGAGCGAATGTGACCGTTGATCTCTGGTGCGGCAACGGAAAGAGAACGCATGGGGATGGAAAAATGAAGGTCGGACATCAGATGGCCAACATGTGCGGCGGCCGCGCGATGCAGCCAAACCTGCGCAATGTGCCGTTTGTGATCGATCCGTTTGCTTTTAAACAGGTCGACGCGGTGCTCGCAACCCATTATCATCAGGATCATATGTCTGCGGAATGGGCGGCGCACGTCATTCAGAGCGGCATGACTACGACAGATGAAAACGGAAAAGAGATTCCGGTGCCGTTCATCGGACCAAAGAAATCGGTCGAGACCTGGATGAAGTGGGGCGTTCCGGCCGAGCGCTGTATTACCGTGAAGCCGGGCGACACGATCAAAATCAAAGATCTTGAGATTGTAGCGCTGGATTCCTTTGACCGTACCTGCATTGTTACCACGGATTCGACCGGACCGGACCGCGAGGAGCTGACCGGAAAATGCCCGACCGATATGGATGACAAGGCGGTCAACTACCTGATTAAGACGTCGGGCGGCAACATTTATCACTCGGGAGATTCTCATTTTTCCATTTATTTTGCGAAGCACGGCAAGGATTACGACATTGATGTGGCGTTTGGTTCTTTCGGAGAAAACCCGATCGGCATGCAGGATAAGATGACCTCGGTTGACATCCTGCGTATGGCGGAAAATCTGCAGTGTAAGGTCGTCGTTCCGATCCACTGGGATGTGTGGACCAACTTTCAGGCGGACTGCGAGGAGATCCGGCTGCTGTATGACTTCAAGAAAGACCGCAATGAGTACAAATTCCATCCCTTCTTCTGGCAGGTGGGCGGAAAGTACGTCTATCCACAGGACAAGGACAAGATGTATTACCATCACAGAAGGGGCTTTGAGGACTGCTTTGAGGCGCCGCAGAACATTCCGTTCCGCTCATGTCTGTAAAAGATGTGCAAGAAGCTTTTATGTTTTTAAGGGATATTTAAGCAGGAGGAAACGGGCCATGAAGGCATATTCACTTGGGCTCTATGAAAAATCCATGCCGCCGGATCTTAGCTGGCGGGAAAAGCTGACGGCGGCAAAAGAAGCCGGCTTCGATTATGTGGAGATTAGCATTGACGCCTCAGAGGATAAAATTCAGCGGATCTATATGCCGAAAGCCGAAAGGCTGGAGATCATCCGTGCCATGTATGAGACCGGTATTCCCATCCGCACGATGTGCGTCAGCGCGCTGACAAAATATTCTCTTGGCAATGACGACCCGAAGCTGGAAGCGCGCGGGATGGAGATACTGGAAAAATCCATCGAGCTCGCGGACGATCTTGGCGTGCGGGTAGTCATGATTCCGGGATATGACGTCTATTATGAGCCGTCCAGCGTGCAGACAAAGCACCGTTTTCTGAAAAACCTGAAAACGGCTTCGCATCTGGCGGAGCGTGCGGGTGTGATCTTAGGACTCGAAACCATGGAAAATGAGTTTATGAACACGGTTGAAAAGGCAATGAAATATGTGATCCTCTGCGGTTCCAATTATCTGAAGGTGTACCCGGATATCGGGAACCTGACCAACGCGGCCGTGCAGTATCAGACGGATGTGCTGGAGGATCTGGAGCTCGGACGGGGCAACATTACCTCACTTCATCTGAAAGAAACAAAGCCGGGCGTGTACCGTGAGATTCCCTATGGCACCGGCCATGTGGATTTTGAGGCGGCGATCGCGAAAGCCTGGGAGATGGGCATCCGCCGCTATGTGACGGAATTCTGGTACAAAGGAAGCGATACCTGGCGGGAGAATCTTGTGTTTGCGAACCGCATGATGGCCGAAATTCTGGATCGGCAGGAAAATAATTCCGATGCCGGCGCGGCAGGCTGCAGGAGCCTTTCTGCATAAGATTAACAGTAATGTTTCGGGAGGAAATACAAAGAAGATATGGTGATCCAGAAAAAAGTAATTTCAAATCTCACAAAATGTTATTCCATCGCACCTCTTTTTTACAAAGGGGAAGAACATTTTCTTGTGGCAGCGGAGAAGATGGACAAGTGCCTGCTTTTTGATAGCGAGGGAAATGAAAAAGAAGTCGTCTGGGAAGAGCCGGGCGGCGTCATGACCATGGTGCAGGTGCCGGGAACGGACGGGGAGTTTCTTGCCACACACAAATTTTATTCCCCAAATGACTCGAAAGAGGCGAAGATCGTAAGGGTGACCCCTGACGGCAATGGACACTGGGAAGTAAAGACGCTGGTCGATCTGCCGTTTGTACACCGGTTTG
Source organism: Clostridiales bacterium (assembly GCA_020859985.1). Lineage (GTDB taxonomy): Bacteria > Bacillota > Clostridia > Lachnospirales > Lachnospiraceae > Choladousia. The sequence goes on from JAJBVD010000011.1 coordinate 10,095, forward strand.
ATATCCTGACCAGAAACGGAGTACGCTACCTGATCGCGTGCGCACTGAAGTCGGATCATGAGTATAAGGACGACTGGAGATTTCCGGGTAAGGTGTACGCGGCTGTACTTCCGGAGGATTTAAGCGGTTATGATGAAAATCATCAGTTGGAGTTGACTGTCATCCGGGACGGTATGCTCAAAAACCACGGCTATACCCGTGACGAGGAAAACGGCGTTCAGGCAGCGGTGATCTCCTGCGACAGCGGGGTGTACCGCTTCGTGCCGCCCGAGACGCCGGAAGGCGAATGGGAGATCCAGACCCTGATCACGGATGCGGCGAGCGACGGCGTGCTCGTGGATTTCGACGGCGACGGGGAAAAAGAGCTGGCGGTGCTTGCTCCATTCCATGGCGATAAAATCCGCTTCTACAAAAAGCAGGACGGCGCATATCGTCTGCAGTATGAATTTCCGGAAAGCCGCGAATTCCTGCATTCCATCTATGGCGGAGATCTCTGCGGGAAAAAGGTGCTGATCACCGGCCATCGGAAAGGACTGCGCGACCTGATGGTATTTTATTATGATGCGCAAAAGGAGACCTACGTCAGCGAATACATCGATCGGGACTGCGGTTCCGCAAACGTTTTCCATTATGTGAAAGATGGAAAGGATTATCTCGTGTCCACAAACCGGGAGATCGATGAGGCGGCGCTGTATTGTTTTAATTAAAATTACATCATATTCAGAACAGCAGGCCACAGACCGCCTTCTGTTCTGAACTATTGCAAGATCACAGAAAGAGGCAGAACAAATGAGCAGGAACGAAAGCAACAAAATTTCCATTCCGCAAAAGCTGGCGTATGGATGCGGTATGAGCGGCGGAAATATCATGAGTGTGTTGATGTCCAACTTCATCACAGCTTATTTTACAGATACCGCACTGATCGCGCCGCTGGCCATCGCGACGATGATGGTTGTGGCCAGGGTGTTTGACGGTGTGAGTGATTTTGCCATGGGAAGCGTGGTTGACCGGACACACACAAAGATTGGCAAAGCACGTCCGTGGATTTATGTGGCAGCGCCACTGATGCTGGTGGGCATTATCCTGATCCTGAACGTTCCGACAGGCTGGTCGGATGGGATGAAGCTTTTCTATGCATACGTTACCTATATTTTCCTGAACGCGATCGTTTATACCATTTACGGAATATCGCATACGGCGCTCCTGCCGAGAATGACAAGGGATTCTCAGGACCGTACTCTGACATCCACAGTGGCGATCATCATGCAGAATCTTGCGCAGATCGCGGCAGCCAGCGGAATTACGGTACTTTATCTGAACATCGGATGGAGATATACCAGTGTAATTGTCGGTCTTGTCGCCGGCATCCTGATCCTGATCGAGGCGCTCGTATGCCGGGAAACAGTCGGTATGGACGAGAATACGGCGTCGGCGGATGCCGGAAAAAAGCAGCAGGATGTTCCGCCGCTTCTGGACCAGTTCAAGGCTGTCCTGAAATGCAAATATTTCTGGTGCTGTCTGGTATTCGGTATCTGCACTCTGGTGTATAATGCAAATGCGGCATCCTGCACCATTTATTACTGCACATGGGTGCTGGGGGACTCCATGTACACGGCGACCCTGCTGGGTCTTGGAGTAGCGCCGAGTATTATCATGCTGGTTGTGACACCGTATCTGACAAAACGGTTTTCCAAGAGGACATTTATGTCGGTATGCTCTCTTGGCCTGATCTTAAGCTTCCTTCTGATCAATATCGCGCCGACCAGCAAGGGACTGCTGCTTGGCTGCGCGTTCCTGCGGAATTTCGCGGGCGGCCCGATGTTCGCTGGTATTTATGCGTTTATCGCTGACTCGGCCAATTATGTCGAGTGGAAATCCGGGATTCATGCGGAGGGGCTGATGTCCTCGTCACAGTCTATGGGGCAGAAAATCGGCATGGGCATTGGCGGAGCGAGCGTCATGTGGGTGCTTGCTGCGGCAGGCTATGACGCGACTCTTGAGGTGCAGTCAACTGCCGTAATGTCAGCCCTGAAATTCAGCTACATCTGGGTAGATGCGATCGTGTGTGTCATCTTACTGATCTGCATTCTTCTTCTGGATGTGGAAAAATATCTGCCGGAAATGCAGAAGAAGCTGTCGTAGAGCTGCGAAATGATAACAGATGTGCGAGGCACAGCCGGATTCTTGAAGCTGTCACACGGAGGAACGAAAATCCGATGTGTGACCAGATGTGTAGGAGGAAAAGAGATATGCAGACATTAAAAGGCAGGACCTGCGTGTTCGCGGGGGCGACGGCAGGAGATGGTGTCGCGGCGGTAAAAGCTCTCTGCGCGGGCGGGATGAATGTGATCATGATGACCCATCAGGCGTCCCGTGCGCAGGCGCTGGTCGACGAGATCAACGGGATGAATCTTCCGGGTAAATGCAAGGCAGTCGGTGCGCTTGAGAGCGGCCCCGCTGAGGAAGCCCCGGAGGTTTATGAATCACTGGTGAAAGAATTTGGCTCCGTGGATGTCATCATTGCGAACACCGGTGGTTTTGGGAAAAACATACCGATGGAAGAGCTGAGCGGCGATCAGCTGCTGCGGGATGTGGAACACCTTCTCTGCGGCGCTTTCAATATGCTGCGTGCCGCTCTTCCTTCTCTTCGCAAAAGCAAAGCTCCGCGCGTCATTTTCATGTCCACGACAGAGGGCGTCAATGGCGGTGTGCATGAAAGTTTTTCCAATGCGGTCGCCAAAGGCGCGGTGCACTCTCTGGCACTGAACGCGGCGGCCAGACTGGCCAGAGAAAATATCACGGTCAACTGCATTGCCAAAGGAGCGATTCCGAGGATTGAAGGACTGCATCCGGGCGACGCTGACCCGGAGGATTTTCTTCCGTCCATCCCGATGGGACGGCTCGGTACGCCGGAGGAGCTGGCGGAGCTGATCTGCTTCCTGGCAAGCGAGGAGAGCAGATACCTGACCGGACAGACGATTCATCTGACGGGGGGACTGGAGCTGAGAAAGTAGAAAGGCGGATAATCGAGCAGATAGATCTGCCATTCACAGAGCGGATTCTGTATTTATATGAAACCGGAAAGAGAGGAAAACAGGGATGGTTATTGACGCGAATTTGTACTGGATTCCAGAACAGATTTTTTCGGATGAAGCCTTGATGAAACAGTTTTTAAGTGAGGTTCCGGAACGGTATGACTGGCACGGTCATTATGAGGAAGTACCGGGGACAAGTAGAAAAAGACAGGTGGTTCTGGAAAAACCGGCAGGATCTCCGAACCTGAACTATGTGCAGGGCGATTATGTGCTGGAGAATATGTTAAAGGATCTGGACGAGGCCGGAGTAGAAAAGGCAATCCTTAAGGTGCCGGGGCTGCCATGAGTGGATGAGTCTGGATATGTGCCGGATTTTTAACGATGGGATGTATGAATATGGGAAGAAAAGCAATGGCCGCTTGATCCCGCTGGCAGTAATTCCGCCTTACGGAACAAAGGAGAGCCTTGCGGAACTGGTGCGCTGCAAGGAGGATTTGGGGATGACCGCGGTTCAGGTCAGCGCGCATTACGGAGATGCTTACCTGGACGACGCCAGATTTGCCGCTTTCTTTTCGAAAGTGAATGAACTGGAAATGAACGTTTACGTACATCACACCCCGATCCCAGCAGAGTATCAGTCGTTCTGCGCGTATAATAATGTGCGCCGTTCTTATGGCCGTTGTGTGGATCAGGGGCTTGCGGTCGGACGTGAGGTATTCAGCGACTTTTTTGAAAAATATCCAAACTTTAAAATGGTTCATTCCATGCTTGGGGGTGTTTTTTTTGCCATCGCGAATATGATGTTTCCGAAGCAGGCAAAAAAGAATGAGGATGTCAGCCGGTTCAAATAAGACAGTGGTGAGATGGCATCCCGCTTTCGCGAACATGTTTATTTTGAAATGTCCCATGCTCAGCCATGGGGAAAGACGCAGCTGGAATGTGCGATAAAGGTGCTTGGGGCAGACCATATCATCTGGGGAACCTCTTACCCGGTGCGGAAGGAATGGCTGCTGGAGGGCGCTGATTTTGTGAGAAAGCTGGATGTTACGGAAGAACAGAAAAATCAGATGCTGGGAGAAAATGCGGCCCGGATTTATCTTGGCAGATAATTCATCTGGCGGGAGAACCAGAGCTGCGGAGGTAAACAGTCAGATAAAAAATGCAGGCGTATGTATAAAAAATGAGCCGGGCAATCATGTCCGGCTCATTGTGTTGTTTCTGCCAAAAATGTCTTGCAAGCTGCTCAAAAAAATGTTATATTAAAACCACGCAATGCGTGAACATAGAAGGAAGGGATTAATTTGTATGGAATTTAATGAGAAAATAGTGAATCTCCGAAATGAGACAGGATTGAGTAGAAAAGATTTTTGTCACCAATATGATATTCCCCTCCGAACAGTGGAGGACTGGGAAGCGGGTAAAAGAAAGCCGCCAGAATATGTTATAAGAATGTTGGCGTATTATATCCGATTGAAACGTATTTATGACAATTCTTTTACATTTACAGACACTGATTATAGAAATGTTTCTGTTATTGAAGAAGAGAATGGGAAAAAACTGGTTCTGATAAATGATAAGCGTTTTAAGGGAATGGATAAAAAGGATTGGAAAGATATTGAGGTATATCTTGCACAATATGTAGGAAAATGCTATGAAATAGCAGAAACATCGGATATTGTTTATATAGACAGGGATTTTCCCGATGAGTTTGCAAATTCAAAAGAACGTATTGGCCTCAAAGGGGCAAACCGTAAAGCAAAAGCAAACGCATCTCAGGGAATTCCCGAGATGATCCAGATCGCAGTTAATCCCAAATGGGAACAAAATAAGGAGGATAAACATAAGAAAGATGCGAAATTCGGATGGTATAGATATACGGTAAGATTTGCATTACCAGTTTATGGTAATAACCCGGAAGAATTAATCAGATATAATGTCTTTGGCGCTAAAATGCTGGTCAGACATGCAGAAGATGGGAAAAAATATTTGTATGATATTCTGGCGATAAAAAAGGAAAACGAGCAGCCCGCATAATTACGGTGAAAACCCGTCTCCCTTATAGTATATTTTATACGAAATGATATAAATTGCAAGTTTTTTTACAATCAAAGATATTTTTTAAATGAAGGTGTTTACAATGAATTGTATGACCATGTCTGGATTTGTGATAGAAATTGAGAAAAGCAATAATATAAATGCGTTAAACAGACTGAAGCTTTATTACGATATTTTACAAAGAAACTCTATCACGGAAATTGATGATGATTCTATTGATAATTGTAATAGTAATTATCAAATTAATTTGAAAAAACGAAACTTTACAGATAGTAATGCGAAAGATTTTCAATGGAGAAAAATTTGGGCTAAAGCATATGGGTCACTAAAACGTTTTGCTTTTAACGAGAGTCGAGTGGAAAAGCACATTTATTCAGTTTTAAAGAACTGGGAAACAAATCATCCGATAACTGCTATAATAATCTGTACGATTCTTGGAGCAATATTTTTGAATCTAGTAGCGGGGATTATATTGGAAGCATTCATACGCCTATATTGGAATTGATAAGGGGGCTGTTTTTCACAGCCCCTGTTGTGGAGATAGCAGGACTCGAACCTGTGACCCTCTATACGTCAAGCAGATGCTCTCCCAGCTGAGCTATATCTCCATTTCAGTCTATACTAAACGATAACCGACCGGAGTGCAAGAAGAATCGAATATTTTTTAAAAAAAGAAAAAGCAGACAACAACTCATTCAAAGAATCGGAAAGAAATGGACAGATCAAGTCAGGGACTGGAACAGAGTATTTTGAATGACCTTTCGATCGTCTACTGAAAAAATGCGTGTATTTCATTATTGAACTCTGGCGCCCCTGATGCCGGACATCGTGAACGCTCCGGTTTAATACTCTAAAATATCTTTTGCCTGACAACCAAGTGCATTGCAGAGCGCCATTACTGTTTGAAATGATGCTTTATTGATGTTTTTTGCACCAAGCTCATACTGCTGTAGTGTTCGTAAATTTACATTTGCTTTCCCGGCAAGCTGCGATTGTGTTAAGCCTGCTCTTTTTCGTTGTGCCTGAAGTGCTGTTGTCCCGATTTTGCCTGAAACAATAGCATTTACTGTGTCTACAAACTTATCTTCGGGAGCCTCGTGCAGGGTGGGATAGAGCTTGTATATTTCTGTCATAGATATATAATCATATATATTTTTGAAAGATCGTGCAGTGTACCATTGATAATATGCCAAAATCCATCCACACCAATATTCTGCAGAATAATCATATACTGTCTGGCCTTCGGGGAAGTTCATGTTTTTTCCCGCTTCCCAAATAATGTTAATCGTTAATTCCGTACCGGACATTCCGGATACTATTTTGGGATTTCCATTTTCAAACTGTTCTGCGTATTTACCTGCAATAAAGTATTGCATGAATTTTTCTATATCTATTTTACAGGCATTAACTGCATAATCAAATGCTTCTCCTAAATTTCGCATTGCATCGCCTAAGTATTCCTCAGCGTAGGCGTGGGTCATCAGGTTTCATCTCCTCTCTGATTATATCTCTCATAAATATACCGTTAATATCATCGGTTTCAAGTTCTTTGTAGTATGCGGCACGGGCATCTTCGTCCCTTTTTACTCTTTTTTCATAATAAACGCGGTTATCGGCAGGGATACTGTCTAAATATCTTATGGCATGAAAAGCCCTTTTAGATTTGATTACATACTGTTCACCAAGCTTTCCAAGTTTCATTGCCCGGCCTAACTGAGACAGCGAAATCTCATTACTCAAAAATGATCTTGCAAATGAAAAATACGAATCGTCCGCCCGGTAACCCACGATCACATCATAATCTATATATTCCGGAAGGAAATTTTGAAGGAGCCATTCCTTTCCACGCCTGGCAATCGGAGTTGATAATCTTGCTTTTCTGTTTTGAATAAGAATGGCAAGCCAGTTCAAAATAGTATATTCATTGTCTGATAAATTTAAGATCCTAAAATCCTGCGTATCAAGCTCATACATATTTGCATATCCGTCAGTATTCAGTGCGCAGGACCATTCTTTTGCGAGTTCGATATGCTCGGTACAATAAAAACCTCTGCCATAGTCATTATTTGCCTTTCCCTTTCCGAACTCAGGCTTTTCTATAATGATGGGGGAACCGTGATACAAAATAAGTTTATCCATAAAAATCTCCTCATATACTTCTTTAGAGTTACCCTTATAATACTTCCAAAGAAGTAGATAGTCAAGGGCGTATTATGATCTGGCGTGTAAAATCGCAGGTGTTTTTCATGATATTTGATAGAAAACCATACAGGAATTATTTGAAAAGCTCACGTTCAATGATATGGGAAAAGGTTTGAACAGGCATGTGGGTGTGTGCATAAAATATGAGCCGGGCAATCATGTCCGGCTCTTTGTGGAGATAGCAGGACTCGAACCTGTGACCCTCTACACGTCAAGCAGATGCTCTCCCAGCTGAGCTATATCTCCATTTCAGTTTATACTAAACGATAACCGGCCGGATTGCAAGCAATTTTTTCAAAAAAGAAAAAGCAGACAAAAACGCATTCGAAGAATCGGAAAACGCGGACAGATCAAGTCACATTTCGCATAGATCGCTTCAAAAATAGAATAGAACATTTGCCGTAAAATGTAGTAATATAAGCCTATAAACGTATGGAGGGCGGAGCAATGAATTTACGGGAAAAACCATTTTATTTAACGGATGATCAGGTGCGTTGGGTGGAGGATACGCTTTCCTCCCTGACACCGGAGCAGAAGGTCGGCCAGCTGTTCTGTGTGATGGGACAGGATTTCGGGGCGGACGAGCTGAAAACGCTGGTGGAGGATTACAACATCGGCGGGATTCTTTATCGTCCGGCGCCGGCGGAGGACATTCGGGCCTGGTATAAACCTCTGGATGAGGCGGCGCGGGTTCCGCTTCTGAAAGCGGCGAATCTGGAAGAGGGCGGTACCGGAGGCTTAAGCGACGGCACATTTTTCGGATGGCCGATGACTGTGGCGGCCACAGATGATCTGAGTGTGATGGAGAAGTTTGCGAAGGTATGCGCGCTGGAAGGCGAGTCGGTCGGCATCAACTGGACATTTTCACCGGTCTGCGATCTGGACCTGAATTTCCGGAATCCGATCACGAACGTGCGTACCTGCGGTTCGGATTTTGAACGGGTAAAGAGCTTTTGCTCGCAGTATGTCCGCACATTGCAGGAGAACGGCATGGCGGCCTGCGCGAAGCATTATCCGGGAGACGGCGTGGATTTCCGCGACCAGCATCTGCATCCGACTTACAACAGCCTGTCCGCAAAGGAATGGTATGAAAGCTACGGTGCGATCTATCAGCAGCTGATCGAGGACGGACTGATGAGTGTGATGGTGGGTCACATTGTGCAGCCGAATGTGGCGATGGATATAAATCCGGACCTGCGGTTTGAAGACTGCCTGCCGGGATCTCTTAGCAAAGAGCTGCTGACCGGTGTACTCCGTGAAAAATTCGGCTTTAACGGCGTGATCACGACCGACGCAACCATCATGAGCGGATTTACGCAGGCTATGCCGCGCCGGGAGGCAATCCCGACCGCGATCATGGCGGGCTGCGATATGCTGGTATTTACGACCGGTTTTTATGAGGATTATCAGTATATGCTGGACGCACTGCATAGCGGCTTCCTTACCGAAGAGCGTCTGAATGAGGCGCTGTTGCGCACACTTGCCCTGAAAGCGAAGGTGGCGGGCAAAGCGCCGACCTGTCAGGTGCTGTCGGAGGCAAAGCAGTGGCAGGCAGAATGCGCGGACAAGTGTGTGACGCTGGTGAAGAACAATCAGGAGGTGCTTCCGGTCACGCCGGAGCGTTTTCCGCTGATCCGTCTGGTGACGCTTGGAAAAGACGAGATCACGGAAGGCTGTCTGGCAGCGCCGGAGACCGCGGGATATCCTGTTGAGAGCAGCATGACCGCGATCGCGGAGGAACTGCTTCAGGCCGCGGGCTTCAGGACAGAGCGTTTTGATATCGAAAAAGAAGAACTGCACGGCACTTTAGATCTGCCGAAGAACCGGCTGACACTGTATCTGGCAAATTGCGAGCACGCTTCCAACCAGACTGCCGTGCGCCTGTTCTGGGCGAAAAAGCACGCGCTTGACGTGCCACGCCATGGGGAGGAGGAGCCGTATATCTTTGTGTCCTTCTCCAACCCGTATCATCTGCAGGATGTGCCGCGTGTGAAGACCTACATCAACGCTTACAGCTGCCACCGCCCGATGATCGAGGCCGTGATCGATAAATTGCTTGGAAAGAGTGAGTTTAAGGGTACTTCGCCGGTGGACGCGTTCTGCGGGCTGCCGGATGCGAGGTTGTAGTAATCGGAGTTTTGTCTGCGCAAATAATAGTGGGAGGAAAAAGAATTATGAGATATCAGGGAATCATTTTTGATCTGGACGGCGTGATCTGTTTTACAGATAAGTATCATTATCAGGCGTGGAAAGCGCTTGCAGATGAGATTGGCGTCTATTTTGACGAAACAATCAACAACCGTCTGCGCGGCGTGAGTCGTATGGCGAGCCTGGATATTATTCTGGAGAGAAGCGAAAAAGAGTACACACAGGAAGAGAAAGAGCAGATGGCGGAAAAGAAAAACGATATGTACCGCGGCCTGCTCGCACAGATGTCCGAGGCGGATTTAAGCGCTGAAGTAAAGGAGACACTGGATGCTCTGCGGACGACCGGCGCAAAGCTGGCGATCGGTTCCTCCAGCAAAAATGCGAAGCTGATCCTGGGACGCATTGGCCTGGGCGAGTATTTTGACGCGATCAGCGACGGCACGAACATCACACATTCCAAACCGGATCCTGAGGTATTTCTCAAAGCGGCAGAATTCTTAGGACTCGATCCGAAAGACTGTCTGGTGGTAGAGGACGCTCTGGCCGGTATCGACGCAGCGGTGGCCGGTGGCTTTGATGGCGCGGGTATCGGAGAGGCGGCTACCCATGAGAAGGTGACCTGGCCGATGCTGTCATTTGCAGATCTGAAAAAAATCCAGGAATCCTGATCCGGCTTTGAATAGTCCGACTTTGGACGAGGATTGGCATTGCGTTCGCTGAATAAATTCTGTATGATAATAGAAAACTCATTTTGGAGGTCAGCATGAAACGAATCGTCATAGGCATCAGCGGCGCCAGCGGTTTTCCGCTGGCCGTCTGCCTTTTAAACGAACTGAAAAAAATGCCGGAGATCGAGACGCATCTGGTGTTTACTTACGGGGCGGAGCTGACGGCGAAGCAGGAGAACGGCTTTGCCCCTGAGCAGATCCGTGCGCTTGCGGATGTCTGCTATGACAACTACAATATTGGCGCGGCTATCGCGAGCGGTACGTTTCTGACAGAAGGGATGATCGTCCTGCCCTGTTCGATGAAAACTTTAAGCGGCATCGCTCATGGCTTCAGCGACAATCTGCTGTTGCGTGCTGCCGATGTGACGATCAAAGAGCAGCGAAAGCTCGTGCTTGCTGTGCGCGAGACACCGCTTAGCCCGATCCATCTGGAAAATATGCTGGCGGTGTCCCGGCTGCATAACGTCTTTGTCATGCCGCCGGTGGTGACGTATTATATGAATGGAAATGATAAGGAGCCGATCAGCGTTCATGATATGGAACGCCATATGGTCGGGAAAATGCTGCAGCCGTTTGGAATCGAGATGGAAGGGTTTCAGCGGTGGATGTGAGGAAAGACATACAGTCAGAAAATGGAAATAAGAGGAAAACAAAGTAAGGAGACTGTGAATTGTGTCAATATAGAAAATCTGTGTGTGGCATCACAATCCTCTGTGATGTCATTCCGATGGGAAAGGACTACACCATCTGCATCAGAGATGAAGAGGGCGCCCACATTGGCTCTGCGGTCATGGCGATCGCACGTCCGAGCCTGACCGGCGAGGGAACGAGTGCCACATCCTCCGTTCTGAATTGTCTGGGGCACAAGGATGAAGAGATTGCGCGGCGGATTGCGGAGAGTGTGGCTGCTGCTCTTAATTGTGCGGTTGTGTGCACCTGCGGGATTCATATTGATGGCATTTCGTCAGAGCAGATTCAGCAGATTCTGGATGCCTGTCGGGAACTGGAGCATATCATTTTGAATGACCTTTCAGTCATTCTTTGAAGGGAATGCATGAAGAGCAGTAATATCGCCTTAGACTTTTCCGAAGGAAGAAAAAATTATTGTTGAGAAATCTTTTCATAACGGTTATACTGTATCTGATCATTATCTTCGATTTGATTTACAAATACGAGGCGCACGCTTATGCGCTTTTGCTATAGGAGAAACAGACAGTGAAGTTATGGAATAAGATTTGGGCAATCATTAATCAGGAAACAAGCTATGTTAATGAGTCACATCGGACAGCTGTATTGTTGCGGTGCGTCTATCTTGTGATGATTGTTTATCATTTCATCTTTTTTTGCCTGATGGGGTTTCGCGGATTGTTTCGGGAGGGCGGGTTTCATGTTTCCTGGCTGGCCGTGATTTCTATCGCTGTAACATTGATTTTGTTCCGATTGTCGTATCGGCAGAAGATCAGCACGAACTTAAAGCTTTTTATTGTCGCTGATATTCTTTGGCTGGGCGTTTTTGTGTTTCTGTATGGCTGGGGCTGTGGCGCACAGCAGATCATGTTTGTGATGCTGGTTTTGGTCTATTTTTCATTTTATGATGCGCTGGCACAGAAAGCTGCTTTTACTGCGGGATTGTTTCTTACGCGTTTTATCATGTTTTCATATACGCAGAATTTTGAACCTTATGCAGCACTGCCTGACACGCTGGCACTTGTATTGCAGGTCTGGAGTTCTCTTTCGTTTTTTACCTTAATGGGTATTATATGCGGTTTCTATAGCTCCAATATTGAGACGGCGGACAAGCAGCTGGTCCTGTACAACCAGCGTTTGCGGGAAGAGGCAAGGACCGATCCTTTGACAGGGCTATGGAACCGCCGGGCTATGCGCGATTTCCTGAATTTGAATATGAAAAATTATCCCCAAATGCCATTTTCGATTGCTATGGGTGATATAGATTTTTTTAAACGAGTGAATGATACGTATGGGCATGACTGTGGGGACGCGGTTTTGAAATGGCTGACGGCGCATCTGGTACTGATGATTGAGGGAAAAGGACAGATCTGCCGTTTTGGGGGAGAAGAATTTCTGCTTTATTTTCCGGATATGAATGGAGATGAAGCAGCTGTTTTGCTTAATGAGCTTATCTTAATGCTCGCGCGGACGCCATTTGATTGGCATGGCAATAAAATTCTGATTTCTATGACCTTTGGAGTGGAAGAGTACGATTTCCACTCCGATCTGGAGACTCTGATTAAAAAGTCAGATGAAAAACTCTATCTCGGCAAAAATCAGGGGCGCAATCAGGTGGTATTCTAAATGATTGCGGTTATTATTGACTTTCCGGGCTGGGGAAAGGATTAAGCCGGAACTTTTTTATCTATTGCATCCGTGATTTCATGAAGAAGTTCAATAATTTCACGCTCTGTTTCCCGTGGGAACCCATCCACGCTTGGAATCTGTTTTCGGGTTACACCATCTACGCAGCCAAGAGAGACAATACGGTCGATATAATCCGCAATATCCCTATATGCGGGGAAGATATGTGTCGGTTCCTCCTGCAGAAGCTCAAGACAGGCCACTAAAGCGTAAACTCCCCAGTTTGAGGTGGTGGCTATGATCAGATCGTCTACCGGCACAATACAGGGATTCAGAGATAATTCTTTTGAAATCGCTTCTTTTAAATTTCCCATTCCGATCTCATTGCCGCCGTCGCCAATGCCAATGGTCAAGATTTGCTCCTTTGCGGCGAGCTCAAACATGATATCAATCCGGGCAGTCGTATTGGAAATGCTGACGCCGCGCATGTTTGCATAGTCGTTGCCGGCATTATGTCCGCATCTTTCAATAGAGATCAGACAGACTGGATGATATTGATTTAAAAGGCTCTGATACCAGCTTTCTGCTTTATCTGGTTCTGCGTAAACCACGGAAAGACCCTCAGGCTCAAAAAGTCCGTCACAGATGCGATCCGTCACGATGGTCGGATGAAATCCAAGCTTTTTAAGAGCCAGCGCGACACTTAAAGTACCGGGAGGACCGTCAGTTTCCGCATGTCCGGCCACATAAAATCCGGTTGTCAGAAGTACATTGCCGCGGGGCAGAGAGAGCAGATGCTGTGCTGCATGCAGACAGTAAGCGTTTTGCATGTATTTCTGGAGCTGTGCCATTCCGCGTGCGGAATGCCGCAGGACAATATCTTCGATGGAAGAGAAGGAATCTTCGGAGATATCGTTCTTTCTTTTACTGGAAAATACCGGATCATCCATATTCAGATTTTTCATAACAAAAGTCTCCCTGTTGTCCATATAGCATTCTTTTTTATTCAGCCGGCCTGCCGAATGACTTTGCACATTGGCTCAAGTGTGATACCTTCCGAGAGCAGTGCCGCATGAATATCACGGGCAAAAGTAAGAGCCGCCAGACTGTCGCCATGGATGCAGACAGAATCCGCTTGCACCTCGATTTCCTTTCCGGTGATGGCGGTCACGGTTCCCTTTTCAATCATCCGAATGACGCGGGAAATCGCAAGATCTTTATCGGCGATGACTGCTCCGGTATGGCTGCGCGGGACAAGAGTTCCGTCTTCCTCATAGGCACGGTCTGCAAAGATTTCTCTGGCAACAGGAAGATTGTATTTCTGGGCGGACTTAATGAGTGCGCTTCCGGCAGGACCGAGCAGGATCAGATCTGTATCGACTGCGGCGATTCCTGCACAGATTGCATCCGCGATGTTCGGGTCTTTTACCGCCATGTTGTAGAGGGCGCCATGCGGCTTTACGTGCTGCAGGGCGATGCCGCTTGCGGTGCAGAATGCGGCAAGTGCGCCAATCTGGTATATGATGCTGGAGGTAATTTCAGCGGCGGAAAGGCTCATATTCCTGCGTCCGAAGCCAACGAGATCCGGAAAGCCCGGATGTGCCCCGACATGGACCTGATTTTCCTTCGCCGTGCGAACGGTTTTCTGCATGACCAGCGGGTCGGATGCGTGAAATCCGCAGGCGACATTTGCGGATGTGATGCAGGGAATGATCTCCTCATCCATACCGCATTTATAGTTTCCGAAGCTTTCGCCGAGGTCACAGTTCAGATCGATGGCTCGCATTTGAATTCCTCCTTTGCTGTGCATTCTTTTCTTTCAGGAATGTCAGAATAATAATGTACGATTATCGGATTTTGGTGAAATTTTTGAAAAATTAACGGTTGTCCTTTAATATTTCAATTCTGTATTTTTGATGTCCGTGATCAGCATATGCCCCGGAGCGTGAGTGATCGCGATGGGCGGGCGTGATTCCATCACGACATTCTGGGGTGTGACGCCGCAGGGCCAGAAGACCGGGACTTCCCCGGGACGAATCGTGACCATGTCGCCAAAATCCGGCTGATAGATGTCCGTAATGCCGATGATCTCCGGGCTGCCGATATGAATGGGAGCGCCGTGGACGCGGGGCATATCTCCGGTCACAAGGACCGCGCGCGGAATCAGTTCATGTGGAATCGGGCGCATGCTGACGACCATGTTTCCGTGAAAAACACCCGCCGGAGCGCAGGGAATATTCGTTTTATACATGGGGACATTACAGCCCTCCTCGATGTGCCTTACAGGTACACCGGCTTCCAGAAGCTCCGCTTCAAAAGAAAAACTGCAGCCGATCAGGAAGCTGACAAAATCATCCTGCCAGAGCGGAGAAACATCGGTGTATTCTCCTTCTAAATTCCCATTTCGGTAGAGACGATAGCGGGGGATATCCTTAGCGATGTCTGCACCGGGAGCAATCTCCCGCAGAGTGCGACTACCGGTATCGCTGACTTCCAGAAGAGGGCAGGAGCGCGGGTTGCGCTGGGTAAACAAAAGAAAATCATAAGCAAGAGCTTTAGGCAGTATGACGAGATTGGCCTGCGCGTATCCTGCGCACATACCGGAAGTCTGCCCGGTAATCGTTTCTTCGCGGATCAGAGCGCGCACATCGTGCGGTGACATGGTTGTATAATCCTGCATATTCGGTCCTTCTTTCATGAGTGTTTGCTTATCCTTCATTCTGAAACTCTGTCTTCATTTCACAAAATATAATTTCAGTTTGTTTTCTGGCTAAATGGATTTGACGAGCACTTAAGGTAATTCATGTTATATCCTCAAAATGGATTCGGTACCCCGGCCTGGCCTGCGCGAGCTTTGGCAGGTCATCGCTGCATACAGTCGCGATTTTCGCGTAGCCGCCGGTCGTCTGACGGTCGGCGAGCAGGATAATCGGAAGCCCTGCGGGGGTGACCTGAATGGAGCCGAACACGATGGCATCAGAAATGATATCTGTGCCATTTTTGCTCTCAATGGCGGGACCGGAAAGGCGGCAGCCCATTCGGTCACTTTCCTGCGAAACCGTGTAGATGCCAGAGAAAAAGGTATCCAATCCTTTTTCGGTAAAATAGTCGTCCTGCGGTCCTAAAATCACGCGGATATTCAGATCTTCCGAATATTCCGGCGCTTCGACCGTTCGGTCGGAAACATCCGTCAGATTTTCACTGCCGGAACATGCAATAGCTGCAACTGAAGAATCAGGTGCCGCGGAGATATCCTTACAGAAAATTTTGGACGCACCTACCGGCAGCACATCCCCTGCCTGAAGCGCTCTTCCTGAATAACCTCCGAGCGCGCATTTCAGATTGGTGGAGCGGCTTCCCATCACGACCGGGACATCAATACCTCCGGCGACGGCGAGAGTGGTCCTGCATCCCGACACGGCGGTTCCAAGCATCAGTGTCTGTCCCCTGGAAACGGGAAACGGACGGTACATCGGCACAGCAGTCCCGTCGAGCGTCGGAAGCATATCCGCGCCGGTCAGCGCACAGACGGCATCCTTTTCAAACTGGTAAATTCCGCCAAAAAGGGTGCATTCCAGTACTGCCTCACCGGATTCATTTCCAACAAGATAGTTGGCCGCCCTGTAGGCCTGTGGGTCCATGACGCCGGAACAGGGCATACCGAAAGCCTGATAGCCGAAGCGCCCAAGATCCTGTACAGTAGTCAGAGCACCCGGATGGATGACACGGATTGCCATAGGTATGTCCCCCTTTCCTGTTTGACAGATCGTGATTCACAAAAAATGCAATCATCATCTTTGAAAATCTGCATAATAATTTTATATGTAACTGGTTTGAATATAATAATTATTTCATCCGGATTTCCAACGTCCATGTTCCCTGTGCGGACATCCGATGAATATCATAATATTCCGCGGATGTGATCGGGTAAAAACGAATGGTATCTCCGGCGCGGCAAAGCACCGGTTCTTCGCGCTCCGGATCATAAAAATTCACCGGCGTGCTTCCAATCAGTCTCCATCCGCCCGGCGAATCAAGCGGGTAGACGCCGGTCTGGCTTCCGCCGATACCGACCGACCCTTTGGGAATCCGTACACGGGGGGTTGAAAGACGCGGCATGGCAATCCGCTCATCGAGCCCGCCTAAGTAGACAAACCCGGGCAGAAAGCCTAGCATATAGACCCGATAGTCGGTGCCGCTGTGGATGGCAATGATCTCATCCCGGCTAAGACCGGTATGCTGTTCCATATCTTTCAGATCAGGGCCGAAATGAGAGCCGTAGCAACAGGGGATGAGCAGCGTTCTGCCCTCATTTTCCTGCAGAGCATCCAGATTCTGTGCAAGCTGCCTGACTGTAGCTTTTATTCTTTCATATTCGGTCACAGCCGGATCGTAGCAGATCAGAAGAGAGCGAAACGTCGGGACAAGCTCCGTCACACCCGGCACACAGGATTCGCGAATCCTTATTTCCAGAGCGTGTACCCGGTCATTAATGGCGGGTTCAATCTGATTTCCAAATTCAGCTACAAGAGCCCGGTCGCCTGAGCGCAGGATGCGTACGCTGCTTTCTGTCATATGGCCTCAATCCCCTTCCATAGTCTGAAGCTTTTCCCCGGCAGGATACTTCTTTTGGTATTTGCGGTATGCAGGAGAGATTACGGTCTGGTTGCTTCGTAAAATTCCTCCAGCACATACGAACGGATTTTTTCCAGCAGCTCGGGCTGTTTGCCGCCGACCGGCTTTCCATCAATTTCATTGGCGTGCAGACAGAGATTGCTGGAGCTGGTTACCAGAACTTCTTCAGCGCTGTAAAGCTCATCGAGGGTAAAAGCAGTCTCATTTACCGGGATATTCAGATTTTTGCAGGCTCGGATCAGATGCGCGCGGGCAATGCCCGGAAGAATCAGATTATCCGTCGGCGCAGTTCGA
The DNA here is from genome assembly GCA_020859985.1 of Clostridiales bacterium. Lineage (GTDB taxonomy): Bacteria > Bacillota > Clostridia > Lachnospirales > Lachnospiraceae > Choladousia. The sequence goes on from JAJBVD010000011.1 coordinate 27,505, forward strand.
AGCATACCGTCCTGTATAATATGTACGTTGCTGTGCGCGCATTCTGTGACGCGTCCGCCCGGACGGTAGAAGACCGATTCCTGACATCCGGCTTCCTTCGCACGCTGGGAAGCCATGACGGAAGGAATCAGATTCAGCGTTTTGATATTACAATGGTAGAAACGGGTATCCTCTGTCGTGATGAGGCGAATCGGTTCGATCCCGTCCGAAATCTCTGCCTCCGTAAGCGATACCCAGAGATTCCCGGCGCCTTCGGTAAAGACGTGATTGCGGATTCCGGTACCGCGTGTCGCCTGAAAGTAGACGAAAAGATTGCCGCTGTCCATTTTTTTTACCAGATCATTCAGCAGGTCTTTGAGTTCCTGCTTACTCACCGGTATTTTGATCTTCAGAAGACCGGCGCTGTTAAAGAAACGGTCAATGTGCTCGTCCAGTGCAAAAATATGATAATTCCGGCAAGGCCCCGCATCATAAACGCCGTCGCCAAACCAGCAGACGCGGTCATTCATCGGAATGCTCATGTCCTCCAGTTCTCCGTATTTTCCATTGTAATACCCAAGTGTCTTCATAATACCAGCCTCCCTTACTTGTCATAGATTCGTCCTGCGAATCTGTGACGCAGGCCGCCGCATCGCCGAAAGGTGATTTTGCATGCGGTGACTCTCCGCCTGATTTAAAATAAAAAAAAGACAGAAACCCGGCAACCTTGCCGACCTCTCTGTCGCATCTTGTTTTGATTCTATGCCGCCCCCTAAGAAATGTCAATTGCTTTTGAAAAATCGAAAAAACTTTTTGACAAACGGAGTTTTGACAAAAAATATTTTTGCGAAAATTCTAAAATGCCAAATTTTTATTCGAAAGCGTGACGATTGGGAGCAAAAGAAATTGAAATTTTGATTTGACAGATCAAAAATTCTGGCGTATAGTCACCCGCATAGACAGACGAAGGCGTTTGATGAGGAAAATCATCAGACGCCTTTTTCTGTCAGTAACCATTCATCATTAGTGTTTAAAATCGACCATTTAAACAGTCGAAACGAGGAGGAAATCATTATGAAAACAAAGAAAATGCTGAGCATGGCAATGGCGATGAGCGTTGCGGCCACATCCGCTTTCGCAGGTGTGACAGCGTTCGCAGAGGAAGAAGAGGATTATGTGATCAAGGTTGGCGTGATCTGTGCGATGACCGGCGGTTCCGCAATCTACGGCGAAGGCGCGCAGAACGCGATCAACATGGCAGTAGAAGAGATCAATGCTTCCGATTCCGAATATACCATTGAGATCCTTAATGGCGGAAACGTAGCTGACGATGCGAAGGACGCGACTGAGGCAGTCAATGCGTACAACTCCCTGATGGCGGAAAGTCCGGAAGCAGTGGTAGGTTCCTTCTTCTCGACACCGACCCTGGCAATGGCGGAGCTGGCGGCGGACGATGGCATGCTTCTGCTGGCGACCGGCGCGACAAACGTAGATGTTACGCTTAAGGGCGACACAATCTTCCGCAACTGCTTTATCGACCCGTTCCAGGGCGAAATGGCTGCGCAGTTCGCAAGCGAGCAGGGCTACACCTCCGCATATGTAATTTACGCAAAGGATGACGACTATTCGAACGGCCTGAAGGACGCGTTTGTAGAGAGCGCGGAAGAGCTCGGCATCGAGGTTCTGGGTGTTGCGGAATGTACAACGACCGATACCGACTTCACGGCGCAGGCGACCAACGCGGTAGCGTCCGGCGCGGACTTTGTATTCTATCCGTGTTTCCTGGATACTGTTCCGCTTCTGGTACAGCAGGTAAGAGACGCCGGATTTGAGGGCGCGATCATGGGCGGCGACGGCTGGGACGGCGCTGACACGACCGGATATGAAGATTATTTTGACAACTGCTATTTCACGAACCATTATTCATCAGAGGATACTTCTGAATCCGTACAGAACTTCGTGACCAAGTACACGGAAGCTTACGGTACGGACAGCCTGAACGCATGCGCGGCTCTGTATTATGACGCAATGTATATGCTGCTGCAGGCGGCGGAAGACGGCGGCGGATCCGACACGGCATCCCTGGTAGCAGGCATGACTGAGATGGAGTTCAGCGGTGTAGCAGGCGACATCTATCTGGATGAAAACGGCGACGCAATCAAGCCGGTGGTTGTAAATACTTACGAAGAAGGCCAGATTAAGTGGCTGGAGACCATTCAGCCGTCCGCGTAAGCGAATCGTTTGAAACTGTATATTTATGAAAATCCGGAAAGTGTGCGGCTGCGCACACTTTCCGCTTATTTCCAAGCAGGAGAGGTGAAAATTGTGTCGATATTCATACAAAGCTTAATCAACGGGCTGAATCAGGGCGCCATCTATGCACTGATTGCTCTTGGATATACTATGGTATACGGCATTTTGCGTATGATCAATTTCGCCCACGGCGATTTTATCATGGTGGGAGCCTATACATTATTTTATACGGTGCCGATGATGGTTAATCACGGTATGCCGGCGTGGCTTGCCGTTTTTGTTGCTATCGCCGCGTGTGTCATCGTAGGTGTTCTCGTAGAGCGCATTGCCTACAAGCCGGTGCGGAATTCCGGTTCCATATCAGCGCTGATCACCGCTCTTGCCATGAGCCTGTTTCTGGAAAACCTGGCGATGGTGCTTTTTGGGGCGAACCCGAAAACAATCCCGAAGATCTTTGACCTTCCGATGATCGACATCCTGGGTGCAAAGATTCAGGTAAAATATCTGCTGACACTCGGTATCGGTCTGGCCATCATGATCTGCATGACATTGTTTGTACGGCTGACAAAGATCGGAAAGGCGATGCGTGCGGTGCCGCAGGATAAAGAAGCGGCGACGATCATCGGCATCAACGTAGACCGCATCATTACGATGACATTCGCCATCGGTTCGGCTCTTGCAGCAGTCGCGGCGCTGATGTACTGTTCGACCTATCCGCGGGCGACCACGGATATGGGTACCATGATGGGTATTAAGGCTTTTATTGCAGCGGTGCTTGGCGGTATCGGTGTCATTCCGGGCGCGATGCTCGGCGGGATGATACTCGGTCTGATCGAGATTTTTGTCAAGGTCTATATTGCTCCCGGCTGGTATGAGGCGATTACATACGGCATCCTGATCGTGGTACTTCTGATCAAGCCATCCGGAATCCTTGGTAAGAATGTCGGCGAGAAAGTCTGAGGGGAGGAGTGTCAAAATGCCGAAGAAAATGAAAACAAATTATCTCATCAATCTGGTCGGTCTGATCCTCCTTTTTCTGGTACTGTATGCCGCGTTTGAGTCCGGCATTTTCGGATCGAGGACGAATTACTTCATGGGAATCGCCACTACGGCCTGCTATACGATCATTATGGTCACCTCGCTGAACCTTCTGGTCGGTATTTTAGGTGAGTTTTCTCTGGGGCACGCGGGCTTCATGTCTGTAGGCGCATATGCCTCGGCAATTCTCACGAACGCGCTGGCTGACACTGGTATTCCCGACCTTGCATTGTTTCTTCTTGCGCTTCTCATCGGAGGGATCGCGGCGGGCATCACCGGTGTGCTGGTCGGTATTCCGACATTGAAGCTTCGGGGAGATTATCTGGCTATCGTCACGGTAGCCTTTGCGGAGATCATCCGCGTGGCGTTTACCAACTTTCAGATCACGGGCGGCGGCCGTACGATGTCCGGCATCAAAAAGCTGTCTAATTTTTACTGGGTGTTCTGGGTGACGGTGGTTTGCGTGGCTTTCATGTATATGTTTATCCGATCCCGTTTCGGGCGGACGGTGAAAGCCATCCGCGAAGATTACATTGCGGCGGCGGCTTCCGGCGTGAATGTGACCTTTTATAAGGTGCTGACCTTTACGATCTCCGCATTCTTTGCGGGGGTAGCGGGAGCCATCTACGCGCATTACATCACCGCGATGATCCCGACCACGTTCAACTTCAACTATTCCGCGGAATTTCTGACCGAGGTTATCATCGGCGGCACCGGTTCCATGACCGGTTCCATCATCGGCGCGACGTTCCTCTCGGCTCTGCCGGAGATGCTGCGCTCCTTCTCGAAATACCGCATGCTCGGTTATTCTGTGGTGCTGGTACTGATCATGATCTTCCGTCCGGGCGGAATCTTCGGCGGCTGGGAATTTTCTCTTTCCAGAGCGCTTTCCAGATTCTCACCGAAAGCGAAAGCAGCAAACAAGACCGGGAAGGAGGACGAATAAATGAGTACAGCTACGAACGATGTTCCCGTACTGCGGGCGTCCCATCTGGGAATTCAGTTTGGCGGCCTGAAGGCCGTGGACGACTTTAATATGGAAATCGGACAGTCCGAGCTGGTCGGCCTCATCGGTCCGAACGGTGCCGGAAAGACGACCGTTTTTAACCTTCTGACCGGTGTTTATCAGCCGACCGAGGGCGCGTATTACTTAAACGGCGTAAAGATGAACGGCAAAAAGACTCATCAGGTTGTTGAAGCGGGCATTGCGCGAACGTTCCAGAATATCCGTCTCTTTAAAAAGATGACTGTCCTCGAAAACGTCAAGGTTGCGATGAATAAGGACATGAATTATTCGCTTCCGACTGCCATTTTCCGCCTTGGTTCATATTGGAAAGAAGAGCAGGAGACCGATGAAAAAGCGATGGAGCTGCTGAAGATTGTCCGGCTGGAAGACAAAGCCGACTACGTGGCGGAAAATCTTCCTTATGGAGAACAGCGCCGTCTGGAGATTGCCAGGGCACTTGCGACCGGCATGAAGCTGCTGCTTCTGGATGAACCGGCCGCCGGCATGAACCCGGTGGAGACCTCCGAGCTTTTGGACATCATCAATAACATACGCACAAAATTCGGCATCTCGGTTCTTTTGATCGAGCACGATATGTCTCTGGTCATGCGGATCTGCGAGCGCATCCAGGTGATCGATTACGGCGAGACCATCGCGAGTGGTACGCCGGAGGAGATTGCGAACAATCCGCGGGTGATCGAGGCGTATCTGGGCAAGGATGATGAGGAATGATATCAGAGGCAGATTCATGGAGGATGACGAATGTTAGAAGTAAAGGATTTATATGTAAATTACGGCGCGATCGAAGCCATTAAGGGCATCAGCTTTACCGTCAATTCCGGTGAGATCGTCACGCTGATCGGAGCGAACGGTGCTGGAAAAACGACGACGCTGCATACGATATCCGGTCTGGTAAAGGCAAAAAGCGGCTCTATTACCTACGATGGCACTGACCTTTTAAAGACTGATCCGTCGAAAATGATCACGCTTGGCATTGCGCATGTACCGGAGGGACGCCATGTCTTTCCGGAAATGACCGTGGAAGAAAACCTGCAGATGGGCGCATACAGCAGCAAGGATAAGGACGCCGAGGCGGAGACTATGAAGGACGTCTTTGAAAAATTCCCGCGGCTGAAGGAACGGAGAAAACAGCTTGCCGGTACGCTTTCCGGCGGCGAGCAGCAGATGCTTGCCGTAGGGCGTGCGCTGATGGGGAAGCCGAGCATCATGCTCATGGATGAACCGTCGATGGGCCTTTCGCCTTTGCTGGTAAAGGAAGTGTTTGCCATCATCCGTGAGATCCACCAAGCGGGAATTACCGTGCTCCTGAATGAGCAGAACGCAAAGATGGCGCTCTCTATTGCCGACCGTGCGTACGTGCTGGAGACCGGCACCATCTCGATCAGCGGCCCGGCGAGCGAGCTGCTGCAGGATGAGCGCGTGAAGAAGGCATATCTGGGGCAGTAAATATGTTTATGCCAGAGAATGAAAAAGGACTTCGGCACGGATGTCATCCTGATCAGATTGACAGATCTGTATATGCAGTAATATAGCTGCTCATGATGCCGGTGTCGATAGAATAGAGGAGAATCAACATGAGTAAGAACAATTACGCAATCTGTATCACCCGGACCTGTGGTTCCGGCGGCACTGAAATCGGCAGGATGCTTTCAGTCCAACTGGGCATCGATCTGTATGACCGCAAGCTTTTGCGGCTGGCTTCAGATGATTCCGGCATCAACGAAAAGCTGTTTGCGAAAGCTGATCAGGATATGAAAAAAACTGTGTTATATAAGGTAAGCAAATCTATCTACAATGGCGAAAAAATCCCGCCGGAGAGCGGCAACTTCCTTTCCGACCGCAGCCTGTTTGATTTTCAGGCACGGGTTCTGAAAGGGCTGCTGAAAAAGGAGAGCTTCGTCGTGCTTGGCCGCGCCGCGGATTTTGTCCTGCGTGAGGAACCAAACGCGGTCAGCATCTTCCTGACGGCCTCTCCGGAAGCCTGCTTCAAGCGCGAGCAGGAGATCATGCAGCTGGACGAGCTGGGCGTCAACCGGCACATCAAGAGTATCAACAGCTACCGGAGTGATTATTACAAATATCACACCGGCAGGAAATGGAAGAACGTCGAGAATTACGATCTGGTGCTGAAGACCGATGTGCTTGGATATCAGGGCTGTGTGGATATGATCATTGATTATGTAGAAAAACGGCTGGGAACATCCATTCAACCATAATTTACGGATGATTTGACTGTTGCAGGCAGGTATTTGTAAATGGAAAAATGAAAGATGTTAGCATCTTGAAACACTAATTAAAAAATGATATGATAACGCAGGTGGTGCGGTACGGATTTTGATTCGTATAATGCTGCCTGCGTTTGTTGTTTCATTTATGTAAAACGACTTACGTCGTTTACTATATCATTGGGCAGATCCCATATCCGCACCAGCAGTTTTAGAAATTGGATTAATTGACCGGTTGTAACTGGGAATCCATAGAATAGGTAAGGAACAGTTACAATTGATTACGAAAGGGAAATACTTCATGACGGAAGAGAAGATACGTGAACTGATGCCGCAGCTGACTCCGATGATGCAGCAGTATCTCCAGACCAAGCTGGAGTACATGGACTGCATTCTTTTTTATCGACTGGGCGATTTTTATGAGATGTTTTTTGACGACGCCCGGATAGCTTCGAAGGAGCTGGAGCTGACCCTTACAGGAAAGGACTGCGGCATGGCGGAGCGCGCGCCGATGTGCGGTGTGCCGTATCATGCGGTTGACGGATATCTGAATAAGCTGGTTTCCAAAGGATATAAGGTCGCAATCGGAGAGCAGATGGAGGATCCAAAGCTTGCGAAAGGGCTTGTGAAACGGGAAGTCATCCGCATTGTCACACCGGGCACGAATCTGGATGCTCAGGCGCTGGATGAGACCCGCAACAATTATCTGATGTGTGTGGTGAGAGCCTGCCAGACGCGGAACGGCCTGGATTCCGCAGACCGCAGCGTCTGCCAACCGCAAAGCGGTTCTGAAATTGCAGACGCAAGCTGCCGCCGAGAGAATTCGAGGGGGCGATACCTTTATGGCGTCTCCGTGGCGGATATCTCGACCGGCGAATACCTGATGTCGGAAGTGGATTCCGAGCGGAAGCTGTTTGATGAGATCGTTAAATTTTCTCCCTCCGAGCTGATCTGCAACCAGTCTTTTTATGTGAGTGGGATCGATCTTGAAGATATGCGCGAGCGCCTTGGCATTTCGGTATTTTCTCTGGAATCCTGGTATTTTGACGATGATCTTAGCAGCCGTGTGCTGACGGAGCATTTTCATGTGGCGTCTCTGGAGGGGCTGGGCATCGCGGATTACACCTGCGGCGTGACTGCTGCCGGTGCGCTTCTGAAATACCTGATGGAGACGCAGAAGACTTCCATTGAGAATCTGACGCGCCTTGTGCCGTATTCGATCGGAAAATATATGATCCTTGACAGCTCCACGAGACGGAATCTGGAGCTTTGCGAGACGCTGCGCGAGAAAAAGAAAAGGGGTTCTCTCCTTTGGGTGCTGGACAAGACGAAGACGGCTATGGGAGCGCGTCTTCTGCGAAAATATGTAGAACAGCCTTTGATAGAAAAGGATGAGATCACGGCGCGTCTGGACGCAGTGGAAGAACTGAGGGATAACGCGATCACACGTGAGGAGCTGCGCGAATATTTAAACCCGATCTACGACCTGGAGCGCCTGATCAGCCGTATCAGTTATCAGACGGCGAATCCCCGCGATATGATCGCGTTCAAGACCTCGCTTGCCATGCTGCCGCACATCAAATACATTATGAAAAGTCTGGAAGCGCCGCTGCTTCGCCAGCTGGAAGAACAGATTGATGAGCTGACCGACGTACATGACCTGATCGAACAGTCTATTCTTGACGAGCCGCCGATCATCATCCGCGAGGGCGGCATTATCAAGGACGGATACAACGAAGAGGTGGACCGGCTGCGCAGCGCCAAGAACGACGGCAAGAGCTGGCTGGCAAAGCTGGAGGCCGAGGAACGCGAAAAGACCGGGATTAAAAACCTTCGTGTAAAGTTCAATAAGGTGTTCGGCTATTATCTGGAGGTCACGAATTCCTATAAGGATATGGTGCCGGATTATTATACACGCAAACAGACGCTCACCAATGCCGAGCGTTATATCACGCCGGAGCTTAAGGAACTGGAAGACACAATCTTAGGGGCGGAGGACCGTCTGGTCTCTCTGGAATACGCGCTCTACATTGAAGTCCGCTCCCAGGTCGCGGAGCAGATCGTCCGCATTCAGGAGACGGCCAGAGCGATTGCCGGGCTCGATGTGTTTGCTTCTCTGGCACAGGTCGCGGAGCACAACAATTACGTCAAGCCGACTATCAATGAGCGAGGCAGCATCGAGATCAAAAATGGCCGCCATCCGGTCGTGGAAAAAATGATCCCGAACGACATGTTTATCGCGAACGATACGAAGCTGGACAACGGGAAAAATCTCGTGTCTATCATTACCGGTCCGAACATGGCCGGAAAGTCGACGTATATGCGCCAGAGCGCTTTGATCGTCCTTCTCGCGCAGATTGGCAGCTTTGTTCCGGCGGACAGCGCAAAGATCGGTCTGGTTGACCGTATCTTTACGCGCGTCGGTGCGTCGGACGACCTTGCCAGCGGGCAGAGCACCTTCATGGTGGAGATGACCGAGGTGGCGAATATCCTGCGCAACGCGACAAAGGACAGCCTGCTGATCCTCGATGAGATCGGCCGCGGCACCAGCACCTTTGACGGCCTCAGCATCGCCTGAGCTGTGCTGGAACACATCAGTAATCCCAAGCTGCTCGGTGCGAAGACTCTGTTTGCAACACATTATCACGAGCTGACGGAGCTGGAAGGCAAAATTCCCGGCGTCAACAATTACTGTATCGCGGTCAGGGAACAGGGGGACGACATCGTATTTCTGCGCAAGATCATCCCGGGCGGCGCGGACAAAAGCTATGGCATACAGGTCGCCCGTCTGGCAGGCGTTCCAAAGAGCGTCACTGACCGCGCCAGAGAGCTCGCCGAAGAGCTTTCCAACGCCGATATAGCGTCTGCTGATCGCCTCGTTTCCGCTGCTTCTGAGCAGATTGCCCCAGACGAGGAAAATTCGTATTCTGCGGACGGAATATCCACTGGGGAAAAGCCAAAGAAATCGCGCTCGAAAAAGCCCGACCAGGTTGATTTGAACCAGATGTCATTTCTGGAGACCACGACTGACGCGGATGTCCTGAAAGAATTGCAGGAGCTGGATGTACCGAACATGACGCCGATGGATGCGCTTAACACACTGTATCGGATGCAGGGGAAGCTGAAGAACCGGTGGCAGAAGTGAAACTTTTGAAAAATGAATGGGATTTTGATAGAAAAAATCAAAAGAATCGGATACTGAAAATTAGCAATTGACATAAATGAAGCAGCATGCTATTATCTGTTAAAGAAGAAGTGCTGCCGATAGACGGTTAGTCCGATTATATTGTGTCAAAAATAACCGCTTTGTTTATCAGACTTGGGGCGGTTATTTTTGCGTCTTGCTACTCTTACCAATCGAGTAACCAAGACCGAATGAGGTCATGCAGAGACTTAATACTGCAATTAGATCACTGATGGTGAGCATAAGCACGTCCTCCTTTCCTGTCGGATTTCTCAAATGGGAGATTTCTATGTAATCAGGAATCACAGTTTCCTGTTAAAGGACTAACCGCCTACCGTTATGGCAGCACCGACTTTATTATAATAAAAGTTTTCTCATAATGCAATATTAAAATAATATTTTATATATTATAGGAATAGTGCGAAAGGAATTAATGATTTTATGAATAAAATAGCGTTACTCAGTCAGGACACGATTGACAAGATAGCTGCGGGGGAAGTGGTGGAGCGTCCGGCTTCCGTCGTCAAAGAGCTGGTAGAGAACGCTGTGGACGCCGGGGCGAACGCAGTGACGGTTGAAATTAAGGACGGCGGTATTTCTTTGATCCGTATCACGGATAATGGATGCGGTATTCCGATAGATCAGGTACAGGATGCTTTTCTGCGGCATGCGACCAGCAAAATCCGCACGGTCGACGATCTTTTGACTTCCGGGACTCTGGGGTTCCGCGGCGAGGCGCTCTCCAGCATCGCTGCGGTCTGCCAGGTGGAGATGATCACCAAGACGCCGGGAAGTCTGCTTGGCGTGCGGTATGTTATTGAAGGCGGAGTCGAAAAATCTTTAGAAGAGATCGGTGCGCCCGAAGGGACTACTTTTCTGGTGCGGAATCTTTTTTATCATACTCCCGCGAGACGGAAATTCTTAAAGAGCGCGACGACGGAGGCCGGCTATGTCAGCGACCTGATGGAGCGTCTGGCTCTTTCGCATCCGAATATTGCATTCAAATTTATTAATAACCGGGATACGAAGCTTCACACCTCAGGTAATGGTAGAATCAAAGATATTATATATGGTGTTTATGGCCGTGAGATTACCTCCAATGTCGTTGAAATTGAGTCGGAAAACGGTCCGATGCGGATCAGCGGGTATATCGGCAAGCCGGTCATTTCCCGCGGGAACCGCAACTATGAGAATTATTTCGTCAACGGCAGATATGTCCGCAGCGCGATCATTGCCCGGGCGATTGAGGACGCTTACAAGCCTTTCATGATGAGTCACCGCTACCCGCTTACCGTTCTGACATTGGACATTGACACCGATCAGGTGGACGTCAACGTGCATCCGACAAAGATGGAGGTCCGTTTTGCAGACCAGAGCTTTGTCTATGATCAGGTGTACAATGCTGTCAAAGAGGGGCTTATTCACCGCGAACTGATACCGGAGTTTACGATAGAGAATAAGCCGATCGTGCCGTCAAAGTCTGGGACGGAAATGCCAGGAGCGGCGTCTGTTAAAGCAGATTCCGATACTCAATCGAATATAGGCGGCAGGACGGAAAACGAAGATACCGCAGCGACAGAGGGAAAAACCGGAAAATCAGGGAAATTAGAGAAATCATCTCCGTTCCGTTATCCGGAGCCTTTTGAGAAAGTGCGCAGCCAGCTGCTCGCGGAATCAAAAAGTCCGTATGAGCCAAAGTATCCGAACCATGATACAGCATCTGCCCGCCGCGAAGCGGCCTTTCAATGGCAGATGCGATCTGCCGCCGACGCGGAGCGAGGGGGCAATTCCACAGCATCTGCCCGCCGCGAAAGCAGTTCTTTTGACTTGCCACAAAAAAAGACGGGGATTTTAAAACCTGTTACGGGGATGCTGACCCAGAATGAAGCGGAGCCTCAAAATGAAAGCGGTGGAACACAGAAAACAGGCTGTGAAACTGATGACAAACGCAATGAATCTTCCATTTCAATGCCAGAACAGAAAAACGAAGAGAACATCGGGGCAAAGCCCGTTCAGATGGAACTTTTTGACGACCAGCTTCTGAATGAACAGAACGTGAAACGGCATAAGCTGATCGGACAGGTTTTTGATACCTACTGGATCGTGGAATTTCAGGACAAAATGTATATCATCGACCAGCATGCGGCACATGAAAAGGTGCTGTATGAACGTTTTATGAAAGACCTGGCAGAGAAAAAGCAGACATCCCAGATGGTCACACCGCCCATCATCGTATCGCTGTCCATGCAGGAAGAAGAAATGCTGAAAAAGCATATGGATCGTTTTACAGAGGTTGGATTTGAGGTTGAGCCGTTTGGCGGCAGAGAGTATTCCATTTGTGCGGTCCCCGGCAATCTTTACAGCATTGCCGACCGGACGCTTTTCATGGAAATGCTGGACGGGCTGACTGATGTTTCCGAACGGGCTTCGGATCAGGCTATTCGTGAAAAGATTGCTTCCATGTCCTGCAAGGCGGCGGTCAAGGGCAATCGCCGACTGTCTGTTCAGGAAGTGGATGCTCTGATCGGGGAGTTGCTGACGTTGGAAAATCCATACAATTGTCCGCATGGACGGCCAACGATCATTGCGATGACAAAATATGAGCTGGAGAAGAAATTCAAGCGAGTTGTATAGAGGTGACCGTGCATGAGTCAGGAAAAACTACCGTTCATTATTCTCACCGGTCCAACTGCCGTCGGAAAGACACACCTGTCTGTGGAGCTTGCAAAACGCATCGGCGGAGAAATCATCTCGGCGGATTCGATGCAGGTTTATCGGGGGATGGATATCGGCTCTGCAAAAGTGACGCCGGAGGAGATGCAGGGCGTTCCGCATTATTTGATCGATGAATTCGAGCCGTGGGAAGAATTTCATGTGGTAAAATTTCAGCAATATGCTATACGCTATATTCAGGAAATTCATGCACGCGGGCGAATACCAATCCTTGTGGGGGGTACCGGCTTTTATATTCAGGCCGTTCTCTACGGGATTGATTTTACGGAGCATGGCTCGGACAGTTCTTACAGGGATTCGCTGGAGGCACTTGCGAAGGAACGGGATCCGCAGGTGCTTCACGATATGCTGCGCGATGTCGACCCGGAATCTGCTGACGCAATCCATGCGAACAATATGAAGCGCGTGATTCGGGCACTGGAATTCTACCATGAGACAGGAACGAAGATCTCTGCGCACAATGCGAAGGAGCGGGAAAAACAGTCTCCTTACAATTTTGCGTATTTTGTATTAAATGACGACCGCGCCGTGCTTTATGACAGGATTGACCGCCGGGTGGACAAGATGATGGAAGCCGGACTTCTGGATGAGGTGAAACGCTTGCGGGAGGAAGGCTGCACCCGGGATATGGTGTCTATGCAGGGACTTGGATATAAAGAGATGCTGGATTATCTTGACGGCAGGTATTCATTAAATGAGGCAGTTCGCGTCCTGAAGCGAGATACCCGCCATTTTGCAAAACGCCAGCTCACCTGGTTCCGCAGAGAGCGGGATGTGATTTGGCTGGATAAGTCTGAATTTGATCATGACGAAGAGCGAATTCTGGAACAGATGTCAGATCTGCTGCGCAGTAAAGGCATTCTTTTGGATTGAATTGTTCATGCCTGCAACGCGGACGTAGACAAATGATAAGAAAAAGGTGCCGCAGGAGGCGCAAAAAATATATAACTGCAAGATTGCAGCAGAACAGGAGTACGGAAATCGGAGTAAGAAAAAAGGAGCTTTGAAAAACATGACACAGATGTATGAATCTCTCGGCATCAGCCGCGAAGTTTACGAATATTCAGAAAAAATCCTGAATGGTCTGAATGACCGCTTCCAGAAAATAGATGAAACTTCGGAATACAATCAGCTCAAGGTGATCAAGGCGATGCAGGACGCCCGCGTGAGCGCGGAATGCTTTGAAACCTCCAGCGGCTATGGTTACAATGATCGCGGCCGCGATACGCTCGAAGCGGTGTATGCGAACATTTTTCATACGGAGGCCGCTCTGGTGCGTCCGCAGATTACCTGCGGTACGCATGCGCTGGCAATTGCCTTGTCCGCCAATCTGCGGCCAGGAGATGAGCTGCTGTCCATATCCGGTAAGCCATATGATACATTGGAAGAAGTGATCGGCATCCGACCGTCCCGCGGTTCTCTGGCGGAGTATGGTGTGACCTACGCACAGGTGGATCTTCTTCCGGATGGGGGCTTTGATTATGATGCGATTCGGAAGGCGATAAAGCCGCAGACAAAGCTGGTGGAGATTCAGCGATCCAAAGGATATCAGACCAGACCAACGTTGTCGGTGACACAGATAGGGGAGGCTATTGCGTTTGTCAAAAGCATCCGCCCGGACATTCTCTGCATGGTTGATAACTGCTACGGAGAATTTGTGGAGAAAAAGGAGCCGGGAGAGCTTGGAGCGGATATGGTCGTCGGTTCTCTGATCAAAAATCCCGGCGGCGGGCTGGCACCGGCGGGAGGATATATCGCGGGAACACTTGCCTGTATTGAACAGTGTGCGTTCCGTCTGACCTCACCGGGACTCGGACGTGAGGTTGGCGCAAACTTTGGTGTTATGCAGTCCTTTTATCAGGGACTGTTTCTTGCGCCGACCGTGACAGCAGCCGCTCTGAAGGGGGCTGTTTTTGCCGCGAATGTCTACGAAAATCTGGGATTTGCGGTTGTTCCGAACGGATCGGAGGAGAGACATGATATCATTCAGGCGATAACCTTTGGCTTCCCGGAAGGCGTGATTTCCTTTTGTGAGGGGATTCAGGCGGCTGCGCCGGTGGACAGCTACGTGACGCCGGAACCGTGGGCGATGCCGGGGTATGACAGCGATGTGATCATGGCGGCGGGAGCGTTTGTACAGGGCTCCTCGATCGAACTGAGCGCGGACGGCCCGATTAAGCCGCCGTATGCGGTCTACTTTCAGGGGGGACTGACCTGGCCGCATGCGAAGCTGGGGATCATGATGTCGCTGCAGAAGCTGTACGAGAAAGGCCTGGTAAAGCTTGCCTGAGGTATGTTTTGCTGCACACAGTTGTGATTTCGAAGAAGCAGGAGAAGGCGATGGCAAAAAATATTCTGATCATTGGCGCGGGGGCTGCAGGACTTACCGCTGCGATATCCGCAGCGCGCACCGGCGCGAATGTAACGGTTCTGGAAGCACAGGAACGTCCGGGCAGAAAGCTGCTTGTCACCGGAAACGGACGGTGTAATCTCACGAATATGGCTGAGAATATGGCTGAGCAGTACCGTGGTACGGGGGCAGCTCTTGCCTCCGGACTGATTCGGAAATTTGGCACAGCTGCTACGCTGGACTTTTTTCACGGAATGGGGCTCCTTACACAGGTGAAGAATGGATATGTCTATCCCTATACAGGACAGTCTGCATCCGTATTAGAGGTACTGCTCGCGGAGCTTCGCCGATTGAAGGTGAAGGTGAAGTTTTCACAGGAGATCACAGAGATTGTGACTCAGTCATCAACAGCTCGTTTCGCGGTTGTTACGCCCACCTGGACATATAAGGCGGATACGCTGATCCTTGCCTGCGGTTCGAAAGCTGCGCCTTCTACAGGAGCATCCGGAAAAGGTTATCTGCTGGCTCAAAAGCTTGGCCATACAATCCTGAATCCTCGTCCGGCGCTTGTGCCTCTGATCAGCAATGCCTCGTTTTTAAATCGTGTTGCAGGGGTGCGCTGCCGCGCGAAGATCACCCTGTTACGTTCCGTTTTTTTTGAAGATAAATTTGTAAAGGAAGGTTTTTCTGCAGCAGCAGATAAAACATACAGAGAACTTTTGTATCAGGAAAATATACTAAAATACGAAGAAATCACTCACGACGTTGGGGAACTGCAGTGGACGAACTATGGTGTGTCCGGTATAGTGATTTTCCAGCTGTCACGGTATATAGAATCTGAATTAGATCAGGCACCTGTCAAAACAGCAAACAAAGCAGCGAAATTATCAAAAACAACCAGAGTTGCAGCGAAAACAGAGAATGCTGCTTATGCTATAAGCATAGATTTTTTCCCTGAACACAGCGGGCAGATGCTGGAATCACTGCTTACCAAACGAGCAGCTGAGCTTTCGAAAGAGCCGGTTTCCGTATTGCTTCGTGGGCTGCTGAACGAAAAGCTGATACCGGTAGTACTGGATCAGACAGCGAATTTACCTGAAAACAGCGGGGCTTTGGTACGCTCTGATATCATCAGGCTCTGTCATACACTGAAAGCATTTTTGCTGCCTGTTACCGGGACGAAGTCATTTGAGCAGGCACAGATCTGCAGCGGCGGTGTAGATTGTCGGGAGGTTACGGAAGAGCTGGAATCGCGTCTGCATAGTGGGCTTTATTTTGCAGGAGAAATGCTGGATGTGGATGGACCGTGCGGCGGTTATAATCTGCAATGGGCGTGGACCAGCGGATTCCTTGCGGGAGCGTCGGCCTCCCGCGAAGCTAAGGAGAGCAAAAGAGATGGGCAGCAGGGAAATTATCGAAAATACCATACTTCAATATCCGATCTGTGAATATTATTTTGGGAAAAGAGACGAGCTTATTTTTTCGGACAAGGTCTGGTACATTTGCGAGCAGGACTGTGAACGCTACGGGCATTCCTGGGCCTGCCCTCCAAATTGCGGCCGGATCGAAGACCTGATGAACAAATGTCTGGATTACTCGTGTTTCTGTCTGTTTTCTACAGTCACGGAGACGGCGAATGCATGGGATAAAAGAGCAAACCTGAGTGTAAAGCGACAGCACGAGGAAGTCACACGAGACATCCGCGATGTGCTGCAAAAAGAAGTGCCGGATTTTTATGTACTCTCCACGGGCTGTACAGAATGTGAAGTGTGTGCCTGCCCGGACGAGCCCTGCAGACATCCGGAAGGAAGACTTTCTTCAATGGAAAGCCACGGAATTCTGGTTATGCAGACGGTGGAGGAGGCTGGTCTGACCTTTAATTACGGCGGGGATACGATCGTGTACTTCAGCATGATACTGTATAATGAAAATAATTCGGGAGAAGACAGATATGGTAGTGAGAGTCAATGAATTAAAACTGCGGGTAGGGCATAGTCAGAGACAACTGGAAAATGAATTGTGCCGGATCCTTCATATACGCAATATTATTTTTGCAGATACTCTCTCTGGAAATATTAAAAATATAGAGAAAACTTTTTCCGAGCATCATTTGACAGAGCAGGGGACTCCTCAATATGAAATTATCCGCCGTTCAATCGACGCGCGCAAAAAACCGGATTTATTTTATGTCTATACAATTGATGTGACGCTGCCTCATCCGCAGGCACTTGTAAAAAAACTGCGCAACCGGCATGTAACGGCTGTTGAACCTAAAAAATACAGGTTTCCTTATGAAAATATGCAACCGGGTCGGCCGGTCGTTGTCGGCAGCGGCCCGGCTGGTCTGTTCTGCGCACTGATGCTGGCCAGAGCCGGCCTTTGCCCGATTATTCTGGAGCGGGGGGAGGATGTGGAAACACGGACCGGGACTGTCCGGCATTTCTGGCAAACCGGAGAATTGAATTCCTCATCAAATGTGCAGTTTGGTGAGGGCGGAGCTGGTACTTTTTCGGATGGCAAACTTAACACGATGATCAAGGATCCGGATGGCCGGATTCGCTTTGTGCTGCGCGAATTTGTAAAGGCCGGAGCTGATCCGTCAATTTTATGGAGCCATAAGCCGCATATCGGCACAGATGTACTGGCAAAAGTAGTAAAAAATATACGTATGGAGATTATCAGCCTCGGCGGGGAAGTGCGCTTTGAAACATGCTTGACAGCAATCCGCTGTACCAGAACGTCGAAGTCAGTCTCTGCAACTTTAGATGACAGTGATTCAAAAATACCCGGAAGGCTGATGAATGAACAGCACTTTGCCGGTGCCGGCAGATACGCATTGGAGTTGAACGGAGGTGCCGAGACCATTTACTCAGATCAGGTTGTTCTGGCAATCGGACACAGTGCCCGGGATACCTTTCGGATGCTGCGTACATCCGGATTTGCTATGGAAGCAAAGGCATTTGCGGTCGGATTGCGCGTGGAACATCCTCAGAGTCTGATCAATCAGGCTATGTATGGAACGGAAAATGCAGGGGAGCTTGGCGCCGCACCATATAAGCTGACCTATAAATGTGCGGATGGCCGGGGAGTGTATTCGTTTTGTATGTGCCCGGGCGGCTATGTAGTCAACGCCTCTTCGGAGCAGGGAATGACTGCTGTAAATGGAATGAGTTATAGTGACCGCCGCGGCAGGAACGCCAACAGCGCGATTGTTGTGACGGTGAAACCGGAAGACTATTGTGAATTTGCTTCGGAGGAGTCCGATCCGTTTGCGGGAATTGTATTTCAGCAGATGTTGGAGAAGGCTGCCTGGAATTGCGGCAATGGGAGTATCCCGGTCCAGCGTTTTGAGGATTTTTGCCGGAACCGGCCCTCTGAGACTCCCGGCAGTTTTTTGCCGGAGAATAGGGGACAGTGGAAAATGACAAATGTGCGGGATATCCTCCCTGAAGAGCTAAATCACTGTATTATGGAAGGAATGCATTCTTTTGGAAAGAACATACCGGGCTTTGATGGGCCGGATGTTCTTTTATCCGGTGTGGAAAGCCGGACGTCCTCACCTGTGCGTATCCTGCGCGATGATCACTGCGAGAGCACTTCTTTCCCCGGTATTTTTCCCTGCGGGGAGGGAGCCGGTTATGCAGGTGGAATTACATCCGCGGCGATCGACGGAATCCGTGTTGCGGAGGCATTGTGCCGGCAGCTGTGAAGGTATGGAACTGTTTGCTGGTGTTTATCATAAGGAGGAAAAGTGGCGGGACCCGTCCGCTGCAGAAAAAGATTTAAGCAAGTTTTTCGGCTTCGGGTGTGTACTTTGCAGAATTTTTGTGATAGAATATTTCAATAGTTCTGCAGGAACCCGCCGGGAGCGGCCTTACGCGCAGAACTCCGGAAAAAGATCCTGTTTAAAGACATGGAAAAACAAAAACAGAAAAAGAAAGAAAGCCAGAAAGAGAATCTGATGGTAAATCAGAGAGAAGATCAGAGCACTGCATCAGGGCGAACGATGAAGAGTATACCTAAGATGGAACGCCCGTATGAAAAGTGTCTGGCAAGAGGAGCGGAGAGCTTATCTGATGCCGAGCTTCTTTCTGTGATTTTGCGTACAGGTACACATGGGGAATCTGCGCTTGAGCTGTCGAGGAAGATACTTTCGCTGAACGGGGAGAAAAGCGGTCTTCTTGGTATTTATCATCTTTCAGTGTCAGAGCTGATGAATATACGTGGACTTGGGAAAGTCAAAGCGGTGCAGCTTAAGTGTATAGTGGAGCTGTCAAGACGGATTTCGCGCAGTAGGTTTTCGGAAGGAGTTTCCTTTCAGGATCCCGTAGCCGTGGCACGATATTATATGGAGGAAATGCGCCATCTGGAGCAGGAGAACCTTGTCCTTGTGATGCTGAACAGCAAGGGAAAGCTGATCAGGGATGAAATCCTTTCAAGAGGCACGGTCCGTGCTTCTATGATATCGCCGCGGGAGATTTTTGTTGAGGCTGTAAAACATCAGGCAGTCAGTATTATTTTGCTGCATAATCATCCAAGCGGGATTCCGGATCCGAGTGAGGAAGATATCCGTCTGACGGAACGTGTGCGGCGCGCGGGAGTGCTGCTTGGCATAGAGCTTTTGGATCATATTATTATTGGAGATTGTCAGGCGGTCAGCATGAGGGAGCAGGGCGTCTGGCAGAGCGGACAGCAGGAGAGTTATAAGGGGTAACAGTCATGTTGTTGCAACGGGCATGCGGACTTGATCTGGGAACAGATACGATCAAGATCAGAGATAAAAGCGGCAAGAAGTTTCTTTACAGCAGAAATGTGATCGCACTTCGTGATAATGGCAGCGTCCTCGCTTATGGGGACGCAGCTTATGGTGTATATGAAAAACAGCCGCTCACTGTGAATGTTGTCTGGCCTATGGCCAACGGCGTTATTGCGAATCTTACAGAGATGGATATTCTGCTTGACAATCTGATTCATCGCTATGGAGGTGCATCCTCCCTTCTGATTGCGGTGCCGACCGAGATCACGCAGGTGGAGAAGCGGGCTTTCTTTCAGGTGATGAAAGGGCAGATTCAGGCCGGAAGGATCCGTCTTTTGGAAAAAGGACTTGCGGATGCCGTCAGCGCGTCTCTTCCCGTGCTTTCCAGCCGCGGCCATATGGTTGTAAACATCGGTGCGGATACGACGGAGATTTCTGTAATCTCATCTGGAAAAGTGATCCTCGGGCAGACGCTAAAGACCGGGGGACGCCGCATGGATGCGGATATAGCCACGATGGTACGCCGCAAATTCAATCTCAGCATTGGTCAGAAAACAGCAGAATCCCTTAAAAACAATCTTGCTTTTATGATTAATGGTCCAAGACTGGAACAGAAGGTGTTTGGCATACACACACTTTCCGGGCTGCCTAAGTCGGAAGTGATTCCTTCCCTGGCGGTAAGCGTTGCTATTATCGACACCGTGGACTCGATTGTTGAGAGTATCAACTCCATTTACAACCGTATTCCGCCGCAGCTGATGAAAGATATCTCACGAGAAGGAATCTACTTAAGCGGAGGCGTTTCTATGATTCTGAATCTGCCGGAGTATATCCGCAGGGAGATCGGCATTCCACTCCATCATGTGCAGGATCCGAAATACAGCACCATACGGGGACTTGTGGAGGTCATGAACAACAAAGATCTGAAAGCGCTTACTTATACACTGAATGACCTTGCAGCAATGCGGTAATTGCCGAGGGGAGCCTCATCTGAGATAGAAAAGTGGTGTCCGGTGATTTTCCGGACATGAGAGGAAAACAACTGCGATGAAGAAGAATTCGAATGAGACGTTAAAAAATAAATACCTTCTGATTGCACTCTCTGTTTTTTGTGTGCTGCTGATTCTGATATCTACGGTGAACAGTGACCTGACCGCGCCCATCAAGCAGGTGAGCGGCTACCTCGTCACTCCGGTGCAGAAGGGGATCAACAGCTTTGGCAGCTGGCTGAGCGGCTTTACGGAGAATCTTGAGGACGTGGAGACTCTTCGTGAAGAAAACGAATCTTTGAAGGAACAGGTTGCAACACTGACGGAGGAAAACAGCCTTCTTGTGCAGGAGCATGAGGAACTGGAAAGACTTCAGGCGCTTTATGATCTGGATGAGGAATATTCTGATTACGAGAAGGTCGGAGCCAATATTATAGCGAAAGAATCCGGCAACTGGTTTCATATTTTTACCATCGACAAAGGATCTAACGATGGCATTGAAAAAGATATGAATGTCATTGCGGACGGCGGACTGGTCGGGATCGTTACGGAGGTGGGCGCCAATTGGGCAACTGTACGTTCTATTATTGATGATGAAAGCAATGTCAGTGCGATGGTTTCTACGACCTCTGACCAGTGCATCATCAGTGGGAATCTGACTCTGATTGATGAGGGTTCTCTGGAGCTTTCCCGTCTGACAGATACGGAGAATGCTGTACATGTAGGCGATAAGGTTGTTACATCCTATATCAGTGAGAATTATCTCCCCGGGATCCTCATCGGTTATATCAGCGAGCTGAATAATGATTCAAACAATCTGACAAAATCCGGATATATTACGCCGGTAGTTGATTTCCGGCATTTGCAGGAGGTTCTTGTTATTCTGGAGAAGAAAGAATATGTCTCCTCAGATTCCGTATCAGAGGAGGAGTCATCTACGGAAACGCAGTCTGAGACAGGTGAGCAGGAGACAGAATCAGAAAGCTTCCTGTATAATACAAATATAGGGAATTCCGAGAAAGGTGGTTGATAT
>JAJBVD010000003.1 GCA_020859985.1 Clostridiales bacterium
GTTATCCTGCTATTCACAGATATTCTGATGCCGGAGCAATATGGGCAAGGGCTTTCTTCGGTCCTTATCATCAGCCTGATGCTGGTTCTGAGCGGTATCATACGGCTGATTCAGGAGCTTCGGGCAAAGCGTGTTGCCGATCGCCTGACCCAACTGGTACAAACCACTGTCTCTGTCTGTCGGGACGGCATCTGGCAGGAAGTGTGTTCGGATAATCTGGTGGTTGGCGACCTTGTTCGTATGGAAGCCGGAGACCGGGTTCCGGCAGATATTCGCCTGACGGATGCAACAGACTTCTTTGTTTCTCAATCTGTCATCACCGGGGAAAGCAGGATTCTGGAAAAGAACACCCTGCCGCTGGCAGAAGCTCCGACCAAAATCAGCGAGTACAGTAACACTGTCTTCCAGGGAACGACCGTCACCGGAGGCCGGGGAACCGGCATCGTTCTGGCCGTCGGAGCCGATACCGTTTACGGAAATTTTTCTGCAACGCCCTCAAACCGAAAAGAGGAATTTGACCGTGGGGCAGCCTCCATCGCATGGGTGCTGATCAAGTTCATGGTGATTCTGGTTCCGGTCGTCTTTCTCGCCAGCGGGCTGACCAAGGGCAACTGGCTGGAGGCATTTCTGTTTTCCCTGTCTGTTGCGGTGGGGCTGACGCCGGAGATGCTGCCGATGGTGGTCAACGCTTGTCTGGCTAAGGGCAGCTTTTCCATGGGGCAAAAGCAAACGGTGGTAAAAAACATCAACGCCATGCAGTCTCTGGGCAGCATGGATCTGCTCTGTGTAGATAAAACTGGCACTCTGACCGAAGATACCGTTACGCTGGAATATTTCATGGATGTTCTGGGAAATGAGAGCGAAACAGTTCTGGATTATGCCTTTCTGAGCAGCTACTATCACAGCGGCGTGAAAAATCACCTGGACACGGCCATCTTGAACTGTCGGGAGATGCCCGGCATGGAAGCACATTTTGAAACGCTTTCTAAAGGCAGCGTCCTTCTGGATGAGCAGCCCTTTGATTACACACACAAATTCGTTGGTATCCTGCTGAAAGGTGAAGCGGAAAATCTGCATATCATCAAGGGCAATGTAGAACAGGTTGTGTCAAGATGCCAGTACGTCCAGTTTAAGGGAGCGCAAATTCCAATTCAGGGGAATTCCGTTCAGGATGCCCACGCCATCGTGGACGAGATGACCGAGGACGGTATGAAAGTCCTTGCCGTTGCCTGCCGGAGAACGAACGCTTCTGTTCTGAGCGGAGAGGAATCAGACTTCATCCTTCTGGGGTATCTCGGCTTTTTCGATGCGCCGAAGAAAAGCGCTGCGGAGGCCATGGAACGTCTGAAGCAACTGAAGGTGGATATTCGTGTTTTGACCGGGGACGACCAGAACACAGCAATTTCCATCTGTTCCCGCCTCGGCATAGAGACAGACCATGTCCTGACTGGGGAGGATCTGGAGCAGATCTCTGAAAACGAGCTTCCTTTGCTCATTGAGCAGACCACCGTCTTTGCGGAACTGGCGCCCAGACAGAAGGCGCAGATCGTAGAGCTTTTACAGCAGAACGGCCACAGTGTCGGCTTCCTAGGGGATGGAATGAACGACCTGCCCGCAGAGCTGGCCGCCAACGTGGGGATTTCCGTGGATACGGCGGCGGAGGCCGTCAAGGAGAGCGCCGATGTTATTCTGCTCAGAAAGGATTTGAATGTGCTGGAGCAGGGCATTCTGGAGGGGCGGCGGGCATTTGCAAACATGGCAAAATATATCAAAATCACGGCCTCCTCCAACTTCGGGAATATCTGCGCTGTCGTCGTTGCCAGCGTACTACTGCCCTTCTTTCCCATGACCTCGCTCCAGCTGCTGCTCTTAAATCTTCTATATGATACGTTGTGCCTGATCTTGCCATGGGACAATGTGGATGCGGAACAATTGGAGGCTCCGATTCACTGGACAGGAAAACATCTGGGGCGATTTATGTGCAGGTTCGGCCCGATCAGCTCCGTCTTTGATGTGCTGACCTTCGCATTCCTGTATTTCGTTCTCTGCCCTTCTCTTTGCGGGGGCAGTTTTGCCGGATTGGACCCGTCTGGACAGGCGGCTTTCATTTCCCTGTTTCAGACCGGGTGGTTTTTGGAATCCATGTGGACACAGGTGCTGATCCTGCATCTGCTGCGTACCAGCAAAATTCCGTTCCTCCAGAGCAAGCCCTCTCATGCGGTCTTTCTGGTTACGATTTTGGGGATCGTTCTGTTTACGGTATTTACCATCACACCAGTGGGCGGTTATCTGGGACTGACAGCCCTTCCGGTGGGCTATTATGGTTTTCTGCTGCTTGATGTGATCTGCTATCTGCTTGCCATCAGCGGCGCAAAGTACTTCTATTTTAAGAAGCACCAGGAGCTGCTGTAAGGAGGTGTCCCATGAAGAAAAGAGTTGGTTTTGTCAGCCTGGATTCCGTTACACTTTCCTGGCTGCGTGAAAAACTGAAAACAGCGCCGGGGAATGCCGCAGGCGCACAGGAGCTGCTGGAAGCGCTCTCCGATTTGGTACAGGGAAACAGTCAGACATTGATGCTGGAGCTGGGTGATACCGGCAGCGTCTCAAATGCTTCTGAAATCATCTGCGGCGAGCTGCATATCTACCCCGCTGCACGGCGCGTGAAAATGGGGCAGAATGAGATTTCATTAACGCCGAAGGAGTTTGATATTCTGTTGTTTCTGGCGAAAAACCGAGGTGAGGTTTTCACCAAGGAACAGATTTATCAGGCGGTCTGGGACGGTGAGTATCTGATGGACGACAGCAATATCATGGCGTTTATCCGGAAGCTGCGGAAGAAGATTGAACCTCATCCCGACGCACCGGAGTACATCCTGACCATCTGGGGCATCGGCTACAAACTCAATGATAAATATTGAATGGTATGTAAAAACTTGTCAAAAAGCAAGGAAATCGCAAGGTTTTGACCATGTGATCTTCCCTGCTTTTTTTGTAGAATCACAACAGGACGAGAAAGGAGGAACATCCGATGAACAAGAAAATAACCCGCGAGGCTCTGCATCAGATGGCAGAAAAGGCCGTGATCCGGGATGAGCAGAACAGCCGCATCACATTTGCGGCAACGAATTCGACCCTATCCGTTCTGGCACAATTGCATACTACACTGACCGGACTGGATGAGGAGGCCGTCGTAACCAGCCGCAGCATAAACGGCTCTAATCATGTGACAAAGGAAAAGAAGAAATCGCTGGCGCAGCGCCTGGCCGGAGCCTTTGTCAACCCATTCACAGCAATCCTTTTTTGCTTGGCCGTCGTCTCCACGATCACAGACATGATTTTGCCATACTATTCTCTGTTTGGCTGTGAACCGGAGGATTTTGACTGCCTGACAGTCGTCATTATCCTGACGATGGTTGTGATTTCCGGCGCACTTCGCTTTGTACAGGAATCCAGAAGCGGCAATGCAGCGGAAAAGCTGCTGGCGATGATCACCACCACCTGCACCGTCACCCGCAAAGACGCTCCCAAATCAGAGCTTCCGCTGGATGAGGTGGTCGTGGGGGATATTGTCCACCTGTCCGCCGGGGATATGATTCCCGCCGATGTGCGGATTCTGGAGGCAAAGGATTTGTTCGTCAGTCAGGCCAGTCTGACCGGCGAGAGTGAGCCAATCGAGAAAACATCTCTCGTGGCAGAAACGACAGCTACTGTGACCGATTATTCCAATATCGCCTTTATGGGCAGTAATGTTATTTCGGGAAGTGCAACCGCTGTGGTTGTCTGTGTCGGTGACAATACGCTGTTCGGTTCCATGGCTTCGGCGGTTGCCGGGGAAGCGGTGGAAAACAGCTTTACCAAAGGCGTCAATGCCGTCTCCTGGGTGTTGATTCGGTTTATGATGGTAATGGTGCCGCTGGTATTTGTCATCAATGGTCTGACAAAGGGAGACTGGCTGTCTGCATTCCTGTTTGCCATCTCCATTGCTGTGGGACTGACGCCGGAAATGCTGCCCATGATCGTCACGACCTGCCTTGCAAAAGGCGCTGTCTCCATGAGTAAAAAGCAAACCATTGTAAAAAATCTAAACTCTATTCAGAATTTTGGAGCAATTGACATTCTCTGCACGGACAAAACCGGTACACTCACTCAGGATAAGGTGGTGCTGGAGTATCACCTGAATGTAAACGGTGAGGATGACAGCCGGGTGCTGCGCCACGCATACCTGAACAGTTATTTCCAGACCGGATATAAAAATCTGATGGATTTAGCAATCATCCAGAAAACTGAGGAGGAAGAGCGGGAAAATCCGCAGCTGACAGATCTGTCCGAGCATTATGTGAAGGTGGATGAAATTCCCTTCGATTTCACTCGCCGTCGTCTGACCACGGTGGTACAGGATAAGAACGGAAAAACGCAGATGATCACCAAGGGCGCAGTGGAAGAAATGCTCTCCGTCTGTTCCTTTGCGGAGTTGGATGGAGAGGTGAAGCCTCTGAGCGAGGATGTGCGTAAAAGAATCCTGCAAACGGCAAATGAGCTGAACGAGAAGGGATTCCGGGTCCTGTGCATCGCCCATAAAACCAATCCATCCTCTGTTGATGTTTTCAGCGTAAAGGATGAGACAGATATGGTGCTGATCGGGTACCTTGCGTTCCTCGACCCGCCCAAGGAATCGACTGCCGATGCAATTTCCGCTCTGGCAGCCCACGGAGTCCACACGAAAATCCTGACCGGCGATAATGATAAGGTTACACGTACCATCTGTGCTCAGGTAGGGCTTAAGGTTGGAAATATGCTTCTGGGTTCTGAACTGGATTATATGACAGACGAGGAACTGGCCGAAGCTGCAGAAATCACCGATATATTTGCAAAGCTAACCCCCGGTCAAAAAGCCCGTATTGTATCCGTTCTGCGGAAAAACGGACATACAGTCGGATTTATGGGAGACGGCATCAATGACGCCGCCGCTATGAAAGCAGCAGACATTGGAATCTCTGTAGATACAGCGGTGGATGTGGCGAAGGAATCGGCAGATATTATCCTTCTGGAAAAAGACCTGATGGTGCTAGAGGAAGGGATTATTGAAGGGCGCAAGACCTACGCCAACATGATCAAATATATCAAGATGACGGCGTCCTCCAACTTCGGCAATATGTTCTCTGTGTTGGCAGCGTCGGCACTGCTGCCGTTCCTGCCCATGATGAGCGTACACCTGATTTTCCTGAACCTGATTTACGACCTGAGTTGCACAGCCATTCCCTGGGACAATGTGGATGAAGAATTCATTGCTGTTCCGAGGAAGTGGGACGCATCCAGCGTGGGGAGCTTCATGATCTGGATCGGGCCGACCAGCTCCATCTTCGACTTCACGACCTATATTTTCATGTACTTCGTGTTTTGCCCGATGTTTATATCCGGCGGCGTTCTGTATAACGACCTTGCCGCCCATTTCAGCGGCGCAGAACTTGCAGAAATGCAGTTACGATATATGGCTATGTTCCAGGCCGGATGGTTTGTAGAGTCCATGTGGAGCCAGACGCTGGTCATTCACATGATCCGTACACCAAAGCTGCCCTTCATCCAAAGCCGTGCTTCCGCGCCCCTGACATTGATGACGATGACAGGGATCACAGTATTAACCATTATTCCGTTTACACCGTTGGGGACATTACTGGGTTTTGTTGCGCTGCCAGCAAGTTATTTTCTTTATCTGATTCCCTGCATCCTGCTCTATATGCTGCTGGCAACCAGTTTAAAAAAAGCGTATATTCGTCATTATGGCGAGCTGTTGTAAAGGAGGAAACTGATTATGACCATGACCGATATTTGGATGAAGTTCTTTGGCACCACAGAATTCCTTGGTTTGAATATAGGATTTTGGGTATCTATGATTGTTGTTGCTGTGATTGTCATTCTTATGAACGTGGTCTTCTGGGGAATAAAGCCGAAGAAGATCGAGTAGGAAGCGGCTTACAGGCTCCTGATCGCCCGCGCCGGCCGTGAGGGGCAAAGCCACTAATTTCCTATCACGGCCGTGCGCATATTAAAAACCAGGGCCGGCATCGGTTTCAAGCGTTGTCTGCCCTACCTTTATAGGACACAACCCCCTTTTATACATCAGATTTATATCATTTTAAAATACTTCAATGCCTCCGTAATCGCCGCCTCTTTTTCCGGCGAACATTTCGGCTGTCTGGAATCCTCGCTTTTCGGTTTGTTGTAGCACTCCCGCTCGATGATTCCATACTTCTGCTTGACCTGCGCGATGTACAGAGAGGACACCGACAATCCGGTATGCTCTTTCACATAATCCTTGATCTGACCATAGGTAGCACCCTTCTGGAATCCGGACATATCCATATCCTCCAGAGAGAATTCTACACGCACTTTCTTTGAGTTGATTTCTCCCTTGGAAAGTTGAACAACCGTCTCGACGTTGCACGAGAAAACGATATTGATGTCACGTGGAACCCGGCCGTGTGTGCAAACATATCGAAGGGCGATTTTGGCCGTTTGCCCGTGTAACAAAACATATCGAGCCGTTTTTTGCCCGTTTTGAGGCATTTGGGTGCATATGGGTGTTCACGCAAACATATCCATCAGGCTTCCTTTAATATCACCCAGCGTCCATTTTTCTTGGACCCCTCACGTTCAATATAACCCTGTTCCGACAAACTCTTCATCATACGCTGCACTTTTCTTCTAGAAAGCCCAAGTTTCTCCGCTGCAATTACCTGCGTGACTGCGGGTTCTGTCTTTAGCAAAAAAATCAGTTTCATATCATCTTCTTCTAAAGCGTCATTTAAAGCGTCATTTAAAGCGCCATTTAAAGCGCCATCCTGTGACGCTTTAAAATTCAAATTCCA
>JAJBVD010000004.1 GCA_020859985.1 Clostridiales bacterium
AAAAGGCATGATCACATCCTCCGGGATTGTGATGAATTAAATGAGAGTTATGAAAAACTTGGTCTCCCCAAAATTGGGGAGACCACCTACAAAGACGTATGGAACCGTGAGCAGCGTGAATACCGCCTTACCCGCATGCAGTGTTTTGACCTTATGACCGGGTACAGCCGTGAGCTTCGCATTAAAGTCAACCGCCGGTGGGAGGAACTGGAAAAGAAAGAGCGCGCACAGCTCCCCACCTCGTACGCCGATGCCCTTCGGAGGCTTGCCGCTGTGGTAGAGCAAAACGAGCAACAGCAGAAACGGCTGGACGAAGCCGCCCAGTGGTACAGCATTAAACGCTGGGCAAAAGAACACGCGACCGACTGGCGCGCTTACCGCTGGGGCGTCCTTAAAGCCCTCAGCTATGAACACGGCTACAAGGTGGATAAAACCTTTGACAAAAACTACGGCGAGGTGAACCTGTATCACCGCCGGGTATTTGAAATGTATGAAAACAGCAGAACATGGAAACAGTTACATTAAACGGAATTACATACGAAGTGTATGACACGCCGCCGGAAGGCTTTACGCCCTGCCGCACGGCAGCCAGCCCCTCCGGTCGTCATACGCTGTGGAGTAACAGCGTTCCCCGGTATCTTTTCGACGGGGAAAACAAAAAAGGCAGAATCAGCCCCGCCCACCGCTGGGCACTTGTTAAAAAAAAGATGAATCGGAAGGAGAAGAACTATGATTTATAAAAAATCGCCGCTTCCGTTCCAGGGTCAAAAAGTTGGCTGGTTTGAAGATTTCCGAACCATGCTCGAGAGTTTTCCGGACTGCACAACAATTATTGACGTGTTTGGAGGTTCGGGACTTTTAGCCCATTGGGCGCGGCGTCTGCGCCCCGATGCTCGGGTTATCTGGAATGATTTTGATAATTTTAGAGAGCGACTCTCACACCTTGCCGAGACAAACGAGTTAAAAGCAAAACTATCCGCCCTTTCAAAAGAAATAGGAAGAGAAAAGAAAATCCCGCAGGAAGGGGTCATGTCTATTAAACAAATATTGCGAAGTCATGCCGAAAAATTCGGATATCTGGACTGTAAAACAGTTAGCACATGGATTCTTTTTTCGGGTATGTATTTCAAATCGTTGAAGGAATTTGAAAAAGAAAAAGATTTTTATCGTCATTTCATTTCACCCGCTCCTTATCCCACCCCGGATGCCTATTTAAACGGGCTTACAATTGTGAGAGAGGATTGGCGGGTATTTTTCAATAATCCCACCTACGACACGGACCGGACGCTTTTTCTACTGGACCCACCTTATTTCTTTACGGACGGATACAGCTATGAGGGAGCTATGACCTACCAGGACCAGAGTGACCTCCTCGACTTGATGGGCTGCCGCAACTATTGTTATTTTACCAATAGTAATAGTGCCATCGTTTTCCATATCAAGGAATTTGAGGGAGCGAGGCAGGTTATTAAAAAGAGAGTGGGTGTAAATTATTCCCAGGGAAGCCTGGACGAATTTATGGTATACAGACATATAAAAATGAATCAAAAAGAGAAAGAACTCGAAACCGCCTGTACCCGGTATGCCCGCGAAAAGGGGTATATTTCCATTAAGCTGGAAAATACCGGGCACACCGGCATCCCGGACCGTCTCTATTTAAAAGACGGACGGGCGATTTTTGTGGAATTTAAAACCCCCGGTAGCGGGCGACTTTCTGTTTTTCAATCGCACTGGCTCCAACGGCTGGAAAAGGAACAGTTTACCGCCCGGACGGTTTGGACGATAGAAGAATTTAAAGAATTAATTATATGAAGAAGCTCCCTTCCCATACCAAATATGACCCCCTTTTGACGCCTCTCCAATACGAGGACTATCTATCTGACGCCCGGCAGCAGTATTCGACGGAAGACATCGCGGGGATTTTAGGTGTTGCCCCCAGCACACTAAACGCATGGATAAATAAATATCCCGCCATGCGGGAGGCACAGGAGCGCGGACGGGAACGCCGCCGGCTGGCGTTTGTAAAAGAAGCCAAACGCGGACTATTTAAGCAACTCTGCGGCTATGACGTGGAGGAGATGCGCACTGTTCTAGTAGACGGGAACATAAAAGAGCAGCATATCACCCGCCGGCATATTCCTGCCAATGTGGCAGCCGCGATATTCGTCCTTTGCAACCTATCGCCCGAAGAGTGGACGCGAAGCAACGCGCGAACGCTTGATTTTGAGGACAACAACCGTCGCGCCTTTACGGTGAAGGTCATCGATAATACAGCTGACAAAGTGGCAGGAATAGGGTCGGGAACAAGAAAAAAAGAGGATACCGAAAGCGATGGAACTGCTGAAATTACACCATGATTTTATATCGGACCACCATCAGCGCCGCACCCCTTTTATTCTCTTTCAAGGCGGGCGCCGCTCGGGCAAAACGGTCAGCATTCTACAGTTTCTGTACATGGAATCCCTGACCCATCCCCATACGCGCACACTGATCGTAACTGACACCTATGCCCGGCTAAAGGAGTCCATCTTTCAGGATTTAATTATGATTAACCGCAGTGCGGGGGGCGATGGCAGGCGGATGCGCATTCACTTCACCGGCGGCACACGCGTACTGTTTGAAACCGGTAGCGAGTTCGCCTTTGTCTACGCCGGGCGGGATGTCCGGGGCTATGCGTCGAACTTTACTTATATCTTTTTTAACGAGTGCATCCAGTACGATGCCCGCACGGTGCGCGAGGCATTAAAAGCCGCCGGACCGGGCTGCCAGGTCTTCTTTGATTACAACCCCTATACACGCTTTTGGGTTAACGACCTCTACGAGACGGCGGACAACAAATTAATTACCACCTACCACGATAACCCCTTCTTGTCGGATTTCGTTCGCCGGGAGCTCGACCGCACGGCAGCCATGGGGAAAGATGCCGCCCCGGGAACGATGGAACGTTACTTATACGAGGTTGAATGCCGGGGCATCGATTCCACTCTTTCGGGACTCTGTTTTCCCCATCACAAAGCCATCCCGGACGAAGTGTATCACACATCGCCCCTTCCGGAAATTCTTGCCTGTGACTGGGGGGCGCTGCGCGCTACGGCGGACCCCGATGTTATATGTGGCTTCCGGTTTGACGATAGTGCTATTTACGCCCATGAATATTATTACAGCCGTGACGGCGGCGACGCGGAAATGGCGGCTGTCCTCCGCTCCATCCCCTTCCGTCGTCAATACCTGGTGTACGATACAGCCACCGAAGGCGCGGACCGCGTTCGAAGCCTCTTCGCCCGTACCCATCTCCGGTTTCATTTTTCTCCCGCCCGGAAAGGTGCGGGGTCTATTCTAACCGGTATCCGGAACCTACAGCCCTACGAAATACGCGTAACGGCTTCCTCCCGCCATTTTCTGGAAGAGCTGGAAAATTATCGCTTTGTACAAAAAGGCGACACGCTGCAACCGACGGATAGTTGGAATCACTGCTCGGACGCCCTCCGGTATGCCTTCGATCTGTGGACGATGCTGCCGGCGCAGCGGAAAAAATGTTAAATAATTATTTTTTTCAAAAAAAAGTCGTATATTTGTTTGGAAAAGTAAAAAGTTTTTTTATGGACGTTACAACCCTACTTACTACGCTTCTGACTACGCTCGCCAGCGGTGGCGGAGTAGCGAGTTTCATGCAGTATAAGCAGAATAAAAAAGCGAAAGAGTTGGAGAATGATAAGGCAGCCTCCGAACAGTGGCGGGCGCTCTACGAAGAACAAGCGCGGACCGCCCAGGCGCTGCGCGAAAAACTACACGATGCATGTACCTTATTGGAGGAGGAAAAACGTAGGACCCTCATGTGTCGCTTTTATGTGTGTGAAAAACTGGACTGCATGGACCGCGAACCCCCACACACGGAAATAATAAAAGAATTGAAACAATACCCGGAAAAATGAAATATTTCACCATTGAAGAGCTAACGAAATCCGACACCGCCACCCGGCGGGGGATTGATAATACACCCACTGAAGAGGTTAAGAAAAACCTTACGACGTTGGTCGATAAAGTTCTCGACCCCTTACGCACGGCGTGGGGGGCTCCGATTGTTGTTAATAGTGGCTACCGCTGCCCGGCTTTAAACGAAGCCGTAGGAGGCTCCAAAACCTCCGACCATATGACAGGGCGCGCGGCTGATATTGAAGCCGCAGACCGCACGACAGCAAGCAATGCGCGGCTTTTTGCACTCGTTCAGTCGCTGGGCTTATCCTTTGACCAACTCATCGACGAGAGCGGTATGAGTTGGGTGCATGTTAGTTATCGGAGTGAGGCGGAAAACCGCAGGCAAATTCTGAAGCTATGAAAACAGCGAGCTGGATTCTTTGGATAGGTATACTTATCGCTATTTTTTTCCTGGGGCGCTGCTCTAAGCGATGCGAAACCGTAGAAACGGTTACCGTGGAGACGATTACCGAACTCAAGGTCGATACGGTTACTGTCGTGGAACCCGTGGAGACCGTCCGAACGGAGATCCGCAGGGAAACCATCGCAGCCCCCGCCGATACAGTATACCTGCCCGGCGATACAGTACGCATCGAGATACCTATCGAAACGAAAGAATACCGCGACAGTTTGTATGCCCTGCAAATGGAAGGCTACCGCCCCCGGTTGAACTGGATTGAGGTATATCCCCGCACCGAATACGTGTACCGGACAGAGACAAGGATAGGTAACGCCCCTTCCCGACGCTGGTCGCTGGGTCCCGCCGTCGGGTACGGATATGACATTAAAAACAACCATTGGGCACCTTTTGTAGGGGTGTCTCTTACTTATTCATTACTATCATGGTAGTTATACACATTCTTATATTATTTCTGATTGCCATCCTCTCCGAGGTGGTATTTGCCCGGGACGAGTATCAAAACCGCCTGTGGCGGTGGAACCTGGACCGGAAGCCATTCAACTGCAAAAGTTGCCTTACCTTCTGGTTTACTTTCGCTTACAGCTGGCTGTTTCTTTTCCCGCTCTCCTGGGCACTGGTTACGGGATTCGTGTTTTTCGCGCTTTCTGTCGAGGGATATACGGAACGTTTTACAGATTGGATGAAAGGGCTGAAAAAATGAGACTACCCGAAAAACTGGCTCAGAAAATAAAACGGGGGGCATCCGGGGAACGGGTATCCCTCACGCCGGAGGATAAGAAAATACTAAAAGCGCTTACCGGGCGCACCGTCCCCTGTCCTTGTGGCGGAGGCAGTGCCCGCAGGCAATATTTAAAAGAAGCTTACGCCTTACATATACGTTTATGAGATTATTCGGATACGATATTAAACGACACACCTCGAAAGAAAGGAAAGAGGAAAAACGTTCCCTTCCGCGAGGGGTGGGGATTCGGTATTATGAACCCAGCGGGGTGCCTTTCCATGATTTTGCCCGCAGTGAGATACTGGACGCCCTTCGGATGATTGCCTCACGGCTATCCAATCTTCGTTGGAACACCACAACCCCTTTTATCGCCACCCGGAAGCTTTTCGCCTTTCTTTCCTCCGATTACCTGGAATTCGTACGCCGGCTGTTTTACGACGGATATTTGGTTGTAGCCACCCGTCCCGAGCTGCATCTTGTTTCCGTTCATTCCCGCAGCGCTCAGCGGAGTACGGAGGGGGTTATTACGATTCCCCTCGAAGCAGGCGAGGTGTTACTGTCTTCGCTTACGTTCCGCGCCACCGGTCACAGCGATGAGTGGTATTTGCGTGATAAGCTGCACTTTTTGAACACCATCAACAACAGTGATTTAAACCTAATTGAGAATTATGGCGCCATGGGTATCCTTTCGCCTGAGACGGATAACAGCGTAGCCGGGGCTTTTTTCGATGAAAAAGAAGTAGAAGAGATGCACGAGCGTTATCGCCGGACCTATGGTGTCCGGCTGGGACGTTGGCAGGTGATGATCACGCCGCGCCCCACGCGCTGGAATGCCATCGAACTCCCCATTGCCGCCCTACAGCTACCCGCCAAACGGTTATATACCCTACAGGCTATTTACGCCGCGCTTGGCATTCCGAAAGAGCTTTCAACCTACTTTGAAAATGCCAAATACGAGAACCGTAACGCCGCCGAGCTGGACTTTTATAGCAGTACCATCCAAAGTTACGGCGTGTTATTTACTCAGCTGTTGGAAGACCTTTGGCGGGAAGTGGCTTCCCAAAATCCCGCCTTACCCCGACGGCTTGAATTCTGGTTTGACCTGGAAGGCGTGCCGGCGATGGCAGAGAAAAAACGGGAACTGGAAACCGCCGCACGGGAAATGTACCTATTTTGGCAACAGGTTCGGGACACAGACCCGGAAAACGCCGAGACTGCGCGGCTTCGGATGAAAAATATTATCGAAAATTTATAAAAAGAAAAAATGAACCGATACGAAATTAAGGAGCAACTCCCCATTCAAAACTTTACCGCCCTTCGGACGGAAACACCCCAGGGGCGGGCGTATACCCTCCGAAAAAACGAAGCAGGTGAGGAAATAGGCTTTACCCTTTCCGGACTGCTGACCCGTTTTGACAGCATCAACGGAAACGACCAGCAGTGGCAGTCTACCTCCTACGATGAGGGAATTACTAATTATTTTGAAAAAAACAACCTCTTCGTCCCACTCGACCTGCAACATGAGCGCGATATCCGCTCCCTTGCCGGACGGCTGGAACTGCTCGAAAAAACAGAAGAGGGTATTTTAATTCAGGCTTATGTCCCCCGAGGTGTTTATTATTATAACTTAATAAAAACGCTACTGGACAACCATATTCTACAGGGCTTCTCAAACTATGGCTA
>JAJBVD010000053.1 GCA_020859985.1 Clostridiales bacterium
GATAGGTCACCAGCAATTCTCCGGTGACAAACACCTTCGGTTTCAAATGACTCCGATCATAGGGGATCTGCCCCATCCGGTCAATGCAGGTTTCAAAGACCTTTCTGGCGTTTTTTACACCTTTGCGAATGCCTTCCGCCAGCTGATTCACACAGTCATCGTAAACCTCATCCGTCTCCCCGGGATGTAATTCGTAAGGACGGATTTTCCGGCAGATGTCCGTAAGAATATCCAGCATCATAAAGGTCCATACCGCCTCCCAGACGGCGGAGATTCCAAGAATCATCACTCCCGGATGCATATCCTTCGTATCATTCGCATCGGTAGTCACAATAGGAACCTCTGTAAAACCGGCCCGGTCCAGTCCCTTCCGCAAAAGTCCTGCATAATGCGACATCCGGCAGTCACACTGGAATTTCACCATAGCCACAGCCACTTCATCCTGCCGGTAGTTTCCCCTCTGCAATTCACTGATCAGCTCCCCGATCACCATCTGACACGGAAAACAGATATCATTATGGACATATTTCTTACCAAGGGCAATCTGCTCCGGCCCGCCGATGGGCAATGTCTTCACGGTGTAATTTTCCTTTTCCATAATGGCAGACAACAGAACGGATACCTCTTTGGAGATATTCGGCAACAGGATTGTACGCCGTTTCCGATCGTCCTTGCGGAATTTTGCGGGACTCGGCTCTGATAGTTTTCCCTGAAAAGCGCCGTTCATACACACAGTGTTTTCTGCTCGGTCGGCACGGCTTTCTGCCGTCTGTAACGAAGCGGATCGCGTTTCCGTATAGTTCATGCAATCCCGGACGCACCCATTCCTGCGCTTGATCGCAATCGTCTCCAGAAACGACTGAATGCGAATGCCAAGTGATCCGGCGGCATCGCTCTCGTCTACCTTGAGGATCAGCGGAGATTTGTTTCCGCATTCTGCCAAAATCCGAGTGATTTCATCAGACAGGATGGCGTCATGTCCGCAGCCAAAGCTGACGATCTGCACATACTCCAGCGCAGGATCTTTTGCAGCAACCATCGCACCCTCCAGCATCCGTGTATGGAAGTCGTTGGTAATCTCGATTCTGGTATTTTTCAAATCCTGCTTGCTAAGATCAGGCAGACTGTCAACCGTCAGCACCGAAACGCCTCGCTCGGTGAATCTTCGGGACAGGTCGTGGCAGATAAAAGGATCGGTGTGATAGGGCCGTCCGGCCAACACGACCGCATACGTGCCGGATTCATGCGCCCGGCGGATGATCTCACTGCCACGCCGCGTCAGCGTTTCCCGGAAAGAGAGCAGCGCCTGCTCCCCATCCGCAAAGGCCAACGCCGCCTCTGCCTTTGTCACGCCCAGCGTCTCTACCGCATAGCTGCAGATCTGCTTTTTCCGGTCTTTTTCCTCAAACCAGTGGAATACCGGCGTGTCAAAGATAACCTTCCCGTTTTTCACCGGATTTTGCGAATTACGCACGACCATCGGGTATCCCTGCAGGACAGAACAGACATAAGGACTGAGCTTGTCCACACCCTCCGGAGGCATGTGCATCACATAGGGAAAAAAGATGCGGTCTACACCCATCCCGGCCAGATCCATGACATGCCCATGCACCAGCTTTGCCGGAAAACAGACCGTATCCGATGCTACATACTGCAGACCCTGCTCGTAAAGCTTCCGCGAGCTTTTGTGGGAAAACTTTGTCTGATAACCGAGCGCCCGGAAAAAGGTGCTCCAGAACGGCATACTGTCCCAGAATTCCAAAATTCTGGGCAGACCGATCACCTCTCCTTTATCCGGAGACGCCTGATGGTATGGGTAATCTGCAAAGAGAAGTTTCTCACGCTCTGCAAATAAATCCGCAGGTTTCTCTGTTGGTTTTTCTGATGACTTATCTGTTCGTTTTTCTGTAAATTCCTCTGACGCTGTCACGTCTTCTTTCACCATTTTTGTGTGCTTCGGCCCAGTCGGTTGTTCCATTCCTTCAGCCACATTTTTTCTTTCAACCACCGCCCCTTTCTCACACCGGTTACCGGACACCCAGGTTTTCCCGGTGGAAAAAATAACGATCGTGCGATTGCACCGGTTTCCGCATCCGGTGCACTGTACGCCGCTGCGCGTCTCATAGGAAAACTTCTCAAGAGCATCAAATCCTATAAAAGAGGATTCTTTTCCGTCCGGATAACCCGCTTCTGTTATCTGACGTTTCACTTCCAGAGCCGCGCCGATGGCTCCCATCTCGCCCGGATAAGGAGCCAGCTTTACCTCGGTTCCCAGATATTCCTCCAGAGCGCGCAGCACCGCCTGATTGCGGAACGTACCGCCCTGTACAACCACATGGTTTCCCAACTGGCCCGTGTCAGAAATACGAATGACCTTCGTGAACACATTTTCAATGACAGAACGGCAGAGTCCGGCCATGATATCATCCGGGCCTTTTCCGTTTCGCTGCTCCGTAATGATCGTACTGTTCATGAACACCGTACAGCGGCTGCCAAGTTTTGCCGGGGATTCGGAGCGAAAAGCGGCCTCCGCAATCTCATCGACCGATATCTGCAGACCGGAGGCAAAATTTTCCAGAAAGGAACCGCACCCGGACGAGCAGGCCTCATTCAGCATAATATTTGTGATAATGCCATCTTCCAGCCAGATTGCCTTCATATCCTGCCCGCCAATGTCCAGCAAAAATGTGGTTTCCGGATAGTAATGGGTACAACCCATGGCGTGTGCCACCGTCTCAACCGTATGATAGTCCGCGCCAAATGCCCGCGCCAGCAGGTTCTCTCCATAGCCTGTCGTGCCAAGCCCCAGAATATGCAGCCGGATGCCCTGCGCATCATATTTTCGTTTCATTTCAAGCAGGCCGTCCCGCACTACCAGCAGAGCTTCTCCCTTGTTGGGCGCATAAAAGCGGTCAACCACCCGGCCTTCCTCATCCAGCAGAACAAACTTTGATGTGGTACTGCCGGAGTCAATCCCCAGCCAGACTCGCAGCTCCCCATCCACCGGCTTCGGCGTGCATAATGCCTGCAGTTCCCCGACATGTCTTTCCTGAAACTGCTTCTTTTCTTCCGGTGAGCAAAAGAAAGGCTTCGCCTTTTCCTCCATCTCCCGGGAAGATTTTTCCGGTGCGGCAAGTCTTTCCACCAGTTCACGCAAAGTGACTGTATCCGCTCCCCCTTTTTCCTCCGGAAAGATCTGGTCAATAGCGATGGCCGTCCCATAGGCTACAATCGTTTCCGGATGTTCCGGGCGTACAATATCCTCATCTTTCAAGCTGAGTCTCTTAGCGAAAGTCTTGATCAATGTCGGATTGAACGTCAGCGGTCCTCCTTCAAAAATAATAGGCGGCGCCAGCTCAAGACCCTGTGCCAGACCACCGATAGTCTGTTTTGCGATAGCATGAAACGTGGACAGTGCAATATCCTCCTTCTTTGCCCCGGAAAGCAGAAGCGGCTGGATATCTGTCTTTGCGAACACGCCGCATCGGCCGGAGATGTCATAGACCGTCTGCCCCTGCGACGCCAGAGTTTCAAACTGCTCCGTCTCCACATTCAAAAGCGCCGCCACCTCATCAATAAAAGCACCGGTACCGCCGGCACAGCTTCCATTCATTCGCATATCGGAGGTCTGCAGCTGTTTTTTTTGTTTATCATAATGAAAAAACACGACTTTCGCGTCCTGACCGCCGAGTTCAACAGCGGTTTTTACCCAAGGGTATAACGCCCGGACTGCTGCCGAATTGGCTACCACTTCCTGTATGTAATGGACACCCAGCTTTTGGGCGATTGTCCGGCCTCCGGAGCCGCAGACCGCTGCCCGGAACCGCTGATCCGGGTATTGCGCTTCCGCCTCCGCAAGCAGATTACCAACCGTCTCTTTCTGTCTGGCGTTATGCCGCACATATCTTGCGTATAGCATCTCCTGTGTCCTGGCATCCGTGATCACCACTTTTACAGTTGTGGAACCCACGTCGATTCCTATTCGGAGTTCTCTGTTCGTATTTTCCACTTAATGACTTCCTCTCTTCTTTTGTTATAGTCGTGTTATAACGTATGCTTTCCTTTGAGTCAAGTTCGAACCAGACAGTCTCCTTTCCAAAAAAATAAAAGCAGAAGTCACCGATCTCCCTGAATAAGCTCATCTGCCGGTCAATCCAGCGAATCATGCTCCGGCGGATAAAGGATCGTCAATAAAGAGACTTCGTAACTGTGAAGGTACTGAACAGTTACGAAACTTCTCCGAAGGGACAAATGTCAATGCGATCACATTCGCCGGATTCGCATGATAATCACAGTGCATTCTCTTCGGGCGGAATCCATCCTGCAATGTCGTCGCTCTTAAAGTCATAGGTAAGCGTTTTCCCATAAGCCTGCTCATAGGCAGCCACTTTCTGCTGATAGTCCTGCCGCATCATTTCCCGGCTGTTCTCCCTGGCACTTCTATCCGGGTCCGGGTAGATGGGTTTGAGAATATGCATCACATACCATGTTTTGTGGAATTCTTCATTTTCTTTCCCCGGCAAATCCCGAATCTCCACAAAACAGGAAATAATTGGTACATGGTTGGCCGCTGCATAATAATATGCTCCGCGTTTGGGCGGGCGGGGTTTCCGGTAGTGAAACCACATTTCCTGCTCCGGGTAGATCAGAATCGCATCTCCATGCTTCAGCCGTTCCCGGATCATGGGGCCGAAATATTTCCGCAGATATTCGGAATGATTCACCAGCGGAATGATGTCCTCATGGTTCATCAGAAAACCAATCCAGCCTTTCATGGCAAGATTCGTCTCCTGACTGACGATAAACAGCCTCCGATAGCCTGCCTGATTCAGCGCTTTCCGCACTGCCGTATTATCTAAAGGGCTGAAATGATTGCTGGTAACAATTGCGCCGCCATGTATCTCTTTTATGTTTTCCAGTCCTTCGATTCTCG
Source organism: Clostridiales bacterium (assembly GCA_020859985.1). Classification (GTDB taxonomy): domain Bacteria; phylum Bacillota; class Clostridia; order Lachnospirales; family Lachnospiraceae; genus Choladousia. The sequence goes on from JAJBVD010000053.1 coordinate 4,934, forward strand.
TGTTCCGATTCAGGCATCTGGTAGCCGTGTCTGTCAGCGCCCGCGCGCAGACATTGCAGAATCGGTATCCGAAAGTCTTATAATTGTCAAGATAATGCCGGACGATTTTCTCTCTCTCTTCCTGAGACAAAACCGGATCGCCCGTCTCCACTTTACAGTTCAAATCGCCCCTCTCTGCAGCCAATTTCATATTGGCAATGACCTGTTCTTTATTTCCGCCGATTAACATATGCGAATGCTCTCCTCTATTTTCACAGATTTACATACATAAATTTCATCTTTTTTACAATTTAGCATACGTGTATGCTTTCCCCTTTTTCAAACATCCTGCGAAATGTCACTTTCTGGCTGCACACTTCGGGCCCCTTTGCGATCATGTTTTCAAGGCAGGTCTGATCCGATTTCTTCTGTTCTTCCGAATAGTTTTCCTTAAAACGAACAATGTCCGGATAAAATGAAGATTCTTTTGCATACCTCCAGAAATACTCCTCATACGGAATATTGTCATAACACCAGGGCTTCTGAAACAGGTTGTAATGAATCAATTTGGGATTCTGCAGAACTTCCGCTTCTTTTCCGCCCATCGGCGGCATGGCATCCCACGTCTCATCCAGATAAACGATTTTGCCGCTGCACATCGCATTGATATAATCCTGATCGGGAGCAAGACAATCGAAGTGATATGTATGCAGCAGGCGGAGGAAGTGGTCACAAAAATCCACATCCCGCATTTTTTTCAAATCCATCAGCAGAATGCCGGAATTGATATACTGGTCAATCGGTACACCGACTGCGTTTTCTACATACTCCACCAGTTCAGGAACCGGCGCGATAGAGCGATCCGCACAGGCTCCGATGATATTGTCTCCCAACTCCACCCGGTACAATTCTGAAATATCACCCGGCACCACAATGTCGCTGTCAAGATAAATGCCCTTATCATACTCAGGAAAGCGGTCAGCGATAAACAGCCGGAAGTAAATGGTTAATGTAAAATAATCACACCGCAACCGGTTTTCAGTCCGATCCGTAATGCCTGCCAATTCCTTTTCCATAGGGACAAACCGGATTTCAAACGGAGCGTGCACACCGGAAGCAATCTTAGCCTGACTTTCTTTCGTTAAATCCTGATGCAGGACAATAATCTGATATCGGTACTCTCTGGACGCATGCTCCTCCATCGAGCGGATGGCGCAGTCCAGCCAAGGAGCATAGCTCTCGTCAGTTGTAAAAAAAATAGGTATTATATTCTGTTCCATAAACGTTATCCTTTCCAAATCCGGAAATACTGCATCGTTTTGATTTCATCCTGTTATAAAAGCAGTATATTCCTTTAAAATATCATCCTATTCGTGTAGTTTCCGTTTTTCATATACCTGTAATTTGCACTGAAAAACGATTTTGTTACAGACGTATTATAACGCTAATTGTTAGCCATGTCAATAGGCGAGTGCTAAACT
>JAJBVD010000005.1 GCA_020859985.1 Clostridiales bacterium
TAGAGCACTTGACTTTTAATCAAGTTGTCCGGGGTTCGAATCCCCGATGTCTCATGATTTGTTCCGATTCGCGAAGCGGATCGAGAACGTAAGAAAGCCGCTAAAATCAAGGGTTTACGGCAAAGGTAAAGCGTCTCGTGATGAGGCGCTTTTCTCATTTGGTTAACATTTGGTTAATGAAATTGGTTAGCGTTGGGTTGACATTTTTGGAGGCAGAAGTCATTTTCTCACTTCCTTATATTTGGGGTTGAAAAGTTGATTGTGCTGGCATATGATATATTAAGAATAAAAAAAGGAGATTTCCAGATGAAAGTTTTGGTTGTAGTGGATATGCAGAATGATTTTATAGACGGAGCACTTGGCACGAAGGAAGCGGTCGCAATTGTGGACAATGTGCGGAAGAAAATTGATGAGTATCTGGGCAATGGCGGTACAGTAATCTACACGCGGGATACGCATACGGAGGCGTATTTACAGACGCAGGAAGGACGGAACCTGCCGGTGGTACACTGCGTAAAAGGGACGCCCGGATGGGAAATCTCAGAGAAAGTGTATGTGGAGGGCTGCCCGATAGTGGACAAGCCGTCGTTCGGGTCGCTTGCGCTGCCGGAGGTTGTGAGATGTTGTGTGGTGAAAGGAGAAGATTTGGCAGCACAGGGCGAGGATAGCAAAAACGCACAGCATCAGACATATCAGGATCCGCAGAATGGCGAAAGCCTGTACAATCAGGATGATAATTCGGATGACGGGATTGTGCCGGACTCCATCGAGCTGGTCGGCCTTTGCACGGACATTTGTGTGATTTCGAACGCGATGGTCCTCAAGGCGGCTTTTCCGGAAGTGCCGATCGCGGTGGACGCGTCCTGCTGTGCGGGTGTGACGCCGGAAAGCCATGAGAATGCGCTGAAAGCGATGCAGATGTGCCAGATTCAGATAAAAAGATGAGTGCGGCTAAAAAGTGCTTGACAGAACATTTGCAAGGCTTTAGAATGGCACAAGATGTAAGAGATGGCATGAAATGTTGCAGAGCAAATAATTGTGCAACGCATTGCTATGAAACACTGGTTACGAACCAGGAACGATTATAAAAAGAAGGGAGGCAGTCAGATGTTGATGTACGGGAAGAAAATGTGCATGGAAAATATGGCGTACGGAACTGTGAATATGTTTGTGAATATCGTGTCTTTGGATGATAACTATTCTGTCATCAGCGGATTGTCTGCCTTTGAAAAGATTACCAGAAAAGAATAGCGCCGGTTTCCGCCTTTGCGGCGGCTACTATAATTATCGGTGATGTTTGTAAAGTAATATCGGGCTGCAGTCTGCACAGGCTGCAGCTCTTCATTTCTTCGGACAGATCAAAACGACGGTTTTTCCGGCGTGTCGGTTTTGGGAGCTCCTTTGAAAGCGCAGCTGGACAATTTTGACAGATAATGTGTAGATGGGTCATGGTTCGGGACTTTGTTTCGTACCTGCTGAGAGGTATGCAACTATGAAAGTACTGAACAGTTACGTAGATTGGTATTGACTCAAAATGAGGGAGGAGTTTCTGGCATGAAATCCGTATTTTATTACATGAAAAAATATCTGTCGGCATATCTGCTGTGCCTGACGGCAATGATGCTCAGCACGATCCGCGAGAATCTCTGCTATGGGCGGAACAGCTCGCTGACCGGAGAGAGTCCTGTTACGGAGGAGGAAATGATCGCCGCCGCAAAGGCGCTCAATGCGCACGAATTTATCATGGAGATGGAAAAAGGCTAGGACACGATGATTAGTGAGCGGGGCGGACAGCTTTCCGTCGGTCAGCGCCAGCTGCTGGCGTTTGTCCGTACAATGATCGCCAATCCGCGTATTCTGATCCTCGATGAGGCGACCTCCAGCATTGATACGCACACCGAACGGCTGGTGCAGGCAGGGATAGAGACCATGCTGCGCGGCTGGACTTCGTTTACCATCGCGCACCGCCTTTCGACAATCCGCAATTCCGACCGGATTTTCTATGTGGATGGAAACCGGATTCTTGAGATGGGAAGCCATGATGAGCTGATGGAGAAGCGGGGGTATTACTGGAAGCTGTATCAGAGCCAGTACCGCGAGATGCAGGGATAAAACAGATTGACATTTTCCGCGGGATTCTGCACAATAGGGGCATAAAAAGTGAAATTTTGTTGTTTGTGGGGCTGATGATTTTCTTTGTGAAAACCTGTCTGAATCTGGCGGCTTGATAATTGTTTGTATAATAGACTGTCTTTTTGTAAAAATGCATGATAGAATAACAATAGGTACAAGCGCTAAGTAAAACGATTTATGTCGTTCACTATAAACTCTCGTTCGGACTGTTTTTGGCTGAAAAGGAGGCTTTTATGGCACGATATTTAAATCCGGGCAATGCCGGTTTTGAATCGGCGGTTCATTCGGAAATATATGTAGATAAGACTCTGCTTTTGGAGTTTACCAATCGGGTAATTGGCACGGAGCAAAGGTGGCTCTGCGTCAGTCGGCCAAGGAGGTTTGGGAAATCAATCACTGCGGGGATGCTTGCAGCTTACTATGGAAAGGGCTGTGATTCCCGCGAGTTGTTTCGGGGGAAAAAAATCAGTGAAAAAAAGGATTTCGAGAAACATCTCAACCGATATCAGGTAATTCATCTTGATATCCAGTCTTTTAAACGAAACGGTGAGACAGCAGGACAGCTGCTTGATCGGTTGAATGCGGATGTGATCGCAGAACTTCGTGAAGCTTATCCGGACATGGTCTCTTTGGACGAAGCTTATCTGCCGACAGTTCTGGCGATTATCCATGATCGAACTGGCGATTCTTTTTTCATTATTCTTGATGAATGGGACTTTATTTTCAGGGAATTCAAAAGGGATGAAAAAGCACAGGAGGCCTATATTGATCTGCTGCGAGGGCTTTTTAAAGATGAAGAATCAAAACGGTTTGTAAAGCTGGCTTATCTGACCGGAATTCTTCCAATCAAACGATATGAGAGCCAGTCTGCGCTGAATAATTTCAGAGAATACACGATGACATCACCGAAAGGACTTGCAGAGTATATTGGATTTACAGAAGATGAAGTGAAAGCGCTTTGCCGGGAATATGAGATGGATTTCGCGGAAACACGGCGATGGTATGATGGATATGCGTTCTCCCGCGCCGGGCATATTTATTGTCCGAATTCTGTTGTAAATGCCATGTTTGATGGAGAGTTTGGCAGTTATTGGTCAAACACAGCAGCTTTTTCCGATCTGCGTTCTTACATTTGTCTTGGTTATGACGGATTGGAAGAAGCGGCAGTCCGGCTTTTGGCGGGAGAAAAATGTAAAGTGGATATTGGGAGCTTCCAAAATGATATGACCAGTCTGAAAAGGCGTGATGATGTGCTGACTATGCTGATCCATTTGGGATATCTGGCTTATAATAATGAACAGAAAGAGGTTTATATCCCTAATGAAGAAGTGAGAAGAGCATTTGAGATTGCTGTAAATGACACGGACTGGAATCCGGTAATCGAGACGCTGGCTGACTCGGAGGCGCTGCTAAAGGCAACGCTGGCCTGTGATGCCGTGAATGTGGCAGAAGGAATTGAAAAGGCGCATATGCGCAATGCTTCTATATTGAAATATAATGATGAAAATACTCTCAGGTGTGTTGTCAGACTGGCATATTATTCAGCTATTAATGAATATGTGATATTTGATGAAATGCCTGGCGGCACCGGATACGCTGATCTGGTGTTCCTGCCACGGCAGCATTGCAAGAAACCGGTGCTGATTATTGAATTGAAATGGGAAGAAAGCGCCGTTGGTGCAATCGGGCAGATTAAAAAACGGAAGTATATGGATCGGCTTAAGGAATATTCCGGGAAAATATTGTTGGTTGGAATAAATTACGAGAAGGATGACAGAGACAAAAAACATACCTGCGTAATAGAAGAGTGGGAAAAGTAACTGGGATTTCCGAAAAAACAGCTGCAGTCGAAGGGAAAGGGTTGACTTTTTATATACCGAACGGTATAATCATATCGAATTGGTGATACGGAGCGGGGTTTATATGGACAACACAGAAAACACGGACAGCATGGAAACGATGGACAACCGGACCCGCCTTTTGCAGTGCGCGAACGAGCTGTTTTATGAAAAGGGATATGATGCGGTCGGCGTGCAGGAGATCGTAGCCCGCGCAGGGCTGACGAAGCCGACGCTGTATTATTATTTTGGCAGTAAAAAGGGACTGCTGGAAGCGCTGGTGGCGGAGCGGTTTGAACGGCTGCGCGGGATGTACCGGGATCTGGATACGCGAAGTTTGCGGAACGATCTGCGGATTGAGGAAGCGCTGCACTGGCTGGCGGATATTTTCTGCGGCTTTTTTGAGCAGGACCGGCATTTTTATATGCTGATGATGGCGCTGTTCTACTCCGCAAGAGGGAATGAGGCTTATCAGACGATCCAGCCCTATATCGTGGAATTTTATGATATGGTGGTACGGATTTTTGACCGGGCGGCGAACCAGCTGGGCAACATGAACGGTCGGCAGAGGCAGTTCGCGATCGGCTTTGTCGGCACGATCAGTTCGTATTTTCTGTTGCATTATGAGCATGACCCGGCGGAGCAGGAGAATGTGGACCGGCAGCAGATTTCCGCGCTGGTGAATCAGTTTATGTACGGGATTTTCTCGTGATGTGGATTTTGGGGAATGCATCGGCGCAAAAGGAAACGACTAATGTTGTTTCTTAATAATAATAGAAAAATGGACTGCACAGGAACGGCAGAATATAGTTTTCGGAGGAATGGATGATGGCAGCATGGTATGACAACACAGTTTTTTATCACATGTACCCGCTGGGGATGAGCGGGGCACCGTATGAAAATAAAGAGGAGCAGGTGGTTCATCGCTTTGAGGAGCTGGAAAAATGGCTTCCGCATATCCGTGATCTGGAATGCGGTGCGATCTACATCGGACCGCTGTTTGAATCGACGTCGCACGGGTATGATACGAAGGATTATAAGAAGGTGGACCGCAGGCTGGGCGACAATGAGGACTTTAAGCGGTTTGTGAAAAAGGCGCACGAGCTGGGGCTGAGGGTCGTGGTGGACGGTGTGTTCAATCACACGGGGCGTGAGTTTTTCGCGTTTCAGGATATTCAGCAGCATCGCGAGGGCTCACGGTACTGCGGCTGGTATAAAGGAATCAATTTCTGGGGAAACAATCCCTATAACGACGGTTTCGGATACGAGGCGTGGCGGAATTGCTTCGAGCTGGTGAATCTGAACCTGCAGAACCGTGAGGTGAAGGATTATCTGTTTGATGTGATCCGCTTCTGGATCCATGAATTTGACATTGACGGCATCCGGCTGGACTGCGCGGACTGTCTGGACTTTGATTTTATGAAGGAAATGCGCTGGATGACCGGCAATGAGAAGCAGGATTTCTGGCTGATGGGCGAGGTGATCCATGGCGATTATTCGCGCTGGGCGAATCCGGAGATGCTGCATTCTGTGACGGATTATGAGTTGCACAAGGGGCTTTATTCCGGACACAACGACCACAATTATTTTGAGATCGCGCATACGATCCGGCGGTTGTTTGACGGGAACGGCGGACTCTGCCGCGGCAGAGTGCTGTACTCGTTTGTGGACAATCACGATGTAGATCGTATCGTATCGAAGCTGAATGATAAGAGACATCTGCGCTCGGTGTACACGCTGCTGTATACGCTGCCCGGCGTTCCCTCGATCTACTACGGCTCGGAATGGGGCGTGGAGGGCAGGAAATCAAATGGCGGCGATCCGGCACTGCGGCCTTACCTTAATCTGGAGGAGATGAAGCAGAATCCTCCGGTGCCGGGACTGGAAGAATTTCTCACTTTCCTTGGCAGATGCCGCCGGGAGCATCCGGTGATCGGCGAAGGAACTTACCGGGAACTGACGCTTACGACCCGGCAGTATGCGTTTGCGCGGATCGGCGGCGAAGAAACGGCGCTGATTATGGTGAACAATGATGAGAATCCGACAATGATCTCGGCTCCGCTGCCGTGTCAGGCCGGAAAGATCACCGATCTGGCGACCAATGAGACGATCGCGGCAGATAACGGCAGACTGACGGCGGAGGTGGCGCCGGGAGACGGAAGGATTTTCCTGATTGAGCCGTGAATTATTTGATGGCCAATCATAATTATTAGGGACAGTACTTCGCACTTGCTGCGAAGTACGTATGAAAACGTATACTTTGTGGGGGAAAGCCCCATCGCACAGCGATTCTAATGGGCTTTCCCCTCGTAACTGTGAAGGGACTGAACAGTTACAATTTTTTAAAGTCCAGCTAAGAAATGTCAAGGGGGAATTAAAAAAATAAAATCAGGTTGG
>JAJBVD010000006.1 GCA_020859985.1 Clostridiales bacterium
ACCCGGTAGGGGAGCTACCGGGTGTTTCGAGGGGAGTATAAATAATTAATAAGGGATTTTGTAAAAAAAATTGTTTGAAGGGTAAATTCTTTTTACGAGGATGATTATAATATAGTTTCCAGAAAAATGCAATACATATTTTCAAAAATTATTGGAATACTACAAGCGTAATACAAAATAACACCAGGAGGTATTAGCAATGGCTAAGAACACAGCAGAAAATACGACATCGAACACGGAGAACCAGCAGAATAGAGCACAGAATTCGAGTCAGCAGCAGAATCAGCAGCAGAACAAGTCGAAGAATTCTTCAAAGGATTGCGGTTCTAACAGCGCGTCCGAGCGGGACAGCTACGAAAAGGATTGTGGCTCCAGATACTAAAGACAAGGAAAATGAGCCGGTGCGGGCGCTGCCGCACACGTATTCAGAAAGGGATGGCATTCGTGCCGTCCCTTTTTGGCGTTTTTTTAAAGATGGCATATTATAATAAAGTAAAGAAGGAAAGATGCGGGACTGTCGGAATGCCGGCTGTTCGCAGGGCATTGCAGGGCAGTTTTGATATAAAGGAGGCGGGGAAGAATGGAGACGATTCCGGCAAAGGAATTAGACTGGTATGTAAATAAAAAAGGGTATCTGATTGTAGACCTTCGGCCATATGAGGAGTTTGCAAGAGGCCACATTCGCGGCGCTGTCAGCGCTCCGGAAGGAAAATTCGGAGCCTGGCTGCGAAAAGGGCAGGGAATGGATACACTGATTCTTTATTGTGACCGCGGTGCAATGAGCATGTCTGTGGCTCGCATGCTGGAAAAACAGGGGTGGGAAACAAAAACAGTTGTTGGCGGGATTCATGCCTATCGTGGAGAAAACCTGGTAAGTACCCGGTAATAAAAACAGGAACAGATGCTGCCAGGCAGTGAACATCCGTTAAGAACGTCAACCGGAATGGAACGGAGAACGTATTCTTTTTCATTGACAGAGAGCGTGTCAGCCATTAAAATTACAGAAAGAGTCAGGAACAGCAAAAAGGGAAAGACGGGAAAAGCATATGAAAAAAATGATGGAATTGATGGCACCCTGTCATTTTGGGCTGGAAGCGGTGTTAAAAAGAGAAATCCTGGATCTCGGCTATGAGATCAGCAGTGTGGAGGATGGCAGGGTCACATTCCTTGGGGACGCGGAAGCAATTGCGATGGCGAATGTCTTTCTGCGTACGGCAGAGCGGATTCTTTTGAAAGTGGGAAGCGTGCATGCCGAGACATATGATGAATTGTTTGAGGGAACAAAAGCCATGCCGTGGGAGGAGTTCCTCCCGCGGGATGCAAAGTTTCAGGTGACGAAGGCGACTACGGTGAAAAGTAAGCTGTTCAGCCCTTCGGATATTCAGTCGATCGTGAAAAAAGCGGTGGTGGAACGATTGAAGAGCGTTTATCGGATTGACTGGTTTCCGGAGGACGGTGCGTCCTATCCGATCCGTGTGTTTTTTATGAAAGATGAGGCGGTTCTGGCATTGGATACGACAGGGGAATCTTTGCATAAAAGAGGCTATCGGAAGCTCACGGCAAAGGCTCCCATTTCTGAGACACTTGCCGTTGCACTTATTTCTCTGACGCCATGGAAAGCGGATCGGATTCTCGTGGATCCGTTCTGCGGAAGCGGTACCTTCCCGATCGAGGCGGCTATGATGGCTGCGAACATTGCGCCCGGGATGGAACGTTCGTTTCTGGCGGAAAACTGGCAGAATCTGGTTGAAAAACGTCATTGGTATGATGCGGCAGAGGAAGCGCAGGATCTGATCCGGATGCCGGAGGAATGCGATATTCAGGGCTATGACATTGACGGAGAGGTTATAAAAGCCGCACGAGAAAACGCGAGGCGTGCAGGCGTGGATCAGCTGATTCATTTTCAGCAGCGTCCGGTGAGTGAGCTGCGGCATCCGAAAAAATATGGTTTTGTGATCACAAATCCGCCCTACGGGGAGCGTCTGGAAGATAAGGCGGCGCTCCCGGGCCTGTACCGGGAGATGGGGGAGGCATTTGCCAGACTGGACTCCTGGTCGGAATATGTGATCACTTCCTATGAGGATGCGGAAAAATATATCGGCAAAAAGGCGGCGAAGAACCGGAAGATTTACAATGGCATGATTAAAGCATATTATTATCAGTTCCCGGGACCGCGCCCGCCGAAGAGGAATATGCCGCGAGGTGTGGAATGATTTTTGCTGCATAAAGGCGAAAGTATACTGTGAAGGTACTGAGCAGTTACCACTGAGAAAAGAACGAAGATGAATTGTTTTTGGAAAAAAAGGATTATAAGAACCCTTGCTGCAGGTATTCCGGCGGCCTTTCTACTGTCAGGATATTCAGTTTGCCTGCCATTCACAGGTTCGGAAGGAATGGGATCAGCCGGGGACCGTACGATAAGCGGAATGTCAGGCAGGACTATGCGGGTTATGGCAGAGGAGGAGCTGACAGATATTTCGGTTGTCTCGGCGGAAGCGGAGACGGAGAGCATCGGAGCGGATGATTCTTTGCCCTCATACTGGTATGCAGGTGATGCAGGGAAGAAGCCTACAGTGAAAAATCAGGGAGCATATGGAACCTGCTGGGCGATCACGGCGACTTCCGCTTTGGAGTCGGCATTGCTTCCGGAGCGGCAGATCGTGTTTTCTGCTGACCACCTGACGCTTCAGAATTCTTTTACTGCGGATGTCAATGATGGCGGCGATTACTTGATGCTGATGGCGTATCTTTGCGGCTGGCAGGGGCCGGTGACCGAAGAGGAAGACCCTTATGGAGATGAATATTCCCCGGAAGGACTTGCCTCGGCGGTGCACGTGCAGGAGGTCCGCGTTTTTTTGGATTCTTCTATTGAAAAAATCAAGGAAACTGTGTATACTTATGGCTCTGTACAGACATCTCTATATATGGATCATGATACAGCTACTGACGGAGCAGGATATTACAATGCATCGACTTCTTCCTATTATTATACAGAAGAAATGACGCAGAATCATGATGTGCTGATTTTAGGATGGGATGATTCCTGGGGCGAGGAGCAGTTTGCAGTTTCACCGGATCAGAGTGGAGCGTTTATCTGCCTGAATACATGGGGAAGCGATTTTGGTGAGGACGGGATTTTCTATGTGTCGTATTCCGATCCGAATATCGGTGCTGTTGCGGTAGCTTATACGCAGATTGAAGATACTGACAATTACGATCACCTTTATCAGTATGATCCGTGCGGCTGGCAGGGACAGCAGGGATATGAATCCGAGGATTGCTATTTTTCAAATGTCTACACTGCGGATGGGGACGAAACGCTTGCGGCGGTTGGATTTTACGCGACAGGAGAGGATGTCTCCTACGATATTTATCTGGTGCATGATTTTGACGGAACAGACTCTTTTGCTCAGATGGAATACCTGCAAAGCGGGAGCCTGAAGGATATAGGCTATTATACCGTGGATCTGGACGCAGGGCAGGAGCTTACAGCCGGAGAACGGTTTGCAGTGGTGATCAGAATCCATGTTCCCGGAGAGAGCAATCCGGTTGCGGTGGAATACAAATCGGATGAATATACACAGAATGTGACTATTGAGGGAAAAGAAAGCTATCTGAGCAGATATGGGAGCTCCTGGGAAAATACACAGGAAAAGTTTGCGACCAATGTCTGCCTGAAGGTTTATACAAAGGACCGGTAGGACAGGCTTAATACTACAGGCGAGTACGCTGTATGCAGCGCGGGGAGGAAGGAAAGCTCATGAAAAGGATCCTGTTTGCCACTGGCAATGAAGATAAACTCAAAGAGATCCGTATGATCCTGAAGGACACGGGCGTGGAGGTTGTTTCTATGAGAGAAGCAGGAATTCATGCGGATATTGTGGAAGATGGAACGACTTTCGAGGAGAATGCTGCTATTAAAGCAAAGACGGTTATGGAACTCTCAGGTGAAATAGTACTGTCGGATGATTCCGGCCTGGAGATTGATGCTCTGGGCGGCGCTCCCGGTGTACACTCTGCACGCTTCATGGGAGAGGACACATCCTATGATATCAAAAATGCCGCGATCCTTGAGAAGCTTTCCGGTGTTCCGGAGGACAAACGCACGGCGCGGTTTGTCTGCGCGGTAGTCTGCGCACTTCCGGACGGACGGATTTTTACCTGCCGCAGAACGATGGAAGGCAGGATTGGGTATGAGAGCAGCGGAGAGAATGGTTTTGGCTATGATCCGATTTTTTATCTTCCGGAATATGAGTGTTATTCCGCTCAGCTTTCACCTGAAAAAAAGAATGAGATCAGCCACAGGGGCAAAGCTTTGCGGGGGATGCGCGACATCTTAAAAGAGGAACACATTCTCTGAACCATGCCGCCTTCAGGCAGTATCTGATGAAAGAATGTATGTGATTGATACCATCATTGATTTGCGGAATGAGCAGTGAATGAGAAAGCCGCCGTAGGGGATGAGGAGAGGTTATGAAAATACTGATTGTAAGCGATACACATGGTTACGATGATAATCTGAAAAAGGCGCTGGAGCAAACCGGGCAGCCGGACTGTATGATTCATCTGGGCGATTCTGAAGGTTCTGAGGAGCATATGAGGAGCCTGGCGAACTGTCCCGTCTATATGGTGGCGGGGAACTGTGATTACTTTACCAGGCTTCCCGTTTCACGGGTGGTGGATCTGGATGACTGCCGTGTGTTTATGACCCATGGGCATTATTATTACGTATCTGTCGGTGTGCGGGATCTTGCGGAGGAGGCAAAGACCAACAGCTGCAATGTCGCCATGTTTGGTCACACTCACCGGCCGTTTATCGATGAAGGGGATCCGGCTCTGACCATCTTAAATCCCGGCAGTCTCTCTTTCCCTCGTCAGGAGGGGCGAAAGCCCAGCTACATCGTGATGGAGACGGCAGCAGGGCAAAGACCTGTATACCGGCTCTGCTTTCTGGAGAAAAACTAGGAATTGCCTGCGAAAAAAGCTTGACTCCCTTTCGTATGTGTGTTACACTGGACGAGCGTATGGAAGAAGGCTTTTTTTTTATGCCTAAAATGCATTTATGGAAGCGAGGTGGAAGTTGTGCGTGTACGTATCACATTGGCATGTACGGAATGCAAACAGCGTAATTACAACATGACAAAGGATAAGAAGACCCATCCGGACCGCATGGAAACGAAGAAATACTGCCGTTTCTGCAGGTCGCACACGCTGCATAAAGAAACGAAATAATTGATAGAACGAGCAAAGGAAGTGATGATATGGCTAAGGAAGAGAAAGCTGTAAAAGACTCAAAAGTCAAGAACTGGTTCAGCGGCGTGAAAGCTGAGTTCAAAAAGATCATCTGGCCGGACAAGACCACGCTGGCGAAGCAGACCGGTACCGTCATTGTCGTTTCTATCATACTCGGAGTGATCATCGCGATGCTGGATTTCATATTCCAGTATGGCATAGACATTCTGGTGAACATTAGTTTCTGAATGAAGTAAGGGCAGAGGGTGATTGTATGGCAGAAGCGAACTGGTATGTAGTTCATACTTATTCCGGGTATGAGAACAAGGTAAAGGCCAACATTGAGAAGACGATTGAGAACCGCCATCTTGAGGAGCAGATTCTGGAGGTGCGGGTACCGCTTCAGGATGTTGTGGAGATGAAAAACGGCGTCCAGAGGACCGTACAGAAGAAGATGTTTCCGGGCTATGTGCTTCTCAATATGGTGATGAACGATGATACCTGGTATGTCGTAAGAAATACGAGAGGCGTGACAGGTTTTGTCGGTCCGGGATCCAAGCCGGTTCCGCTGACGGACGCGGAGATGTACAATCTCGGAATCCAGTCGAATGGCATTACGGTGGATTTCGAGGTGGGCGACACGGTGACCGTCGTTGGCGGCGTCTGGAAAGATACGGTTGGAGTGATCCAGTCGATGAATCAGGCGAAGCAGAGCGTTACAATCAATGTCGAGTTGTTTGGCCGGGAAACACCGGTCGAGATCAATTTTGCTGAGATCCGCAAGATGTAAAGCAAAGGATCGTGCCACGGATCCGCGGAGCGGATTCGGAAGAATTAGTAAAGCGGCGCTACAGCCGCAAAGTGGGAGGGAACGAGGAAGCGCACATTTCTTGGTGCGGCTCCGGTCAGGCTGCTTTAGAAAGAGCCGGGCATACATCTCCCGACATTACCACATAGGAGGTTCCTGAAAATGGCAAAGAAAGTAACAGGTTATATTAAATTACAGATTCCTGCCGGCAAGGCGACGCCGGCTCCGCCTGTAGGTCCGGCACTTGGACAGCATGGTGTGAACATTGTACAGTTTACCAAAGAGTTCAACGCAAGGACCGCGGACAAGGGTGATCTGATCATTCCGGTTGTGATCACAGTCTATGCGGATCGCAGCTTCAGCTTTATTACAAAGACTCCGCCAGCGGCAGTTCTTCTTAAGAAAGCATGCAACATTAAGTCCGGTTCCGGAACACCGAACAAGACGAAGGTTGCTACGATCTCCAAAGATAAGGTTCGTGAGATCGCAGAGATGAAGATGCCGGATCTGAACGCGGGCAGCATTGAGGCGGCCATGAGCATGATCGCCGGTACCGCGCGCAGCATGGGTATCACGGTAGAAGACTAAAGCCACAGAAAGTGGGAGGGCATTCCCCGCAATTACCACCAGGAGGTTATTTAATATGAAAAGAGGAAAAAAATACAGAGAGGCTGCGAAAGAGATCAATCGCGCTACTCTCTATGATGTCAATGAGGCGATCGCACTGGCTAAGAAGTCAGCTGTTGCGAAGTTTGATGAGACGATTGAAGTTCATATCCGTACCGGTTGTGACGGACGTCACGCGGATCAGCAGATCCGTGGTGCGGTAGTTCTTCCGCACGGCACTGGCAAGACGGTTCGCGTACTTGTATTTGCGAAGAACGCAAAGGCAGACGAAGCGACGGCAGCAGGCGCTGACTTCGTTGGAGGAGAAGAACTCGTTCCGAAGATTCAGAAGGAAGGCTGGCTGGACTTCGATGTAGTTGTTGCTACGCCGGATATGATGGGCGTGGTTGGACGTCTCGGCCGTGTTCTTGGACCTAAGGGCCTTATGCCGAACCCGAAAGCCGGCACGGTGACGATGGATGTGACGAAAGCCATCAACGACATCAAAGCAGGTAAGATTGAATACAGACTCGACAAGACCAACATCATCCATGTGCCGATTGGGAAAGCTTCTTTCACAGAGGAGCAGCTCACGGACAACTTCCAGACGCTTATGGAAGCAATTATCAAGGCAAGACCGTCAGCATTGAAGGGTCAGTTCTTAAAGAGCGTGACTATTGCGCCGACCATGGGTCCGGGCGTGAAGCTGAATACGGCGAAGCTTGTATAATTGCCGATCATAAATTTAACAAACCAGACAGCAGGCTGAAAATGCCTGCTGTTTTTTTGAAAATTTTATTGACAATGCCGCAAACCTGATGTATAGTAGCAAAGATGACTGCCGAAGACAGCAGGTGCCGTATGGCATAATTTCGTTAACTGAAGATCGGATTCCGATATCGGTGACGTGGCCTGCCGAGGAGTGAGATTCTTATAGAAGAATTGTGATGCTCTTTTGTCGGATGTGGTGACAGAGGAGTATTTTTTATCGTATAGGAAATTCTGTTCTTCCTATAGATAGAAGCTTCACTAAAAAGGCAGTTTGGAGAACGTTCATCGTACTCCGAAAATCTATAAGGAGGTACAGATCATGGCAAAGGTTGAACTGAAAAAACCGGTTGTGGATGAGATCGCGGGAAATATCAAAGATGCGGAGTCAGTCATTCTTGTTCATTACAGCGGCATCACAGTGGAAGCAGACACAGAACTGCGCAAGGCGATGCGTGAAGCAGGCGTTACCTATAAGGTATACAAGAATACGATGATGAATTTCGCATTCAAGGATACACCCTGTGAGTCTCTCTCCCAGCATCTGGAAGGACCGAACGCGCTGGCAATCTCGAAAGACGATGCAACAGCTCCGGCAAGGATCCTTTCCGGGTTCGCGAAGAAGGCTCCGACCGTCAAGATGCTTGCCGGTGTCGTTGAGGGCAATTACTATGATGAAAAGGGCGTAGCCGCTCTGGCATCGATTCCGTCCAGAGAAGAGCTTCTTGGCAAACTGCTTGGAAGTATCCAGTCGCCTGTTTCCAATCTGGCTCGTGTACTGAATCAGATTGCAGAAGCGAAAGCGGCAGAGTAATATTCGTGCAGGCATGCAGATTATGGCTGCTTGTGCTCGTGAGGACTAACAATTTTAAAGGAAAATAATCAGGAGGAAAAAGAAATGGCTAAGTTGACAACTGCTGAGTTTATCGAAGCAATCAAAGAGTTATCCGTGCTTGAGCTGAATGAGCTGGTAAAGGCATGTGAGGAAGAGTTTGGCGTATCTGCAGCAGCAGGCGTAGTAGTAGCTGCGGCAGGCGGTGCTGCTGCTGAGGAAGCAGAAGAGAAGACTGAGTTTGATGTAGAGCTGACTGAGGTTGGTCCGTCCAAGGTTAAGGTTATCAAGGTTGTTCGTGAAGCTACCGGTCTTGGCCTGAAGGAAGCTAAGGATGTTGTTGATTCTGCTCCGAAGGTGATCAAAGAGGGCGTTTCCAAAGCAGAGGCGGATGAGCTCAAGACTAAGCTTGAAGCGGAAGGCGCAAAAGTTACAGTTAAATAATTCTTTCTGCAGCACTTGGAAAACATGGATACAAAACTTATCGGGGTTCCGGATGGAACCCCGTTTTTTCTTTTAAATGATTTATTTTCGAAAATAAATCAAAAATTCTGATATTTTCAGAATTCAGAATACAGGCAAAAATTTCCTTGACACGGATTTTGCATTGTGGTACAGTATACGTTGCACTATTGTGCGGGATTATATCCTGCAGTATAATTATGCCCAAAAGTAGAATCTGACTGCAGAAAGAACAGAGGTGAAACATCGATGGAGAAAAACAGGATACGTCCTATTACAAATGGCAAAGGATTCCGTATGAGTTATCAGCGGCAGAAGGAAGTCCTTGAGATCCCGAATCTCATTGAGGTTCAGAAAAACTCTTACCAGTGGTTTCTGAACGAAGGACTGAAAGAAGCCTTTGATGACATTTCACCGATTGAAGACTATGGCGGAAAGCTGAGTCTTGAATTTGTGGATTTCAAGCTGTGTGAGGATGATGTAAAATACTCGATTGAGGAGTGTGTAGAACGTGATGCTACGTATGCTGCTCCCCTGAAGGTACGGGTGCGTCTCCATAATAAAGAGAACGATGAGATCAGCGAGCATGATATTTTCATGGGTGATCTTCCCCTGATGACAGCAACAGGCACCTTCGTGATCAATGGCGCGGAGCGTGTTATTGTCAGCCAGCTTGTTCGTTCTCCTGGTATTTATTATGGAATCACTCATGATAAGTTTGGTAAAAAGTTGTATTCCTGTACCGTTATTCCGAACCGCGGTGCGTGGCTCGAATATGAGACAGACTCCAATGATGTTTTTTATGTACGTGTAGACCGGACCAGAAAGGTACCGGTGACGGTTCTTGCACGTGCGCTTGGTTTAAGCTCGAATGCGGAGATTATCGAGTTTTTCGGCGAGGAGCCGAAGATTGTAGCTACATTGGCGAAGGACACGGCCACCAATTATCAGGAAGGCCTTCTTGAACTTTATAAGAAGATCCGTCCGGGCGAGCCGCTTGCTGTAGAGAGTGCGGAGAGCCTGATCATGAGCATGTTCTTCGACCCGCGCAGATACGATCTTGCTAAGGTCGGACGTTATAAATTCAACAAAAAGCTGATGTTCCGCAACCGGATTGCCGGACATGTCCTTGCTGAGGATGTGTTTGACGCTTCGACAGGGGAAATTTTAGCGGAGGCAGGCACCGAGCTGACCCGCGAACAGGCAGATGCCATTCAGAATGCTGCTGTTCCGTATGTGATGATCCGCACGGAGGAACGTGACGTAAAAGTTGTCTCCAGTATGATGGTTGATCTGAAAGCATGGGTTGACTGTGAGCCGAAAGAGCTGGGCATTACGGAGCTGGTATATTATCCTGCATTGAAAGCGATTCTGGAAGAGTATGATGATCCGGAAGATCAGAAGGATGCAATCCGTCGCTCTGTGCATGAACTGATTCCGAAGCATATCACGAAGGAAGACATTCTTGCTTCGATTAACTATAACATCCATCTGGAGTATGGCATTGGCAATGACGATGACATTGACCATCTGGGGAACCGCCGTATCCGTGCTGTCGGAGAGCTGCTGCAGAACCAGTACCGCATTGGTCTGTCCAGACTGGAAAGAGTCGTTCGTGAGAGGATGACGACGCAGGAGATTGAGGGCATTTCGCCGCAGTCACTGATCAATATTAAGCCGGTTACAGCCGCGGTTAAGGAGTTCTTCGGTTCCTCCCAGCTGTCGCAGTTCATGGATCAGAACAATCCTCTGGGTGAGCTGACGCACAAGCGTCGTCTGTCGGCACTTGGCCCAGGCGGACTTTCCAGAGAGAGAGCCGGATTCGAGGTTCGCGATGTGCATTATTCTCACTATGGAAGAATGTGCCCGATCGAGACCCCTGAAGGTCCGAACATTGGCCTGATCAACTCTCTGGCCTGCTATGCACGGATCAATGAATACGGTTTTGTGGAGGCACCTTACCGCAAGATTGATCACTCGGATCCGAAGAATCCGCGTGTTACAGACGAAGTGGTCTACATGACAGCGGATGAAGAAGATAATTATCATGTGGCGCAGGCAAATGAGGCTCTGGATGAGGAAGGACATTTTGTTCGCAAGAATGTATCCGGCCGCTACCGTGAGGAGACGCAGGAGTACGAGCGCAGCATGTTTGACTACATGGATGTGTCGCCGAAGATGGTATTTTCTGTGGCAACAGCACTGATTCCGTTCCTGCAGAATGATGATGCGAACCGTGCTCTGATGGGTTCCAACATGCAGCGTCAGGCTGTGCCGCTTCTGACGACAGAAGCGCCTGTTGTGGGTACCGGTCTGGAGACTAAGACTGCTGTGGACTCAGGTGTGTGTGTGGTCGCAGATCATGCGGGTGTTGTAGAACGCTCCGAGTCCAATCACATAATTGTGCGCACGGACGATGGACGCCGCGATGAGTATCATCTGCGCAAGTTCGTCCACAGCAACCAGAGCAACTGCTATAACCAGCGTCCGATCGTCAATAAGGGAGATCGTGTGGAGGCTGGAGATGTGATCGCAGACGGAGCGTCCACTTCCAACGGTGAGATCGCGCTGGGCAAGAACCCACTGATCGGCTTTATGACCTGGGAAGGCTATAACTACGAGGATGCTGTTCTGATCAGTGAGAAACTGGTGATGGACGACGTTTATACCTCTGTTCATATTGAAGAATATGAGGCGGAAGCGCGTGACACGAAGCTCGGACCGGAGGAGATCACCCGTGATGTGCCGGGCGTCGGCGATGAGGCACTGAAGGATCTGGATGAGCGGGGGATTATCCGTATTGGTGCGGAAGTACGTGCCGGCGATATTCTGGTCGGCAAGGTGACCCCGAAGGGTGAGACGGAGCTCACCGCAGAAGAGCGCCTGCTTCGTGCAATTTTTGGTGAGAAAGCCAGAGAGGTGCGGGATACTTCTCTGAAAGTGCCGCACGGCGAGTATGGTATCGTTGTAGACGCTAAGGTGTTTACACGTGAGAATGGCGACGAGCTTGCGCCGGGTGTGAACCAGGCTGTCCGCATCTATATTGCACAGAAGAGAAAAATTTCCGTGGGCGACAAGATGGCCGGCCGCCATGGCAACAAGGGTGTTGTCTCCCGTGTGCTTCCGGTGGAAGATATGCCGTTCCTTCCGAATGGCCGTCCGCTGGACATCGTTCTGAACCCGCTGGGCGTGCCGTCCCGTATGAACATCGGACAGGTACTGGAGATTCATTTGAGCCTTGCTGCAAAGGCACTGGGATTCAATGTTTCCACACCGGTATTCGATGGTGCGAATGAGACAGATATTATGGATACTCTGGAGCTCGCGAACGATTACGTGAATCTGGAGTGGGATGAATTTAAAGAAAAACATGGTGAAGAGCTTTTGCCGGAGGTGCTGGATTATCTGTATGAGAACCGCGATCACAGGGCTCTGTGGAAAGGAGTACCGATTTCCAGAGATGGAAAAGTACAGCTCCGCGACGGACGTACGGGCGAGTATTTTGACGCACCGACCACCATTGGCCACATGCATTACCTCAAGCTCCATCATCTGGTTGACGATAAGATCCATGCGCGGTCTACCGGACCGTATTCTCTGGTGACGCAGCAGCCACTGGGCGGCAAGGCGCAGTTCGGCGGACAGCGTTTCGGTGAGATGGAGGTATGGGCATTGGAGGCGTACGGCGCATCCTACACGCTGCAGGAGATTCTGACAGTGAAGTCCGATGATGTTGTGGGCCGTGTAAAAACTTACGAAGCCATCATTAAGGGCGAAAACATACCTGAGCCTGGTATTCCGGAATCATTTAAGGTACTCATTAAAGAGCTGCAGTCACTCGGACTTGATGTCAGAGTGTTGAAGGACGATGATACTGAGGTTGAGATCACAGAAACGTCGGATTATTCTGACACGGACTTCCGTTCTGTCATGGGCGATGACCGCAGATACAATGATAAAGAAGATGAATCCCTTGGCAGCTATGGATTCAGCCGTCAGGAATTTGCCGGGGAAGAACTGGTATCGGTCGAAGAGGATCAGATGGAAGAAGACAGTGCTGATCTGTACGAAGAGATAGAGCAAACCTTTGAAGAGGATGAATCGTAACTATTCAGGACAAGGCTGTGAGGACGCGAAAAGTTACGAAGAATAGCGTGTGAAAGGAGTACCGTAATGCCAGAGACAACAAAAAATGAAGCGTATCAGCCGATGACGTTTGATGCTATTCGGATCGGTCTGGCTTCTCCTGAAAAGATTCTGGAGTGGTCTCACGGAGAGGTAAAAAAGCCGGAGACGATTAACTACAGGACATTAAAGCCGGAAAAAGACGGACTTTTCTGTGAGCGTATTTTCGGACCGAGCAAGGACTGGGAATGCCACTGCGGAAAGTATAAAAAGATCCGCTATAAGGGGGTCGTCTGCGACCGCTGCGGTGTGGAAGTGACAAAGTCTGCTGTTCGCCGTGAGCGCATGGGACATATCGTGCTCGCGGCTCCGGTTTCCCACATCTGGTACTTTAAGGGAATTCCCTCCAGAATGGGTCTGATGCTGGACATTTCTCCGCGCGTGCTGGAAAAGATTCTGTATTTTGCGAATTATATCGTATTGGATCCGGGAGATACGGATCTGCACTACAAGCAGGTTCTGACCGAGCGGGAATATCAGGAAGCAGTGGATAAATGGGGAAAAAGATTCCGCGCCGGAATGGGTGCTGAGTCTGTCAAGGAACTGCTGGAATCTATCGATGTTGAGGCGGAATCCGCCGAGCTCAAGGCAGCTCTTAAGGATTCTACCGGACAGAAACGTGCCAGAATCATCAAGCGTCTGGAAGTTGTGGAAGCGTTCCGTGAGTCCGGCAATAAGCCGGAGTGGATGGTGATGACGGTGATTCCGGTGATTCCGCCGGATCTGCGCCCGATGGTACAGCTGGATGGCGGTCGTTTTGCGACCTCTGACCTGAATGATCTGTATCGCAGGATCATCAACCGCAATAACCGACTTAAGAGACTTTTGGAGCTGGGCGCTCCGGATATCATTGTGCGCAATGAGAAACGTATGCTGCAGGAAGCGGTGGACGCTCTGATCGATAATGGCCGTCGTGGACGTCCGGTTACCGGTCCGGGCAACCGTGCACTGAAATCTCTTTCCGATATGCTGAAGGGTAAATCCGGACGATTCCGTCAGAACCTGCTTGGTAAGCGTGTCGATTATTCCGGACGTTCGGTTATCGTTGTAGGTCCGGAGCTGAAGATTTATCAGTGCGGTCTGCCAAAAGAGATGGCAATCGAGCTGTTCAAGCCGTTCGTGATGAAAGAACTGGTGGAGAACGGCACGTCACATAATATTAAGAATGCGAAGAAGATGGTGGAACGTCTGCAGCCGGAGGTATGGGACGTTCTGGAGGATGTTATTAAGGAGCATCCGGTTATGCTGAACCGTGCCCCTACACTGCATCGACTTGGTATTCAGGCATTTGAGCCGATCCTTGTTGAAGGAAAAGCGATTAAGCTGCATCCGCTCGTGTGTACCGCATTTAACGCGGACTTCGACGGCGACCAGATGGCAGTCCATCTTCCGTTGTCCGTAGAGGCACAGGCAGAATGCCGTTTCCTGATGCTTTCCCCGAATAACCTCTTAAAGCCGTCCGATGGTGGTCCGGTAGCGGTTCCGTCGCAGGATATGGTGCTTGGTATTTATTACCTGACACAGGAGAGACCGGGCGTTAAGGGAGAAGGGAAATTCTTCAAGAGCGTGGCAGAGGGAATCCTTGCCTATGAGAATAAATACATTACGCTGCAGTCAAAGATCAAAGTGCGCATGAGCAAGAAGATGGCGGACGGCAGTGTAGTCATGGGCGACATCGAGTCGACGCTGGGACGCTTCCTGTTCAATGAGATTATTCCACAGGATCTTGGCTTTGTAGACCGCTCTGTTCCGGGCAATGAGCTTAAGCTGGAGATTGATTTTCTGGTAAATAAGAAGGGCTTAAAGAGTATTCTGGAAAAAGTTATCGATATTCATGGCTCGACAAGGACTGCGGAGGTGCTTGACGACATCAAGTCAATGGGCTACAAGTATTCGACGCAGGCTGCTATGACGGTATCTATCTCGGATATGACAGTGCCTCCGAAGAAGCCGGAGATGATCAAAAACGCGCAGGATACAGTAGACCGGATTACACGGAACTACAAGCGTGGACTGATCACGGATGAGGAGCGTTATAAAGAGGTTGTAGAGACCTGGAAGGACACGGACGATCAGCTGACGAAAGAGCTGCTCGACGGACTTGATAAGTACAACAACATTTTCATGATGGCGGATTCCGGAGCCCGTGGTTCCAACAAGCAGATCAAACAGCTTGCCGGTATGCGAGGCTTGATGGCGGATACGACCGGTCACACGATCGAGCTGCCTATCAAGTCAAACTTCCGTGAAGGTCTGGACGTTCTGGAGTACTTCATGTCCGCACATGGAGCACGTAAAGGACTTTCTGATACCGCTCTTCGTACCGCTGACTCTGGTTATCTGACCAGACGTCTGGTAGATGTTTCTCAGGATCTGATCGTCCGCGAGACGGACTGCAGCGAAGGACTTGACGATATCCCGGGTATGTATGTAAGTACATTCTCGGATGGAAAAGAAGAGATCGAGAATATTCAGGAGCGTATCACGGGGCGTTTTTCCTGCGAGGATATCTGTGACAAAGACGGAGAGATCATCGTGAAGGCAAACCACATGATCACGCCGAGACGCGCGGCACGCATCATGAAAGAGGGTGTGGATGCAGAAGGCAAGCCGTTTGAGAAGATCAAGATCCGTTCGATTCTGACCTGCCGTTCTCATATTGGGATCTGCTCCAAGTGCTATGGTGCGAACATGGCGACTGGTGAGCCGGTACAGGTAGGCGAGTCTGTTGGTATTATCGCTGCACAGTCAATCGGTGAGCCGGGTACACAGCTGACGATGCGTACCTTCCATACCGGTGGTGTTGCCGGTGGTGATATCACGCAGGGTCTTCCGCGTGTAGAGGAGCTTTTTGAGGCAAGAAAGCCGAAAGGACTTGCGATTATCACTGAGATAGCAGGTCTGGCGACTTTGCGCGACACCAAGAAGAAGCGCGAGATTGTGGTGACCAATGAGGAGACAGGAGAGTCCAAGACGTACCTGATTCCATACGGATCGAGGATCAAACCGGTGGATGGCACACATCTGGAAGCCGGCGATGAGCTGACCGAGGGTAGTGTGAACCCGCATGACATCCTGAAGATCAAAGGTGTGGATGCGGTGCAGGATTATATGCTCCGTGAAGTACAGCGTGTATACCGGCTTCAGGGCGTAGAGATCAACGATAAGCATATCGAAGTGATCGTGCGTCAGATGCTGAAGAAGATCCGCATTGAGACCAATGGAGATACGGATTTCCTGCCGGGCAGCCTTGTGGATATTCTGGATTATGAGGATACCAATGCCCGGATGATCAAAGAAGGAAAAGAGCCGGCTGATGGCAAGCGCATTATGCTCGGTATCACGAAAGCTTCTCTGGCGACGAATTCATTCCTGTCGGCGGCCTCCTTCCAGGAGACGACAAAGGTACTGACCGAGGCGGCCATCAAAGGGAAGAAGGACCCGCTTGTCGGCCTGAAGGAGAATGTCATTATTGGTAAGCTGATTCCGGCTGGTACCGGCATGAAACGGTATCGCAATGTTGAGATCGACACGACCGGGACAGATGACCATGAATATGAACAGATGCTTCTGGAAGAATACGATGATGAGGACGAGACGCCCATCGATGCGACGCAGGAGATGTCGTTCGAAGAATTGATTGAAGAAGCCGCGTCAGAGAATGCGGGGGCGGATGAAACCGAATCTGAGGAGGCTACAGCGGAGACTGCGGAAAGCAACATGGATGGGATTGGAGCAGGAGAGGCTGGGTCCGACGTGACGGAAGCGGAAGACTCTGAGAACAATGAATCAGAGTAAGAATTCGAAAAAGAAATGATATAATTAATGAAGTAAAAAACGACCCGGTTCCTGCGGGTCGTTTTTTAAACATTATTCATCGTTGCCATCTCTGAGATTCTGGATCAGATTTTTTAAAGACATATCTTCGGAAAGGCTATCGGAATGATTTGTTCTTTTCTTTTTCTTGGTCTGCGGTGGCTGTGAACCATGCGGATAGGATGCCTGAGGATTGTAGGATCCAGCCGCCTGTGGGTTATAAGTGTTGTATCCTGCGTTACCCGGTGAATTGTAAGTGCTGTATCCTGCTGTTGACTGTGCGCTTTGATATCCCTGCGGGGCATTCATATAAGGATTTGACGCAGATTCCCACCCGGAAGCTGCCTCTTCCCTGCCACGCTTCTTTTTTTTATTGAAAGGCCGGAAAATGGTATGTCGGCCGGTCCACCCGATGATACGAACAAGGATGATTCCCCAGAAAACGCCAAACGAATCAATCAGAACGTCACGGACGGATGGTCCGCGGTCATTTACGAAGGACTGATGATATTCATCTCCGCAGGCAAACAGAACGCAGAAAAGTCCTGCTGCGAACATGAGCGGCAGCCCGTGGAGTCCGTAAACATAAAGAGGAAACGATACTGCAATAGCAAGCGCAAAGTATTCTGACATATGGGCAAGCTTCCGCACTACACCGTTAAAACGTGTCGCCAGAGCGGAGACTTCGGAAGGTTGCAGATCTGCATCAAGGATCACATTACCGGCTTCTACCATCGTGTAGCTGACCTGATAACTCAGGTTGGAGGAAGTCTCACCGTCCTGAGCGGAGAAGCAGAAAATCATATACATCAACAGGATTGCAGGTATAAAAGACAAAGGCTTTAACATTTTAACTAGCAATTCAATCACCTCTGATTCTTCATTATAGAATATAAGGAAACGAAAAACCTCGTTCTTATAGGAAAGGACATTAGTCGATGACCACCGACATTTTAGCATTATGAGGCGAAAGTGTCCACCCACTTTATGAAATTCTAAGAAAATCTAAGAAATAAAAAAATCTCTTGACAAGAAAATACTGCTTTCGTATAATGGAGCAGTGCGTGAATGCATGTTGTTTTTTTTGCGCATATTTCCAGGCAACCATGGCCGCATTTTTATCAGATGAATAAGCGGCCGACCCGTGTAAAACGAATTTTATCAGGAGGTGAAGGGAGAATGCCAACATTCAACCAGTTAGTCAGAAAAGGCAGACAGACATCGGTCAAGAAGTCGACCGCGCCGGCACTTCAGAAAGGATACAATTCTCTTCAGAAGAAGCAGACCAACACGTCTTCTCCGCAGAAGAGAGGTGTATGCACTGCTGTGAAGACCGCTACGCCGAAGAAGCCGAACTCTGCGCTTCGTAAGATCGCCAGAGTACGTCTGTCCAACGGTATCGAGGTGACCAGCTATATTCCGGGCGAGGGACACAACCTTCAGGAGCACAGCGTTGTGCTGATCCGTGGAGGAAGAGTCAAGGACCTTCCGGGTACCAGATACCACATCGTAAGAGGTACGCTTGATACCGCCGGTGTTGCCAAGAGACGTCAGGCCCGTTCCAAGTACGGTGCCAAGAGACCGAAAGAAGCTAAGAAATAATACCGGTTTCAAAGATTTACCTTAGTATCACATGAAAACAGATTTTTGTTTCACCAGATGCGGAGTTCGTATTACCAGGTGGTTGCAGGTTAATATAGAAGTCCAAGCATGAACACGGAGAGAAACAATCGTGAGTACCTGTGATTTAATGTTTAATTAAGGAGGGAAGAAGCGTGCCACGGAAAGGACATATTCAGAAGAGGGACGTATTGGCAGACCCGATTTACGGAAGTAAAGTCGTTACCAAGCTGATCAACAACATCATGCTGGACGGCAAGAAGGGTGTTGCCCAGAAAATTGTGTACGGAGCATTTGAAAAGATCGAAGAGAAGACCGGGAAACCGGCGATCGAGACCTTTGAAGCGGCTATGAACAACGTTATGCCGGTTCTGGAGGTAAAGGCGAGACGTGTCGGCGGTGCTACTTATCAGGTGCCGATCGAGGTAAGACCGGATCGTCGTCAGGCTCTGGCACTTCGCTGGATTACCATGTTTTCCCGTAAGAGAGGCGAGAAGACCATGCAGGATCGTCTGGCGAATGAACTGATGGATGCGGCGAACAATACCGGTGCATCTGTTAAGAGAAAAGAAGATATGCACAAGATGGCAGAAGCGAACAAGGCTTTTGCACACTACAGGTTCTAAAACAGAAAGCGGCATAAGGTATGCTGCTGTCTGATGAGGAGGAAAAAATTTTGGCTGGTAGAGAATATCCATTAGAGAGAACCAGAAATATCGGTATCATGGCTCATATCGATGCGGGTAAGACTACATTGACCGAACGTATTCTGTATTACACCGGTGTGAATTATAAGATCGGTGATACACATGAAGGTACCGCTACAATGGACTGGATGGAGCAGGAACAGGAAAGAGGTATTACTATCACTTCAGCCGCTACCACCTGCCACTGGACGCTGCAGGAAAACTGCAAGCCGAAGGCTGGCGCTCTGGAGCATCGTATCAATATCATTGATACTCCAGGTCATGTGGACTTTACTGTAGAGGTTGAGCGTTCTCTTCGTGTACTGGACGGCGCTGTCGGCGTCTTCTGCGCAAAGGGAGGCGTAGAGCCGCAGTCAGAGAATGTATGGCGTCAGGCGGATACCTACAATGTTCCTCGTATGGCATTTATTAATAAGATGGATATCATGGGAGCGGATTTCTACGGCGCTGTAGAACAGATCCGCACCAGACTGGGCAAGAATGCCATCATCCTTCAGCTGCCGATTGGCAAAGAGGATGAATTCAAGGGCATTATTGACCTGTTTGAGATGAAGGCTTACATCTACAATGACGATAAGGGTGAGGATATCACGATCACAGACATTCCGGAGGATATGGCTGAGGATGCGGAGCTTTACCGCGCTGAACTGGTCGAGAAGGTCTGCGAACTGGATGACGATCTTACCATGATGTATCTGGAAGGCGAAGAGCCGACTACAGAGCAGATGAAAGCCGCGCTTCGGAAAGCGACCTGTGAGTGCACTGCGGTTCCGGTGTGCTGCGGAAGCGCTTATCGCAACAAGGGCGTACAGAAGATGCTGGACGCTGTGATTGAGTATATGCCGGCACCGACAGATATCCCGCCGATCAAGGGCACGGATCTGGACGGCAACGAAGTTGTGAGACATTCATCCGACGATGAACCGTTCTCCGCTCTGGCATTCAAGATCATGGCGGATCCGTTTGTAGGAAAGCTTGCATTCTTCCGCGTATACTCCGGTACGATGAACTCCGGTTCTTATGTACTGAATGCGACGAAGGGCAAAAAAGAGCGTGTGGGACGTATCCTGCAGATGCATGCAAACAAGCGTGCTGAGCTGACTAAGGTATATTCCGGAGATATCGCTGCGGCGGTTGGCTTCAAGCTGACGACGACCGGTGATACGATTTGTGATGAGCAGCATCCGGTAATCCTCGAGTCCATGGAGTTCCCGGAGCCGGTTATCGAGCTGGCGATCGAGCCGAAGACCAAGGCCGGTCAGGGCAAGATGGGCGAGGCGCTCGCAAAGCTGGCTGAGGAAGACCCGACCTTCCGTGCTCATACGAATACAGAGACCGGACAGACGATCATCGCCGGTATGGGCGAGCTTCATCTGGAGATCATCGTAGACCGTCTGCTTCGTGAGTTCAAGGTTGAGGCGAATGTCGGCGCTCCGCAGGTTGCCTATAAGGAGACCTTTACAAAAGAGGTTACGGTGGACAGCAAGTACGCGAAGCAGTCCGGCGGACGCGGACAGTACGGACACTGTAAGGTTATCTTCACACCGATGGATCCGAACGGAGAGAAGACCTTTGAATTCGAGTCGACGGTTGTCGGCGGCGCGATTCCGAAGGAATATATCCCGGCAGTCGGAGAAGGTATTGAGGAAGCGGCAAAGGCCGGTATCCTCGGCGGGTTCCCGGTACTCGGTGTGCACGCGAATGTCTATGATGGTTCGTTCCATGAGGTCGACTCCAGTGAGATGGCATTCCACATCGCCGGTTCCCTGGCGTTCAAGGATGCGATGAGACAGGGCAATCCGGTACTGCTTGAGCCGATCATGAGAGTCGAAGTGACGATGCCTGAGGAATACATGGGTGACGTCATTGGCGACATCAACTCCCGCCGCGGACGTATCGAGGGCATGGATGACCTTGGAGGCGGCAAGATTGTCAGAGGCTTTGTACCGCTGGCAGAGATGTTCGGCTACTCCACAGACCTTCGTTCCAAGACTCAGGGCCGTGGTAACTACTCGATGTTCTTCGAACGTTACGAGCAGGTACCGAAGTCCGTACAGGAGAAAGTCTTAAGCGAGAAGTCAAAGTAAGACATCCGCAAGGCAAACCTTTATTCAAAGTAATGGATTTGTAAAATGAGCCATTTGCCGCGGGAGAGCCGCGGCGGATGGCAATAAAAGTAATAATATTTGCAAAAAAAACTTGAAAAGACGCACGTTTTGAAATATAATCAGAGCAGCGTTTTTAGAAGCATTGTATTGAAGGAGGAAAATCACAATGGCAAAGGCTAAATTTGAAAGAACGAAACCGCATTGTAACATCGGTACCATCGGTCACGTAGACCATGGTAAGACTACTCTGACAGCGGCTATCACAAAGGTTCTTTCCCACAGAGTTGCTGGTAACGTAGAGACAAGCTTTGACAACATCGACAAGGCTCCGGAAGAGAGAGAGCGTGGTATCACGATTTCTACTGCTCACGTTGAGTATGAGACCAACAACAGACACTACGCACACGTTGACTGCCCAGGCCACGCTGACTATGTAAAGAACATGATCACCGGTGCTGCACAGATGGACGGCGCTATCCTCGTAGTGGCTGCTACAGATGGTGTTATGGCTCAGACCAAGGAGCACATCCTTCTGTCCCGTCAGGTAGGCGTTCCGTATATCGTAGTATTCATGAACAAGTGCGATATGGTTGACGATGAGGAGCTTCTTGAGCTGGTAGACATGGAGATTCGTGAGCTGCTCAACGAGTATGAGTTCCCGGGCGATGACACGCCGATCATTCAGGGTTCTGCTCTGAAGGCTCTGGAAGAGCCGGACGGAGAGTGGGGCGACAAGATTATGGAGCTTATGGATGCTGTTGACAGCTGGGTTCCGGATCCGCAGCGTGCTACCGATCAGCCGTTCCTTATGCCGGTTGAGGACGTATTCACCATCACAGGCCGTGGTACGGTTGCTACAGGCCGTGTAGAGCGTGGTACTCTGAAGCTGAACGAGGAAGTTGAGATCGTTGGTATCAAGGAAGAGATCCAGAAGACAACTGTTACCGGTATCGAGATGTTCCGTAAGCTGCTTGACTATGCTCAGGCTGGTGATAACATTGGTGCTCTGCTTCGTGGTATCAGAAGAACAGATATCGAGCGTGGCCAGGTTCTGGTTAAGCCGGGTAGCATCAAGTGCCACACCAAGTTTACCGCTCAGGTATACGTTCTGACCAAGGATGAGGGTGGCCGTCATACGCCGTTCTTCAACAACTATCGTCCGCAGTTCTATTTCAGAACAACTGACGTAACAGGCGTTATCAACCTTCCGGAAGGCACAGAGATGTGCATGCCTGGCGACAACGTTGAGATGACCATCGAGCTGATCCACCCGATCGCTATGGAGCAGGGTCTTACGTTCGCTATCCGTGAGGGCGGCCGTACGGTTGGTTCAGGCCGTGTTGCTACGATTATCGAGTAATCGAGACTGTAGAGCTATATATTAAGATTTGTACCGCAATCCCTGAAAACAGGGGTTGCGGTTTTTTTGTCTATCATTTAGAATAGGACAGAGTATTTTACTTTACAGGAAGATTCGTTCCTATAAAGTAAAAATGCAACGCGAAGGCTAAATGAAGCGACATTCATATGGGAGAGGAGAATCAGAATGTCTGTATCAGCAGCTATGACTAAAATGATTCAGTTTTACGCACAGGAATCCGGTCAGAAGAGCCATCATGATATCAACCATTTCCAGAAGGTGTGGGCGTTTGCAAAGACAATCGGTGAACTGGAACATCTGGATGCGTATACACAGGAGACACTGGAACTCGCGGTCATCGTACATGACATCGCCTGTCCGCTCTGCAGGGAGAAATACGGCGATGCGGATGGTCCCCATCAGGAACTGGAAGGACCGTCGATGGCAAGGGCATTTTATGAGGAAATGGGATTGCCAAATGAGCAGTTGGAGCGAATCTGCTTCCTGGTCGGTCATCATCATACACTGGATCAAGTAGATGGGCTGGATTATCAGATATTGCTTGAGGCGGACTTTCTTGTGAACGCGGACGAGAGTCAGGCATGCAGGGAGCAGATTATGCGGTTTCGCGACAGAGTTTTTCGGACAAAAACAGGGATATCGTTATTGAATGACATTTACGGATTGTAGGGCTTTGAGGCGGAAAATACAGGCACCAACTCGAGCTATAGTAAATTCGTCGTAACTGTGAAGGTATTGAACAGTTAGAATCTGCTTTAGTTAGCACTTTATATTATTCTATACATGTAAATGTGGAGAGTGAGAGGAGAAGAGATGCGAATTGCAGTACTTTCCGATACGCATGATGTGCTGCGGGAGGAAGTCCTTGAGCAGATTCGTCTGGCCGATGCGGTGATCCATGCCGGAGATGTCAGCAAACCGGAGATCGTGGATCGGATCAAAGCCAATCTGAAAAAGGATGCTCACTTTTATTTGGTGCGCGGCAATGCGGATGGAGAATGGGCAATGCGGATTCCGGATATACTGGAATTGGAACTTGAGCAGGTACGTATTTTTGTAGTACATAACAGGAAGAAGGCGGTGATTCCGGAGAAGTGTGATATTATTATTTCCGGACATACTCATAAATTTCAGGCAGAAACAGTAGGGGAGCGATTGTGGCTGAATCCGGGTGCCTGCGGGCGGAGACGTTTTCGTTCGGAATTGTCAATGGCTGTACTGCAAATTGAAGGAAAACGCTGGCAGATAGAGAAAATCAGGATTGGAGTAGAAGATGAGTCTGCCGGAAGGAATGAGAATACGATCGCCGCGGCTGATACGCACCGCTCCGGAGGATGCAGTGATCCGATGGAATTGTCATCGGGAGCGCTTCTTCTTCTGATCTCTGGAATCTTAAAAAGAATGAACAAGGGAAAGACCATTTCGCAGATTGCAGGAGAACTGAATTTAGAGGAATCTTTTGTGGAGGAGATCTGCAGGATTTACGTCACGCACCCAGGAGTTACCGCAAATGGAATTCTGGATAAGCTGGAAGTAAACCGGCATATAGGAGCCTAAAATGGGATTATAAGGAAACTGTTTAAGTAATAGATAGAGGTGCTTGTAATGAATCTGAGTGGATATAATAATGATAATTGGGAGCAGAAATGACACCGATACAGGAACGGCTTTTTGAGCTTCAGGATATCAAATATGCGGATTTTCAGAGTAATCTGACGCCGACGCTTTCTCGCGAACGATTTATCGGCGTACGGACGCCGGAGCTTCGTGCGTTGGCGAAAAAGCTGGCGGCAGTAAGAAAGATTGAGGAGTTTATGAAAGAGCTGCCGCATTTTTATTTTGAAGAGAATCAGCTGCATGCATTTCTGATTGCAGAGGAAAAGGATTTTTCCGTATGCCTTGCGGAATTGGAACGTTTTTTGCCTTATATTGATAACTGGGCGACCTGCGATCAGCTTTCTCCGGGAGTATTGAAAAGGGAACCGGAGAAATTGCTTCCTTATATAAAGCGTTGGCTGGATTCTTCTCATATTTATACGGTACGCTTTGGAATTGGCATGCTGATGCGCTATTTCCTCGATGACCGGTTTGAGGTAAACTATGCGGAGCAAGTGGCGGCAATTCCTTCTGACAGGGATTATTATATCAGCATGATGGTTGCGTGGTATTTTGCAACGGCTCTGGCAAAGCAGTATGATGCGATCCTGCCATTTCTGGAAGAAAACAAGCTCGATACGTGGACACATAATAAGACGATTCAGAAAGCGGTGGAGAGCTATCGGATTCTTCCGGAACGTAAAGCTTATCTGAAAACTCTCAAAAGGCCATCGCACTGAAATCGCAATTTTCAGTTTCTATGCGATAGGACAAACTCTACGATGGATAAACTCTACGATAAGATAAACTCTACAACCAGGATAAATTCTACGATGGGACAAACTATATCAGATCGGAGAAAAAATGTATGAAATTCACTTATAAACACACGGTTTACGCCTGCTTTACCGGCTATGTCGTGCAGGCGATCATCAACAATTTTGCGCCGCTGCTCTTTCTGACGTTTCAGTCGCAGTATGGGATTACGCTGGACAAGATCGCACTTTTGACCGGACTGAATTTTGGTGTGCAGCTGCTGATTGACCTGCTCTCTGCGAAGTTTGCGGATCAGATCGGTTATCGCCCTTGTGTGATCGGCGCGCATGTTTTTTCAGCAGTGGGGCTGATTCTGCTCACGATTTTGCCAGATCTGCTGCCGAATGCGTATGCGGGGCTTTGCATCGCTGTGGTCGTCTATGCGATAGGCGGCGGGCTTCTGGAGGTGCTGGTAAGTCCGATCATGGAGGCCTGTCCGGGGGATGAGAAAGCAAAAGCAATGAGCCTGCTGCACTCGTTTTACTGCTGGGGACATGTCGGGGTTGTCCTGCTTTCCAGTCTGTTTTTTGCTGTATTTGGGATTTCAAACTGGAAAATACTGGCGCTGATCTGGGCAATCGTACCGATCCTAAACGGGATTTTCTTTGCACGGGTACCGATCGGCTCTCTGCTTGAAGAAGGTGAAGAGGGCTGCAGCATCCGTCAGCTGGCGTCGATGGGCGCTTTCTGGATTTTTATGCTGCTGATGGCCTGTGCGGGTGCCTGCGAGCAGGCGGTGAGCCAGTGGGCGAGCGCCTATGCGGAGAGCGGCCTGAAGGTGTCAAAAACGGTCGGCGATCTGGCCGGTCCGCTGCTGTTTGCCGTGACCATGGGCAGCGCCCGGTTGTTTTACGGGAAATTCAGCGAAAAGATTGACCTGAAGAAGTTTATGTGGATGAGCGGCCTGCTCTGTCTGTGCAGCTATCTGATCATTGGCTTGTCGGCTCTGCCAATTCTGGGATTTCTGGGATGTGCCCTCTGCGGCCTTTCGGTCGGTATTTTATGGCCTGGCACATTCAGCCTCGGCTCGAAAGGAATTCCCAAAGGCGGGACGGCGATGTTTGCGCTTTTTGCTCTCGCAGGCGACGTCGGCTGCAGCAGCGGGCCGACTTTTGTCGGCATGATGGCGGAACGGTTCGGCGGTCAGCTGAATCTGGGTATTCTGGCGGGGATTGTATTTCCAATCCTGCTGCTTGTGGGGCTTGCGCTGGAGAGAAAGATTTCTTTGTAAATACAGAGAATCGAATTAGAGAAAATTGTCAGAGCATTAAGAGTGTGGATATATTATGAATGATAAGATACGCGGAATTACACGAAAACTATATCTGGAACTGACGCCGCCGACGGAGGAGGACAACCGTTCTGCGCAGCGGCGTATTCTGGATGCGATTGAAGTCGGTATAAATACTGGAATAGCTAAAAAATCAAAAGACGCTGGATTTTTTAAACATACCGGGGAGACAAAGTCAGAGACAGGATTGGCTATGGGAGCTGATGAGGCAGATTGTTCAGTATTTATGAATGGCTGTAGTGTGGATGATTGTGAAAAAACAATGATTCCGTTGCGCATTCTGCGCACACTGCACCCGTTCTGTGAGGATGCCGACTGGAATCTGACCGTTTCACTAGCGTGGGATGGCTCCTGCTGGCGGGCAGTGGCGCTGGAGGCGGGAGATACCAGCCATGAGCATTACGGACTTGCGGTGGATCTGGGGAGCACGACGGTGGTGATGCAGCTGGTGGACTGTGAGAGTGGTGAAGTGATGGCGCAGGAGAGTGCCTATAATCGGCAGATTGCATTCGGTGAGGACATCCTGACGCGGATTTTTTACAGCAAGGATCAGCCGGAGCGTCTGGAGGAGATCCGGCGCACAACGGTGGAGACAATTGTTGCGCTGATGGAGAAGCTGGAGGAGAGGACAGGGATTCCTCTAAGGACGTCTTCCGATACTTTAGAAACAAATGCCGCTGAAGAAGACAGTGACGGGAACCGTCCAGGTCGCTGCATCTCCATGGTCGTGGCAGGCAATACCACGATGATACATTTTTTGCTTGGAATGGATGCGTTCTGCGTTTTTTCTACGCCATATGCCGTGCAGGCGGATCAGCCGGGATTCCTGTCGGCAAAAGAGCTTGGGATTCCGATACCGGGCTATGTTTTTTGCTATCCCGGGAAAGCCAACTATCTGGGCGGCGATATTATCAGCGGGATGGTGGCGACCGATATATACCGTAAGGATACGATTTCTCTGTTTTTTGATGTGGGAACGAACGGCGAGCTGGTCGTCGGGAACCGGGAGTTTTTACTCTGCGGCGCCGGTGCCGCGGGCCCGGCTCTGGAAGGCGGTGTTGTGAAGACTGGCATGCGTGCCGCAGAGGGTGCGGTGCAGCATGTGAGGCTGGCCGAAACGGCCGACAACGCAGAAGGAGCTATGGACAGAGACGCTTCGGAATTGGTTCGGATAAAAGTAAAGGAAGGCGCGGCGGAAAAACAGTACAGTGTCGTCACAGATGTGATTGGCGGCGGCAGGCCAGAGGGCATCTGTGGCTCCGGGATTATTGACTTGATTTCGGAGTTGTTTCTGCATGGGATACTTGACCTGCGGGGCAAACTGGTACCGGAGGCATCGGACGCGGTCGTGTGGTGTGCGGGTACCGAAGATTCTCCGGATGACGGAGCAGAGTGTGCTGCAGAAAACGTGGGATGCGGCGGCGATGCGGCCGGGCGGGATGGCGAATACGCGTTTCGGTACGCGCCCGATCTTTACTTTTACCAGAGTGATATTCACGAATTCATCCGCACAAAGGCGGCCGCTTACACGATGATGGAATATCTGCTCTCAGAGACCGGAATGAGCCTGGATGATGTTGGAGATTTTTATATGGCAGGCGCGTTC
The DNA here is from genome assembly GCA_020859985.1 of Clostridiales bacterium. Lineage (GTDB taxonomy): Bacteria > Bacillota > Clostridia > Lachnospirales > Lachnospiraceae > Choladousia. Next base: position 27,835 of record JAJBVD010000006.1, read on the forward strand.
GGCTCACACGTAGATGTGAATTCCGCAGTCAATATCGGGATGTATCCGGACGTAGATCCGTCGCGGATTCACGCGGTGGGAAATACATCGCTGGAGGGCGCACGGAAGCTTTTACTTGACCGCTCTATTGCTGATGAATTACCGGAAATTCTTGACCTGATGACCTATGTCCAGTTTGGCGCGGTGGAGGATTTTCTGGAAAAAATGTCAGCGGCTTCTGCGTTGCCGCACACCGATCTGGATCGGTATCCATCGGTGAAAGCCAGGCTGGCTCAATACGCATAATAGTAATCCGCATCCGGATACTGCGCACGAATGGCCTTGGCCTGCTCTTCGGTGCAGGTGATGATATGCAAATTCGGAATATCGGTGAGTCCATCGTAGCTCAGGCAGGTGCTTGCGTAGATTTTCAGCGAAGTCAGCGATTCCAGTGAGGACAGGCCGGTAAAATCGGGGATGGTCGCATCCTTGATGTCGAGATTCCACATGGCGGGCAGGTCAATTGAGTCCAGAGAGACCTCATCCATATTTCCTACGACCACGCCGAGGGATTCCAGCGTAGAGACTTCAGAAAGCTGACTGATTGGAATGCCATTTGCTGAATGGACGAAGAGTGAGGTCAATGAGGTCTCACTCACGGCGGAGATTATGGCATTTGAAAGATGGTTGATTTCCAATGAGGTCAGGTGCTCCAATGAGGACAATTGGGAATAATCAGCCAGATCCAGATCGTAGATGTTCAACTCCTCAATGGCGCAGTTCTCCAGCCCGGCCAGTGAGCGGATATTGGTCGAGCTGATGTTGAGACTTTTCAGATTGCCAAGTGTAGAGATTACGGAAACGTCTGATATCTCCAGTCCGGCCAGATTAAGAGCTTCGATATCCGCGTTCTCCGAAAGAGGCGACAGATCCGTCAGCGGATTATAGCCAAGCCCAAGCTCCGTGATCGCCAGACCAGAGTCCGCAAGGACAGAAATATCCTTGATCTGCTGTCGGTAGAGACAGAGCGTGTGGAGGTTTGGCATGTGCTTGATATCTTCCAGGGATGAGATCGTGCCCGTCCGTTCATAGAGCCCGGATTCCCGCGTTTCATCATCATAGGCATAAGGATAATTCCCCTGAAACCAGAATTCCTCATCATCTGAATAAATCTGAAGTCCGAAAATATGCAGAGATACAATCTGCTCCAGATCTTTCTCTGTGATAGATTCCTCTTCACTGATCCCAAGCTGGGAACGCACTGCTTCTTCAATCAGCGGCTCGGTGAACGTGTAAATTGTGTTCGAAGAATCAGAGTTATCGCTGCCGGATTCGGATGTGATATCGGATTCGGATGAATTGCCGGAAGCATTTTCGCTAAAAAGAGAGTAGAAAGTCCTCCGATTCATCCAGATGGCTGTCGCGAGAATAAGGATGCCCGCAAAAACGACGGTCAGAATCCGCAAAAATGCAAAATGCCTTGGGGCGGCTGAAGCGCCTGAAACGCTAGAAACACCCGAAATATCTGAAATGTCTGAAATATCTGAAACACTTGAGATATCAAAACCGCCCGAAGCACCGGAAACATCAGAACCGCCCAAAACACCGGAACTGCCCGAAGCACCGGAGCCGCCGGAAACATCGGAACCGCTGAAAACATTGGAAGCACCGGAAACATCAGAACCACCTAAAACACCGGAACTGCTTGAAATATCAGAAGCATCAGGAATGTCGGCAGCGTCCGGGACATCTGCAGTTTCGGAGATCTCTGCTGTACAGACCTCTCCGGCCGGGTAGAGCTGCGGAAAACGCACAGCCAACAGATCAGCCAGCAGCTCGTCTGCACTCTGGTAGCGCTGGTCGGGGTCAAACATTGTCGAGTGACGGATGATGGCGGCGATCGGCTCATCAAGTTCAGAAAGCAGAACATCGTTCGGCGTGTATTCTCCGGTCAGACAATAGAGGAGCATGAGTCCGAGCGAATACAGGTCGCTTCTCGTGTCGCTCTGTCTGTAGCCGAACTGTTCCGGCGGCGCGGTCAGCTGAGTTCCCATTACAAGCGTATCGCTGCGCTTATCCGGCTGATAAAAACGGGAAATGCCAAGATCAATATAGTGACATCTGCCGTCCGTGTCCACGATGATGTTTTGCGGCTTGATGTCCCGGTGAATCAAAGGCGGAGTCATGGAGTGCAGAAAACGCAGAAGGTCGGTCAGGGAGATCATATAGTCGAGAGCCTGCATCAGAGGAATCCCCGGCTTTTCATAATTGGTCTCGCACAGCTCCTCCAGAGTTTTCCCTTCTATATAAGTACGAATGTAAAAAATCTCACCGTCAGGGGGGTATTTTTCCAGAAAAACAGCAACCGGAAAAAGCTTCGGATAGCTGGAATTCTCCGAAGCATGGATGGTATTCAGAATCTTCTGTTCATTGATAAGCTGTGCCGCATATTCAGGATCTGAAGCCGTCTTTAAAAGGTAGAGGCCGCCTGTCCCTCTTTTGCGGAGCAGGTAAGTGCCGGTACCGGCCTGCACAGAATATTTCAGACAGGATTTTACTTCATAGACCGCCGCCAGATCGTCAGGAAGCGAAAACGGCACGTCATCCGACCGCTGATTCATGGCCTCTCATTCCCCCCCCCCGATTCTCTTTATACAGGGGCAGCTCGCCCTCCTGAATCAGCAGGTCATTCGCCTGCTGCATAGTGTATTTCTTCTCAATCGCGAAAATAATCGCCGCATCCCTTTTAACCTTTGGATACAATACGCCCTGCCGGGCGAGCCGCAGCAGCTGGTTCGTCTCGGTAAGTGTCGCAGAAAGGCACAGACTGATACGCAGCACAATATTGCGGCCGGGTGTCTTCTGTCCGCTTAATACGTGATAAAAATAGGATCGCTCGATGCCGCTCTCCATGATCACATCCGTCGGCGCCTTGTCGTGCTTTTGCATCGTAGCGTACAGAAAATGGCAGAAGAGAGGTTCTTCCTCCTGATCGTGATATGTCCCGGTCACTTCAGAAAAGTCATTTGATCTTTTGATGATAGAAAGAAGCTGGGATGTTGTGATGTCTTTTTTATTCTGCTTCGACAAAGCAACCCCTCCTGATGTTCAAATTATATTCGCTGATTTTCTTAAGTATATCATAGTTCGATAAAAACTGACAAACCTTTTGGAAACTCTTAAAAAAAGTCTTTTTTTAGGACACAACAAATCTTTTTTTGGGACACTTCGAAAATAATTTACGAAGTCTTTTTTTAGGACACCATTGGAAAAACGAAAGGTGATAGAATCGCGGTAGATGTCAGAACTTTGCGTAAAACATGACATGAATAAGGAGGCTTTTCTATGAAGAACAAAAAGAGGTTAACGGCGCTTCTGCTTGCGACCGTTCTGGTCTGCTCACAGGTGAGCACGATCGGAAGCCCCGTCACGGCAGAGGAAACCGAGCTGACGACGGAAGCTGCTGAAGCAGCCGAAGCGGTCAGTGAGGAGTCTGAGGCAGCAACAGGGGAGACTGTATCGGCTTCTGCGGAAACCGCGGATAACGACGCCGAGACACCTGATGCTGATAGTACGGACGCGGATGAATCAGCCGATGTCGCAGAGGCAGTGACGGAAGGCATGACGGAAGCGGTGACGGAGAGCACGACCGGGGATGTTGCGGAAGGTACGGTCGACGGCAGTACGGAAGCGGCGACGGAAGCTGTTTCTGAAGCGGAAGGAGAGTCCGAAGACGAGACCGAAACCGAGACCATCGAAGACGTGAACGCCGGCATCTCGCTGGCCGGTCTGGATCTGGATGGCAGCGTGAGCGCGGTGGACGAGGAAGAAGAGGAAAATGGCGAGGATGAGGATTCTGAGTCCTGGTGGCTGGACGTTAGCTGGCCGAACGGCACGAACCAGCTGCTGGTTGGTGAAACTGTTTCCGCGACTGTTTATGTGGGACATCATTATTATTATGAGGATGGCGATGATGGCTGGTGGGAGGATGAGACTCTTGAATTCAATGATTTCATCTATACGCTGAACTATGACACTGAGGCCATATCTGTTTCTGATGCAGCTGATGAAGATGGCTATGGCGTAGCCCTTGCTGTCACTGGAAAGGAAGAGGGCGATGCACGAATCACGATTCGTGTTTACATTGACGGAACGCAGGTAATAAGAGAAAATCTGGATTTTTATGTTTCAGACAGCGGCTATTACTATCTGACAGCTGACACATCGGACGGAATTTATGTTCCGCTTGGTGAGGACTATAATCTGACAGAATGTGGCTTCACCCTCTATTATGTATCTGATGAAAATGGGGAGGTGAGCACAACAGCAGTTTCTGAAGATGAATATACTCTTGTAGTGGATGATTTTGAGGACTATTGCTTTGACTCCTGTGATGGTCTGGTATTGACAAAGCGCATTCATACAGATGGGACGTACGCCTATGTTTCTGCTTACGCTGATCCTGAAGATTCGGATAGTGGACTTGCAGGTACGAGCATTTGGTTTGACGGGCTGGAATACAGCATCGACATGAGCCTGACGGATGAGTATTTGAGCGGTTATGGTGATTATATCGTTTATGGATATCCTCAGACGGTGACATTTAGTGCGACGGAAGGTTATGAGTCGCTTCCGGACGGATACACTGTGACATGGGATCTTTATGACGATACAGGTTTGCTTGAAATTTCGGGTGAAGGTACGTCTGCGACTCTAACGTTAAACAGCGACAATACGGATTATGACGGCTGGTGGGCTGGCGTCGCTGCAACTGTCTGGTATGATGGTGATGGAGGTGGTGATGGTGCTGAAATCGCCTATAATGAGATCTGGTTTGAAGTCGTAATCCCTTATTATTCTACAGATGAATTGCCGAGTGATCTGGTTCTGGTCATCAATGAGACAGGATATGTGGAGCTGGAACCCAATTCTTATGTGAGAAGTTATGACATTCCGTATGGTGATAATGTGACTTTGTCACTAAACGTTGATACGTATGCTATTTTAAGTGATTATAGTGAGTATATCTCAATCACAGAGAGTGGAACAGGATTGGACATCACCGGCCTTAATTCTACAGATGGCACAGGTATTGAGGTACCGTATACCTATGAAAATCCGGTAACAGGTGATATAGAGAACGGCAGCTTCTATGTATATGTGCAGGGAAGTAAATATACCATGTGGGGTGAATATCTGGATGAAACATCAGAGATGCTCCCGAATGCCACGAAAGAGATTGAAACATATCTGAATTATTATGAAAGTAACGATGAGGACTACAGTGAGGAGACTGTAGAGGATTATGAGAAGAACGGGTATACATTACATGTTGATACAGATTCGATTGACACTGACATCTTCACAGTCGAGATCAGTGAAGACGATCCGTCCAGGCTGATTGTAACAGCTGTGTCTTCGGGCGGTCAGGATATCTATGCTTATATTACAGACGCGGAGGGACAGATAGTAGCAGATACTTGGATCTGGGTGAATGTGACGGATTTAGACGGGTATTATACGTTAAGTGCTGATTCCGTTGACCTTGCTCTTGGCGAGACCGTGGATATGAACGATCTTGATGAGATTAGCTACACGCTGACCTATTATTACACAGATGCGAATGGCGACAATCAGAAAGAAATCGTTGATCTGGATGATGGATACAGCTATATGGTCATTGAAAGCTATGACGATGGCTGCTGGAATGCGGTGGAGGACAGTGATACACAGCTGACCAGAAAAGGAAACTGGCAGACATGGGTCGATGTACATGTGATGTTGTACAACGAGGAAACTGAGGATTATGATGAGATTGCCAGCTGCGGTGTCGAGTTTGGAGATTTGAATTATGACTCCTCCCTGACAGCGGCCTATGACGGCGAGGAAACATCAAACTTGATCGTCGGCGAAGCGGCAACCATTACGCTGGAGGAGTCTTACAAGAACGATTACGAATTCCCGGATGGCTATACCGTGAAGTATGATGTTCATATCGAAGGGGAGGAAGACTGGGAGGACGCTTCTAAATATGGTGCGGAATGGTCTTTTGATGACAATATCCTTACCCTGACAGTTGCCAGTGACGATTATACTTACGTTGTGTGCGCCACGGTTTATTATGAGGATGAGGATAATGTATTCTCATATGCGGAGCTTTACCTTTCTGCAACGGAAGCAGATATCATTTATTACGCGGAGTCGGATACATGGAGGATCTTGAAAGGTGACTCCACTACACTACACGCATATCAGATCGTATACAGCACGGAGTATCCGGAAGGTGAAGTGACGGAACTGCCGATCACAGCTGTGGGAGTAAAGCGAGGAGATGTTTACGATGACTCGGCAGATGAGGACAGTGTTGCGGTAGAAATCGGAGAATCTACAGAATCAGGCACAGAGATAACAGGTATCTATGAAGGCTGGGCAGACCTGTATACTTATGTCACGGTGGACGGTAAAGAAATCCTCTGCGGCACAGATAATGAGGACGGAGAAACGGTTTACATTGAAGTAGATAGTGGATATTATTATCTTGATCTTGAAGATAGCTATACGATCAGTTTGCAGGATGAGGATCCCACGATTACTCTGGAAGATATCCTTCGCCTGACTTATCTTGATGAGAATGATGAAACGATTGATAAGGCAGCAGAATTTGAGTCTATCAGTTTCCAATGGTATGACGAAGATACTGGTGAATATTTTGACTCCTTCGACAGCAATATTATTGACGTATCAGAAGAAGACGGTGTTATCACAATCACAGGTCTCGAAGAAGGGGAAACCGGGCTTCAGATTACTGTAGTTTATGCTTATGATGATGAAACTAGAGATCCTTATGAGGAGAGTACTTGGATTCAGATCTATGTTCAGGGCAAAAATGATGCGGAGATCATGCAATCTGATGGTACAGAAGCCGTAACGGAATACACCGAAGAATACGATCCTGATTCTTCTTTCAATCTGGGATTGAAGACGAACAGCGATAATAAGGATGGTCTTCAGTACAAGGTTACAGAAGGTGCCGAGGTAGTCAAAGTTGATAATAAAGGAAATGTGACGATTATCGGCATCGGTACTGCTGTGATCAAGGTTTGGGTAGGAGAAGGAGATACCTACTATGAGACTGAGATTACGATCACGGTGGTCGGAGAGAAGGCATCCGTTACATTTGAAAATGATGGCGCGGTGACGAAAACTTATGGCGATGAGGAATTTGATCTTACTGTGAAAGCAGATAATACGGAATCTGTGCTGTCCTACACATCATCTGATCCGAGCGTGGTAACCGTAGATTCCACTACTGGTAAAGTAACTATCGTAGGTGCCGGTACTGCGGAGATCACTGTAAGCGCGGCAGAAACAGATTATTTCAAGAGTGCGAAGACAACGGTTGCTGTAACAGTAGAAAAGGCGGAGGCAGCGATTACCGGTTCCCTATCTTACGACAAGTACATGACTGATTCGGCGTTTACACTGGATACTGTGCTGAACCACGATGAGACAACTTTGACCTATGAAGTGGTGGCAAATGCGCAGGTGGTGTCCGTGGACGAGAATGGTCTTGTGACGATTCTGGAGCCCGGCGCGGCGGAGATCAAGGTTTCGGCGGCGGAGACGGCAAATTATAAAGCAGCAACCGATTATGTGGTTGGAGTGACAGTTATAAAGGCAACGGCTTCGATCACCCCGGCAACCTCGACACAGACCGTGACCTACGGTCATTCGATCGTTCTCTCAGCCGACAACCTTGGTCTTACAGTGGTTGGCGACGGGACGCCGACCTATACGGTAACGTCCGGAACGGATGTACTCTCAATCAGTGATTCGACTGCTGCGACGTTGAAAGCGGGCACGGCTGTGATCAAGGTGAGCATGGCGGCGACTGACAAGTATTATGCGGCGGATGATGTGACTATCACGGTGACTGTGAATAAGGCGGACGGTACCGGTTCTGTGACAATCACGGGCTGGGTAGCGGGCGAGACGGCGAATGCGCCTGCCGCAACCTCTGCGACGAACGGTACGGACAATGTGACCTATTACTATAAGGTACAGGGCGCTGATGACAGCACCTACACGACGACGGTTCCGACGACAGCAGGAAGCTACACGGTGAAAGCGGTATTTGCGGCGACGGATAATTACAATGAGGTTTCTGCGACATCGAACTTTACAGTTCTGGATATGAGCGGATATGTTGAGTTGGATACGAATGTGGATGATCTCAGTGATATTACGCTGCCGACAGGCTGGGCGTGGGTGTCCGGACAGGAGATTCTCCCTGGAGCAATCAACTATGTACAGGCCGTAAACAGTTCGACGAGTGAGACGATCACAGTACCGGTAGCTCTGATCCCGCATATTACGAGCAATGATACCTTTACTAAGGGTGAAGATACCAGCGCAGTTATCAAGTGCTCCGGTGAGCTTCAGTATTTTAAAGGCTTGAAGGTGGATGGAAAGGAAGTAGCTGCGACGAGTTACACGGCTACACACGGATCCACGATCCTGACCTTTACGCAGGATTATATGAATACGCTTTCCGTGGGTGCGCATACCGTGACTCTGACTTATGAGACTGGTGATCTCGATGCGACATTGACGGTTCTGGAAAAGTCAACGACCGAAACGGAGTCTGAGACAACTGCTACGGAGTCTGAGACAACTGCAACCGAGTCCGAGACGGAGACAGCGACAGAGATTGCTACAGAAATCGAGACCGAAACGGAAACGGATACGGAGGAAGCAACAGAGACCACAACGACCGCTTCGGGCGAATCTGAGACGACAAGCAGTGATTCCGTATCTACGGGAGATGAGACGCCGATTGCAACGACTCTTGCGGTAATGCTTCTGGCGGCAGCGCTGTTAATCGCGGGTGCGGCATACAGAAGAATGTATGGCAGAAGAAGATAATACGAAACAGAATAAAAGACAACAAAGGTGTCTGTGAAAGTACAGTTACAGGCAAAGCTCGATGAAACAGAATAATCAGAGAATATAAAGTCTGATTAAAAACAGGCCGGGTATCATGGCGCGGAATATTGCACCAGATGCCCGGCTCTTTTGTGACTTCCGAATTTAATCCTTGAATGACTTCCGGCATTATGGTAATCTATTATGAAAAAGAGATGTAACTGTGAGGGGATAGAACAGTTACAATGTGAAATGGAGAGACAGACATGAATCAGCTGAAATTTAAAACAGACTATCCTTTATCGATCCGCCCGATGCGCGAGATCAATGGCTTTCAGGTGCGGCCTGGTTTTTTTGATATGAACGGCGCGATGGCGCTCGATTCCGGTGTAAATTTTACAGTACACACGAAGGAAGGAACGTCCTGCGAGCTTTTGCTGTATTACAACGGTGAGGAGGAGCCGTACGCGGTGATCCCCTTCCCGCAGGAATATAAGATCGGCGATGTCTACGCGATGATCGTCTTTGGGCTGGATATTGATAAATTCGAGTATGCTTATCGGGTGGACGGCCCCTACGATCCGGATAAGGGGCTGATCTTTGACCGCAATGCGGTGCTGCTTGATCCGTATGCGCGGGATGTGGCCGGGCAGCGGCACTGGGGCATGAAGAAGATAGACGGCTATCATGCCCGTGTGATGAAGGATTCGTTTGACTGGGGCGCGATGCCGCAGTCGAAAAAGGAACTGAGCGACCTGATCATTTATGAACTGCATGTGCGCGGCTTTACGCAGCATCCTTCGTCGGGAGTGGCGCATCCGGGCACCTTTGACGGTCTGAGGGAGAAGATTCCCTATTTAAAAGAGCTGGGGATCAATGCAGTGGAGCTAATGCCGATCTTTGAGTTTGACGAGACGCGGGATATGCGCGAGGTGGATGGACGGACGCTTCTGGACTATTGGGGCTACAATCCGGTCTGTTTCTATTCGCCGAATTCCAGCTACGCGGCGAACGCAGCTTCCCATCGGGTCAGCGGTGAGCTGAAGAATCTGATTCGTGAGCTGCATAAGAACGATATTGAGGTGATCCTTGATGTGGTGTTCAATCACACAGCGGAGGGCAACGAGCTGGGGCCGATGTTCAGCTTCAAAGGTTTTGATAACCGCGTCTACTATATGCTGACGCCGGACGGCAATTATTACAATTTCAGCGGTTGCGGCAATACGCTGAACTGCAATCATCCGATCGTGCAGCAGATGATCGTGGACTGCCTGCGCTACTGGACGATTTACTACCGTGTGGACGGCTTCCGCTTCGATCTGGCGAGTATTCTGGGGCGCCATGAGGACGGGACGCCGCTGAACAATCCGCCGCTTCTGCGTTCCCTTGCCTACGATCCGGTTTTGAGCAATGTAAAGCTGATCGCAGAGGCCTGGGATGCGGGCGGTATGTATCAGGTCGGGAAGTTCCCGGCGAGCCGCCGCTGGGCGGAATGGAACGGTCGTTACCGCGACGTGATGCGTTCCTACTTAAAAGGAGATAACTGGGTGTCGGGGACGGCGGCCTGGTCTCTGGCGGGTTCCGGCGACCTTTACGGAGGCGCGGACGGCGATGGCGACGGGAATTATGTCGGCTACAATTCCTGCATCAATTTCCTGACCTGCCACGACGGGTTTACACTCTATGATCTGTATTCCTACAATGAAAAGCATAATGAAGCAAACGGCTGGGGGAATACGGACGGCGCAAACGACAACCGCAGCTGGAACTGCGGAGCGGAAGGTGAGACGAATGATCCGGAGGTGATCCGCCTGCGCCGCAGGATGATCCGCAACGCCTGTACGGTACTGATGTGCAGCCGCGGGACGCCGATGTTCTATGCCGGAGATGAGTTCGGCAACACGCAGTTCGGGAATAATAACGGCTATTGTCAGGATAACGAGATTTCCTGGCTAGACTGGAGCTTTGTTGAAAAGAATAAGGACATCTATGAATTTTTCAAATTTATGATTCATTACCGGAAACGGCACAGGATTATCCAGAAACGCCTGCCGGATGCGGTCTGCGGTATGCCTGCGCTGCGCGCGCACGATGTAAATCCGGAGATTACGGAACTGCCGCCGAATGCACGCATGATCGGTGTCAGCTTTGCCGGATATGACCGTACAAAAGGACGCGATGATCTGGTCTACATCGCTGTGAACTCTTACTGGGAGGAGATGGAGATCGGTCTGCCGCAGATTCCGCACGGCGGTGCGTGGTACTTAAGTGTAAATACTGCGGGAGATGAGTGCGGAAGATACTGCTACAACGAGTATGAAGAACGGCGCATTACCGGAAAGTTTGTCATGGCGCCGCGCTCTGTGGCGGTATTTGCCGGACGGCCATATTGACAAGGGCATCAGAGCCTGCTGCATGCCTGTATGAAATCGACCAAAAGAAATTGCTGACATATTATGCAGCATATTGTGCAGGTATAAGAGAAGGAGGAGGCATGAATATGGTTGATACATCCATGGTAAATGATATAAAACGAAAAAAAGTAGAAAAGGTTATTCAGATTGCCAGTAATACCGGTGTAGTAAGGCGTCTGATTATTTTTGGAAGTGCTGTGACTAATGAATGCCGTGAGGAAAGTGATGTTGATATCTGTTTAGATATTTCCTGTGAAACGAGTGATAAACGCCTGCGTCGACCTATGTATGATTTTAACGAAGCATGTGATTTTAATTGTGATATTTTGTTTTATCATAAACTTGGTGAGAAACTAAAAAGGGAAATAGATACTAAGGGGGTAGAAGTGTATGAAACAGAATATTCGCATCCAATACCTGAATGATGAGATCAAACATTTGGAATACATCGGCGGCAAATCCGACTGGATCGACCTGCGTGCCGCCGAGGAGGTTGTGATGAAAAAAGGGGAATTTCGTCTGATCCCGCTGGGCGTGGCGATGCAGCTGCCCGTGGGCTATGAGGCGCATATCGTTCCCCGAAGCTCTACATTTAAGAACTACGGCATTATCCAGACCAACCACATGGGAGTCGTCGACGAGACCTACGCCGGCCCGAATGACTGGTGGTATATGCCGGCCTATGCGGTGCGCGACACGGAAATCCATGTGAACGACCGCATCTGCCAGTTCCGCATTATGGAGCATCAGCCGGAGCTTGTTTTTGAGACGGTCGATGCGCTGGACGCGCCCGATCGGGGCGGGATCGGAAGCACGGGAAAGAACTAAAAAAAGCCATGATTGCCGGGATTGAATCCGGACGATCATGGCTTTTGATTTTCTGATGCGCAGGGCCGGGCAGACAGTTTTCAGGAGATAACCGTCCCTGTCTTTCCAAGATAAGCATCCAGAGCCTTGTCCAGCGAGGTGATAACGGCGCTGCGGCCTTCTTTCTGGGAGACAAAGTGGACGGATGCCTCTACCTTCGGGAGCATCTTATCCTTACCGAATTCATTGTTATGAATATGCTGCAGTGCCTCGCGGACATTCATCTCGCGGATGGGCTGCGGGGCATCGGTTTCATAGCCAAGGTAGACATATTCCTCATTTGTGAGGATCAAAAGCATATCTGCATCAACCAGATCTGCAAGGCGCCCGCTGACGGTGTCTTTTTCAATAACTGCGCTTGCACCCTTCAGCTGGCTTCTCTGCTTTAAGACGGGAATGCCTCCCCCGCCGCCGGCAACTACGATATGGCCGGCGTTCACAAGAGTATTGATCGCGTCAATCTCCACGATATCAAGCGGCTTCGGCGCAGCGACGATCCGGCGGAAGCCTTTTCCCGGCTCCTCCACAACGTAATTGCCCTTCTTTTCCTCCTCAGCCGCCTCTTCTGCGTTCAGGTAACGGCCGATCACCTTAATCGGGTGATAAAACGCTTCGTCGTATGGATCCACAGTCACCTGCGTGAGGACTGTAGCTACCGTGCGGTAAATGCCGCGGGAGAGGAGCTCGGAGCGAAGCGTATTCTGAATATCATAGCCGATGTAGCCCTGGCTCATAGCGGAGCAGAGCGCGACCGGAGCGCTGTAGGTCTCATGCGTTTTGGCGTATTCATTGATCGCGGTATGGATCATGCCAAGCTGCGGCGCGTTGCTGTGCGTAATGATCAGCTGTGCGCCTTCCTCTACAAGGTCGGCAAGGATCTTTGCTGTGTGCAGGACCGCGTCCCGCTGTTCCGGAAAGGTAGTGCCAAGGGCCTTATGGCCGAGCGCTACGACTACTCTTTTTTTCATAAAACGTTCGCCCTTTCTTTTCTGTTTGACAAGTGCCAGAATCCAGCTGTGCTGCGCACATCTGCCGCTGCTTCGCAGCTTTTCGATTCTGTCACTAACCTATCAAGAAAAGTCCGCAAGCGCACTTTTCTTCTGATAGGTTACATTATACATGGCAATTCCGTTATGCGCAAGTTTAAAAAAGATGAGTCTGATTTCAGGCATATTCCGAAGACCTGTCCCATATATTACTGTAAGCGGTTGATGGAGTGCGAAGCACGGAGCAATCGGTTTTTGCATGTGATGTCAGAAAGGAGCCCCATGGAATCGGTATATCGTCTGCTGGCGCTTCCAGTGCGTGCTTTGTTGGAGAAATGCAGGCTGGATTTTGCACAGCTGCAGGAGATCCGGCTGCGCGCAGGCCTTCCGGTGATGCTGCGCTACCGCGGACAGGAAATGGCCCTTTGCCCGCCCGGGCGGCTTTCCCGGAAGCCGCTGGAGGGCTATCGTATTTCGGCGGAGGAGATAAAAGAAACGCTGGAATATGCAACCGGATTTTCCATGTATGCATTTGATGAGGAGGTACGGCAGGGCTTCCTTACCGTGCCGGGCGGGCATCGGATCGGACTGGCCGGACATGCCGTGACGGATGAGAACCATATTCGCAGCATCCGGCATATTTCCTTCCTGAATATCCGGCTGGCGCATGAGAGAAAAGGCTGTGCGGATGAGGTAATGCCGTTCCTGTATGAGGACGGCGAAATCTGCCACACGCTGATTCTTTCTCCGCCGGGAGGAGGAAAGACGACACTCCTGCGCGATGTGATCCGGCAGGTTTCTGACGGTGGAATGTATGGGGATGGATGCACGGTAGGAGTGGTGGATGAACGATCGGAGCTGGCCGGGTCCTACCTGGGTATACCGCAGAATGACCTCGGACTGCGCACGGATGTGCTGGACGGCTGCAGCAAAGCAGAGGGAATGCTGCTTCTTCTTCGATCCATGTCGCCTCAGGTGATTGCTGCTGATGAACTGGGAAATTATGAGGATGAGAAAGCAGTGGAGAATGTTTTTACCTGCGGCTGTAAGCTGATTGCCACGGTACACGGGGCGTCGATGGAGGAGCTGGAGCGAAAACCCTTGCTTGGACGGATGAAACGGGAACGCATGTTTGAACGGTATGTGGTGCTTGAAGGGAGACAAAGTCCGGGGAGTGTGCGCGAGATTCTGGACGGGGAAGGAACTGTCCTTTACCGGCGGTCGGCTCATCCTGTGTAAAATCGCAGCAACCGCTCGGGACAGTACTTCGCATTTGCTGCTAACCATTCAGAACAGGTCTTCGCACCTGCTGCGAAGACCGTATGAAAACCTGCAGCATGTGGGGGAAAGCCCCATCGCGAAGCGATTTTAAATGGGCTTTTCCCTCGTAACTGTGAAGGTACTGAACAGTTACGGTTGAAATAAGAAACAGGGGGAGCAAATGTGAATGTGGATGAAGCTGTGCGGTCTGGTATGCATTTTTGCTTCCTGTGTTCTGACAGGATTTGAGATGGAGCGCCGATTGAAGCAGCGCTGGATGTTTTTGTGGGAGATGAAGGAGACGCTGCGTCTTCTGGAAAAGGATATGACCTGGCATAGGACTCCGCTTCCGGAAGCGTTGCTTGGCGCGGCGCAGGTCTGCAAAACACCGCTTGGACCCATGCTCGTATGTTGTGCAGGTCAGGCAGGAATGTCGGGCGGACAATCCTTCGGGGAGATCTGGCAGGAAAGTGCCAGGGGGAAGCTTCCAGACGGGCTGCTGAGTGAGGCACAGCTTCAGGCGGTATTGGAGACGGGAAAAGCTCTCTGCAGTGCGGATACCGTGCTGTTAAAGTCAAATCTGCAGAAACAGGAGCTTATGTTTGAGAACCTGTCCATGACTGCGAGGGAAGAGTGGCGCGAAAAAGGAATGCTTTACCGGCGGCTTTCCGCCGCTGCCGGAGCAGCGGCCGTGATTTTGCTTCTGTGAGCATTGTCCGCAATTCCTGAAAGAATTGCGGATGCAGACAGTGCCATCATCTGAAAGGCGATTTGCATGGCACGGGTATCCTTGTTATGTCCGCGGAATGCGGACGCACTATTTTGAGTAGGGGACAGCGCATGAGTATCAATCTGATTTTTAAAATTGCCGCAGTCGGGATTCTGGTCTCGGTTTTAAGCCAGGTGCTCAAACAGAGCGGCAGGGAGGAGCATGCGTTTCTGACCAGTCTTGCCGGTTTGCTGTTGGTGCTTTTCTGGCTGGTGCCCTATATCAGTCAGCTCTTTGAAACTGTGAAATCGCTGTTTGCGCTATGAGGTGCCGCTATGAACATGATCAAAATTGCCGCTCTCGGACTCTCAGCAGTCCTCCTCGCCCTGTTCCTTAAAGAAGCGCATGCACCTTTTTCTGCGCTGGTCAGTTTTGCCGCGTGCCTGCTGATTGTTTTTTACAGCGTTTCCAGACTTTCTTCCATATTTGAATTGCTGGATACCCTAAGCGGGTATGTTTCCGCACAGAAAAGCTACTATAAAATCCTGCTGAAAATCATTGGTATAACGTATGTCGCTGATTTTTCTGCAAATCTCTGCCGGGATGCGGGGTACAGCGCGATTGCCGGCCAGATTGAGATTTTCGGTAAAATTTCTATTCTGGCGGTGAGCGCGCCGATTATTCTGGCGCTGATGGAGACGGTGTATACCTTTTTATGATCTTGCCGCAGCTGTTTTGTACTATCACAGCCGCAGTAAATGCGAAGTAATGTACGGAACGCGGCATCCTGTCCGCAGGGAGGAGGGATGAAATGTCTCCATGTGTTAAGGAAGGAGGGCGGAAATTTCGGGGCAGACAGTTCGCGGGGATTGGTGCAGGCTTGTCCGGGGCGGCGCTGTCTCTTGCGGTATTGCTCTGTGTGTCCCTGTCTGGCATGGTGCCGTTCCCTTGTGCGGCGGCTGAGGAGCTTCCCGCCGTAAATGCGAACGACGAAGCGGATGTCTTTTCTTTTGCAGATGAGGCTGCGGAATATATGGACATTGCGGAGATTGAAGAAACTCTTTCCGAACTGTCTGTGACAGAGAAATTTTCTTTCTGGGATACAGTAAAAGCATTCCTGACGGGGGAGATTCCGTTTACGCTGGACGGACTTTTTGAAGCAGCAGCTGCGCTGTTGCTGGGGGAGCTGAAAGCACAGAAGCAGCTGGCGGTGCAGATCCTGCTGGTCGCTCTGGTTTCCGCAGTTTTTTCTAATTTTGTGCGCGTGTTTGAAAATCACCAGATCTCTGACATCAGTTTTTTTATGATGTATCTGATGCTTTCAGCGCTGCTGATGAACTCTTTTTCTACACTGACAGAGATGGTCTCGGACACCTGCACATCGCTGAATACTTTTATGAAAATATTGCTCCCGTCCTATGTGATCACGATTGTGGCGAGTGCGGGGACTGTTACAGCGTTGGGGTTTTATGAGATCACGCTTCTGGCGGTTGGCCTTTTGCAGACTGTGATCCTGAAAGTAGTCCTGCCTGCGGTTCATTTGTATATGCTGGTGCTGCTTCTCTCTCAGCTATCCGAGGGGGATTCCTTTTCACGGCTCGCCGCACTTCTGGAAACGTTGATTTCCTGGAGCGTCCGTTCCCTCGTTGGCGTAGTAGTCGGACTGCAGACCGTGCAGTGTCTGACTGCCCCTGCGGTGGATTCTCTGAAAAATTCTTCCATAAGCCGGATTGCCTCTGTGATTCCCGGTGTTGGCTCGGTATTGAACGCAGCGGCGGAGACGGTGATCGGGTCGGCAGTAGTGTTGAAAAACGCAGTCGGAGCAGCTGGGATTCTCGCGTTGGGACTGATCTGCCTGACTCCTTTTATGAAGCTTCTGGCCTGCATTCTGCTGTTTCGCTTTCTTTGCGCGGTGATTGCTCCGGTGTGCGAGAAACGGATGGTCGAGGGGATTGAGAGTATTTCCAGAGGCTCTGTTCTCCTGATCCGTGTGATGTCTTCGGCACTGGCAGTTTTTGTGATCTCGCTGGCGATGATCACTGCCTCAATCAGAAGCGGCTGATCCTGAATCCGGAGGCAACAATGCTGCCGCATTGATAACGATTCAGAGTAAGCCGCCGCATTTGCTGCGAAGATTGTATGAAAACGTATAGCATAATAGGAAAGTGTGTATATGACCGGATGGATCAAATCACTTGCTGCTGCAGCCTGTCTGCTGACCATAATTCTGCATCTGGTACCGGAAAACCGTTTTGCAAAATATGTTCGGTTTTACGCGGGACTGCTGTTTTTTCTTCTGGCAGTGCAGCCGGTTCTGGAGCTTATGGGAAGCGCGGATGAATGGGATAAGCTGCTGCAGCTGGAGTTTTTGAAGGAAGAATATTATGATCTGGAAAGCGCGGCGGAGGGTCTGGATGACCTGAAAAATGAACAGATACAAAATGCATACCAAAAGGAACTGGAGAGGCAGGCGGCCGGAATTGTATCCGCCTATGGACTGACGCCTGTTTCGGTTGAGATTATATTCGGTGAGGATGGATATTCCGTGGAACATGTTCTGGTACTCGTGGAAGCTTTGACCACGGATCAAAGCGGGGATGCGGTTTTGAAAACAGCGGATAACAGCGGCACTACAGCTGTCACATCGGATGATGAGCAAACAATCTCAGCGGCTGCTGAGGAGCTGGCAGAGCTGTATCTGATACCGAAACCGGCTATTGAGATTGTCAGGCAAGGCGAATAATGCAGGAGTTAAACGGATACCGAAGGACTGGAAATGAACCAAATAGTGAAAAAGTGAAGCATAGGTAGCTGTGAAGGTACTGAACAGTTACAAGCATGGAAGCGGGGTGAGGCGATGAAGCAATGGCTGGAAGGCCTGAAGAATGGGAAAAAGGATCAGATCCTGATTCTTCTGCTGCTGGGGGTGCTGCTCGTTGTGATTGCCTGGCCGGCCGGCGGTACGTCATCAGAAGGAGAAGAGGAAACAGCCGGACTCCAGTCGGGAGAAGCGTATGATCAGGAGCAGACTTCCGCGGAGCTGGCTGTGACCGCATCGGGAGCTTCCGCAAGCGCGGACAGCGAAGATCCGGCGGCATCCCTGGAGGCACGGCTGGAGGAAATATTAAGTCAGGTATCAGGAATCGGCCAGACGCGGGTTATGATCACTCTGGAATCAGATGGGAGAAAGGTGGTGGAAAAGGATACGCAGCAGTCTGAATCAAAAGAGGAGAGCGGAGGAGAAAGTGAATCCTCCTCTTCGGAGCAGATATCCGGCAGTGAGACAACCATTTACGAGAAGAACTCGGACGGAAGTGAGAGTCCCTTCGTGACAGAGGAGCTGTCGCCGGAAATTCTCGGCGTGCTTGTGATCGCACAGGGGGCAGACAGCTCTTCCGTGGTTACAGAGATTACGGAAGCCGTGATGGCATTATTTGGAATAGAGGCGCATAAAATCAAAGTAATGAAGATGGAATGAGGAGGATCAGGTGAAAAAACTTTTAAAGAAAAACCAGATTATCATTACGACGCTGGCAATCATGATCGCGATTGCCGGGTATCTGAATTACTCCGGACGGGTGCTGGAGGAAAGTGCGGATACGGTGAGCCTGGATGACAACACGGTACTGCTGACCGATGAGATTGAGGAAAATACATACGTGGACACCTACACGGATATTGTGAGTCTGGATGGAGATGATACAGAGGAGGTGACTGCGGATGAGGATGCTGCGGCAGACACATCCGGCACGGCAGATACATCAGAGACAGCCGATACATCAGAAGCCGCAGTCGGAGAAGCAGTGTTAGCCAGCACCACCGTCAATGCCGGGAGTGAAATTCTGGCAGCCGCAAAGCTGAACCGGGAGCAGGTTCGTGCAAAAAGTAAGGAAGAGCTGCAGGAGCTGATCGACAGTGCGAAGATTTCGGACGATCAGAAGCAGGAAGCAGTCGCTGCCATGACGACCCTGACGCTCAACGCTGAAAAAGAATCGGCGGCGGAGCTGCTGCTTGAGGCGAGCGGGTTCACGGACTGTGTGGTGAGCATCACGGACAACACAGCAGACGTCGTAATAAATGCGGCCGAGCTTACCGAGGCACAGCGCGCGCAGATTGAGGATATTGTGAAACGGAAGACAGATGTGGCCGGTGAGAATATTGTGATCACACCGGCAGCCGCAGTAGCCGATTCCGGTGCCTCATCGGCAGAAGCAGATACGGATGCTCAGACAGATACAGAAGAGACAAGTGCGGCAGAAAGTGATGAGGAGCCTGCGACGGAGAATGCTTCAGCAGAGGAGGCTTCTGCAGAGGAAGACGGTTGAATGGCGGAATGAAAAAACACCCCCGCAAAGAGCATGCAGGGGTGTTTTGACGAAAAACGATTCAGATATCCGGACTTATATTCTCGCCACGCCGCTTTTGCGGGCTGCGTCGGCAGCCGCTTTTGCCACGGCATCCTTTACACGCGGGTCAAAAGCCGCGGGGAGAATGTAATCCGCATTCAGCTCCTCATCGCTCACCAGAGAAGCAAGCGCATAGGCCGCCGCCACTTTCATTTCATCGTTGATATCGGAAGCGCGTACATCGAGAGCTCCGCGGAACATTCCCGGAAAGCAGAGAACATTGTTGACCTGATTGGGGAAATCCGACCGGCCGGTGGATACGACTGCCGCGCCGGCTGCCTTAGCCTCATCAGGGAAGATCTCGGGCGTCGGATTCGCGCAGGCAAAGATGATCGGATCTTTTGCCATGGAGCGCACCATGTCTCCGGTCAGGGTGCCGGGAGCGGAGACCCCGATAAAGACATCCGCGCCTTTGATGACATCACAGAGAGCTCCTTTTTCATGGTTAAAGTTTGTGATCCGCGCCATTTCCTCTTTGATCGGATTCAATCCCTCACGACCTTCATAGATCGCGCCTTTCCGGTCTGTCATGATGACGTTCTTAAGCCCCATAGACAAAAGAAGGCGGATGATCGCGATGCCTGCGGCACCGGCACCGGAGGTGACGATCTTTACATCCTCTATTTTTTTGCCAACCAGCTTCAGGGCATTAATCAGCCCTGCGAGCGTGATCACGGCTGTGCCGTGCTGGTCGTCATGAAAAATCGGAATGTCACAGCGCTCCTTCAGTTTTTTTTCAATCTCAAAGCAGCGGGGAGCGGAGATATCTTCCAAATTCACTCCGCCGAAGCTGCCAGCGAGCAATGCAACGGTATTGACGATATCATCGACATCCTTGCTCCGCACGCAAAGCGGGATTGCGTCCACATCGCCGAATGCTTTGAACAGCACGCATTTTCCTTCCATGACCGGCATACCGGCCTCCGGACCAATGTCGCCTAAGCCAAGCACTGCGGTGCCGTCCGTCACGACCGCGACGGTATTCCAGCGCCGGGTCAGCTCATAGCTCTTATTAATATCCTTTTGAATTTCCAGACACGGCTGTGCCACGCCAGGTGTATAGGCAAGGCTCAGCGCATCCTTGGAATTGACAGCCGCGCGGGCGGTCACCTCAATTTTACCTTTCAGGTCATAATGCATTTTCAGGGATTCTTTTGCGTAGTCCATTGATGTTTCTCCTTAAACGTGTTTTCTGCAAGTATACCATTTGTTATTCACAATTTCCATACGTAAGCAGTAAAATCCACTGAGAAATTTCTATGCTAAGTGATACGGGTGCTGACGACAGTTTTTTTCCGGTTGTCACATTCGACAAAATACGATACAATTGCCGTATCATTCAGAATGAGAGAAAAACGGGACTGGAAAGGATTTTGCTTCTATGGAATATACATTTTATGAGCTTGGCTGGCTGTTCCTGATTTATTCCCTGGTTGGCTGGTGTCTCAGCGTTGCGCTGGAGGCAGTACGGAGGCGCACGTTTGTCAATACTGGTGTGCTGAATCTTCCGGTCAGTCCGGTTTATGGCTTTTCAGCGGCAGCAATCAGTGTGTTTCTGACAGAACTGAAAAGCGAATTTGTCTTCCTCTTCATCGGAGGTATGCTGCTGAGCGCGTTTGTGGCTTTCATTGCCGGTATCGTGCTGGAGCATATTTTTCACCGGAAGTGGACGGATGATCGGAAAAGAAGATTTTCGGCCGGCAGTCTGGTTTCTGTTCTGGTGCTTCTGACAGGAGGCGGAGGAGCAATCTTTGTCCTCTGGCTTGGCAATCCTCTGATCCTGCGCGTGATGGACTGGATTCCCGATACGCTGGGGCATATTCTGCTGATCATCCTTTTGATCGTGCTCGCGCTTGATCTTTCGGGAACCCTCGCTACAGTCTGGAAATGGAAACGCCATATCGAGCGTGTATCGGCTCTGACAGATAATATGCAGACAATCTCAACGAGTTTTGGCAATGCTATTACACGCGCCATCTGCCACCGTCTGGAACGCTCCTATCCGAATATTGAGACGAAAAAGCTTCTTGCTGACAGGAGTGCCAGAAAGAAGAAGACCGCAACGAAATTCGCTGAGGGCTGCTGCTTCTACAAGCTGGCTCTGATCTTTATTCTGGCCTCTCTGATCGGAGATCTGGCGGAAATGGTATTCTGCCGGTTCTCTCTTGGATACTGGATGAGCCGGAGCAGTCTGGTCTATGGCCCGTTTTCCGTCATCTGGGGGATGGCCTGCGTGATGCTGACCGCTTTTCTCTATGCACATCGGGATAAAAGCGACCGCTATATTTTTGTATACGGCACAGTGGCCGGAGGCACCTACGAGTATGTGTGCAGTGTGCTCGCGGAGCTCGTGTTTGGCGCTTCCTTCTGGAATTACAGCCACATTCCCTTTAACCTGGGCGGCCGCATCAATCTGCTGTTTTGCTTCTTCTGGGGCTGCACCGCTGTTATCTGGCTGAAAATGATCTATCCGCGCTTATCGGATCTGATTGAAAAGATTCCCATCCGCACGGGCAAGATCATTACCTGGATTCTTGTCGTGCTTATGGTCATTGATATGGCAATCTCGGCGATGGCTCTCATCCGGTATTCCGCCCGGCAGAACGGCATCGAAGCGTCGACGCAGATCGAGCAGATACTGGATGAGCATTTTACCGATGAACGGATGGAACGGATCTATCCGAAGGCGAAGATTGTGAAGAAATGATTCCTCTTAGTTCAGCTTGGCGTCATACGCCGTGATCAGCTCAGCGAATTTCTGATATCCCTTGGCATTCCAGTGGATGCCGTCCCCGCCGCTGTACCCGGATTTCAGATAACCGTTGGAATCCTTGAATTTTGCTGCAAAATTATAATATCGGCAGCCTAATTTGCGTGCCATGGATTTCAGCCTCGAATTGAAAGAGTCAATCTTCTGGAAGCCTTTACGTCTTGCCGCCACGGACTGTGTTACCGGGGAGACGGAGAGTACCACAATATCCACGCCAGGGCAGGAATTCTGTATCTTCTGAATGATTTTTTTGTAGTAAGATATGTAAGTATCTGCAGTGACATACTCGACCTCGTTCATCCCCAGCATGATATATACCCTCGTGGGGTTATAGCTGATGATCTTTGACAGGCAGGACTGTGAGCCAAAAGCGGCTTTCGTTGAAAAGTTCTGCGTATTGATGCCTGTGTATGCGACCACCTGCAGCGAGCCGCTGATCCCTACTTTGGAAATTCCGTTGTAGGAGCTGGCATACAGTCCTGTCATGATGGAATCGCCGGCGAAGACCGTCACTTTTCTCTTTGTTGTAGTCGTTTTCACAGAGCTCCAGGCAGAATAAAACGTTCTTCCTCCCACCGTTTTGTAGCTCCGCACCCTGACAAAATACTTTTTGGAAGAGGCCAGCTCGGTGACTTTCGTGGAGACAGTCGAAGCACCTTTTACTTTTATGGTTCTTTTCCCGGAGGTAAATGATTTATTCTGCGCACATTGGATCTGGTAACCGGAAGCACTGCTGATCAGATTCCATTTTACCTGAATTCCGCCTGCAGCCGCCGTCAGGGTGGACACCGCCGTCTTTTCCGGGACCAGAACGGAGACCGTGTTTTTGGCTGCACTGACAGAACTCCCGGAATATGCCTGTACATAATACGTGTAAGTCACATTATTAGAAATGCTTTTGTCTGTCCAGGAGGTGACAGCGGCTTTTTGGACGGTATTTACGAGCTGATAGCTTTCGCCCTGAATCCTTCGATATATGTAGTAGCCGGATGCCTTGCTGTTTTTCTTCCAGGATATTTTTGCATATCCGGCGGATGTGTTTTTAACAGAGGATACTTTTTGCGGAGTCAGATATTTCAGAGATACAGAAGCAGAAGTGGAGATATTTTCACTTCCGGAATATGCGGCAACTCTGTAATAATAGGTCTTTCCGTTTTTGAAAGAGGTGCTTTTGTCGGTGAATGTGGTAGTGGAACCCGAACTTACGGTTCCCACTTTTGTATAGCTGCCATTTTGACTTGTGCTGCGATAAATGGAGTAGCCGCTGGCTCCGGACACTTCCGCATATGTGATCTGAATACCGGCTGAGGTATTCATAAGCTCAGTGATGAGAGCAGAGTCGCTCAGGGATTCTTCAGATGCGGCTGCAGACGCAATCAGAACAGCAGAAGACCGGGCAGTCTTCATACTGCCCGGAATCGGAGAAATCGAAAATATAACACTTAACAGCGCCAGTAAAAATACTCTGTTTATATTTTTCATGATGCACGCAGCCTCGTTTTATTGGAACGGTGAAGTCCGGCTGTCGAATATGAGGAGCCGTAATACTTCTTATAGTTCTTTGCTTCCGCGAACAGAGTGTCGTAGACTTTACCGTTGATCTCTGTCCATGCGTGTCCGGTATCGTCGCACACGTACGATGTGTAGCCGCACTCATGAGCCAGAAACGCGAATGCGCAGGCTTCAGAGACACAGCAGCCGTTTCCTTTCTTGAAAACGTCGTTGGCGTAGGTGCAGATCCAGTTCTTGGAAGTTCTGGCCTGAGCCAGAATACGGTAGCGCTTATACGGATGCTTCAGAACCCAGTTGAAGCATTTCTTTAACTTTGTTGCCTTGGAATCCGTAGTTTTTGTGTTGGCCAGCAGGATTTTTCTGGCAGTGATCATAGTATTGATAAAAGTCTTTTTCGAGCTGTTGACCACGGCCTTGCCATTCGCTTTCAGCTTGATCCCGTCTACGGTTGTGCTTTTTTTCTGTACGCCGGTGCTGCGGTTAAAGAAATAGTAGCTTCCGCTGATCTTCGCCCAGCCCGTAGCCATAACGCCCTTGCTGTTGAAATAATAGGTCTTACTGCCGATGGTCACAAATTTGTTTTTGGCATAGGAACCGTTGGAATATTTATAATACTTTTTTCCGCTCTTGGAGACGATGCCTCCGGTCTTAAGACTCTTTGCATCGCTCCATGCCGAATAGTAATCCTTGCCATCTACGGTCTTGTATGTTCGCACACGTACATAATAGGTCGTATTTGAATTAGAGACGGTGTATGATTTTGTAACCGTCGACGGGTCACTGATGGTCATCGTTGCGATTGCGCTGCCGGTAAAAGTGCTGCTCGTCGAGTACTGAATCTGATAACCGGTGGTCTGAGCCGCGACCTTTGTCCACGTCGCCTTAAATCCGTTGCAGTACGAGCTCAATGCTGAGAGTACAGTGGCCTGCGGATTGATAAGAAAATTTTTTTCCAAAGAACCGGTATAGCTCCCTCTGCCGGTGATAGTCACAGTCGCGGTGCCGACATTTGTATTATTGCTGTATGTGACTACATAATCCGTGCCCTGAACCAGGGTTACGGTTCCATTTTCATATGTAATGGTGACAGCCGGCTCTATGGCTGATCCGGTGTAGGTCTGATCCGGTATGTCGCTGACCGTGGCAAGACTGACATCGGTCTGCGCTGTGCTGCCGCTGGTATCAGCCGCCAGGGATAACGTTGGTCTGAAAGAAATGGTAAGTAAAATAACAAGCAGAAATGCAAAGAAAAGCCTTGCGGCATCATTAGAAAATGCCTTATTTGACAATTTCATACTCTTTCCTCCCTCTTCAAGCAAAAAATTTGGATAACTTTATATTATTTCATACCGTGCTTCTTGTCAAGAATCCGTTTGCCGCGATTTCGTAAAGTCTTTCTTAATTTTTCCATGGCTCTGGAGGGACGGAACGACCGTCTGCGCGGGGCTGAACGGGTACAGTTCTTCATAGGATTCCATTTCAGCTTCCGAAGCAGGCGGCGTCGGCATCAGGCCGGTACATTCGGTATCAGAGCTGACACTTCCGGTCAGAAAGGGATCGGTCAATTCTTCTTCTCTTTTCATAGCAAGGCTCCTTTGACATGTATTATTGTGACTGTTCAGTATTTTTTATAGTCACGTTTTTTCTTTTACAGGAAGAGTATGTCCCAAATACGCTGAGTTTATGCGGGGATTGTATTTTGCTACGCAGACTCTGACAGACAATGAATAAATATAATGCGATAAAAAGAGAAAATGCATATTGACAATTTAAATAAAATAAGATAATATACAGGAACCTAATAAATGGTATCAAAAGAATTATATATCAGATACATAATATAGATGGAGAATGCAGACAGTAACAATTCAGGTCAGTACCTCGCACTTGTTGCGAGGTACGTATGAAAATATACAGCATGCGAGGGCTTTTCCCTTGTCACTGTGAAGGTACTGAACAGTTACAGCTGACAAAAATATCTGGCCGCAAGCCGGCAGAATATTCCGGCGGAGAAAAGGAGGGATGAATTTGTATAGCAAGGTTTATACGGCAGCGTTAAGCGGTGTACAGTGCAGGATGATATCGGTTGAGACAGATGTGAGCGAAGGACTGCCGATGTTTTCCATGGTGGGATATCTGGCATCTGAGGTAAAGGAGGCGCAGGATCGGGTAAAGACAGCTTTGCGGAATTCAGGGTTTCAGATGCAGCCCAAAAAGATCATGGTGAATCTGGCACCGGCAGATATCCGCAAATCCGGCTCGGGTTATGATTTGCCGATAGCGGTCGCACTGCTTGCGGCAAATCATTATCTGCCTCAGGAAAGTCTGGAAAAGACCTTTTTCGCAGGAGAACTGGGGCTGGATGGGAGTATCTGCCGGATTCCCGGCGTCCTCGGCATGGTTCTGGAGGCGAAGCGCGCCGGGTTTGATTCCTGCGTTATTCCACAGGAGAACGCGGCGGAGGGCGGCGTGATCAGCGGGATATCTGTTTATGGAGCTTCGACTCTGCGTGATGTCGTGGAACACCTGTTGTCTGTAAAAAAGCTGAGACAGGTTACTATTAATATAGAAGAAAGTCTGTGCACTCAGACCAGTGGTATCGAAGAGGATTTCGCGGATATTCGTGGCCAGGAGATGGCAAAGCGCGCTGCCGAGATTGCGGCAGCAGGGATGCATAATCTGCTTTTGACGGGAACACCTGGTGTTGGAAAAACGATGGTGGCGCGACGGATCCCGGGGATATTGCCCCTGCTGCATCCGGATGAGGCATTGGAAGTATCTCAGATTCACAGTGTGGCAGGGACACTTCCGAAAGAAGGAATCCTGATGCGGCGTCCTTTCCGCATGCCGCATCACACCATCACCGCCGCAGCGCTCGCGGGAGGCGGCAATATTCCGCAGCCGGGAGAGATCAGTCTGGCGCACAGGGGTGTGCTATATCTGGACGAGCTTCCGGAATTCTCACGGGAGGCCCTGGAGATTCTTCGCCAGCCGATGGAGGAGGGCGAAGTGCGGATATCAAGGAGCAGCGGTCAGTATGTGTTTCCTGCGGATTTTATGCTGGTGGCCTCCCGAAATCCATGCCATTGTGGTTACTATCCTGATCGTACACGCTGTACCTGTACCGAAGGAGAGATCCGAAGCTATCTTCACAAAATCAGCCGCCCATTGCTGGATCGGATCGATCTTCACGCGGAGGTGCGGCCCCTTTCTTATGAAGAACTATCCGGCAGCAGGAAAGAGGAATCAAGCAGCGAGATACGTGCGCGTGTACTTTGCGCACAGGAGATCCAGAACAGACGCTATCAGGGCAGCGGGATTCGCTTCAACTCCTCTCTTCCGGCATCGCAGCTGGAACGGTATTGTCCGCTTGGCAGGGAAGAGGATCATTTTATGCAGCAGGTTTATGAGACGAAAAAGCTGACTGCGCGAGCCTGTCACCGGATGCTTCGTGTCGCTCGTACCATTGCCGATCTGGAAGGGAGCGAGCGGATCAGCATCCGGCATTTAAGTGAGGCGGTACGGTACCGGCCGGCGAAGTTTTTGGAGTGAGGGGTTAAGAGATGGAGACATACTGGGAATGGTTCTGCAGCATACCGGGCATTTACCGGACGCAGCGTGAGATCCTGCTGCACTGTTTTCACACACCGCGGCAATTGTGGGAGGCGTCTGAGGAGGAGCTTATATATCTGCGCGACCGGGGATGCGGCTGGATTACAAAAGTAACCGATTACAGAAAAAAATACTCTCCCGGGATGGTCGTGAATGCACACAGGTCACTCGGGATCAGGTTTACTGATGTGGAGCAGGGAAATTACCCGAAGCGGCTGCTGCCGCTGCGCGACAGGCCTTACGGACTGTTTTACAAAGGCGAGCTTCCGCCGGAAGATGTGAAAACAGTGGCGATCGTTGGCGCACGCGTCTGTACGCCGGGAGGGCGTGCGATGGCGGAGACAATCGCGGGGGAGATTGTCCGTGCAGGCGGAGTGGTGGTGAGCGGAGCAGCTTATGGGATTGACGGAGCTGCTCAGTGGGCCGCGCTTGATGCAGGCGGCAAAAGCTATGGGATATTAGGATGCGGGCCGGACATCTGTTATCCCTCATCGCACAGGCAGCTGTATGTCCGGCTTTGTGAGTGCGGAGGTCTGATTTCAGAATTTCCGCCGGGCACGAAGGCAATGCCGACACATTTTCCCATGCGCAACCGAATCATCAGCGGCCTCTCTGATGTTGTGGCGGTGGTCGAGGCAAGAAAGAAAAGCGGCTCGCTGATCACGGCGGAGTTTGCGTTGGATCAGGGCAGACAGGTTTATGCTGTACCGGGCCGCCCTGATGATGATCTGAGCTATGGCTGTAACGAACTGATCTCGCAGGGAGCCGGACTGATCCTCTCTGCAGAGAGCTTTACGGAAGCTGTATTTCCGGAAATGAAAAAACGAGTAAGAAGATCATCGGCAAACATTACACTTGCACCTACAGAAAAATTAGTGTATAGTAGTCTCGGTTTTCACGGAAAAAGCCTGTGGGAACTGGAAGAAAACACAGCGCTGTCTTTGTCGGATTTAAGCGACGGCCTGCTTTCCCTGGAACTGAAGGGACTGGCAAAGGAGACAGAGCAGAATTTTTATGTAAAAGTGAAGTGAGGTTTTTATGGCCAAGAATCTGGTGATCGTAGAGTCACCTGCAAAGGTAAAGACAATTAAGAAATTTCTGGGTTCCAACTACGAGGTGATGGCTTCCGGCGGGCATGTGAGGGATCTGCCGAAGAGCCAGATGGGAGTGGATGTGGAACACGGATTTGAACCGAAGTATATCACAATTCGTGGAAAGGGGGAGGTACTCGCACAGCTGCGCAAGGCAGAGAAGAAGGCAGATCATGTGTATCTTGCGACGGACCCTGACCGCGAAGGAGAGGCGATTTCCTGGCATTTGTCCGAGGCATTGAAGATTGATCCGAAGAAGCAGAGAAGGATCACATTTAATGAGATTACGAAAAGTGCGGTGAAGGAATCAATCAAACATCCCCGTGAGATTGATATGGATCTGGTGGACGCGCAGCAGACCCGCAGGATTCTGGATCGCATGGTGGGATATGAGATCAGCCCGCTGCTATGGAAAAAGGTTAAGAGAGGCCTGAGTGCCGGCCGTGTACAATCCGTGGCGCTGCGCATCATCGCGGACCGCGAGGATGAGATCAACGCATTTGTTCCGGAAGAATACTGGACGCTTGATGTGGGGCTTCTGGCTGAGGGCGAGACGAGACCGCTTACCGCCAGATTTTTCGGGACGGATAAAAAGATGACTGTCTCCTCCGGGGAAGAGATGGATCAGATTCTGAAAGAACTTGATGGCGCAGAATATATTGTGGAGGACGTGAAAAGGGGAGAACGCACCCGGAAAGCGCCGCTGCCTTTTACTACAAGTACCCTTCAGCAGGAGGCGGCAAACGCACTGAATTTTTCCACGCAGAAGACGATGCGTCTGGCACAGCAGCTTTATGAGGGCGTTGATATCAAAGGCAGCGGAACCGTCGGCCTGATCACATATCTGCGTACCGACTCCACACGTGTAGCAGATGAAGCACTGGCGGCTGCCAGAGAGTACATCCGTGAGAATTATGGCGCGGAATACAATGAGGAACATAAGGTACAGCCTGACAATGGAAAGAAAATTCAGGACGCGCACGAGGCTATCCGCCCGACGGATATTGCCCGGACGCCGGTGATGGTAAAAGATTCCTTAAGCCGTGATCAGTTTCGATTGTATCAGCTGATCTGGAGACGTTTTATGGCGAGCCGGATGTCTCCGGCCAGATATGAGACGACTGCGGTCCGGATCGGCGCGGCTGGATATCGTTTTACCGTATCGGCTTCGAAGCTTGCATTTGATGGGTTTCGCTGCGTCTATACGGCAAGCGATGAGGCGAAAGAGGAAGAGAATGTGATCCGGGGTGATTTGAAACCCGGAATGCATCTGAAAGCAGAAACGCTTGATCCGAAGCAGCATTTCACGCAGCCACCGGCTCATTATACGGAGGCGACTCTGGTACGGGCACTTGAGGAAAAGGGCATTGGCCGTCCGAGCACCTATGCGCCGACCATTACGACGATCCTTGCGCGGCGTTATGTTGCGAAGGAGAATAAGAACCTCTACATGACGGAGCTCGGAGAGGTTGTCAACAATATTATGAAAGAAGCCTTTTCTGTGATCGTTGATGTCAACTTTACCGCAAATATGGAGTCACTTCTGGACTCGATTGAGGAAGGTAAGACCAACTGGAAGACTGTGGTGGAGAATTTTTACCCGGATCTGGATGCTGCGGTAAAAGCAGCGGAGGAGAATCTTGAAAAAGTGACGATCGAAGATGAGGTTACGGACGTCATTTGCGAGGAATGCGGCCGCAATATGGTTGTCAAATATGGTCCGCACGGGAAGTTTCTTGCCTGCCCCGGCTTTCCGGATTGCCGCAATACAAAGCCTTATCTGGAAAAGATTGGTGTGCCCTGTCCGCTTTGCGGCAAAGAGGTCGTAATCCGCAAGACAAAGAAAGGACGCCGGTACTTCGGATGTGAGGACGCTCCAAAATGTGAGTTTATGTCCTGGGCAAGACCGGTAGAGAAGCGCTGTCCGCAGTGCGGCGGCTATATGGTCGAGAGGGGAGCCCGCGTAGTCTGTGAGGACAAGGCATGCGGCTATACAGAGAAAAAATAAGATCGCAGATATAACCTGACTCAATGAACGGGGACCACGTAACTGAAAAATCGAGGTCCCTGTTTTTTGCTTTACAGGCGCCTTCATTTCTGTAAAGAAAAAATGATTGGCGTATGAATGTGTAAAGTAAAAATATTTTCAAAATATACACCAAATTCTCATCTTTTATGTTGATTTTCTGAAAATTACATGATAAAATCAATCAAAATATAAAGATTCGTGAACATTTTATTTGTTGAAAGAGCGATCAGAGGCTGTGCTGCTGCCGTAGAGACGCCAGATGGCAGGAACGCCCAGTTCGTGTGGAGGAGGTACGTGATGAGTGTACAGTTGCTGGATAAAACCAGAAAGATCAACCAATTGCTGCACAACAACAATACCAGCAAGGTAGTTTTCAATGACATCTGCGATGTGCTTACCGGAATTCTGGATTCCAATATCCTGGTGATCAGCCGGAAAGGAAAGGTTTTAGGCGTCGGATTGTGTGATCATGTCGAGGAGATTGACGAGCTGATTGTAGACCGGGTCGGCGGTTTTATTGATCCGCTTTTGAATGAGCGTCTTTTGGGCGTCCTTTCCACGAAAGAGAATGTGAATCTGGAAACGCTCGGTTTTGTCAGCGAGAATGTGAAAAAATATCAGGCAATCATCAATCCGATTGATATTGCCGGAGAACGGCTTGGCACCGTGTTTATGTACAAATATGGCAGTCAATACGATATTGATGATATCATTCTGAGTGAGTATGGCACTACGGTGGTAGGGCTGGAGATGATGCGTTCGGTCAATGAAGAAAATGCGGAAGAGAACCGCAAGGTTCAGATTGTCAAGTCGGCGATCAGTACTCTTTCCTTCTCAGAGCTGGAGGCGCTGATTCATATTTTTGACGAGCTGGACGGCACGGAGGGAATTCTGGTGGCGAGCAAGATTGCTGACCGCGTCGGCATTACCCGTTCGGTGATCGTCAATGCGCTCCGGAAGTTCGAGAGTGCCGGGGTCATCGAGTCCCGGTCTTCCGGCATGAAAGGAACCTATATCAAGGTGTTGAACGATGTTGTCTTCGATGAGCTGGAAGAGATCAAAAAAAGCAAAAATATGTCGTAATACAAGGGAGAAAAAAGCAGAAACGGAACGCTTGCGATCCTGTTTCTGCTTTTTGCGACCGCAAAAAAAATGAGGAAGCAGCCATTTTGGCTGTTTTTTTATTTTTAAAAAAAATGAAATTGTTATGAAAAAACGAGAATTTGAGAGCAATTTTGAGTATTAATGAATAATTCCCTTAATTTTTACGCTTTTGGGAAGTTGCATAATCAACCTGTTTTCACTAATATATGCATTGTCCGTTAGCACTCGAACTTGATGAGTGCTAATAAAGTGAAAACAACAGACTGGAATTAAGGAGGAATCAGATATGAAGTTAGTACCGTTAGGCGACAGAGTTGTTTTGAAGCAGCAGGAAGCAGAAGAGAAGACGAAATCAGGTATTATCCTGACCAGTAAAACACAGGAGAAGCCGCAAGAGGGCGAAGTTGTGGCAGTAGGCCCGGGCGGAATGGTTGACGGCAAGGAAGTACAGATGACAGTTAAGGTCGGAGATAAAGTGATTTACTCCAAGTATGCGGGCAACGAAGTGAAGCTTGGTGAGGATGAATACATTATCGTAAAGCAGAGCGATATTCTCGCGGTAGTGGCTGAGTAATAGTAATCTTATTATAGAATAAACCAGGAGGCAAATATTATGGCTAAGGAAATCAAATATGGCTCTGATGCAAGAGCCGCTCTTGAAACGGGTGTAAACAAGCTGGCGGATACTGTTCGCGTGACACTTGGACCAAAGGGAAGAAATGTTGTTCTGGATAAGCAGTATGGTTCGCCGTTGATCACAAACGACGGTGTAACGATCGCGAAGGAGATCGAGCTGGAGGATGCGTTTGAGAACATGGGCGCCCAGCTGATCAAGGAAGTGGCTTCCAAGACAAACGATGTAGCAGGCGACGGCACAACGACCGCTACGGTTCTTGCACAGGCGATGGTACATGAAGGCCTGAAGAACATTGCAGCCGGCGCGAACGCAATCGTGCTTCGCAAGGGTATGAAGAAAGCAACGGACGCGGCGGTGGAATCCATTAAGTCCATGAGCCAGATGGTCAGCGGCAAAGAGCAGATCACGAGAGTGGCTGCTGTTTCCTCCGGAGATGAGACGGTAGGCGAGCTGGTTGCTGACGCGATGGAAAAGGTTTCTCAGGATGGCGTTATTACGATCGAGGAATCCAAGACCATGCAGACCGAGCTGGATCTTGTAGAAGGTATGCAGTTTGACAGAGGATATATTTCCGCATATATGGTAACGGACAATGACAAGATGGAAGCAGTGCTGGATGATCCGATGATCCTGATCACAGATAAGAAGATCAGCAACATTCAGGAGCTTCTTCCGCTGCTGGAGCAGATCGTTCAGTCCGGCCGCAAGCTTCTGATCATTGCTGAGGATATCGAGGGTGAGGCGCTGACGACCCTGATTGTCAACAAGCTGCGCGGCACCTTCCAGGTAGTTGGTGTGAAGGCTCCGGGCTACGGCGACAGAAGAAAAGAAATGCTGCAGGATATCGCGATCCTGACTGGCGGTACGGTTATCTCTGAGGAGGTTGGTCTTGAACTGAAGGACGCGACCATGGATATGCTTGGACGTGCGAAGTCTGTAAAGGTTCAGAAAGAGAACACCATTATCGTAGACGGTATGGGCGACAAGGATGCTATCAAAGCAAGAGTTGCACAGATTCGCGGTCAGATCGAGGAGACGACTTCCGACTTTGACAGAGAGAAGCTCCAGGAGCGTCTTGCAAAGATGGCTGGCGGCGTAGCGGTGATCCGTGTCGGTGCTGCTACTGAGACCGAGATGAAGGAAGCGAAGCTTCGTATGGAGGATGCTCTGGCTGCGACGAAGGCTGCTGTAGAAGAGGGTATCATCGCTGGCGGTGGATCCGCTTATGTGCATGCTGCAAAGGATGTAGAGAAGCTGGCAGCAACCCTTGAGGGTGACGAGAAGACGGGTGCGAATATCATCTTGAAAGCTCTGCAGGCTCCTCTGTATTATATCGCAGAGAATGCAGGCCTCGAGGGCTCTGTAATCGTTAACAAGGTGAGCGAAGCAAATGTCGGCACTGGCTTTGACGCATACAAAGAGACCTACGTGGATATGGTAGAAGCAGGAATTCTGGATCCGGTTAAGGTAACAAGAAGCGCACTGCAGAACGCGACGAGCGTAGCGGCTACTCTGCTTACGACAGAAGCAGTTGTCGGCAATATCAAGGAGCCGGCTCCGGCTATGCCGGCAGGCGGTGCAGAGGGAATGTATTAATCCCTGTCCTGTCTCATAAAACAGCCATGTTCGGCCGCAGCAGGATCGGTGTTGCAGGAAAGACTTGTCGTGTAAAAACTGAACATGTGAAAAGTTTGTAAAAAAGGGGGTAAACTTGTAGAAGTTTACCCCCTTTTGTGTTAGAATAAAAAAGAATTGTTCGTAACAGTGAAAGAGCAAAAAGTGAAAAAATGAAACAGCTGCGGACATGAAAAGGAGCAGGGCAATGGGTGACCGGAACCGAAAGGAAAGGATCAAAGATAAGATCCGGGAGGAGACAGGAAAGCTGAAGCTTTTGTCCTGGAAGGACAGGCTGATCTATGTGTGGGATTATTACAAGCCGCAGATGGCGGGAATACTCGCGGTGATCTTTGTGATCTATCTTGGCGTCACCATTTATCATAATCTTCAGATCGATACCATTTTTTCTGTTTATATGGTGAACTGCGATTCCTATACTGTAGATGATGAGGCGCTGCTGGCGGATTTTACGGATTATGCCGGAGGCCTGGAAGACAACGAAGAGATTGTCATTGACACCAGTGTGTTCCTGGATGAGGACGACAGCTCATATAGCTATGCTTATCAGATGAAATTTACGGCTGTGCTTACGGCGAAGATGGTGGATGTGATCCTCGCAGATCCGGATACCATGGAGGAATATGCAGCTTACAGCTATTTTATTGACCTCAGGGATATCCTCACGGAGGAGCAGCTGGCGGAATGGTCTGAATTGCTTGTATATTTGGAAGATCAGGATGGTGAGAGCGCCCCTTATGCCATTGATCTGACCGGCACAGCAGTTGCGGATGAGTACGGGCTGTATGATGACACGGTATATGGGGCTGTCGTGATCAACGGAGAGAACATTGAGATGGCGCCGACATTCTTTGACTGGATGTTCGGAGAGTGAGAGGAAAGCCTGAAACGGCGGGACTGACTGCAGTTTGGGAAATAATGATCAGAAGAAGTCTGAAGATTTCAGATAAAATAAATGAGAAATAACAACCAAGGAGGATATGAAAAATGGGTGATATGTACAGGGAGATATTAGTAAAGCCGGATATCTCGTTTGGGAAACGTTTTCTGAAAGGATTTTTCCCGGTGATGACCGGGCTTTGCGTAGTGGTTGGCGTCATTATCTGGCCGTTTCTGATCGGTGCACTGGCATTCCTGCTGCTATCGATCTTTGTCGGTCCGAAGATGGATGTGGAGTACGAATACCTGTATGTGAACGGCGAGCTGGATATTGATGCAATCTATTCAAAACAGAAGCGCAAGAGAGTATGCAGCTATGACATGGAGCACCTGGAAGTACTGGCGCCGGAGAAATCCCACGCATTGGATTCCTATATGAGCCGTCAGGGCGCGAAATACGATGATTATACATCAAAACACGCGCCGGAGAAGAGCTACATTCTGGTCTTTAATGAGGAAAAGGGACAGAAGATCATCGCGGTGGAGCTGGACGATGCGATCATCGCTGATATCCGCAGAATTGCGCCGCGGAAGGTAAATTTATATTAAGAAAGAGGTTGACAGACCAACGGGGATTTGTTAGAGTAAGGATTTATAAGAAACGGCAGTCTACATTGCCGTTTTTCATATATTAAATTTTCATGCCCGCTTCGCGGGCGCCACCAGCCATAAAAGCTTTTACAGTAACTACAGGAGAAAGAGAGGAAGAGATATGGGTAAGATTATTGGCGAAGGAATTACGTTTGACGATGTGCTTCTTGTGCCGGCTTATTCCGAGGTTATCCCGAATCAGGTGGATCTGACGACGCACCTGACGAAAAAGATCGTGCTCAACATTCCGATGATGAGTGCCGGGATGGACACAGTAACCGAGCACCGGATGGCGATCGCAATGGCCCGGCAGGGCGGTATTGGTATTATTCACAAGAACATGTCGATTGAGCAGCAGGCAGAGGAAGTGGACAAGGTAAAGCGTTCTGAATACGGCGTCATTACTGATCCGTTTTATCTCTCCCCTGAAAATACACTGGCGGACGCCGACGATCTGATGGCGAAGTTCCGCATCTCCGGCGTTCCGATCACTGAGAACGGAAAGCTGGTCGGTATTCTTACCAACCGTGATCTCTTATTCGAAGAAGACTTTTCCAAGAAAATTAAAGACTCTATGACGTCAGAAGGCCTGATTACGGCAAAGGTCGGCGTGACGCTGGAGGAAGCAAAGAAAATCCTCGCAAAATCGCGCAAGGAGAAGCTTCCGATCGTTGATGATGATTTCAATCTCAGAGGTCTGATCACAATCAAGGATATTGAAAAGCAGATCAAATATCCGAATTCCGCAAAGGACGACAAGGGACGCCTGCTCTGCGGTGCCGCACTTGGCATTACCGCAAATGTGCTGGAGCGCGCGGCGGCGCTTGTAGAAGCGCATGTAGATGTAGTGGTTCTGGATTCCGCACACGGACATTCCGCGAATGTTCTGAATTGTGTGCGTATGATCAAGGAGAAATTCCCGGATCTGCAGGTGATCGCTGGCAATGTAGCGACCGGTGAAGCGACGAAGGCGCTGATTGAGGCCGGTGTGGATGCGGTCAAGGTTGGTATCGGACCTGGTTCTATCTGTACGACCCGAGTGGTGGCCGGTATCGGTGTTCCGCAGGTGACCGCAGTGATGGACTGCTATGCGGTGGCAAAGGAGTACGGTATCCCGATCATCGCCGACGGCGGAATCAAGTATTCAGGCGATATGACCAAGGCGATCGCGGCAGGTGCCAATGTCTGCATGATGGGCAGCCTGTTTGCCGGATGTGATGAGAGCCCGGGAACGTTTGAACTCTATCAGGGAAGAAAGTACAAGGTATACCGCGGCATGGGTTCGATTGCTGCGATGGAGAACGGCAGCAAGGACCGCTACTTCCAGTCGAACGCGAAGAAACTCGTTCCGGAAGGAGTAGAAGGACGTGTCGCTTACAAAGGCAGCGTGGAGGATACAGTGTTCCAGCTGATCGGCGGTATTCGCTCCGGCATGGGTTATTGCGGCACACGCACGATCGAGGAGCTGAAGGAGAACGGCAGGTTTGTGAAGATATCCGCTGCGTCATTGAAGGAATCTCACCCGCATGACATCCATATTACAAAAGAAGCTCCGAACTACAGTGTAGAGCAGTAATTACCTCAAAAAGAAAGGTAAGGAACAGCTGCGGACAGCTGTGTGCGGCAGAAAATAAAAAAGTGGCAGCGGTCAGGACGGATCCGGTGATGGACATCAGGATAAGTATCGGGACTGGCACAGACACTTAAGATAAGGACATCGGATCCGAACGTACCTGAGATCCGGTGTGCACCGGAACGGAGCAGGTCATAATGAGCAAAAGAACAGAAAATGGGGGAGAGCAAAAGAAAAACAGGCATGTGCTGGTCTGGATTGTGACAGTCATTTTGACGGCAGCAGCGATTGCGCTTCTCCTCTATTTACTTCCCAAAGATGACATGGATATCGATGCTCTTCTGAATGAGACTCTGACGATTGAGACGGAGCCTCCTCACACAGAATCGGAGACGGAGGAAACAGAAGAGACAGAGCATGTGATGGTAGTGCCGGATCCGGGGATTGATGAGCAGCTTCTTACCATTAATGACTGGTCCCGGCCTGGCGAGGCGTGCGACACGATCACAAACATTGTCATTCACTATCTGGCGAATCCCGGTACGACCGCGCAGCAGAATCATGATTATTTTGAAAGCCTTAAGGATAACGATGAGCTGATCGCGAGCGGGCAGATCACAGAGGATGAAGCGGTCTCTATGAGCGCGAATTTTGTGATCGGGATCGAAGGTGAGATCATTGAGTGCGTGCCGCCTGGGGAGATTGCTTATGCTTCTAACAGTGCAAATCATTACTCGGTGTCGATTGAGAACTGTCATGTAGATTCGAGCGGGCAGTTTACGGAGGAGACCTATGAGTCTCTGGCGAAGCTGACCGCATATCTGGTTGATATGTATGATCTGGATCGTGACAGCATTATCCGTCATTATGACGTGACTGGGAAGATGTGTCCGCTCTACTATGTCGAGAATGAGGATAAGTGGGAAGCGTTCAAGGATGAAGTGATGGCGTACATAGAGGAGTGCCGTGCGGCGGCCGAATGATGATGCACACTGACGCATGCGGAATGACAGCGGTCGCCGCTGCCTTGCGTCAGGCGCAAAGTAAAACGACTTACGTCGTTTACTATAATAAATTTTGTGAACGGTAGAGTATGATAAAAGAATTATATGAACAGATTTGCGCGGACAATGAGGTGAGAACGAACCTCATTCGCCTGCGCGACGAATTAAAAAACGAGGAGAACCGGCGGGAATTCGCTTATCTGCTCGGCGGCGATTTTTCCGATCTTACCGCACTTTTAAAAGACGAGGATCCCAAGGTGCGCAAAAACGCGGCGCTGATTCTTGGAAAATTGGAATCGGAGGATCTGCTTCCGGTTCTTTTTGATGCATACAAAAAAGAAAAGACACTTTATATCCGCGCGGATTACCTGAAGGCACTCTCAGAACTGGATTATCGGCCCTTAAGTGAGTCGTTGGAAGAGCAGCTGTTCGTTTTGCGGGAGAACGGCGAATGGACGCCGGAGGAGTGGAAGCATGTCTCGGAGGAGATCCGGATCCTTCAGACCATGGTGCTGCGGTGTAAGGGTATACGCCATCATCGCTTTGCCGGAGGAAAAGAAAAGGAGGATGTGATCCTTCTCACGAACCGTCGTCAGAGAGAGGCGACTGCAGAGCAAATACAAAAAGGGAAGATTACAATGCTTGCGGGAGGCCTCCGCGTGGAAGGCGCTTCCTTAAAAGAGGTTCGTCCTATCCGCACGTACAGCGAGCTGCTGTTTCCGCTGAAAACGAGCGCGGAGCTTCCGGCGAAACAGCCGGTTCTGTGCGGAGAAACGCTTGCCGCGCCGGTGCTTGCGCTTGCCGATCGTCTCTATAATGGAGCCGGAGCGTTCCTTTACCGAATCGATGTACGGGGCGGAGGGGCTGGCACAGCTGTCGCTCATGGAAGCCCGGCATCGACAAACGGCGGCGCCGCTTCAGATGTTACAGGGACTGACTGGTTCTGTGTTGGCGAATACAGAGAAAAGAAAGGCTCCTATATCCGGAAGCTTTCCGCTGCTCTGGAACGTGTTTCCGGCGCAAGGCTTGTCAATACAGTGACAGACTATGAAATAGAACTCCGACTTGTCCTGAAAAAAGATGGAACCTTTACAGCGATGTTGAAGCCATCCGCTTCCTTTGATGAACGCTTTTTATATAGGAAAGAAGTCGTTGCTTCTTCCATCGCTCCGGTCAATGCGGCGCTGACAGCGCGCCTTACGCTTCCGTGGCTGAAAGAGGGAGCACAGGTGCTTGATCCGTTCTGCGGCGTTGGCACGATGCTGATTGAGCGCGATCGTGCTGTAAAAGCTGGGACGATGTACGGACTTGATATTTTTGGCGAAGCGATTGAGAAAGCACGCAGGAATACCCGCCGTGCGGACTGTATTGTGAACTACATTAACCGGGATTTCTTTACATTCCGTCATGAATATCTGTTTGACGAGGTTATTACCAATATGCCTGTGTCGGCCGGAGATGGCTCAAAACAGGCGCTGCGTCAGCTGTATCATGACTTCTTCGCTTACATTGGAAGCCTTCTGAAAGAGGAGGCGGTTCTGATCCTTTACACGGCGGCGCCCAATTATGTGGTGGAGTCTGTGCGGAAAGCATCTGGTTTCCATGTAGAAAAAAGCTTTCTTCTGAATGAAAAGAATCAGACGACAGTATTTGTGGTTTTTTGGAAGCGCCCATAGAACCAAAAATTTTTAAAAAAAGTGATTGACAGAAATGAGAAGTTGTAGTATAGTACTGATTGTCGCTGATGTGAGACAGAACAGCGATGAAGGAAATCTCTTCTACAACTTCATATGCGCGAGTGGCTCAGTGGTGGAGCACTGCCTTGCCAAGGCAGGGGTCGCGGGTTCGAATCCCGTCTCGCGCTCTTGAGAAAACGAATCAGATAAGTCTGGTTCGTTTTTTTGATGCACAGGGACGCACATGGATATTTTCCAGCTGACGCTGGATGCGCCCCGCGCGGCGAGTAGGGAACAAGTCTCCCTACTCGATTGCACAGGGTCGGGCAAGGTATTTTGAAAAAAAAGAAGCTGCTTTTCAGCAACTTCTCTTTTAAAGCAGGGGTTGAGAGAATCGAACTCCCACTAAGAGTTTTGGAGACTCCTGTCATACCACTTGACCAAACCCCTATGTATGATTGACTCACCAAATTTTTATACCACAGAATTGTGTGCGTGTCAATAAAATTTTCGGATTTTCATGAAATTTGAAAATCGAGAAACAATATATGGGAATTACCTAACTTAACGAAACAATGTGACTGTCTTACGAAACTCTCCAGAATTCTAAATAGTAAAATTGCATAAAAAAATTGGATAAATTTTGTCTATATGGCCGAAATCACCAACAGACGGCACAAATAAATAATAAAACGCACAAATGAATAACGACAGGAAGTTAAATTTCAACTATACTGTAAACTAATTAAGTTACTTAACGAGTGGAAATGCCCCCTCGCGAAAGCTCGGCGGCAGATCGCGTTGCCGATGCAGAAAACGCTATGCGTTTCGGCAACGCTCGGGTATGAAAGAGAAAGAAGGCAGCGCTGCGGCGGTATTGGAGCTGCAGTGTTGTTATCGGCACATTTGGGAGCGCTATGAAGAGAATGCTTATATTTGGGATCGCGGGAATCCTCGCGACACTTTTGTTATCCGTGCCTGTGTTGGCGGCAGCTCAGGTCTACGAGGCGGAGGACGCTGTACTTTCAGGCAATCTTTATGTGGAGGATTCCGATTCTGCCGCAGACGGATCGGAACATTCCGGAAGCTGTGTGACCGGCTTTTCGGAAGAAGGGGACTCCTGTACGTTTACAGTCACGGTAGCGGAAGACGGCTTCTATGA
This sequence comes from Clostridiales bacterium, assembly GCA_020859985.1. Taxonomy (GTDB): domain Bacteria; phylum Bacillota; class Clostridia; order Lachnospirales; family Lachnospiraceae; genus Choladousia. The sequence continues at coordinate 68,716 of JAJBVD010000006.1, forward strand.
CCTGAACTTTGTCAGTGCGAGCATGGGAGGCTATAAAGAGAATTATGTGATCGTGGACGGGGAGACTCTCGGCACAGTCACCATTGAGGAGGAATCCTTCTCGGATTCCGTCCTGCAGCGGGCGTACCTCACGGCGGGGACGCACGAAATCACCTATTCAGAATACTGGGGCTGGGTGTATCTGGACCGGCTGGAGATCAGCGCATCGGCAGCCCTTGACACTTCTATTTATGATGTGTCCGCAACACTTGTGAATGAGAACGCGACGGACAACGCAAAGCGTCTCATGAGCTATCTGGCGGACAATTACGGCAGTTCGATTCTTTCCGGACAGTACTCGGAGGACGGGCAGTACGGAAAGGAATTCACGGTAGTCTATCGGGAGACCGGAAAATACCCGGCCGTCCTGGGTCTTGATTTCATTGAATATTCCCCTTCACGGGCGGAGAACGGAAGCACTTCCAACGCGACAGATTACGCGATCCAGTTCTGGGAGAACGGCGGTATCGTTACCTTCTGCTGGCACTGGAACGCACCATCGAAGTATCTGACTGGTGAATGGTACAACGGCTTTTACGTGGAAGGCACGAATATTGATCTCGCGGCGATTATGAACGGCGAGGATGAAGAAGGGTATCAGCTGCTGTTGGAGGATATCGCGGCGATTGCCGAACAGCTTCAGATCCTGCAGGACGCGGGCGTGCCGGTGCTGTGGAGACCGCTGCATGAGGCGAGCGGAGGCTGGTTCTGGTGGGGCGCTTCGGGCGCAGAGGCTTATAAGCAGCTCTACATCCTTCTCTATGATCAGCTGACGAATGTCTATGGCCTTAATAATCTGATCTGGCTGTGGAACGGACAGGACGCTGACTGGTATCCGGGAGATGAATATGTGGATATCATCGGCGAGGACATTTACCCGGGCGAGCATGTATATACCTCGCAGGTCGATACGTATCTGCAGGCGGTGAATTATACAAGCCCTGCAAAGATGGTGGTACTTTCTGAGAACGGCTGCGTCTTTGACCCGGATCTGGCTGTGCGCGACGGCGCCATGTGGGGCTTCTGGTGTACCTGGGGCGGAGAATTTGTCGCGAAGAGCATGGCTATTTACGCATACAATGACACGTATACGGAGAGCGAGATGCTGGTGAAAGCGTATGAGAGCGATGTGGTGATCACGCTGGATGAGCTGCCGGATCTGACGACATACCCTATTCGTAATGAATAGCCGCAATACTCATGAACTATTGCAATGATTGTTTGCACGTTCTGGAATGTCTGCAGTTGCAATCGGCACAGACTGCTGGTTGCAGAGAGGACGGAAAGGGCGTAAGGAAAGCGGGTATGAGATATGCGAAAATGGTGGAATGAACTGTTTTCCCAGGACGGAAAGGTGATGAACTTCCTTTACCGGACGGGGGAACTGATTCTTCTCAATATTGTTTTTCTGATCACCTGTATTCCGGTCATTACCATCGGCTCCGCGCTCACGTCGTTTTATTACGCGACGATCAAGAGCATCCGCAGGGAGCGGGGCGCACCACTGAAAGAGTATTTTGGCTCCATGAAGCGGACGATGAAAAAAGGAATCCTGCTGGTGCTGGAACTGGCGGTGTGGTTTGGTCTTCTCTATATAGGAAGAAGATATTCGCAGGTGAATGAGCGGTCACATATGGTGATCATTTACAATGTGCTGATGCTTTTAAGCGCCGCAGTGGCAGTGTATGTATTTCCGGTACTGTCCCGGTTTGAGATGAAGCTTACAAACTGCTGGAAGCTGGCATTCCTGATGTGCATCCGCTTTTTCCCGTATACGATCGTGATCATGGCGGGAACGGCAGGAATTGCCTGGCTGCAGTTTTATGTCCTGCCCATGCCGTGCATTTTGTTTGTGCCGGGACTCTGGTGTCTGGTGATCACCTTTATGATGGAACAGGCGCTGCTCACCTATATGCCGAAGCCGGAAGAAGGGCAGGAGGATGCCTGGTACTACGATACCGGGAAATCGGAAAAAGACGATGCAAAGACAGATAATACGAAGAAAAAGGAAAAAGGTTCGCGTATGAAAAAAGGATTGTATTCCGCCGGAGGGCAGTCCGGACAGAGGGATGGACCAGAGAGAAAAAGGAAGCATGGGACTTGAGAATATTTTGGAGAAAGGAAAAGTGAGAGATGGCATCTACAATGGCAGTTCCTGAAAAAAGCAGACGCGGTGCATCCGCGGCGATTTCCAGAAAGCGCGTATGGCCTGCGGCAGTGGTAAAGAACCGTAGACTGTCCACGCTGCTTCATATGCTGGTCGGAGTGCTTGTATTTACGTCGATGATGGCGATTAACACCGCCGCGACGAATATGACGATGGATGAGTTCGATGAGATCGTAAGTACATACACCGTGGACGATTCCATTCCGGATTACAAGGAATATCTGGCCGGGTACGACGAGGTTTATCCGAATACGGAGATTGTTGTGACAGCGGATGATCTGGAACGTTACGATGAGTCTGATGAGACGGTGGATCCGGTGATCTATACGGATTATGAGGGCCTTGAGGGAGACAGCGTATATACCAGTGAGGATTCTCTGGCGGAGTTTACGTTTACCGTGGAAGAAGAGGGCTTTTACAACATCGTACTGGATTATTTTCCGGTAGAAGGAAAAGGCTCCTCGATTGAGCGTGCGTTCTTTATTGACGGGGAGCTGCCGTACGAGGAGCTGGCGCTGATCTCTTTTAACCGCGTATGGGTGTACGATGTGGAAGAGGGCGATACGGATGAGAGCGGCTCTGCCACCTATGACTGGGGCAAGGATAATCAGGGCAACGACAACAAGCCGAGCATGACCGAGGCGCCGGAATGGATCAGCAGCTACGTCTATGACAGCGACGGTTACATCACTTCCCCGCTGAAGGTGTATCTGACTGAGGGAGAGCATACCATCTCTCTGCTTTCCGAGCGTGAGCCGATGGTGATCAATGCGATTACCTTCTGCAAGGCAGAGGAGACCTCTTCCTATGAAGAAGTCAAGGCGGAACAGGATGCCGCCGGAGCAGAAGATACGGCCGGCATTTCCATTACGATCGAAGGCGAGAACGCGACGAAGAGCTCTTCCCAGATGCTTTACCCGATTCAGGATCAGTCTTCCCCGTCGGTATCTCCGTCGAGCGCGAAGGCGCTGCTGAACAATACGATCGGCGGCAATTCCTGGCGTCTGGTCGGACAGTGGATCGAATGGGATTTTGACGTGCCGGAGAGCGGCTATTACAATATTTCCCTTTATGACGCGCAGAACACAGTGCGCGGTATCTATGTGTCGCGCCGGATCACGATCGACGGCGAGGTGCCGTTTGAGGAACTGGAAGCCTACGGTTTCACCTACAGCTCCAGCTGGAGAGAGGATGTCCTTTCGGACGAGGATGGGAACGCCTATTCCTTTTATCTGGAAGAAGGGCATCACACCATCCGCATGGAAGTGGTGCTGGGTGATTTCTCCGATATCATCAGCGAGGTGCAGGATTGTGTGACACAGCTGAACAGCATTTACCGCGAGATCATCAAGATCACGGGTGTGTCGCCGGATACCTACCGCGACTATCAGATTGAGAGTACGCTGCCGGGCCTTGTCGATGAGCTGACGGCGGTGCGTGATCAGCTAAACGAAGCGATCGAGGCGCTCGAAGCGCTGATCGGTGATAAATCCGATAAGGAGACGGTACTGCTCACGATGCGTGACCAGCTGGATTCCCTGATCAAAGATCCGGAATACTTCGTGCGAACGATCAGTTCCTATAAGACGAATGTCCGTGCCTGCGGCAACTGGATCACGCAGGTGATCGAGCAGCCGCTGGCGATCGACCGCATCAACATCTATTCGGCGGATCAGACCATTACATATGAGAATACTTCCGTCTGGAACCGGATCACGTATGAGTGCAGCCGCCTGTATTATTCGTTCATTATTGATTACAACCAGATCGGCAACGTCGCGGATAATACAGATGAGGGAGCAACGATCACGCTCTGGATCGGCACCGGCCGTGATCAGGCAAACGTAATTAAGTCGATGATCGATGAGACGTTTACAAGTGAATACAATATCAACGTAAATGTTCAGCTGGTTGATATGAGTACGCTCTTAAAGGCGGAGCTTGCCGGAGAAGGCCCTGACGTGGCGATTCAGGTCGCGAATACGAATGGCATCGCCGGGGCGGTCTTAAACACAGGCAATGATACGCCGGTCAACTATGGTATTCGTAACGCCGTGCTGGATCTCTCCCAGTTTGACGATTTGGAGGAGGTGACGGAGCGGTTCTCCGACGCGGCGATGGAGGCATTGCAATTTGAGGGCGCGACCTACGCGCTGCCGGAGACGACCACCTTCCCGGTGATGTTCTACCGGAAGGATATTCTGGAGGAGCTGGGACTGGAGGTGCCGGAAACCTGGGATGATGTGAAGGTTGTTATGACCGTACTTGCGCAGAACCAGATGGAATTCGGTATGCTGCCGACTGAGCAGCTCTTTGCCTCCCTTCTCTATCAGAACGGCGGCTCCTATTACACAGAGGACGGTATGGCTTCGGATCTGGATTCCGATACGGCAGTCAATGTATTCAAGGAATTCTGTGAGTACTATACGGATTACGGTCTCGACTATGAGACAAGCGTGGAAGAACGTTTCCGTACCGGTGAGTGCCCGATCATCATTGCGGATTACACCGTGTATAACAACCTCGTGGTATCCGCACCGGATATCGAAGGACTCTGGAGCTTCACACAGATTCCGGGCACGGAGCAGGAAGACGGAACGGTCGATCACAGCGTGGCCTGCACGGGTCTTGCGAGCATGATCATGGCGAGCACGGATTATCCGGAGGAGTGCTGGGAATTCCTGAAATGGTGGTCTTCGACAGATGTTCAGACCCAGTACGGACGCGAGATGGAGAGTCTGATGGGTTCTGCGGCGCGTGTGCCGACCGCGAACCTGGAAGCGTTTGAGAATATGGCATGGCCGGTAGATGATATGGAAGCGCTGGAGGCTGCGTTCGAGTGGGTGGACGGCATCCCGCAGGTACCGGGCGGCTACTATTCATGGCGAAATGTTTATAACGCATTCTATACGGTAGTGACCAACCTGGATACGGCTTCGCCGCGGGAGGAACTGATGGACAAGGTACTGTATATCAATGCGGAGATTACCTACAAGCGCACCGAGCTGGGACTTACGGTGGCAGAATAAAAAAGAAGTATTGTAACTGTAAAGGTACTGAACAGTTATGATGATATGTTCTGTCTGTCAGATATGGCTGGCAGGATGTGGGAAGGAGATCGAGAGTATGAGCAGAAAGAAAGATCCGGGTGCTGCGGCAGTTCCTGCAAGCGCTGCGGAAATAGCAGCAAAGCAGAAAACGCTTCGCTACCAGATCAAAAAGAATAAGACCTGCTATGCAATGCTGGCGCCGTTTTTTATCCTGTTTTTCCTGTTTACGGTGCTGCCGGTGCTGATGTCTGTGTTCTTCAGCTTTACCTACTTTAATATGCTGGAGATGCCGACATTCAATGGCTGGAACAACTATATCAAGCTGTTTTTGGAGGATGACATTTTCATGATCGCCCTGAAGAATACTCTGATCTTCGCGGTGATCACTGGCCCGATCAGCTACATCCTCTGCCTGCTTTTCGCGTGGATCATCAATGACTTTAAGGGGCCGCTCCGCACGTTCCTGACACTGATCTTTTACGCACCGAGTATCTGCGGCAACGCCTACATGGTCTGGAGCCTGATCCTGACCGGCGACCGTTATGGCTACCTCAATGGTATCCTGCTGAGAATCGGCATTATCGATGAAGCTATCAGCTGGATGAAGACAGAAAAATACGTGCTGCCGATGCTGATCATTGTACAGTTATGGCTGTCTCTGGGTACCGGCTTCCTGTCATTTATCGCCGGCCTGCAGACGGTAGATAAGAACCTGTATGAAGCGGCGGCGCTGGACGGAGTAAAGAACCGCTGGCAGGAGCTCTGGTATGTGACGCTCCCGGCGATGAAGCCGCAGCTGATGTTCGGCGCGGTCATGCAGATCACGCAGTCTTTTGCGGTAGCGGATATTTCCATTCAGCTGGCCGGCAACCCGTCTGTCAACTACGCGGGCGCAACAGTGGTCACGCATCTGCTGGATTACGGGTCAACGCGATTTGAGATGGGATATGCATCCGCAATCGCAACGGTACTGTTCCTGCTGATGGTGGGCACGAACCAGTTGGTACAGAAAGTATTAAGGAGGGTAGGCGAATGAGCAGAGCAAAGACATCCGAAGAAGCTGCCCTTAAGAAGAATTTAAGAAAGATTCCATTCTGGAAACGGCCGAGAGAGAAAAAGCTGAACCGCTCGATGGCGGGCAATTCGCTGCTGTTCGTAATCATGGCGATCTGCGGTGTGTTCATGGCACTGCCGCTGGTGATGATTATCAACAACGCCTTAAAGCCGTTGGATGAGCTGTTCCAGTATCCGCCGAAGATTTTTGTGCGGAACCCATCCCTGGATAACTTCACGGACCTGTTCGTGATCATGAACGATTCCTGGGTGCCGTTTTCAAGGTACATACTGAATACGGTCATCATCACCGGCGGCGGTATGGTGGGACACGTGATCTTCGCATCCCTGGCTGCTTATCCGCTGGCAAAGCACAATTTCCCGGGCAAGACAATCCTGTTCAACATGGTTGTGCTTTCGATGATGTTCTCCTGGCAGGTGACGCAGGTTCCGCAGTATCTGATCATCAGCTGGCTGCATATTAACAATACCTACGCGGCGCTGATTTTACCGGCATTTTCCTACGGCATGGGCCTGTATCTGATGAAACAGTTCATGGAACAGATACCGGACGCGCTGCTGGAGTCGGCCCGACTGGACGGTGCAAGCGAGTGGAAGATTTTCTGGAGCATTGTGATGCCGAACGTAAAGCCGGCCTGGCTGACCCTGGCGATCTTCCAGTTCCAGCAGATGTGGGGCAATACAGGAAGCCTGTTCCTGCGCAACGAGGAATTGAAACCTCTGCAGTACGCGCTGCAGCAGATTTCAGCAGGCGGAACAGCGAGAGCGGGTGCGGCGGCCGCGGTAACCTTTATCATCGCCATCGTGCCGATCACTTTCTTCCTGATCTGCCAGAGCAACGTACTGGAGACGATGACGACGTCCGGTATGAAAGAATAACGGGAGGGGATGGAATGAGAGAAATAATGAAACAACACAAATCGTCCCGCCCGCAGCGCGGTTTTCAAAAAAGGCTTTTTAGTCTTCTGACCGCAATGCTGATTCTGGCTCTGGTACCTTTGCAGGCGCTGGCGGACGAGCTTCCGTACGATTCTTACAATTATACGTACTGGAATGACATTGTATACACTCCGGCGCCTTACGTGCCGGCGGGCTCTGTGACGGGGGATACGCTCGGTATTGGTAATTTCGCCGAGCCGCAGGATCTCTACGTATCGGATGCAGGCCTTGTCTATGTGGCTGATACGGGGAACAACCGCATTGTGGTCCTGAATTCCGACATGGATGAAGTGCTGCAGGTGATCGAGACCTTTGACAATGACGGGGAAGAAGATACTTTCAGCGCTCCTTACGGCGTGTTCGTATCGGAAAACGAACAGCTTTATGTTGCGGATTCCAACAACAAGCGTATTGTCGTACTGACACTGGATGGGGAATTTGTCAAGATTGTGGATAATCCGCAGTCGAACATACTGGAAGATGGCTTTGTCTTTACCCCTCTGAAGGTGGCGGTTGATTACGCGGATCGTGTTTATGTGATCTGTCAGAACGCGTTTGAAGGAATTCTGGTCTTTGACAGCGAAGGTTCCTTCATCGGATACTTTGGAACGATTGAAGTAAAGATCACGCTCTGGGAAAAATTCTGGAGAAGACTGGCGAGCAAAGAAGAGCGCGCGAATCAGCAGCTCTATATTCCGACTGAGTTCACGGGAATTGATGTGGATGAGGACGGCTTTGTCTACGCGTCCAACATCGATTCGGACGGAGAGCAGGGTGTACGGCGCCTGAACCCGAGCGGTGAGGATGTCATCCAGAAGGGCGAAAATGGGAACGTCGGCGGTGACCTCACAACCGGTACTTACGGCACCTACGCGGGTCCTTCGGAATTTACAGATGTGACCTACCGCGGGAAAGGCATTTACTCGGTGCTGGACCGTAAACGCGGGCGCATCTTTACCTATGACCGTGAGGGCAACCTGCTCTACATCTTCGGCGGCCTCGGGACACAGGAAGGTACCTTCAACACACCGATCGCGATCGATGAGTGCGGCAGCAATCTGATCATCCTGGACTCTTATTATGGGTCGATCATGATCTTCTCGGCGACCGAGTACGGTTCCCTGATCAATGAGGCGACCGGTCTCCGCTACGACGGCGACGAGACACAGGCCGTGGAGCTCTGGGAACGCGTGCTTGAATTGGATGAGAACAATGAGCTGGCGAATACCGGTATCGGCAAGGCCTATCTGACAGCCGGCGAGAATCAGCTGGCAATGAAATACTTAAAGCTCGGCATGAATCAGAAATATTATTCGATCGCCTGGAAGCGCTACCGGAACGAGATCCTGACGGAGAATGTCGGCTATGTACTTACTGTGATCGTTGTCGTGATCGCGGTCTGGATCATTGGCAGAGGGGTGCTGAAACGAAGGAAACATTTGAAAAATCAGAAACCGGCGGAAGGAGGGCTTGCGTAAATGAACAGTTTATTTTCTAAAGAAAAATGGAAATATGCATTTTACACGGTGAGCCATCCAATGGACGCCTACTATGAGATCCGTCACCGCGGGCGCGGCAGCGTGCCGATCGCGGTTGTGCTGGTGATCCTGTTTTCGTTCAGTTTTTCCGCAAACCGTCTGCTGGCGAGCTTCGTGGTCAACGATACGGACCCGAGGTCGGTGAACAGCCTGACGGAGCTAGGTGCGGTATTGCTTCTGTATCTGCTGTTCTGTGTGAGCAATTGGTCGATCACCTGCCTGATGGAAGGCGAAGGCAGAATGAAGGATATCGCGATCGCAATCGGTTACGGGATGACCCCGATGATCTTCTGCTTTAATCTGGCGACCATCGTCAGCCAGTTTGTGGCGGACGGGGAGCAGGCGTTCTACTGGATGATCCTCGCGATCGGCGTTGCCTACGGGCTGATCATGATACTGATGGGGATCATGACAGTGCAGAATTTTACGCTGGGGAAGACATTGCTCACGATTGTACTGACATTTCTGGCCATGCTGATCATCATCTTCCTGATCCTTCTGGTGGCGGATCTGATCAATCAGGTATACAGCTTCTTCTACAGTATCTATCAGGAACTGATTTTTAGAACATAAGGAGGAAAGACGATGAGTAAGAGCAGAAAAATCCTTCTCGTGTTGATCGGAATCGTCCTGATTACGGCGGTATCCCTGTTGGGATGGTGGTATTTTCATTACTATTCCTACAATGCATACCGGGACTACCTGACCACCTACGAGTATGAGGAAGGTGCGGAATTCACGTCACTTTCAGAAGAAGTAAGTGATGTGGCCGGCATGGTGCTGGCAGCAGAAAATGATACATTAAAGCTTTACGCGGATACGGAGAGTGGCGAGGTCGCGATCGTGGATAAGCGAAATGGCGAAATTACTTATTCAAACCCGGTAAATCTGGAGGATGATTCGGTTGCGAATGAGACCAATAAGAATTACATGAGGTCGCAGTTGATTGTGGATTATTACAACACCTCGCGTACCACGGGTACCTACGATTCCTACAGCTACTGTACATCGATCGACCAGCTTGAGGTTGAGGCCATCGAGGACGGGATTCGGTTTATCTACACCATCGGTGATATGACCGCCTCGACCGGCATCGTGCCGGAGTACATCAGCGAGGAGACGCTGAACGACGTGATGTCGAAGCTCTCCGAGGATGATGCGAAGCAGGTGGCAAAAAAATACACGGAAGGTACAACGAGCGGCCTGGCAGACGGCTATCTGGAGCTGCTGGAATCCGCGAAGACCGGTGCTTCTCAGATTCGTAAGTTGAATAAGTACTTCGAGGAAGCCGGATTTACACAGGAGGATTATCTCCGTGAGATGGAGGGCTCCGGCATTGAGGGCGCGGTGCCGATCTCCTTTGAGATCCCGCTGGAATACCGTCTGACAGACGATGGTGTTGAGGCGACGATCCCCATGAGCGAGGTCGTGGAGAACGGCGGCGGAACCATTTACCGCATCCAGCTGCTCCGCTATTTCGGTGCAGCAGGGACGGAAGAGGACGGCTACATGCTGGTGCCGAACGGCTCCGGTTCGCTGATCTACTTCAACAATGGAAAGAACGGGACTTCGGTCTCCAACTATTCGGAGTATGTATACGGCATCGATCCGCTGATGGCGGAGTACACCGTACTGGAGAATTCGGAAGACGCAAAGATGGCGCTCTTCGGACTGTTCCGCGAGGAGGAGTCGGGTATCCTTGCCACGATTGAGGACGGCGCGTCGCTGGCTTATATTTCGGCCGGCGTCTCCGGCAAGATCAACAGCTACAATTACGTGTACGCGACGTTCGTCCTGCGTGGAAATGAAAAGCTTTCCATGTTTGGTACGACAGGCAACGAGGCGGATCTGCCGGTCGTGGAGGATGAGTATTATGACGCGAACCTGACTGTCCGCTATACGATGCTGACAGAAGAGGATGCGACCTATTCCGGAGCTGCGAATTATTACCGGAACCGTCTGGTCGAAGAAGGCGTGCTGACGGCGCAGGAGGACGCTTCCGGGGAAGACATCAAGTTCTATTATGACATCCTCGGCGGTGTGACGATGACAAAGTATTTTCTGGGCGCACAGTACAATGGCGTCTACGCGATGACGACCTTTGAACAGGCCGGAGAGATATCGGAAAGCCTGTCGGCGAACGGGATTACGAATCAGGTGATGAACTTTCAGGGCTGGATGAACGGCGGCTATTACCACAGCGTGGTGGATCAGATCCACCTTTCATCGAAGGTGGGAAGCAAGTCGGCACTGGAGGAATTAAGTGAAAGTCTTACCTCCTCCGGAAGCACGTTCTACGCGGATGTAGCGTTCCAGAAAGTGACAGAAATCAGTAAACGTTATTCGTTCAGCAATGAGAGCTCCCGTTATTACGGCTCCGGCTACATTGCGGATTTTGGTCTGGTGAACCCGACCACGCTGAGGCAGACATCCGGGCTTGGGTATGACTCCAATCTGTACGCGCTGATATCGCCGAAGTATCTTGTGCGTTATATCAGTAAGTTTACGACGAAGATTGAAAACTATGATATTAGCGGCATTTCCTTACGGGATCTCGCAAACGAGCTGCACTCTGACAAAAAGCGGACGAACGTCATCGACCGCGAGGAAGCGCTCGACGTGGTGCTCGGGTCTTTGGCGGAAGTGGAAGAGACCGGAAAGAACGTCATGCTGAACGATGCGAATGATTATGCGTTTGCTTATGCGGACGATATCATCAATGTGCCGCTGACCGGCAATGACTATTATATCATTGATGAAGATGTTCCGTTCTATGAGATGCTGCTTCACGGCTACATCGATTATTCGGGCGATGTGATCAATTTAAGCGACACCAGCGATGAGACGGATATCATTTTAAGTCTGATCGAGAACGGCGCTTCGCCGCACTACATGTTCTCATACCAGTCGTCCAGTGATATCAAAAACACTAGTGTGAACTATTTCTATTCTACGGAATACAGCACCTGGTCGGACGATGCGCTGTATGTCTACACGGAGGTCAACAACGCGCTGAAGTATGTGAACGGCGCCGAGATCGTCGAGCATGAGATTTTAAGCAGCAATGTCCGGGCGGTCACCTATTCCAACGGCGTGACGATTTATGTGAATACCGGTACGAAGGATGAGACGGTGAACGGTGTGACGGTACCGGCAAGAAGCTACACAGTGGAAGGAGTGTGAGAGGGATGAAGACGAAAAAGAAATTTCTGACGCTGACCAGGAAGCGCAGCATCGCCGGATTCTTCTTTATCCTGCCCTGGCTGATCGGCTTTATCTGGTTCTATGCGAGAAGCCTGTTTCTATCCGTTCAGTTTTCTTTATCGGATCTGACGGTCAACACAGGCGGCGGTTATTCGCTGGAATTTGTCGGACTGGAGAATTACATTTATGCGTTTCGCGTCCATGCGTCCTATAAGCAGGTGCTGACAGCGTCCATCGGCAATATGCTGATCGATGTGCCGCTGATCACGTTTTTCAGCCTGTTTATGGCGATGCTGCTGAACCAGAAGTTCAAAGGCAGGACGCTGGTGAGAGCTATCTTTTTCCTGCCGGTGATCTTAAATTCCGGTGCGATCGTGGACGCGATGGATCTGGCGCGGAGCATGATGAGCGGCGGCATCACGAGTGCCAGTGCGGAGATGGCAGCGGAGGCATCCGGAGGGGTAGGCATCACCTACTATATCCAGATGTTCTCCTCCCTCGGTATCCCGCAGGTGCTGATTGAATACGTGTCGGGAGCGGTGTCGCGGATCAGCGATATTGTGAATGCCTCCGGCGTGCAGATCATCATCTTTATCGCGGCGCTGCAGTCGATTCCCTCCTCGTTCTATGAGGTGGCGAAGATGGAAGGAGCGACAGCGTATGAGACCTTCTGGAAGGTTACGTTCCCGATGGTCATGCCGCACATTGTCACCAATGTCGTCTATACCGTGGTCGACAGCTTTACGAATTCGGAAGTGGTCGATCTGGCGTATACCACCGCTTTTACTGATATGAATTACGGGCTAAGCTCCGTGTTCAGTCTGTGTTCCACGGCAATCACCTGCCTGATCCTCGTGATTGTCTGCGGATTTATCCAGAAGCGGACGTTCTACTATAACTAGGAAAGGAGGAAAAAGACATGAGCGCGAGTGCAAAGGCAAAAGCAAAAGCAGGAAAAAAGACGGGCGCGAAATCCGCCGGGAAATCGTTCTCCGGTTCTTCAGTTGTAAAAGGCTTTACGCAGGACGCGCAGTTCGTCAATGATATGACGCGCTGGGTGGGGAATCTGAAGAAGTTCGTCCTGGCTGTGTTTAAGTGGATCCTCATCATCGGTGTCAGCTATGTGATCCTCGGACCGGTGCTGGGCATCATCAGCAGTTCTTTTTTCTCCAATTCGGACTACTATAGCCCGATGGTGTACCTGATTCCTCAGGAACCGACACTGGAACGCTACAAACTGGCTTTCCAGTATCTGAAATACGCGACCACGATGAAGAATTCCCTGATCTATTCAGTGACTCTGATGGTAATCCAGGTGTTTATCTGCTCAATGGTCGGCTATGGATTCGCAAGATTCAATTTTCCATTTAAAAATGTCCTGTTCGGCTGTGTAGTGCTGATGATCGTTATCCCTACCAACACGATCATGCTTCCGCTGTACATGACATTTGCGAAATTTGATATCTTTGGAATTATAAAAGCAGTCACGGGATCGGCTGTGAACCTTTTGTCCACCCCCATACCGATGTATATTATGACGGTATTCGGGTGCGGATTAAGGTCGGGCTTGTACATTTATATCTTCAACCAGTTCTTCCGCGGGCTTCCGAAGGAGATCGAAGAAGCGGCGCTCGTGGACGGCTGCGGGATCTGGTACACGTACTTTCGCATCATGCTCATAAATGCACTGCCCTCTGTTGTAACTGTGGCTATATTCTCTCTCGTATGGCAGTATAACGATACGTTCTACGCCAAGCTGTTTCTGATCAGTGACAACATCGTGATCAGTAAAAAGATTTCCACGATTGAAGCGTCTATCTCCAACGTGGAAAAGATCTACGACCCGAGCATCCTCGAACTGTATCTGGATGCGGGCGTCGTGCTGGTCATGATACCAGTGATCATCATTTACGTCCTGCTGCAGAAGCAGTTTATAGAGGGAGTTGAGCGAAGCGGTATCGTCGGATAGGGAGACGAAGCCGCAAACAAATCCAAATTTTTCTTTTAAGGAGGAAAAGAGATGAAAGCAAGAAAACTCATCGCGCTGTCCATGACAGCGGCAATGGTACTCGGCCTTTCCGGCGGCGCGGCGTGCGCGGAAGAGGCAAGTGCTGTGAGCATCGACTTTGAGGACGGCCTGTATGGCTTTGTCGGCAATGACAAGACGATCAACAGCGCGGCGGCAGATGCGACTTTCTCGCTGGTGGATTACAATGGATCCACAGCGCTGGAAGTAGCTTCTGACGCAAGTGTGAAGTATGTGGCGATTCAGGTAGATGCACTTTTAGGCGATCAGATCTCGCAGCTTAACAGCATTGAGATGACGGTCGGCACCACAAACCCGGGCGGCACATTCTATTCCACAGCAGGATGCATTTACGCGTTCCTCGGCGAGAATCTTGATAAGGATTATTCGGAATGGTCGATCTACATTGAGAGCGGCAACCCGAAGACCATCAGCTACACTCTGGATCCGGATGACGGACTCAGCTTTGTAGAAGGAAGCTACATTGTTGTTTCTCTTGAAGACGACACAGGCAAGGATTACAAGGGCGATGATGCAGCGACACTGTATATCGACGACATTAAGTTCCTTGACGCGGACGGCAATGTTCTGACCGCAGATACTACGGCAGAGTACGTTTCTGCTGCAGCGGAAGACCGTTCGAACCTTTTTGCAGTATCGAACGCAGTAGAGTTCGAAGGCTTCGCGACAAGCGGCGACGGCTGGTCACAGGATGGTTTTGACATGACCGAGGAAATCCTTGCGGCTCTGGTACCGGGCTCTGTAGTAGAGATCACCTACTCCAGTGAGAACGGCGACATCTGGCTGGTAATGCCGGATGCAGAAGCAGGCTGGATGCGCGTAGGCGTTGGCAATTACGACGGCAGCGGCTCTGACAGCGCATATTACAACGGCTCCGCGAATATCGCGCAGATCACCTATGAGCAGATCGCGGCGGTATGCGGCGACGATGTGAGCACATGGGGTGCAAGAATGCAGTGCGAAGCTTCCGGAGCATGGGAAGTGTACAGCGTAAAGGTCGGCACAGCTTCCAACCAGCTGGTAGCACTGAATGCAGTTGAATTCGAAGGCTTTGCAACGAGCGGCGACGGCTGGTCACAGGCAGGCTTTGATATGCCGCAGGAGATCATCGACGCACTGGTACCGGGCTCTGTAGTAGAGATCACCTACACAAGCGAGAACGGCGAGATCTGGCTGGTAATGCCGAGTGCAGAAGCAGGCTGGATGCGTGTTGGCGTAGGCAACTGGGACGGCAGCGGAAGCGATTCCAGCATATACAACGGAACGACCTGCCAGGTTACTTATGAGCAGATCGCGGCGGTATGCGGCGACGATGTGAGCACCTGGGGCGCAACGATGCAGTGCGAGGCTTCCGGAGCATGGGAAGTATACAGCGTGAAGGTCGGCACGGCTGCCCAGATGAAGGCTGTAAAGAACACGGTGAACTTTGAAGGCTTTGCGACGAGCGGCGACGGCTGGTCACAGGCAGGCT
This sequence comes from Clostridiales bacterium, assembly GCA_020859985.1. Lineage (GTDB taxonomy): Bacteria > Bacillota > Clostridia > Lachnospirales > Lachnospiraceae > Choladousia. Next base: position 84,245 of record JAJBVD010000006.1, read on the forward strand.
TTGATATGCCGCAGGAGATCATCGACGCACTGGTACCGGGCTCTGTAGTAGAGATCACCTACACAAGCGAGAACGGCGAGATCTGGCTGGTAATGCCGAGTGCAGAAGCAGGCTGGATGCGTGTTGGCGTAGGCAACTGGGACGGCAGCGGAAGCGATTCCAGCATATACAACGGAACGACCTGCCAGGTTACTTATGAGCAGATCGCGGCGGTATGCGGCGACGATGTGAGCACCTGGGGCGCAACGATGCAGTGCGAGGCTTCCGGAGCATGGGAAGTTTACAGCGTTACGGTTGGTACGGCAGCAGAGTGACGTAATATGACCTGTCAAAAGAAAAGTGCGCTTGCGGACTTTTCCTGACAGGTCAGCGACAGAATCATAAAGCTGCGCAGCAGCGACAGATGTGCGAAGCACAGCTGGATTCTGGAGCATTACGTAATAGAGGAGAGTAAAAGAGCAGAGAAGACCGTATGAAACAGGTTGGGCGATGACAAGAAAAGGAGGAATTACAAAATGAAAATGAAAAAGGCCCTTGCACTGGCACTGTGCGCGACAATGACGGTCGGCATGGCAAGCATTACTTCAAACGCATCGGATTCTGAGACCAGAACGATCACCATCGGTACCTGGTATGATCATTATTATGACAGCACCAACACCGACATCTACGATGACCCGAGCGTATCGGATGAAGAGCTTGCACAGATGCACTTTGACGTTGTTGCGGAAGTAGAGGAAGCTTACAATGTAACGATCGAGTTTGTAAACCTGACCTACACAGGTGTACAGGAATCCATCAATACTTCCATACTTGCAGGCACACCGGACTGCGATATTTATGAGGTAGACTTAAGCTTTGGTATCCCGGCAGCTCTGAACGGCTTCGCAACGAATCTGGAAGAGGTTCTCTCAGAGGACGCAAGCGTATTAAGCGATCAGGAAATTTTCTCACAGGTTGATATCGGCCTCGACGACGGCGTATATCTGTTCCAGTCAAACAGCGCAGAGATGCTGCTTGCGAATACCTATATGCTTGCTTACAACCAGCAGATTCTGGATGATGCAGGACTGGAATCCCCGAACGAGCTCTATGAGAAAGGCGAGTGGACATGGGATAAGTGGAGAGAGTATATGATCGCTCTTACCCAGGATACGGACGGCGACGGCGTCATCGACCAGTATGGTTATGGTTCCCGTTATGATTTCCTGATCTATCTGATGCTGATGAGCAACGGTACCGGAATCGCGATGAGCGATACGGAAAACCTTACCAGCACGGAAGTAACGGAAGCGCTTGACTTTATCTACAATATGTACAATGTTGACAACGTAGCGGTTCCGTGGGATGCAGATGATTTCGATTCCAACATGAACAACTATATGGACGGCAACGTAGCGTTCTGGATTGACGCGGCGTGGATTTCTTCTCAGAACGAAGACTATGCGCTTGATTTTGATGTGACATGGGTACAGTTCCCGGTTGGCCCGAGCGGAGATCAGGAAACGAACTATACCAAGAACGTTTCTTCCGGTAATGCATGGATGATCCCGACTGGTGTAGAGGATCCGGAATTCGTATACGAAGTATTCGAAGCATGGCAGAACTGGTATCATGACGACACCGATGTACGCGACGGCGATCTGACCTGGTGGGAAGACTGTGCAGTTACGGAAGAAAACTATGCGGTTATGGAAGATTTGGGAGCGAAGGGCGGCTTTGATCTCTGGAACTCCTTAAGCCTTGAGTGGGATTGGACCGAACTGCTTAACGGCACCATGACAGCGGCTCAGTTCCAGGAGACCTGGAAACAGAGCGTACAGGATGCACTGGATGCGTTCTACGGCTGATCTTCGTTATAGCTGAAACAAACGCTGTGACTGTATGACAGGTGCTTCTACAGATATCTGTCAGCAGTTGCTGCGGGAATGGCAAGACCGCCCGGCTTCGGTTCGGAACCGGGCGGTTTTTTCAAAAAAGCAGGAGATATTTGTATGGCGAAAACGGTTACAATGCGTGATATTGCTGAAAAGGTTGGCGTGAGTACAGTTACAGTCTCCAAAGCACTTGGAGATAAGGATGGTGTGGGCAGCGAACTGCGTATGCTGATCAAGGAAACCGCGGATGAGATGGGATACCATTACAGCATGGACGCGAATTCTTTCCGCAAGGGAAGAAATTATCGGATCGGCGTTTTGATGGAGGAGCATTTTACGGACGACAACTCTACGGCGCTTTCCTTTTATATGCGGCTTTATCACAGCGTGGTCGTTCAGCTCTCCCGTTTTCATTATTCGGTGCTGCTGGAAATGATCACGCCGCAGATGCTGAAAAAAATGCAGATGCCCAATGTCATCTCAGAGATGAGAATGGACGGACTGATCGTGATCGGAAAGGTACAGGAGGAGTACCTGAAACTCATTCGCGGATCCCGTACACCGCTTGTTTATCTGGATTTTTATGACCGCAATCCGGACGTTCCGAGCGTCGTCTCGGACAATGTATATGGTTCTTATCTTCTGACAGAATATCTGATCGGGCTCGGACACAGAAGATTTGCTTTTCTCGGCAGCATAGATGCGACGCCGAGTATCATGGATCGTTATCTCGGATATTACCGTGCGCTGATGGAACATGGCCTTAAGCAGGATGAAAAAAGAATTATCCCTGACAGGGGAGAGGATGGTCTTGGCATACCGTTCCACCTTCCGGAACATGAAGATATGCCGACCGCGTTTGTCTGCAACTGTGATGAGACTGCCTATACACTCATCGAACAGCTGTATGGAATGGGATACCGGGTGCCGGAGGACATCTCGGTAGTTGGATTTGACAATTACGTGCCGGGAGCATATTCACTCCCTAAACTGACCACGATTGATGTAGATATGGACGAAATGTCCAGACAGGCTGTGGAGATTCTGATCCGTCTGATGAAAGGGCAGGAGCAGGTCTTCGGCAGAAAGGTAGTCGGCGGAAAAATGATCATCCGTGAATCTGCCGGCCGGGTGAAGGAATGAAAGAACGAGCGGGAAGTGTCTTGAAGGCCGTAGCGGTGAAGAGACAGGTACGATGGATGGTTTTAATCTTGTTTTATGTGATGCTTTTATGTATGTTTGGGATTAACTGCACGATGCATGTCTCCGCGGTTTCTTCGGAGACAGAAGCAGGAACTTCTCTGGCACAGGAAGATTCTGCACAGGAAAATACTGCGAAGGAAGATACAGACACATCTGCAGAAAATACAGATATCGGGGAGCAGATCACAGATATGGAAAAACTGACCGCTATGGATATTGTAAACGATATGAAGATCGGCTGGAATCTTGGCAACACGCTGGATGCAACAAAGAGCAGCGCGGGTATTGACGATGACCCGTCCGTATTTGAGACGGCCTGGGGCAATCCGGTCGTGACGCAGGAGCTGATCGACGCGGTGCTGGATGCCGGATTCAATGTCGTCCGTATTCCGGTGACCTGGACCGGTCATTTTGGGGATGCACCGGATTACACGATCACAGAGAGCTGGCTGGACCGGGTGCAGGAGGTCGTGGATTACGCATACGACAAAGGCGCTTACGTCATTATCAATATGCACCATGAGGAATGGAACGAGCCCTATTACGACAATGAGGAGACTGCCTGCGAGATCATGAGTGCGCTCTGGAGCCAGATCGCGGAGCGCTTTGCGGATTACGATGAGCACCTGATCTTCGAGGCGCAGAACGAGCCGCGAAAAAAAGGCACCGATGTCGAGTGGACTGGCGGCGACCAGGAAGGCTGGGATGTCGTCAACGCGACCAATCAGGCGTTTGTAGATACCATCCGCGCCGCGGGCGGCTGCAACCCGTACCGGATGCTGATGATTCCGGACTACGCGGCGAACAGCTCGGTGGCGCTTACATATCTGACGGTGCCCGATGACGACCGGATTATTGTCTCCGTACATGCTTATGAGCCCTACAATTTTGCACTCAATACCGAAGGCACGGATGTATGGAACAACGACACGACCGCGATCGACACCCTGATGTCGACCCTGAAGGAGCTCTTTCTTGACAACGGCATTCCTGTCATCATCGGGGAATTTGGCGCTGTGAACAAGGACAACGAGGCAGAGCGTGCCGAGTGGGCCGCATATTATCTGAATGCCGCGGAAGAGATCGGCGTCCCCTGTATCTGGTGGGATAACGGGGCAGTGATCGGAAACGGAGAGCGGTTTGGCCTCATCAGCCGGTATATGTACCGATGTGTCTTTCCGGATCTGCTGGAAGCGATGATGAATGCGGTCGGCTGACATTTTTATGATATAGGAAACTTCGTTCCCTATATCATAAAGTCTTTCGGGAGATGCGCAGCCGGGTACATGCCTGTTAAACAGCGAGCTATATTGATCTTTCCCCGTAACGATGAGAGTACGGAAGTGTTACAATGGTACACAGGAAAAACAGCATACAGTAGATTCCCCCGCCCGCGAGCAGACATGCAGGGGCGGGGATTTTTTGTCCCCAAAACAAAAGAAACAATAAGGCTGCTCCGCTGCCCAAAAGAGCCGGAAGCAGTGTTCGTATCAGAGTATCCGGGATGGCCATCGTCAGTATACCGTACTGCCGTAATGAAAAAAGAATGCAGACCGTAAGAAGAAGTTCATCAAGCAGCATCCCGCACAGATATCCGTTCATTCCTTCGGCCGGAACCAGTCCGATGATGCACAGAAAGCGCAGCAGGAAACCAAGAAGGTTCCAGACCAGGATCCGGGAGGATTTTCCCAGACCATGGAGAACGCTCATCAGTGTTCCGCTGATATAGAAAAAAGGGCAGATGAAAGCAAGCCTGCGGATATAAATACCGGCCAGACGGCTGTGGAATACGGTGGTTCCCAGTGCCTCGCCAAACAGTAGAAATGCACCCAGACAAAAGCTTCCAATCAGCAGACTTCCAAGAAAAGTGGCGTTGACGGTACCCGCAAGCTGTGTGTCTTTGTGCAGAGCCTGTGCTTCAGAAACGGCTGGTAAAAGGAGCATCCCGAGTGCTGATGTGACAGCGGTCGGAAACAGGATCATCGGCAGGGACATTCCTGTCAGCGTCCCATATACGGAGAGTGCTTCGATGGAAGTCATCCCCGCACGGCGGAGCATTAGCGGAAGCAGGGCGGCCTCAATGGCCTGAAGGACGCAGAGCAGCATCCGGTTGAGCCCAAGCGGAGCGGATACAGTGAGAATGCGGCGTGCGGAAAACAGAAGAGAGCGTCGGGCATCCGGCAGCCACTTTGTGATGTGCTGGAATCTTTTCAAAACGGGAAGCAACCGATGAAATTCCTTTTGAGGGGATTCATTCTGATGGCAGTGTTTTTTGCGGAAATCTCTTCTGCCCGATAAACAGATACATCCGGCGCAATACGCAGCGGAGACTGCTTCCCCTGCGATCTGTCCGAATATCATCAGTGCCGCACCGGGCTCGGTTCCGTTTTTTATGGAAAGCGTGTAAAGAAGCAGGACAGTTGCGATGCGGGCTAGTTGTTCCAGTATCTGGGCCAGTGCAGGAGGGACAATTCTTTTTATCCCCATAAAATAGCCGCAGATGCAGCTGCTCACCATCTGGAAGGGCAGCGAGAAAGCCATAAGTTTCAAAAGTATGGTGCAGGAGTCTTCGTGCAGGAATGTTCCGGCAACCAGCGGTGCGCAAAAGTACAGCACTGCAAAGATCAGCAGGGACGAGGAGACAGAGAGAAAAAGACCCGCAATAAGAATTTTTCGGGCACCCTTCAAATCTTCTCTTGCCCGATATTCAGCGACAAATTTAGAAAGGGCGCTTTGTACTCCTCCGCCGCAAAGTGCGGTGCAAAAAGAGTACACCGGTATCGCGAGCTGATAGAGTCCGATCTGGGCTGCACCGATCGTTCTTGAAAGAAATATTTTATAAAAAAATCCTGCGAACCGCGCTAGCAGTCCCATGACGGTCAGAAGAAGGGTTCCTTTGATGAGATAGTGTTTCTGGTTCATAGAACGGGTACCTTTGCGGAGACTTATTTTAAACTATGCTTGGAGCGCCGGCTTTCAGAACAGATTCATGTCTGGACAGGAAATATTCTGCTGTATGCAGCTTTTATGGATGAAAGTTTGCCGATATCGGCAAAAATACTCTGTTTTCACGTCAGAATTGCATTGATATTTTGCCGATAAACTGGTAGACTAATAGAAAAGCACTGTGAAGATACGGAACTCTTGTGAAAGAAGGTGAGTCACATGAAATATCTGAGTGTTTCCGAGGTGGCACAAAAATGGAATATATCGGAGCGAAGTGTCAGAAACTATTGCTCGCAGGGACGTATTCCGGATGCCTTTTTAACCGGTAAAACCTGGAATATTCCTGAAAATGCAGAAAAGCCCGTGCGGGTGAATGCTCATGAGAATAAAGCAAAAACATTATCAGAACATTTGAAAAGTGAAAAGCAAAACAGAGAAAAGGGCGGAATTTATCATAAGATTCAGATTGAACTGACCTACAACTCCAACCATATGGAAGGAAGCAGGCTGACGCACGATCAGACCCGCTATATTTATGAAACAAATACGATTGGCGCCAACTCAGATGCAATAAATGTGGATGACATTCTGGAGACAGTAAACCACTTTCGCTGCATCGACCTGATCATAGACACTGCCAATTTGCCGGTCAGCGAAAAGCTGATAAAGCAGCTTCATTTGATTCTGAAGACCGGAACCAGAGACAGCAGAAAGGACTGGTTTGCTGTCGGCGATTACAAGAAGCTTCCCAATGAAGTCGGAGGGAAGGAAACCGTTGTTCCGGAAGACGTGCCTTTTCAGATGAGGCAGCTGATTGCTGAATATAATTCGGCAGAATCGAAGACCTTTGAGGAGATACTGGATTTTCATTACAGGTTTGAAAGCATTCATCCATTTCAGGATGGCAATGGCCGGGTGGGGCGTCTGATTATGTTTAAGGAATGCCTGAAGAACAACATCGTCCCGTTTATCATAGAGGATGACCTGAAGATGTTTTATTACCGCGGTCTGGCTAACTGGAAGACGGAGAAGGGTTATCTTACAGATACATGTCTGACTGCGCAGGATCGTTTCAAGGCGTATCTTGATTATTTCCGTATAGCATATGAATAACGACTGACCATTGTCGGGCGATTTCACATGATGAGGTTCGTTATCTGAGAAGATATATTTAAAATCGCGTGCAGCAGAATGGATGACAACAATGAAAAAATCTGGTACACTATGCGGTGAATATGAAGACACGATTGAACGATTCTGTTCATAGAATATAGGAAACAGCTGTGAATAAAGAAGAACAGAGTGAACGGATATCATAATGGAGGGCGGTATGAAGCTTTCAACAAAAGGGCGTTATGGCCTGCGCGCGATGGTAGATCTGGCGCTGAACAGTGAGACGGAAGCAGTCTCAATCAGCAGTATATCGGAACGGCAGGAGATATCAGAGAGTTATCTGGAGCAGCTGATCGCGAAGCTGCGGCGTGCAGGTTTGGTTGCGAGCACGCGCGGCGTGCAGGGCGGATACCGACTGACTCGTCCCGCGGATCAGATTACAGTCGGTGATGTGCTGCGGGCACTGGAAGGCGATATGCGTGCCGTCGACTGCAACGCATTCAATGAAGAAGGCTGTGAGGGCGCGGATCTGTGCGTGACAAAGTATGTCTGGCAGCGGATCAATGAGAGCATTGACCGGGCGGTGGATGAAATTTATATCAGCCAGCTGGTGGAAGAAAGCCGAAAAGTGATGGAATACAGCCGGGAGCATCCGGAGGAATGTGCAGAAAAACATTGTAACGGATAGCAGTGCCGGGCAGCAATGAATCAGCCCGATGCCTGAAAATATTGCGTGTGAAACAGGCTGCACCTCACTGAACAGCTGCAATTTGCGAATGATATGACACAGCACTGTAATAGAACGAAGCGTAACAGGGAGAGCTATATGGATAAATTCATATATCTGGATAATGCGGCGACGACAAGAACGTCGCCGGCTGTCGTTGAAGCGATGCTTCCTTATTTTAGTGAGTATTACGGCAACGCTTCCGGCATTTACAGCATTGGAGTAAAAAGCAAGGAAGCAATCAGCGAAAGCCGTGAGATCATTGCCTCCACACTTGGCGCAAGACCGGAGGAGATTTATTTTACCGGGGGAGGCTCAGAGTCTGATAACTGGGCGTTGAAGGCGACGGCGGAAGCATTCGGCATGGGGATGCGGGAACCGAAAACCGGTGGTTTACGAAAAAGCGGATATGAGAAATTACTGCCGGAGGATCCGGCTCCGGTAAGAAATCATATCATTACCACAAAGATCGAGCACCACGCAATCCTGCACACCTGCGAATACCTGCAAAAACAGGGAATCGAGGTGACATATTTAAATGTCGATGAAAACGGTCTGGTGAGACCGGAGGAGCTGGAGCGTGCGATCCGGCCGGAGACTTTTTTGATCTCTGTAATGTTCGCCAACAATGAGGTCGGTACGATCCAGCCAATCCGTGAGATCGGGGAGATTGCGAAAAAGCATGGAATTCTTTTTCACACGGACGCGGTGCAGGCGTACGGACACCTGCCCATCAATGTGGAGGAACTGCATATTGACATGCTGAGCGCGAGCGCCCACAAGCTGAATGGGCCGAAGGGCGTCGGCTTTCTCTATATCCGGCGCAATCTCCGCATCTCCTCATTTATCCACGGGGGCGCGCAGGAGCGCAAACGGCGAGCCGGTACGGAAAATGTGCCTGGCATCGTGGGCTTTGGTCAGGCGGCAAAGGATGCGTTTGAAACGATGGAGCAGCGTAACGCGTATGAGACAGAGCTTCGGGATTATCTGATTGCCCGCATACTGAAAGAGATTCCCTATTCCCGCCTCAACGGACACCGCACAAAGCGCCTTTCGAACAACGCGAATTTCAGCTTCCAGTTTGTGGAAGGTGAAACGCTGCTGATCATGCTGGACATGGAAGGAATCTGCGGTTCCAGCGGTTCCGCATGTACCTCGGGTTCTCTGGATCCGTCCCATGTGCTTTTATCTCTCGGGCTGCCGGAAGACCTTGCGCATGGCTCTCTGCGTCTGACTCTGAGCGCGGAGACGACCAGGGAAGAAATTGATATGGCTGTGGAGACGATAAAAAAGATTGTGGAACGGCTGCGGAGTATGTCGCCGCAGTATGAGGATTTCTGCCGGCGAATGTGAGAAATTGTATTTTCGTATTTTTAATTTTAGCTGTGAACCTTTTTACCTGACATCAGGATTGCAAAGAAATTTTTGCGAAACAGCTGAAAAGTTTTGCAGACGCATACAGCAAAAAACGTTCAATTTACATGGAGCATGTACAGTTATGGATAAGAAAAAAGTCGTCGTCGGCATGTCCGGCGGAGTGGATTCGTCCGTAGCCGCGTATCTTTTAAAAGAAGCGGGCTATGACGTGATCGGCGTGACGATGGAGATCTGGCCGGAGGAATCCGGAGAGGATATGAGCCTGCACGGAGGCTGCTGCGGTTTAAGTGCTTCGCAGGATGCCGCGCGTGTGGCGCAGAAGCTGGGAATTCCGCATTATGTCATGAATTTTCGGGAGGAATTCCGTGAAAACGTGATCGATTATTTTATGGAAGAATATCTGGCGGGCCGCACGCCGAACCCCTGCATCGCATGCAACCGCTATGTAAAGTGGGAATCTCTGCTCAAACGAAGCCTGATGCTCGGTGCGGACTATATTGCGACCGGGCATTATGCGCGTGTGGAGCAGCTGCCAAACGGCAGATATGCGATCCGGCGTTCCGTGACGGCCACGAAGGATCAGACCTATGCGCTTTACAACCTGACACAGGAGCAGCTTTCCCACACTCTCATGCCGGTCGGAGAGTATGAAAAGCCGGAGATTCGCGCGATTGCAGAACAGCTTAACCTTCCTGTTGCGCATAAGCCGGACAGTCAGGAGATCTGCTTTGTTCCGGATCAGGATTATGCCGGTTTTATTGAGAAAAACAGCGGCCGAATAATCCGGCCGGGCAATTTTGTGACAGTAGACGGTACCATACTCGGACAGCATAAGGGCATCACGCATTATACGATCGGGCAGCGCAAAGGCCTGAATCTGGCGATGGGGCATCCGGTCTTTGTGACGGAGATCCGGCCGGAGACGAACGAGGTCGTTATCGGTGAGGCGGAGGATGTCTTTACCGACCGACTCGTCTGCGACCATCTGAATTTCATGAGCATACCCGACCTGCAGGACACGCTTCGTGTGATTGCAAAGATCCGCTACAATCATGCCGGAGCCCCTGCCCGGGTAAGCCGGATATCAGAGGATCGGGCGGAGGTCGTTTTTGACGAGCCGGTCCGCGCCGTCACACCTGGACAGGCCGTTGTGTTTTATGACGAAGATTATGTCGTCGGAGGCGGAACTATTTTACGACCTTTTGTGTGACAAAGGTCTTGCAATTTTTGACGAAACACGTTAATATAGAAATTGTGTATTTGGGGAACGGATACAAAATTCATAATAACTTTGGACAGGAAATGGAGGGCCAAATGATGAGTATTACAGAGCAAAACATGGCGGGCAAGCGAATTTCATCCCTGCTTGACGACAACAGTTTTGTAGAGATTGGCGGGTACGTGACTGCCAGAAGCACGGACTTCAACATGCCCCAGACTGAGACGCCCGGAGACGGCGTGATCACTGGCTATGGTGTGATTGACGGACATCTGGTATACGTATACAGCCAGGACGCATCCGTTTTGGGCGGATCAATCGGAGAGATGCACGCAAAGAAGATTGCCGGACTGTATGATCTGGCGATGAAGACGGGCGCACCGGTGATCGGACTTCTTGACAGCGCAGGACTGCGGCTGCAGGAGGCGACAGACGCGCTGAATGCGTTTGGTGAGATTTATCAGAAGCAGGCGCTTGCGTCAGGCGTGATTCCTCAGATCACAGCAGTGTTTGGAAGATGCGGCGGCGGACTTGCCCTGATTCCGGGACTGACGGACTTTACATTTATGGAAGGTGAGAAAGCAGAACTGTTCGTGAACTCACCGAACGCGCTTCCGGGCAATACGAAGGAGAAGTGCGATACATCTGCTGCGAAGTTCCAGAGCGAGGAGACCGGTCTGGTTGACTTTGTGGGTACCGAGGAGGAGATCCTTGGCAACATCCGTGCGCTGGTATGTATGCTTCCGGCGAACAATGAGGATGACCTTTCTTATGAGGAGTGCACCGATGAGCTGAACCGTGCGTGCGCGGATCTGGCGAATGCCGTCGGCGATACTTCCATTCTGCTGTCCAATATCGCGGACAACAATTTGTTTGTAGAAGTAAAAGAAGCTTATGCTCCGGATATGGTGACCGGCTTCCTGCGTTTGAACGGTACGACGGTCGGCGCTGTGGCGAACCGTTCGGAGATTTACGATGAGCAGGGCGAGGTAGTGAGCACGTTTGATAGCGTGATCAGCGCACGCGGAGCGGAGAAAGCGGCAGAGTTCGTTTCCTTCTGCGACGCATTTGAGATTCCGGTACTGACCCTGACGAACGCGACCGGCTTCAAGGCGAGCAAATGCACCGAGAAGAAGATCGCCAAGGCAGCGGCAAAGCTGACCGCGGCATTTGCGAACGCGACCGTGCCGAAGGTAAATGTGATCATTGGCAAGGCATTCGGCAGTGCCTATGTAGTGATGAACAGTAAGGCGATCGGCGCGGATATGACCTTTGCATGGAAGGATGCGCAGATCGGTATGATGGACGCGCAGCTCGCTTCCAAGATCATGTACGCGGGCGAGGATGCCAAAGTGATCAATGAAAAGGCAGCGGAATATGCTTCCCTGCAGTCCAGCGCCCTCTCTGCTGCGAAGAGAGGCTATGTAGACAACATCATCGACGCCGAGGATACCAGAAAGTATGTGATCGGCGCGTTTGAGATGTTGTATACAAAGAGAGAGGACGGCCCCTCCAGAAAACACGGAACAGTATAAGCGAGGTGATACAGATGAAACTTAGATTAAAAGCGATATTGCTGGCGCTTGGACTTACTGTTTCCGCTTTTTCCATGGGCGTATGTGCGGAGGAAGAGACGGATGCGGCAGAGCAGGTGACGGAAGCGGCTGAGACGGAAGCGGCGGAAGATGCGGAGGCAGATTCCGAAGATGCGGAAGAAGAGACCGCGGCTGAGGGTGAGACTGAGGCGGAGACCGAAGAATCCATGACAGCCGAGGAATATTACTCTCAGCTGATCGATAATTATCTGGCTCAGATCGACACCTGGACGGACGAGCAGGTAGATTCCTACATGGAGAGCGAGGATTCTGTTACGGCTCTGATTGCTTACAACTGGAATACCGTGAAGTCTGAGCTTGGCGATTATGTAGAAGTGACAGGAATCACTGACGTGGAGTCCTCAGCGGACGGCTATGGTGGCACGATCGTGGCTACGGCGGATTATGAAGGCGTCAGCAAGGGCGGCACGGTTACCGTGACTTTGTCTTATGAGTACACATATTCTTCCACCTATGGGCAGTATGTGATGAACCTGACTGACCTTACCTGGGATGTGGATTATACGCTCGGTGTGATGATGCAGAAGGCGGCAATGAATACTGTGATGGGCATCTGCATCGTATTTGTGATGCTGGCGTTCTTAAGCTTCCTGATCAGCAAGATCCACTATATTCCGGAAGCGCTCGAGGCGCGGAAGAAGGGCAAGGAAGAGCCTGCACCGGCACCAAAACCTGCAGCAGCACCGGCTCCGGCAGTGGAAGAAGCAGTGGAGGTGAATCCTGCGGATGATCTGGAACTGATCGCAGTCATCACGGCAGCGATCGCAGCGGCGCGTGAAGAGGATTCGACAGTAAATACCGGCGACGCATATGTCGTTCGTTCGATTAAAAAAGTAAACAACAGAAACTGGCGCAGAGCCTGAATACGGGAGGTTAATCATGAAAACTTATACCATTACAGTAAACGGAAATGTCTATGATGTAACAGTAGAAGAAGGTACAGGCGCGGCGGCAGCTCCTGCAGCAGCGGCACCGAAGGCAGCGGCTCCGGCACCGAAGGCAGCGCCGGCACCGAAGGCAGCAGCACCGGCAGCGGGCGGCGCGGCAGGCGCAGTGAAAGTGACGGCTTCCGTACCGGGCAAGGTATTAAGTCTGGAAGCAAAAGTAGGCGACAGCGTGACCAAGGGACAGAACCTGATCATTCTGGAAGCCATGAAGATGGAGATTCCGGTCGTGGCTCCGCAGGATGGCACCGTGGCGAGCATGGATGTTGCCGTAGGCCAGTCAGTAGAGAACGGAGACGTTCTGGCTTCCCTGAACTAATCCATCTTATGCAATCCTATTGACAGGGAGGTAATAAAATGACCTATGTTGTAAATACGTTGTCAAACTTATGGGAACAGACGGCGTTTATGAATCTGACCGTGGGCAACTATGCGATGATCATCGTGGCGCTTTTCTTCCTGTATCTGGCAATCGGACATGATTTTGAGCCCCTGCTTCTGGTTCCGATCGCGTTTGGTATGCTGCTGGTAAATATCTATCCGGATATCATGTCGGCACCTTACACGGACGCGGCCGGAGTAGAACACGCAGGCGGACTTCTGTATTATTTCTATACACTGGATGAATGGAGTATCCTGCCTTCGCTGATCTTTATGGGCGTCGGAGCGATGACCGACTTTGGTCCCTTAATCGCGAACCCGATCAGCTTCCTGCTCGGTGCGGCAGCACAGATCGGTATCTATGCGGCATACTTCTTCGCTATCCTTCTTGGCTTTAACGGAAAGGCAGCTGCAGCAATCTCCATCATCGGAGGTGCGGACGGCCCAACTTCCATCTTCCTGGCTGGTAAGTTAGGACAGACGGAACTGATGGGTTCCATCGCGGTGGCAGCGTATACTTATATGTCTCTGGTTCCGATCATTCAGCCGCCGATCATGAAGGCGCTGACGACGAAGGAAGAGCGCAGCATCAAGATGCAGCAGCTCCGCCCGGTATCGAAGCTGGAGAAGATCCTGTTCCCGATCATCATCACGATCGTGGTCTGCCTGCTTCTTCCGACCACAGCTCCGCTGGTTGGTATGCTGATGCTGGGCAACCTGTTCCGTGAGTGCGGTGTGACAAAGCAGCTGCAGGAAACAGCAGCCAACGCGATGATGTACATCGTTGTTATCCTGCTGGGTACTTCCGTAGGTGCGACCACCAGCGCGGAAGCGTTCCTGAACATGGATACCATCAAGATTGTTATCCTTGGTCTGATCGCCTTTGCAATCGGCACCGCAGCCGGTGTGCTGCTTGGTAAGCTGATGTGTAAGCTGACACATGGCAGGATCAACCCGCTGATCGGTTCCGCCGGCGTATCCGCCGTGCCGATGGCGGCCCGTGTATCCCAGAAGGTCGGTGCGGAGACGGATCCGACCAACTTCCTGCTGATGCACGCGATGGGGCCGAACGTGGCCGGCGTTATCGGTACCGCCGTGGCGGCCGGTACATTTATGGCGATTTACGGTGTGAAATAATTGCTTAGAAAGATAGATTGGTTCGCATTTTGATTTTAAAATGTGAGACCGTACTCTGACAAATAGAAATGGCAGCTGTCCTGTATGGATATCTTACGCGAAATACGGGGCAGCTGTGATGGATGAAAGGAGTCATTATGGCTGAACAGGTGAAAAAACCGATTAAGATCACAGAGACCATCCTGCGTGACGCACATCAGTCTCTGATTGCCACCAGAATGTCAACCGAGCAGATGCTCCCGATCGTGGAGAAGCTTGACAAGGTGGGATATCATTCAGTAGAGTGCTGGGGCGGCGCGACATTCGATGCTTCCCTTCGTTTCCTGAAAGAGGATCCGTGGGAGAGACTTCGTAAGCTGCGTGACGGATTCAAGAACACAAAGCTTCAGATGCTGTTCCGTGGACAGAACATCCTCGGTTATCGTCCGTATGCGGATGATGTGGTAGAGTATTTCGTACAGAAATCCGCTGCCAACGGCATCGATATTATCCGTATTTTCGACTGTCTGAACGATCTGCGCAACCTGCAGACCGCAGTGACAGCGGCGAATAAGGAAAAGGTACACGCACAGGTAGCGATGTCCTATACGCTGGGCAGCGCGTATACGCTGGAATATTGGGTAGACCTTGCAAAGAGAATTGAGGAGATGGGTGCGGATTCCATCTGTATTAAGGATATGGCCGGCCTGCTGCTGCCGTATCAGGCAACGGAGCTTGTGACAGCACTGAAGGGTGCGGTGAAGATTCCAATTCAGCTGCATACCCATTATACCTCCGGTGTGGCTTCCATGACCTATCTGAAAGCCGTAGAGGCAGGTGTGGATGTCATTGATACCGCGATGTCACCGTTTGCTCTGGGCACCTCCCAGCCGGCGACCGAAGTGATGGTGGAGACCTTCAAGGGTACGCCGTATGATACCGGCTTTGACAGCCAGCTTCTCGATGAGATCGCGGACTACTTCCGTCCGATGCGTGACGAGGCGCTTGAGAGCGGCCTGCTGAACCCGAAGAACATGGGCGTTAATATTAAGACTCTGCTGTATCAGGTACCGGGCGGTATGCTTTCCAACCTGACTTCACAGCTGAAGGATATGCATGCGGAAGACAAGTATTATGAAGTGCTTGAGGAAGTGCCGAAGGTGCGTAAAGACCTCGGCGAGCCGCCTCTTGTTACTCCGTCTTCTCAGATTGTCGGCACGCAGGCCGTGATGAACATCGTTGGCGGCGAGCGCTACAAGATGGTGACCAAGGAGACAAAGGATATCTTAAGCGGCAAGTACGGTGCAACCGTGAAGCCGTTTAATGAGGAAGTAAAGAAGAAATGCATCGGCGATGCGGAAGTCATCACCTGCCGTCCGGCGGATCTGATCCCGGATGAGCTTGATACTCTGCGCTCTGAGATGGCACAGTGGTCCGAACAGGATGAGGATGTGCTTAGCTACGCGCTCTTCCCGCAGGTTGCTGTAGATTTCTTCAAATACAGACAGGCTCAGGAGCAGAAGGTTGATCCTATACTTGCTGACGAGAAGAACAAAGCATACCCGGCATAAAACAATTTGACAGGATATCGGCAAAGAGGCCGTAACACAATGGGCAGAATACGTGATGTGCGGATTACCGGACAGGGTATTTTGCCTGTTGCTGTGTTATGTGAAGGGGACGGCAGGTTGTCTCATGCGCGATCACATAGCCGTGCATGGAATTCTGGCAGCTGAGATGCCTATTATATTTGCGGATTACACCAGTTCCGGGAGGAGTACAGCCGGTATTTTTGAAGGATTGGTAACTGTGAAGGTCCTGAACAGTTACAAGGATTGACTGTATCGGAGGTGTCCGGTCTCACACTGATAATCCCGGGAACACGCTCCGGCTGGTGTGATTATTATGATAATCGTATCGTAACTGTTCAGTGTTTTTATAGTTACGGGAAACGTCCATTTATAATCCTGGAAGGATTGGTGAGGATGGCCTCTGTACCTGTATGGCGGGGTGAGAATGGACATGTCTTGAAAAGGGAATTGTTATGAAAGATACTACACTTGTAATTATGGCGGCAGGTATAGGCAGCCGGTTCGGAGGAGGCGGTGTGAAACAGCTGACTTCCTTTGGACCTCATGGAGAAATTATCATGGATTATTCCATCCATGATGCAATAGAAGCTGGTTTTAATAAAATTGTTTTTGTTATCCGTCATTCAATGGAGAAAGACTTCCGGGAAATTATTGGGGATCGGATTGCAAAAAAGATTCATGTCGAGTACGCATTTCAGGAGTTGGAGGATCTGCCTGCTGGATTTACGTTGCCAAAAGGCAGAACAAAACCATGGGGAACCGGTCAGGCAATTCTGGCCTGTCGTGAAGTCGTACATGAGCCATTTGCTGTAATCAATGCGGATGATTATTATGGAAAAGATGCCTTCCGCAAGGTACATCAGTTTCTTGTAAAGACTGCGGAGGATAAGGCTGAAGATAAGACTTTTACTAAGGATGAAAATATATCAGGTTCTTCTCTGAAGGAAACATGTTACCAGTTTTGTATGGCCGGTTTTGTTTTGAAAAATACTCTTTCAGAGCATGGCGGAGTGACGCGTGGAATCTGTCGGCTGAATGATGCAGGCGAGCTTTCGGAGATTCTTGAGACAAAGGATATCATCAAAACGAAGGATGGCGCGGCAGTCTATTCAGCGAATGCCAGCTTGATTCCGTTGAATCCGGATTCACTCGTATCCATGAACTTCTGGGGCTTCACACCTGATTTTATGGATGAACTGGAGAGTGGCTTTATACAGTTTCTCAATGAACTGGACGAGAATGCGCAGAAAGCTGAGTATCTGCTGCCCACTATCGCAGACCGGCTGCTCAAGGAGGGAAGAGCAAATATCGCTGTACTTCCGTCAAATGACAAGTGGTTTGGCGTAACATTCCGTGAGGATGTGCCGATTGTGAGAGCGTCCATATTAGAACTGATAAAGGATGGCCAGTATCCGGAAAGCCTGTTTTAGAGGGCTTTTGAGCATAAAAAAATCGGGGCAACAGGATTTGAACCTGCGACCTCTCGGCCCCCAGCCGAGCGCGCTACCAAACTACGCCATACCCCGCGTCTTTATATTCTACTAAACAATCCCCTTTTTGTAAAGGGGATTTTTCATGCAAAAAAAATTTAGAGTTTTTGCAAAAATCCATTGACAAGACACTTAAAACGGTGCATAATATCACATACAGAACGACAAAAACAATGACACAACAATCTAATCTTGTATCTATAACACATATAAATTAAAAACAGATTTATCGTACATTTCAGAATTTTATTCAATACAAAAGATAACCTAAATAAAAGACCTACAGAGAAAACCAGTCTGCTGCAATGGCTCCTATCAGTCCTTTGCGAGTACTGTGAGGATACTGAACAGTTACGAAGATTATATGGAAAGTAGTTGAAAAAACGAACTACGATGCAGCAGAAAGGGGGATGTTTTTTTCGTGGCAGGGAAGGAGTATGTTCTGCCCGAGGCAAGCGGATATCGCATGATCCGCAGATTAGGCAGCGGAGGAGAAGGCACGGTTTATCTTGTCTGCCATATCAGGACTGAACAGTTAAGGGCGGCGAAGGTGCTGACGAATATCAGAGAAAACTGTCGGCACGAGCTTGACATGATGAAGAATCTGAATCATCCTTCTCTTCCAAAAGTAATTGATATCCTTGAGGAAGGCGAGAATACCTGGCTGATCATGGAATATATTCAGGGATGCCGTCTGGATCAGGCGGTATCACGAGGCCTTGGGAAGAAGCAATTTTGGTTTGTAGCGGATCATCTGGCACAGGTGCTGGTGTATCTGCACAGCAGAAAGAAGCCGGTTCTGCATCTGGACATCAAGCCTTCCAACATTTTGCTTCGCCCGGATGGCAGTCTTGTTTTGATTGACTTTGGAGCATCCATTCGGGGACATCCGGATGAGTGTGTGAATTCTGGCTATGGAACCCCGGGGTTTGCTGCCCCGGAACAGCAGCTGAAAGGTGCGTTGGTGGATGGAAGGACAGATTTGTTCGGAGCCGGTGCAGTGTTGTATTACTGCCGCTATGGAAAAACACCGGATTTGGACATAAACAGGCATCGAAGAAGCAGGCTGGACCGTATTTTGATGAAATGTCTTGAAAAAGAGCCGCAAAAGCGCTATGCGGATAGTCAGGAATTCTACAGAGCAATCTGTCGAGCCAGAAGGGCAGAAAAAAGAAAGCGGATATTGTGTGAATCTTTTGGGGCTGGAGTTCTGCTGGTGTTGTCGGGATTTCTATTGTTTTCAGATTTGCAGAGCGGGCAGATGACAGGCCTGTCAATTTCAGCGGAATCATCGATTGTGACTGCTTCCGGATATGGTGTCATGGGGGAAGCAGGGAAATTCGCCGGTTCTGAAACGGAGGCTGTGGAAAGAGAAAATGCAGGTATGGAAAATGAAACAGAAAATAAAGAACTTACAGACAAGGCAAATGTGACTGGGGGCCGAGAGGCCGCAGGTGTAGAAAAGGAGGCGGGGGACGAAGAAGCGGAACCAGAAGAAAACGGGGAGAAATCAGATTCTGAAACGAACAGAAAGGAATATAGCCGGTTGCTGAATATGGCGGCTGGTTTGGGATTTGTGCAGGCTATCGAATGCTATAGGAATGCATCTGCCTTGTTTCCCGCTGATGAGGAGTGGTATTTGTGTCTGATTGCCCAGATGACTGCGGATGGACTTTTTGAAGAGTCAGAAGAGGAGGTACTGAAGGAATTGATCTATAGCATGCAGCCGGGAAACAGCAGCACCGCGCTGGAACTGCTGGAAGAGAATGCGCAATCATATGGTCTGGTCACATACAGACTTGGACTCGCGTACTGGTATTTTTATGAGGGCAGCGGAGGGAAAAGTGCTGCTGCATGGTGGTTTCAAAAATCTTTGGCTTCGCAGGAGAATTCGTCGGAAAGCTGGACATCAACGGCTGAAATTCTTGCGAGAATCGGGTCTTACTATGGAATGCTTGGCAGTACAGATATGGATGAGGAACGGCTGCGAATTGAGTGGAACTATTGGACAGATTTACAGGAACTTTGGCGACTTTATCTGTCACAACAGGAGGATGAGAAAATCTGTTGTGAGAATGCAGAGGAATTGCTGTCACTTCTTGTACTGCATGCGTACGATCTGAGGCAAAATGGAGAGTCAGAAGAAGCAATGAAAGAAGTGATCTCAGATATTGAAGAATATCTGGCAGAAGATTTTTTGACTGTGGATGATACAGAACCTGAAAAATTGAAGGACATGGTTCGAGCCGCAAATGAGGCGATAGAACGCGCGTTTCAGGATTAAAGGGGGATCTATGAGATGAAAAGACGAGAAGAAAGAACAGAAAAAAGGCAAGAAAAAAGGCAAGAAATAAAACAAGAAAAAAGACAAGATAAAAGACAGACGAAAGCAGGACTTTGGGGAAAGGCAAAAGAGCGACTTGCTGTGTTTGTTGTGCTTGTGGTCATGATTTCTACAAGTATTGAAGGTGCTGTGCCTTATCTTTTCATGTGTAATCAATATGCCGAGGCTTCCGGTGTGAGGGAGAATGAAACAATCAGGACAGAGAGCCAGCCTGCTTCGGAATGTGAGGCGGAGAGTGAAAGCGAGAACGGAACCGGAAGCAAGTTGGAAACCGAAAGTGAATCGGAAAGCGAATCGGAAAGTGAAAGTGAATCGGAAAGCGAATCAGAAAGCGAAACCGAAAGTGAAACGGAAAATGAATCGGAAAACGAGACAGAAAGTGAGACGGAAACCGAAAGCGAGACGGTAACAGGAACTGAGCTGGAGTCTGAGTTTATAACTGAAGTTGAATTAGAAGGGGAATCAGAAAGTGAGACAGATGTCCGGAGTGAAGAACAGTTAGAAACGGAGATGGGCTCAGAGGATGAAGCGGAATCAGGGAGTGGAGAAGCCGCAGAGGTTGAGACGGAATCGGAGAACGGGGCAGAATCAGAAGCTGAGACGGAATCGGAGAGCGAGCTCGAAACAGAATCCTTGACTGAACCTGCTAATTTTATGGAGCCAGAAACCCAGCCAGAGTCCGAAGCAGAGACGGAGTCCGAAGTGCAGACAGAGCCCGAAGCGCAGACAGAGTCCGAAGTGCAGACGGAGTCAGAAGCACAGACGGAGTCCGAAGCGCAGCCAGAGTCCGAAGCAGAGACGGAGTCCGAAGCACAGCCGGAGTCCGAGGCACAGACGGAGTCAGAGACCCAGTCAGAGTCCGAAGCAGGAACGCATGATTCAATTACCCGGGATACTGATTATGATCTGACAGGGAATGACGGCGCATGGTATCGCGATACGAATGGCCTGCTTTGGGTACGGCTGGGCAGTTCTCTTAAAGCAACACCGAGATCGGGAACCGGGTATAATCAGGGAAGCAGCGTTACGAATGTGCAAAGAGATGGAGTGCTGTCTGTTGTGTTGAGAAAAGTAAATGAAGAGGGCGCGCTGCTGAAAGAATCCGCGATTCGGGAAGAAGCGTATTATGTAGATGAGGAAGCCCCGCAGGCGGGGTTTCAGATGACAGGAACCAAGTCAGGCGAAGTTGTCTATTCAACCGGATCCTGCGCGGTTTCCATTACTGTAAACCCGGATGGAAAGAGTGGTCTGAAAACTACATATTACAAGATTGTAAATTGTGATTCGAATGGAAGTGTGGCAGAGTCTGCGGCGTCTGCTAACTGGAAGGAATGCTCTTCTGACGCGACAATTCGGGTATCGGGAGAGGGACTGTACCGGGTTTACGTTAAGACGGAAGACATGGTAGGAAATACTGCGTTTTCGGGAAGTGGAGTAATATGTGTGGATGACACTTTGCCTCAGATCAGTATTACAGGGGTGGGCGATCAGACGGCAAATTCCGGAAGTATAAAGCTGCGTGTAAGCTGTGCGGATCTTTTCTACAAAAAGGACTCTCTGCAGATAAGCATCAATGGTGTCAATCAGGGAAATTCTCCGATGGTCAGCCAGAGTGGACAGGAAGCAGATGGAGCCTGGGTAGAGTATCAGGATTTTCCTGTATCTCAGGAGTATGATGATGTATATGAGGTGTCGGTGAGCGCTGAAGATCTGGCTGGAAATAAGCAGGAGAAATTGGTTCGATTTTCCATTAACCGATATGGCTCTGTTTATGACCTTTCGTCAGAGACGCAAAAGATACTGGAACAGTATTTTTTATCAGAGGCGGAGGCAGTGGTTTTTTATGAAACCAATATTGATTATGTTGGAGAATCAAAGATTTATTGTCGCTTTAACGGCGTATTGCGTGAATTAAACGCCGGAAAAGATTATCAGGTGACCATGGAAGGAAACGACCAGTCCTGGAAACGGTATTGCTATACGATTTCACCTGATTATTTTTCAAAAGAAGGAATTTATGAGCTGCAGCTCGTATCCGGTGATGCGGCATCCAATACGAGCGATACCGGTATCCAGCAGAAACAGGTGACATTTGTTCTTGATCATACCGTACCTACCTGTACGATCAGCGGAATTGAGGAATATGGCATATATGAGGAGACGATGGCGACATTTTGTGTGATACCGAATGACAATATCGGTCTGGACTGTGTGCGGGTATATCATAACAGCGAGCTGCTTCTGGAGAATGCAGGCCGGCCGAATTCAGGGGAGGCAATAAAGCTCACACTTGTAAAGGATCAGGAGTGGCAGACGATACAGATCTGGCTCTGCGATAAGGCGGGAAATGAATACTGGAGTGAAGAAATTCCAGTGTTTGTGGGCGCTGTGGATGTTGAAGTTCCCGAATATCAGAAATGCAGGCCAAGTGCGATGGAATTGGCTGACATGGAGTCTGTGTATTCTGACAGTTTTAAAGAACAGGTTGAAGCACTTTTTATGTCTGATGAAGAATCAGACCTGCAGACAACTTCTCTGAATTACAGTGAAAGAACGGATGAAGAATCAGCAGGTACGGGAGAAACAACGGAAGCTGTGACAGAAAACAGCATTGTTACAAAACTTTCCGGTTTATTTAAAACAACATCAGAGGGAGACATTTATCAGGCAGAAGGGCGCAGCCGGAGGATTGGATGGGTACTTTTGGGAATCGGCCTTTTTAGCTTTACGATAACAATTGTTCACTATAAGCTGCATTGGAAAAAATAGTGCTTCCCACTGCTGTTGCAAATATAAAAATAGACTTTTTCAGACAAGTGTGGTATGATGCCCCGTGAAGGGGTGAGGTATAAATAATTATGCGAAAGAAAAGGAATATTTTGAAACGCAACAGCGGGTTCGTAGTGGGCTGCGTTTTTGCCGCGGGTGCTTCTTTTCTTACAGTGGATCTGGTGCTGGCGGATGTTCTGACGGCAGATCTCTTTATGGATGGCAGCCTTTCTGTGGAAGAGACAGAGAGTGAGTCAGAAGCTGAGGCTGCATCTGTTCCGGAAGAGAGCGAAGAGGCGCGCACTTACGAGACCGACGCATTTACTGTGACTGCTTTGGGAGAGATCCTTGACGGAGCAGAGACGGAAGAGGGCACCGAAGCAGAGACAGCGTCTGAGACAGAAGAAGAGTCAGAGAATGAAGCAGAATCAGAGACGGATACAGAGGCTGAGACTGATACAGAAGCGGATTCTGCAAACAATGAGGAAACGGAGCTCGCAGCGGAGACAGATCCAGAGACGGAATCCGGAACCCAAAGCGGAGAAAGTGGAACAAGCGCCACAGACGTGAACGGAACATCTTCGGATGAAGAAGAAAGCTCGAGTACGACCGAAAGCAGTTCTGCATCTGCATCATCAGGGAACACAGGAATATCCGGCAGCAATAGCTCAGCGTCATCGGGCAGTACGAGTTCATCGGGCGGCAGCTCAACATCGAACGGCAGTTCAGTATCGGAAAGCGGTTCATCTTCGGGCAGTTCGTCTTCGGGAAGCGGTTCATCTTCGGGCAGTTCGTCTTCGGGAAGCAGTTCATCTTCGGGCAGCGGTTCGTCTACGAATGGAAGCTCTTCTTCATCGGGCAGTTCAGATGACGGATGGACCGCCGTTGACTCGGATGATAATATTACGATCTGGACATATCAGGGTTCTTCTTCTGGAAGCAGCTCCGGTTCTTCGGGAAGTACATCTTCCGGAAGCAGCAGCTCCGGCTCCTCTGGAAGCAGTTCTTCTGGCAGCACAACTTCTGGAAGCAGCAGTTCCGGCTCCTCGGGGACGAGCAGCAGTGAGCCTGATACGATTATCTCCGGTATCAGCAGCAGGTATATCAGTGAGAGTGAGCTGTACGGTTATAGCTTAAGTGAGCTGCGGCTGATCCGGAATGAGATCTTTGCTCTGCACGGAAGAATTTTTAAATCAGAAGATTTACAGGAGTATTTCAGCCAAAAATCCTGGTATACACCACTTTATACTCCGGAAGAATTTGATGCTGATCTGTTTTCTCATCTGAACGAATATGAGAAAGCCAATCTGAATGTGATCCTCGCTTATGAGGCAGCATTGGGCGGCTGATGAGAAAACAACGAAACGACAGTGAAGTCGGCACTTTAGATTGGACGTCTTTGCCTTTGAGGGCGGATGCGTTCCATTAGACGGAGGATTGGCATGAAAGTTTTTCGCAGGATATTGTTAAAACTGGTGATATTGATACTTGTTGTTGTTCTGTTTGGCGGAGCTGCTTATGTGGTCCATTACTGGCCGCAGAGTTCCTCGGGGGGAGCACTGGAAGCATACCTTGAATTGCTTATTGAAAATGATACAGAAAAGGCATATGAACGGCTGGATCAGACAGAGAGCACAGTTCTCTCACAGACGGAATATGAGTCGGCCATTCAGGCATGGAAATATGCACTGTGTGACTCTTACCGGATTGAGGAGATTTCTACCCGCCAGGGTACGAATGGGGAATCTTATGCGGATTATCATGTGGAATTTCTGGATTCCTCAGAAGAAGTTCAGCTGGAATGTGACATTACGTTAAAGGAGCAGTCAGACGCGGTACTGGGTATGCTGGATCAGTGGAAGGTTCTGCCGGATCATTGTATGGTGAAAAATCTTCGGGTGACAGTACCGGTCGGCTCAACATTATATCTGGATGGGGAAGAAGCTGACAGCGCATGGATCGTATCAGCAGAGCCGGAGTCAGCAGAAGAGACAGAGGAGTCGGAGGCGACAGATGGAGCGGAAGAGTCAGATACGGCAGATGAGGCGGATGATGCCGATGCTTCAAAGGTCTGCTATGAGATTCCCGGTTTGCTGCCGGAGAAGGTCAGTGTGGTAGTGCGCCATCCGATTCTGGAATCTCTGGAAGTGACACTGGATCCGCTGGATGGAGATGTAGATTATTGTGACAGTATGGACTGGAAGGAAAGCGCCGGATCTTCCTGTATGGAAATTGCGGTATCGGCATTGAAACAGATTTATACTGCCGCGGTGACCGGGGAGACGGAAAAGCTTGACGAGCTGTTTTCTGAATGTCAGGATGCTGTGACTGCAATTGTTGAGAGTCAGTCGGAAGAATTTTACCGAGAGAACGAGACGACTCATCCAGAGTTTGAGAGTGTTGGCATTTACGGTTATGAGGCCGATTTCGAAGCACCTGTGTATACGAATGATGAGAATGGTGCGATCACTGCGACTATGACGTTTACGTATCATTATATTGTACGCAATAGGGAACGCGTGGAGACCGGAGATATCTGGGCGGATGGTGAGAATGCCTGGGAGTATCAGACAGTTCCGTATACAGGGGAAGCCATTGCAGAGTTTGTTCTGTCTTATTATGAGGATGAGTGGCATATTGAAACTGTGACACTTCCGGTGATTCCGGAATCCGAAGAATAGAAAAAATTGTGGAGATACTGAACAGTTACGTATGGTGGAAACTATGAGCTGGGTTTTCTATGTGCTCTCTCCGGTAATGATTTCTCTTGTAATATCGGAGATGACTGCAATTTTGGCGGGCAATGTTTTGGACAGCGCGGCGCGTACCGCGCTGTCTGCTGTTTTTGCGCTTCCATTTGGTGTCTGGATGTACCGACAGGATACAAAAAGAAATGCTTTTGAGCAGCATAGACATATGGACCGAAGCAGAATGTGTTGTTTGGGAGCTGCTGCTCTTTGCCTGTTTGGAGGCGGACTGCTGAATGTTTTTTGGAGTTGGATACTGAAGCTTTTGCAGGTTACTTCTGTTTTTTCAAATGAGACGCAGGAAGCATTATTTTCAAGCGGAATTATAATGCAGCTGCTTGGTCCCGGACTGTTGGTTCCGCTTACAGAAGAGCTGATTTTTCGGGGGCTTTTGTATGGCAGAATGAGAACGCGCCTGCAAATGAAGCAGGCGGTACTGCTTTCTGCGCTGCTCTTTGCATTTTATCACGGAAATCCGGTTCAGATACTCTATGCGTTTCCGATGGCACTATTGCTGGCGATACTCTATGAACGGGGAGAGTCTCTGATTTACCCGATCCTGTTTCACATGGGAGCGAATCTGACAGCAATTTTTCTACAGTAAAAACATGGCCTGGACTATTCACTGCTATGTTTTTGGGATGCCGGATTGAGAGAAAGGGAGCGGCTTGATTTATTTAAAACCGAACTGTGAACGATAACGGGAAGATAAATTGTATTTAAAAAAGAAAGAATAAAGGACTGAATATCCGATTTATCTGATAATAATGAAGTATTTAGTAAAAAAACATATTATCTGACAATATATAGAATATTCGTTCTTTACAGATAAGAAAATTAGGTGTATGATACAAAAAGCAGATGCGGCAGAATATTTTTGTTGCGGACACTGGAAAAGGCACGCCATGAAAATTGCTTTGCAATTGGACGTGGTACTTTCAACAATTTTTGTTGGGAATTGGGACATGGCCTTTGTCTGGCGTACGAATATGCCGGATCTATCACAAGGAGGAATCACGAGGAGGAAGTTAGGATGGATTCTATGAGACACACAGAATCTGTCTGCAGGGAGCCCGGATTGTACCGGCCCGAGTTTGAACATGACAACTGCGGGATCGGGGCGATCGTGAACATCAAGGGGATCAAGACCCATCAGACAGTGGCAGACGCACTTAGTATTGTAGAAAATCTTGAACACAGAGCAGGCAAAGATGCCGAGGGAAAAACTGGTGACGGTGTAGGAATTATGTTACAGATTTCGCATAAATTCTTCTCCAGAGCCTGTTCAGACCTTGGCATTTTTTTAGGAGGAGAGAGAGACTACGGTATCGGCATGTTTTTCTTCCCGCAGGACGATCTGCAGCGCAATCAGGCGAAGAAGATGTTCGAGAGCATTGTGAAAAAGGAAGGATTAAAGTTCCTCGGATGGAGAAAGGTACCGACAGTGCCGGAAGTCTTAGGCCACAAGGCTCTGGAGAAGATGCCGTACATCGAGCAGGGCTTCGTAGAACGGCCGAAGGATGTCGAGAAGGGACTCGACTTTGACCGCCGGCTTTATATTGTCCGCCGGATTTTTGAACAGTCCAATGAGACGACCTATGTCGTATCGTTTTCCAGCCGGACCATTATTTATAAAGGTATGTTCCTTGTCGGCCAGCTGCGGACCTTCTTTATGGATCTGCAGAGCGAGGACTATGAATCCGCGATCGCGATCGTACATTCGCGATTCAGTACAAACACCAATCCGAGCTGGGAAAGAGCGCATCCGTACCGCCTGATGGTGCACAACGGCGAGATCAACACCATCCGCGGCAACGCAGATAAGATGCTGGCGCGCGAAGAGACCATGTCTTCCAGCTACATGGAAGAGGATATGCACAAGGTGCTGCCGGTGATCAACGCGAAGGGTTCTGACTCGGCGATGCTGGATAACACGCTGGAATTCCTGACGATGAACGGCATGGATCTTCCACTGGCCGTTATGATTACGATTCCGGAGCCGTGGGCGAACAACGCGGTGATGTCGCAGAAGAAAAAGGATTTTTATCACTATTACGCGACGATGATGGAGCCGTGGGACGGACCGGCGTCGATTCTTTTCTCGGACGGCGACATTATGGGTGCTGTGCTTGACCGCAACGGCCTTCGTCCTTCCCGTTATTATGTGACTTCAGACGGCTATGTGGTGCTGTCCTCAGAGGTCGGCGTGCTGGATATCCCGCCGGAAAAGATTGTGCAGAAAGAGAGACTGCATCCGGGCAAGATGCTGCTGGTGGATACCGTGGCCGGACGACTGGTCGATGATGAAGAGCTTAAGAGCCGCTACGCGGACCGCCAGCCGTACGGTGAATGGCTGGACCGTTATCTGGTGGCCTTAAAGGACCTGAAGATCCCGAACAAGAAAGTCGAGACCTATTCTGATGAGATGCGTATGCGTCTGATGAAGACCTTTGGATACAGCTATGAGGAATACCGCACTTCGATTAAGAATATGGCGGAGACCGGCGGCGAGGGCATCAGCGCCATGGGTATCGATACGCCGCTGGCGGTGCTTTCGAGCAAGCACCAGCCGCTGTTTAACTATTTCAAACAGCTGTTTGCGCAGGTGACGAACCCGCCTATCGACGCCATCCGTGAGAAGGTTGTGACCTCCAAGACGGTCTATGTCGGCGTGGAGGGCAATCTGCTGGAGGAGCATCCGGAGAACTGTCAGGTGCTGCAGATCCAGAATCCGATTCTCTCGAATACGGATATGCTGAAGATCAAAAATATGAAGGTACCGGGCTTCAAGGTGGCCGAGGTATCGATCACTTATTATAAGAATACCGGACTGGAGAAGGCCATCGACCATCTGTTTCTGGAGGTTGACCGGGCGTTCCGCGACGGAGCCAACATCCTGATCTTAAGCGATAAGGGTGTAGACAAATTCCGTGTGCCGATTCCGTCGCTGCTGGCGACCTCGGCGGTGAACCAGTATCTGGTTAACACAAAGCGCAAGACTTCGATTGCTGTGATTCTGGAGACGGGCGAGCCGAGAGAGGTGCATCATTTCGCGACGCTGTTAGGCTATGGCGCAAGTGCGATCAACCCGTACCTGGCGCTGGATACGATTCACCAGCTGATCGACACGAACATGCTGGAGAAGGATTATTATGCGGCAGTCGAGGATTACACCAACGCGATTATCAACGGCATTGTCAAGATTGCTTCCAAGATGGGTATTTCCACGATCCAGTCCTATCAGGGCTCGCAGATTTTTGAGGCGATCGGCATCAGTCAGGAAGTGATCGAGAAATATTTCACCAACACCGTGAGCCGTGTCGGCGGGATCACGCTCAAGGATATTGAGGACGATATTGACTATCGTCATTCGAAGGCCTTTGACCCGCTTGGTCTGAAAGAGGATCTGACCCTGGACAGCATGGGCTGGCACAAGTCCAGGAGCGGCGGCGAGCATCACCGCTATAACCCCTGCACCATTCATCTGCTGCAGGAGTCCACGCGCACCGGCAATTATCAGATGTTCAAGGAATTTACAGAGCTGGTCAACCAGGAGGAATCCGGCTGTATCCGCAATACGATGGACTTCATTTATCCAGAGCAGGGCGTGCCGATCGACGAGGTAGAGAGCGTGGATTCAATCGTGACGCGCTTCAAGACCGGAGCCATGTCCTACGGCTCGATTTCACAGGAGGCGCATGAGACGCTGGCAATCGCGATGAACATGCTCCACGGCAAGTCAAACACCGGTGAGGGCGGCGAGAGTCTGGAACGTCTGGTGATAGGACCGGACGGCAAGAACCGCTGCTCCGCAATCAAGCAGGTAGCATCCGGCCGATTCGGCGTGACCAGCCGTTATCTGGTGAGTGCAAAAGAGATCCAGATTAAGATGGCACAGGGCGCGAAGCCGGGCGAGGGCGGACATCTTCCGGGCAAAAAGGTGTATCCGTGGATCGCGAAGACCAGGCACTCAACGCCAGGCGTCAGCCTGATTTCCCCGCCGCCTCATCACGATATTTATTCGATCGAGGATCTGGCGCAGCTGATCTATGATCTGAAAAACGCGAACAATCAGGCGGATATTTCCGTGAAGCTGGTATCCGAGGCGGGTGTCGGCACTGTCGCGGCCGGCGTGGCTAAGGCGGGAGCGCAGGTCATTCTGATCTCCGGCTATGACGGCGGTACCGGAGCGGCGCCGCGCAGTTCCATCCATCATGCGGGACTTCCGTGGGAGCTGGGCCTGGCGGAGACTCACCAGACTCTGTTGATGAACGGCCTGCGCAACAAGGTCCGCATCGAGACAGACGGTAAGCTGATGAGCGGCCGCGACGTGGCGATGGCGATCCTGCTCGGCGCAGAAGAGTTCGGCTTTGCGACCGGACCGCTGGTATCGATGGGCTGCGTGATGATGCGTGTCTGCAATCTGGACACCTGCCCGGTCGGTGTGGCGACACAGAATCCGGAGCTTCGCAAGCGTTTCCGCGGCAAGCCGGAATATGTTGTGAACTTTATGAGATTTATCGCGCAGGATCTGCGTGAATATATGGCAAAGCTCGGCTTCCGCACCATTGATGAGATGGTCGGCAGGAGCGACCTGCTTAAAAAGATGGACAACTGCTCGAATCCGCGTGCAGAGCGCATTGACCTCAGCAATATCCTGAACAATCCTTATGCGGGCGGCGGACAGAAGGTGACCTTTGATCCGGAGCAGGTATTTGATTTCAAGCTGGATAAGACCAAGGATGAGACGGTGCTGATGGCGAAGCTTGGCAGCGCGCTGGAGCAGGGCCAGAAGCGGAGTGTGGAACTGGATGTTTCCAATGTGGACCGCGCGTTTGGCACGATCTTCGGTTCTGAGATCACCCGGAGATATCCGGAAGGACTGGAGGAAGATACTTATACGATCAAATGCCACGGCGCGGGCGGACAGAGCTTCGGCGCGTTTATTCCGAAGGGCCTGACCCTCGAGCTGGTCGGCGACAGCAACGACTACTTCGGCAAGGGCCTGTCCGGCGGCAAGCTGATCGTCTATCCGCCGGCGGGCGTGCCTTTCAAGGAGGATGAGAACATCATTATCGGCAACGTAGCGCTCTACGGCGCGACCAGCGGAAGCGCGTACATCAACGGCGTCGCGGGCGAACGTTTCTGCGTAAGAAACTCCGGCGCGATCACGGTTGTGGAGGGCGTGGGAGACCACGGCTGCGAATACATGACCGGCGGACGCGCGGTGATCCTGGGCAGTGTCGGCAAGAACTTTGCTGCCGGCATGAGCGGCGGTATCGCCTATGTGCTGGATGAGAACAGTGACCTGTACACGAAGGTTAACAAAAACATGGTATCGATCGAACTTATCACATCAAAATACGATGTGCAGGAGCTTAAAGAGATCATCAACGACCATGTGAAATACACGAACTCTAAGAAGGGCAAGGAGATTCTGGATGATTTCGGCTCATATCTGCCGAAATTCAAAAAGATCATCCCGCATGAGTACAAGCAGATGCAGATGGCGATCGTGCAGATGGAAGAGAAGGGCTTAAGCAGCGAGCAGGCTCAGATCGAGGCATTCTATGCGATCACCGAAGGACAGGATGAGTAAAGGGGGCGCGAATCGTGGGAAAACCAACCGGATTTTTAGAGTATAAAAGGGAAAATGATATCGAGACGGCGCCGATGGAGCGCATTCTGAACTTTAATGAATTCCATACCCCGCTGCCGCTGGAAAAGCAGAGGCAGCAGGGAGCGAGATGCATGGCGTGCGGCGTGCCGTTCTGCCAGGCAGGCATGATGATCGGCGGCATGGCCTCCGGCTGTCCGCTGAACAATCTGGTGCCGGAGTGGAACGATCTGGTCTATCACGGCAGCTGGGAGGAAGCTTATTACCGTCTGACCAAGACCAACTGTTTCCCGGAATTTACCTCCCGGGTATGTCCGGCGCTCTGCGAAGCGGCCTGCACGTGCAACCTTGACACGGATCCTGTGTCCTCCAAGGCAAATGAACGCGCCATCATTGAGAATGCGTTCGCGACCGGCCTGGTGAAGCCGAATCCGCCCGAAGTGCGCACCGGCAAAAAGGTGGCTGTCATTGGCAGCGGTCCGTCCGGTCTTGCGACAGCGATGCAGCTCAACAAGCGCGGACATCTCGTGACGGTATATGAGCGCAATGACCGCATCGGCGGACTGCTGCGCTACGGCATTCCGAACATGAAGCTGGACAAATCCGTGATCGACCGCCGTGTCGCCCTGATGGAGGCGGAAGGCATCACGTTCGTGACCAACGCCAATGTCGGAGAGAATGTCAGTGCGGAAGACCTGCAGAAGGAATACGACGCGATTGTTCTCTGCTGCGGCGCTTCTAACCCGCGTGATATCAACGCGCCGGGACGCGAGGCGAAGGGTATCTACTTTGCGGTAGATTTCCTCAAGGCGACGACAAAGAGCCTGCTGGATTCGAATTTTGCGGACAAAAAATACATCTCTGCAAAAGGCAAGCATGTGATCGTCATCGGCGGCGGCGACACCGGCAATGACTGTGTCGGCACTTCCATCCGTCTGGGCGCTGCTTCCGTGACGCAGCTGGAAATGATGCCGAAGCTGCCGGATACCCGTGCGGCGAACAACCCGTGGCCGGTATGGCCGCGCGTCTGCAAGACCGACTACGGCCAGCAGGAAGCCATCGCCATGTTCGGGCATGATCCGCGTATTTACACGACGACGGTCAAAGAGTTTGTCATGAATAAAAAAGGCGAGCTCGCCAAAGCCGTGCTGGTCAGTCTGGAGAGCAAAAAGGATGAAAAGACCGGCCGCATGATGATGGTGCCGATCGAGGGCAGCGAGAAAACCGTAAAAGCGGATCTCGTATTGATCGCGGCAGGTTTTCTCGGCGCACAGAAGTACGTGACCGATGCGTTCAAGGTGGATCTGAATCCGCGCACGAATGTTCTCACCGCACCCGGCAAATACGCTTCCAGCGTGCCGAAGGTGTTTACGGCGGGCGACATGCACCGCGGTCAGTCCCTAGTTGTGTGGGCGATCCGCGAAGGACGCGAGGCGGCGAAAGAGGTTGACCAGTATTTGATGGGGTACACAAACCTGTAATACAGTTCCAAACAGCATCAAAAAGAAAAGACAGACTTTGCAGATTTATCTGCATAAGGCTGTCTTTTATTTTTGGGATGGGCGGGACGCCCATCAGCCTCAGACATATGACGCGTTAGCGGCATATAGCCTGCAAAGCAGGCGGTCTGTGGCCTGCTGTTTGGAATAGTGAAATCAATACTTTGCAGATTTATCTGCATAAGGCTGTCTTTTTTATGCACACGGCCGGGCATTGTGTTTTGCGGCTTTACCAGTTTGTTCCTGCATATTTCATGTGTAAATACGGCAAACTATATTCCAGCAAGAGTACAAAGGAGAGCTTTTTATGCTGGGAAAATTTCAGGTACGGACAGATCTGGCACTGGAAGCGCGGGAAATCTGTGAGGAAACCGGAGAAAGCCGAACGAATGCGAACGAACCGATCCGTGGTGTAAGGGTCGATGAGGATGTTGATGAAGAACGGGAAATTTACACGACGACAGTGACGATTGAGACGGAGAACGCGGCGAAAACAATGGGTAAGCCGGTTGGCACCTATATTACGCTCGAAGCGCCAAACCTGTCCACACCGGATGAGGATTATCATCGGGAAATATCGGAAGAGCTGGCAAAACATTTGAGTCATCTGATTGGCGGAGGCAGGGAGTCGGTTCTGGTAGTTGGGCTTGGTAACCGGGAGGTGACGCCGGATGCACTGGGACCGGATGTCGTTAATAATCTGCGGATTACACGGCATATGATCCGTGAATATGGCCGTATGCCGGATGAAATGGAAACGGCAGCTGAGGTCAGCGCAATTGTGCCGGGTGTTATGGCACAGACGGGGATGGAGACACTGGAAATCATCCGCGGCGTAGTGGAGGAGACAAAGCCGCATCTGGTGATTGCGATTGATGCGCTGGCGGCCCGCAGTACGAAGCGGCTGAACCGGACAATACAGGTCACGGATACAGGAATTAATCCGGGCTCCGGCGTTGGCAATCACCGTGATGCAATCAATGAGGAAACGCTCGGAGTGCCGGTTATTGCGGTGGGCGTTCCAACAGTGGTGGATGCCGCAACGATCGTAAATGACACGATGGAGGAATTGATCGCCGAGATGGATCGTTCTGAGTATTTTCAGATGCTAGGAGGGACCCTCGGTACTCTGGATTATGCCGAAAAGCATGAAATGATCCATGAACTGATCTCACCGAGCCTGAATACAATGTTTGTGACACCCAAGGATATAGATGAGACGGTAAAGTGTCTGAGCTATACGATCTCGGAAGCGATAAACATTGCGCTGCATGCCATGCAGGCATGAAAAATATGCTGTTTTTCAGTGAATATGAATCTTCATAAACTGGAAAAAATGTTAAAATTTAGGTGGTATTCCGTGAAATCTTGTGTTATAATGTCTATAAATTATAGGCTTTTGCTAAGGGATTGTTTTATCAAAGCCGGATAAACCTGAAATTGGGGACATGGGAGGGAACGATGTGAAAGACGCGGATGCCAAAATGGTCGGGAATGAAGATCATGAACAAGAGCTGCTCGCTGTCGATGAGCTTCGCCAGATGATCGATCTTTTCAATCCATGTACGGACGATTATCTGTTTGTGTTGGACTTTCAGAAAGATATTTATTATATATCCCCTCACGCTCTGGAACGTTTCCACCTGCCGGGATACTATTTTCATCATGTGGTGGACAATCTGCTTGTGGTTACCTATGAGAAAGACCGTCAGGCCCTGACAGAGGACCTTGAGGATCTTCTTGCATCGAAGACGCGAGAGACGCACAATCTGATTTACCGATGGCTGAATAAAGAGGAGCGGCCGGTCTGGATTAATTGCCGTGGGCGTGTGGCGCGCAAAGACGGTGAAGTCGTCTATATGGTGGGTTGTATCAATGAGATAGGCAAGAAGCAGAAAGCGGATAATGTATCCGGGCTGCTTGGAGAGACCAGTCTTCAGGCGTTCCTGCAGAGTTATGCAGATGTGGTTCCGGATGGCTACCTGCTTCGGCTTGGTCTGGATAATTTCAAGTCGATCAATACGAAGCTTGGCATTGAATACGGAGACATGGTGCTGCGGCGCATGGGTGATATCATAGAACAGTGCGTACATGAGGGACAGCATTTGTACCGGATTGTGGCAGATGAGTTTATGATCATTGATTTTAACGGTGGGACTGCGCAGGATGCTTCGGAGTTATATCGCAGTATCCGCAGGAGTCTGGATCAGTTTGTGGAAGAAAATCACTACGAGGCGTTTGTTACGGTTTCCGGCGGTATATTGATGTGCCGCGACCTGCAGGACTTCTCCTGGTCACAGATCATGAAATTATCCGAGTTTGCACTGACAGAGGCTAAGCTGCTTGGAAAGAACCGGGATTACATATTTGATCAGAAAGACTATGATTCGTTCATGAAGCGCAAGATGCTGACTCAGTCGCTGCGCCAGTCTGTAGCGAATGATATGGAAGGGTTTGAGGTTTACTACCAGCCGATTTTTCACAGTGATACCGGGCTCTTAAGCGGTGCGGAAGCCCTGATGCGTTATCACACCCAGGATGGTATGGTGATGCCGGGTGAGTTCATTCCTATTCTGGAAGAGACCGGACTGATCATTCCGGCCGGACGCTGGATCCTGTACGAGGCACTTCGTTTTGCAAAACGGATGCAGGATACGATTCCGGATTTCCGGGTTAACGTCAATGTTTCTTATGTCCAGGTGATGAAGAGTGATGTTGTTGAAGATATCATGGAAGCTGTGAGGGCCTGTGATATGAAGCCGAAGGATCTGGTGATCGAACTGACGGAGAGTGGTCTGGTCGAATCGGATGTGTATTTTACACGACTCTGGAAACAGCTGAAAGAGAATGGTGTGAAGCTGGCACTGGATGACTTTGGCACGGGTTATTCGAATTTCCACTATCTGAATGATCTTCGTCCTGATATTATCAAGATTGACCGTTCCTTTACGATGCGCGCAATGGCAAATGAATATGAATATAATCTGCTGTCTCTTTTAAGCGGCATGGTGCGGAATCTGGAGCTGAAGGTTTGCGTAGAAGGCGTAGAGACGGAAGAAGAGAGAGACAAGATTGCCCTTCTGCCGCCGGATTTCAGTCAGGGATTTTTCTATGGACGTCCCTGCGCACAGGATGTGTTTGAAGAGAAGTTTATTCGGAATGCCGCAGCCGGATGAGATGCTGGCAGGCCGGGGATTCCGGCAGATAGTATGATTTTTTTGATAAACAGGAAGAGATACTTTTCGGGCAGAAGAGTATCTCTTTTTTAATGTTTTTTTAGAATTATTTTCGATTTGCAGGGTTATCAATTAGAATGAGGTATGATAGAATGATGAAAAACGGAACAAAATCAAGGATAACTGTAAGAGGAATGAATTGTGGATAAACTGGAAATGAAAGACATTTCGGCTGCTGAACAGTCTGCGGATGCGGATCAGCCGGCTGAGGGTATAGCGGAGACGGATCTGACTGAAAGCAGGGAAGAACAATCCGGAAGAAGTCTCTGGTATAATATTAAATCATTTCGGCACAAGCTTGTGAGTACGCAGGTGATTCCGGAGGAAATGCGGATACCGGACAATATTATTCCGATGGAACGGTTTTCTCCAAATGCCGCTGCAGGACTGACACAGGCGCAGGTGGACGACCGCGTTTTCCGTGGTCTGGTCAATACTGCTCCCGAGTCTCCGTCCAAGTCGTCAAAGGAGATCATTTACAGCAATGTCATTACGTACTTCAATCTGATTTTTTTCCTGATTGCGATACTTCTTATTCTGGTTGGCTCTTTCAGGGATATGACGTTTTTGCCGATCATTGCGGCGAATACGCTGATTGGTATTATACAGGAGCTGCATGCCAAAAAGGTTCTGGATGATCTGAATATTCTGAATGCACCAAAATGCAGAGTCATCCGGGATGGAAAAGAGGGTGTGATCCCGGCGGAGGATCTGGTGCTGGATGACATTGTAGTTTTTGGCGCAGGCAATCAGATTCCGGCAGACTCTATTATTGAAGACGGCGAAGTGCTGGTCAATGAATCGCTGATCACCGGTGAGTCGGATCAGATCGCTAAGAAAAAGGGAGATGAACTGCTCTCGGGCAGTTTTATTGTGTCTGGCGAATGCCGTGCCAGGATGGACAAGATCGGTAAGGATTCCTATGTCTCTCAGCTCTCGCAGAAAGCGAAGGTGATGAATGACGCGGAATCTTCCGAGATGATCCGCTCTCTGAACAAACTGGTGAAGATAGTAGGTATTCTGATCATACCTATCGGGATCATCCTGTTCAGCCAGCAGTATTTTATCAATGAATCCAGCGCAAGAGACAGCGTCACTGCTACGGTGGCTGCCATCATTGGCATGATTCCGGAAGGACTTTACCTGCTGGCCAATGTGGCTCTGGCTGCGAGTGTGGCTCGTCTTGCAATGAAAAAAGTGCTTGTGCACGATATGAAATGCATTGAGACACTGGCGCGCGTTGACGTGCTGTGTGTGGATAAGACCGGTACCATCACGGACAATACGATGACCGTAAAGAAAATGGTGCCGCTGCGCGTTTCTTCTAAGATGGAGGAGTGTCCTTCTGACCGTGCGGACGGTGGGGATACAATTTCGGACATGGATGAAGACGGTATCGGAGCGGCCCAGAGCCAGGAAGACTGTTTTACTCCGGAGGAGCTGGCTGAGACGGAGCTTGCGGTCGGAGATTTTGCTGCGGCGATGTCCGTGGACAATATTACGATGAAAGCGATTAAGGAACACTTTCGTAAGCGCACCGGACAAAGACCGGAGCAGGTGTTTTCTTTTTCGTCCCAGTATAAATATAGCGGTGCTGTTTTTGGCGGAGTCGGCTATGTACTGGGTGCGCCGGAAATTATCCTGCGCGGAGATTATGCAAAGTATGCGGCTTCTGTAGAACGATACAGCCGACAGGGATACCGTGTACTGGTATTTGGCCGCTGTGCGGATACGCTGGAGGGCGGCGCACTGAATGTCCCGGTGGAGCCTCTCTGTATGATTCTGCTGGCGAACCCGATCCGGGAAAACGCTAAAGAAACATTCGCGTATTTTGCGGAACAGGGCGTTGAGATTAAAGTGATCTCGGGAGATAATCCGGTGACTGTTTCGGAAGTAGCCAAAGAGGCAGGCATAGAAAACGCGGAGCTCTATGTAGACGCGTCTGTTCTGTATGAGGAGGAAGAACTGCGGGCGGCGGCAAAACACTATACTGTGTTTGGACGTGTCTCGCCGGAACAGAAGCGTATTCTGATCAGTGCCCTGAAGGATGCGGGACATACCGTAGCAATGACCGGAGATGGTGTTAACGATGTTCTGGCGCTTAAGGATGCGGATTGTTCTGTAGCGATGGCATCCGGCAGTGATGCGGCTGCGCAGGTGGCTCAGCTGGTGCTGTTGGAATCTGATTTTTCGAAAATGCCGTCTGTGGTGGCAGAAGGACGGCGCGTGGTCAACAATATTGAGCGGACAGCCTCCCTGTTTCTTGTAAAGAACATTTTCTCTCTGTGTATGTCCGTGCTTTCGATTATTTTTACCGTAAATTACCCGCTGGAGCCCTCGCAGATCTCGCTGATCAGCCTCTTTACGATCGGAGTGCCGGCATTTATCATGTCGTTGGAGCGGAATACGGATCGAATACAGGGGCATTTCCTGAGCAATGTGCTGTTTAAGGCACTTCCAGGAGGCTTGACAGATTTTATCGTGATCAGTGGTTTGTATTTGTTCTGTGTGCAGTTTGGTGTGAATGAGACGGATCTTTCAACGGCCTGTACGATCGTGTTGGCGATTGTCGGTATGATGGTGCTCTATCAGGTTGCCTCGCCAATGACGAAATTCCACTGGCTGCTCTGGTTTACTATGGCTGCCGGGCTGATTTACTGCATGATTTTTATGCGGAACATTTTCGGGATTACCAGTATTTCAAAAAACTGTCTGATGCTGCTTGTAATCTTTGCTATCGTTACAGAGCCGACGTTCCGTTATTTAAGCCTTTGGATGAGAAAGCTTTCCGACTTCTGCCTGAATCGAAAAACACGGGCGAAAAAGAAGTCGTCATAAGGATGCTCAAAAATAGGGTGGATTTTGTTGTGTTTTATGATATAATTCTTTCATGTGCAGCAGCAGATACGTATCACGATGACGGAAGAAGACGCACAGAAAGGAGTGGCGGGGTGATTTCCCGGCAAAATTACGATGAAAAGAGTTCTTTTAAAACTGAGTGGGGAAGCACTTGCGGGCGATAAAAAGATGGGATTTGATGAGCCCACAGTCACAAAAGTCGCTATGCAGGTGAAGACTCTGGCGGAACAGGGCATGGAGATTGGTATTGTGATCGGCGGCGGCAATTTCTGGAGAGGCCGCTCAAGCGAACATATAGACCGTACGAAGGCGGATCAGATTGGCATGCTTGCGACTGTGATGAACTGTATTTATGTATCGGAGATATTCCGGTCGGTCGGTCTTAAGACGGCTGTGATGACACCTTTTCAGTGCGGAGCATTTACGGAACTGTTTCAGAAGGACAAAGTGAATTCTTACTTTGCGGAACATGCTGTGGTGTTCTTTGCGGGCGGCACCGGACATCCGTATTTTTCCACGGACACGGCGACCGTGCTTCGTGCTGTTGAGATTGAGGCAGAGACAATCTTACTTGCAAAGTCCGTGGATGGTGTGTATGACAGTGATCCAAAGGAAAATCCGGCTGCGAAGAAATACAGCGAGATTTCCATTCAGAAGGTGATTGATGAACAGCTCGGTGTGGTAGACATGACAGCAGCAATCCTGTGCAGGGAGAACCGGATGCCGATGCTGGTGTTTGGATTAAATCAGGAGAACAGTATTGTAAATACCATGAATGGGACGTTAAACGGCACTCTGGTGACCGTGTGAAAGGAGAAAAATTTTATGGATGAAAGAATCAGGGTTTATGATGAGAAAATGACGAAGACGTACAACAATCTGCTTGAAGAGCTTGGCACCATCCGTGCGGGCCGAGCAAACCCGAATGTTTTGAACAAGATCCGCGTCGACTATTATGGAACTCCGACGCCGATTCAGCAGGTTGGCAATGTCACGGTTCCGGAGCCGCGGGTTCTGCAGATTCAGCCGTGGGAGTCCTCCATGGTGAAGGTGATCGAGAAAGCTCTTATGACCTCGGATATTGGCATTCATCCTTCGAATGACGGCAGGGTGATCCGTCTGGTTTTCCCGGAGCTGACGGAGGAACGCAGAAAAGATCTGGTAAAAGATGTGAAAAAGAAAGGCGAAGCCGCTAAGGTGGCGATCCGCAACATCCGCCGCGACGCCAACGAGGCGTTTAAAAAGCTTGGTAAGGGTGAAATCTCAGAAGATGAGGCTAAATCATTGGGGGATGAGGCCCAGAAGCTTACGGATAAATATATGAAAGAGATTGATAAGGCTGTCGAGGAGAAGTCAAAAGAGGTTCTCACGGTATAAAAGGCGGGGGCTTTACATGGAATTACTGCAGCTGAGGCCGTACCTGTAGCTGTATTGATAAGAGTAGAAAGAGGTGGGGAGTCGAGACACTTGCCCACCTCTCTGATCGTAATCAGGAGAGAAGTTATGAATATTCCACAGCATGTAGCAATTATTCTGGACGGGAATGGCCGATGGGCCAAAAGTAAGGGCATGCCGCGCAGCTATGGACATGCAAAGGGCGCACAGAATCTGGAGGTGATCTGTGAGGATGCCTGGAATATAGGCATTAAATATCTGACTGTATACTTGTTTTCTACAGAGAACTGGAAACGTTCAAAAGAAGAGGTTGACTCTCTGATGAAGCTGTTTCGCCGTTATACTAAGACGTGCATCAAGACTGCCCGTGATAATAATATGAAGGTTCGTGTGCTTGGAGATCCGAGCGCGCTGGCGGAGGATCTGCAGAAAAGTCTGGCTGACCTTGTGGAGACTTCTAAAAATAATACCGGCCTGAACTTTCAGATCGCTCTTAATTACGGGAGCCGGGACGAGATTGTCCGTGCTATCCGGAAGCTTGCCACGGACTGTGTGGATGGAAAGCTTGCTGTGTCAGATATTTCAGAAGAATGCTTTGCCGGCTATCTGGATACAGCCGGCGTACCGGATCCGGATCTTCTGATCCGCACCAGCGGTGAGCTGAGGCTGTCTAATTATCTGATGTGGCAGCTGGCCTACACAGAATTTTATTTCACAGATGTTCCCTGGCCGGATTTTACAAAGGAAGAGCTGCTGAAAGCCATTGAAAAATATAACAGCCGTGATCGCAGATACGGTGGGGCGTGAGGGAAGGAAGCGGATTTATGTTTCGTACAAGATTGTTAAGCGGCATTGTGCTGGTGGTTATCGCACTTGTCGTTATCATTGCCGGAGGGCCGGTGCTTGCCGCAGTTCTCCTTGCGGTTTCACTGGTCGGGATGAATGAGCTTTATCGTGCACTGCAAATAGAGAAACGGGAGGAACGTCCCAAAGAGCTGCAAAACAGCGGGCTGGCGTGCGGACCTCTGTCTCTGGCCGGATATCTTGGGTGCGTGTTATGGTATCTGCTTTTATTTTTTGATTTAAATGCATATACTTTGACAGTGGTGCTTGCAGTATTGATTCTCATGATGTCCATCTATGTCTTTACCTATCCGCGATACTGCACGGAGCAGGTGACCGGCGCATTTTTTGGATTTGTATATGTAGCTGTGATGCTCTCCTGTATTTATGAGCTGCGTATGATGGAGAACGGCGTTTATCTGGTTTGGCTGATTTTCTTTGCGTCCTGGGGCAGCGATACCTGTGCTTACTGTGTAGGTATGCTGATCGGGAAACATAAAATGACTCCGCGCTTAAGCCCGAAGAAATCTGTTGAAGGCGCGGTCGGAGGCGTGGCGGGAGCGGCTCTTCTTGGTGTGATTTATGCCAGGGCTATTTCCGGACAGCTCTCAGGCGAGGCGAATCACATGCTGTCTTTCGCAATCATCTGTGCGATCGGTGCATTGATTTCCATGGTGGGAGATCTGGCGGCATCCGCGATCAAGCGCAATCATGATATTAAAGATTATGGGAACCTGATCCCGGGGCATGGCGGCATTCTGGACCGGTTTGACAGTGTGATATTTGTGGCTCCGGTGATTTATTATCTGACGCAGGCACTGGTGGGAAAATTCTGATGCGGCCATCGTAACTGTGAAGGTACTGAACAGTTACGAGAGCAATACGATATGGAAGGACGGACAGAAATGAAAACAATAGCAATCCTCGGCTCCACCGGTTCCATTGGGACACAAACTCTGGAGGTCGTACGTGCAAATGGTGATATTCGTGTAGCGGCGCTTAGCGCAGGAAAAAATATTGATCTGCTTGAACGGCAGATTCGGGAATTTCATCCTCGGCTTGCCTGCGTTTGGAACGAGAGGGATGCGAAAAGCCTTCGGGTGCGCGTATCGGATATTTCTGTTCGCATCTGTTCTGGCATGGAAGGCCTCAAAGAAGTGGCCGTCTGTGAGGAAGCGGATATTCTGGTGACCGCAATCGTCGGGATGATTGGTATCGTGCCGACGATGGAGGCAATCAAAGCCGGTAAAGATATTGCGTTAGCTAATAAAGAGACGCTGGTGACGGCAGGACATCTGATCATGCCGCTCGCAGCACAATGTGGAGTGAAAATACTGCCTGTAGACAGCGAGCACAGTGCGATCTTTCAGTGTCTGAACAGCAGCGGAACGTATCCGGATGGGGCTGCAGATAAAAAGGAAAGACGGATCGACAAGATTCTTCTGACTGCGTCAGGCGGTCCTTTCCGTGGCAAAAGCTATGAGGAACTGAAAAATGTCAGGGTTGAGGATGCATTAAAGCATCCGAACTGGGCGATGGGGCAGAAGATTACGATCGATTCTGCTTCTATGGTAAACAAAGGCCTTGAAGTGATGGAGGCACGGTGGCTGTTTGACGTTTCCCCTGATCAGATACAGGTTGTGGTGCAGCCGCAGAGCATTATACATTCGATGGTACAGTTCATAGACGGAGCGGTGATCGCTCAGCTTGGTACGCCGGATATGAAACTTCCGATTTCTTATGCGCTGTATTATCCGGAGCGGCGCTATCTTGGAGGAGAACGACTGGATTTCGCAAAAATAGGAAGTATTTCGTTTGAGAATCCGGATCCGGATACGTTTCTCGGATTAAAATATGCGCTTGAGGCGGCGCATACAGGCGGATCGATGCCGACTGTGTTTAATGCGGCAAATGAGCGGGCGGTTCGTAAATTTCTGAATCGCGAGATTGGTTTTACAGGGATATATGAGATCATTCGTTACTGTATGGATCACCATAGTGTTATCCTTTCACCGGATGTCCGGCAGATTCTTGACACAGAGCAGAGTGTCTATGAGATGATTGAAAGCAGGTGGTAGATTGAGTATTCTGATTGCGCTGATTGTATTCAGCCTGATCATCATTATACATGAGCTTGGTCATTTTCTACTGGCGAAAGCCAATGGTATCACAGTTCTCGAGTTCTCGCTCGGTATGGGACCACGCCTCATAAGCCATCAGAGAGAAGGCGGTACGCGATACTCTCTGAAGCTTTTGCCATTCGGCGGCTCATGCATGATGCTGGGTGAGGACGGCGAGGATAACGGCGAGGAGGGTTCATTTCAGAGTAAATCTGTCTGGGCGCGTATATCTGTGGTAGCAGCAGGGCCGGTCTTTAATTTTATACTTGCCTTTGTCCTTTCGATATTTATCGTGGGTGCGATCGGTTATGACCCTCCCATCATTCTTGGCATTACAGAAGGGTATCCGGCCGAGGAAGCAGGTCTTCAGGAGGGAGATCTGATCACTAAAATAAACGGCAAAACCATTCGTCTGTACCGTCAGTTTTATAATTACACTTATTTTCATACCGGGGAAACCCTTACTTTTGAATATGTCCGCGACGGCGTCACCTCAACAACAACTATTACACCGGTTCTGACGGAAAACGGTTATAAATTCGGTATTTCCGGAAGTACAAATTACCGTTATAAGACCGGACCTCTGGAGACTTTATACTACAGTGCTTATGAGGTATATTACTGGATTGATACAACGTTGCAGAGCCTAAATCTTCTGATCCATGGCGGAGTCTCGCTGGACGATATGTCAGGTCCCGTCGGCGTCGTCAGCACAATTTCCGAGACCTATGAAGAAAGCAAAAGCGATGGTGCGTATTATGTCTGGCTGAATATGCTGAACATTGCAATCCTGCTGACCGCAAACCTTGGGGTGATGAACCTGCTTCCAATTCCGGCTTTGGATGGCGGCCGTCTGGTCTTTTTGATCATAGAGGCTGTCCGGCGAAAACGTGTATCACCGGAATTGGAGGCTAGAGTACATTTTGCCGGTCTGATGCTGCTTATGGTGTTGATGGTGGTCGTCATGTTTCATGATGTTGTGAAGATTATAGAATAAGAAATGAATGAAACAGGTCTGCACATATGCGATGCGGGCCTGTTCTGCAGTGTACAAAAATCAGGATGTATT
The DNA here is from genome assembly GCA_020859985.1 of Clostridiales bacterium. Classification (GTDB taxonomy): domain Bacteria; phylum Bacillota; class Clostridia; order Lachnospirales; family Lachnospiraceae; genus Choladousia. The sequence goes on from JAJBVD010000006.1 coordinate 128,344, forward strand.
GCTCCTTTGCTTTATTTGGAAAATATCAGATACAAAAAGAATCATTGTAAAAAAATGTGTTGACAACAATGGACTCTATTGATATACTACAGACCAGATAGAACGCGATCTAATCGAAAATCAGTAAAGAAATGCTTGACAGAGCAGGGAAAATAGGATAGGATAGTCAAAGAAACGAACATAAGTTCGACAAGGAGAAAAGGATATGGCACAGGAAGAGAAGCTGAAAGCATTGGATGCGGCATTGACGCAGATTGAGAAGCAGTTTGGTAAGGGCGCTGTGATGAAGCTTGGAGATACGGGCGCTCATATGAATATTGAGACGACACCGACCGGATCCCTGAGTCTGGATATCGCATTGGGGCTTGGCGGTGTGCCAAAGGGGCGTATCGTGGAGATTTACGGGCCTGAGTCCAGTGGTAAGACGACGGTTGCTCTGCATATGGTCGCCGAAGTACAGAAGCGCGGCGGGATTGCCGGTTTTATTGATGCGGAGCACGCACTTGATCCTGTATATGCGAAGAATATAGGTGTTGATATTGATAACCTGTACATCTCTCAGCCGGATAATGGCGAGCAGGCGTTGGAGATCACAGAGACGATGGTACGCTCCGGGGCTGTAGACATTATTATCGTGGATTCTGTAGCTGCGTTGGTTCCGAAAGCAGAGATCGAGGGAGATATGGGTGACGCACACGTCGGTCTGCAGGCACGATTGATGTCGCAGGCACTGCGGAAGCTGACTGGTGTGATCAGTAAGTCGAACTGTACGGTGATTTTTATCAACCAGCTTCGTGAAAAAGTGGGTATCCTGTTTGGCAATCCGGAGACGACAACAGGAGGCCGCGCACTTAAGTTCTATTCCTCTATTCGTCTGGATGTACGCCGGATTGAGTCTCTGAAGCAGAGCGGTGAGGTAATTGGAAATCATGTCCGTGTGAAGGTTGTAAAGAATAAGATCGCTCCGCCCTTTAAGGAGGCCGAGTTTGATATTATGTTTGGCCAGGGTATTTCACGTGAGGGAGACATCCTCGACCTCGCAGCGAATAACAATATCATCAATAAGAGTGGCGCATGGTATGCCTATCAGGGGAACAAGATCGGACAGGGCCGGGAGAATGCAAAGCTTTATCTGCGGGAACATCCGGATGTGATGGAAGAGGTAGACCGCAAGGTTCGTCAGCATTATGGTTTGATTGAAGCGGATGAAGAAGAGGCAGAGGATTCCACAAAGAAGTCTTCCAATAAGGTGAAATCAGCCGCGGATGCTGTTTCTGCACCCGTGGATCCGGCCGGGATTGCTCCAGCGTCCGGGTATACGGGAGAAGCGGAGTAATATCTGATGACAGTTCGGATGGAAGATGAGAGAGTGACTGAGATCAGAAAGCTTGGGAAGGGCAGATATCTGCTGCTTTTGGAGAATGGTTTACAATTTCCTCTTTATCGGCAGGAGCTTTCCGAGTGCGGTATTTCGATTCCTTTATGTATGGATATGATCTCCGGTGAAAAGCTCACGTATATTTTTACAGAGATTCTTCCGAAACGTGCGCGGCTCCGTGCGATGCATCTTCTGGAAAAGATGGATCGTACGGAATTTCAACTCCGTGAGAAGCTTCGGCAGTCATATTATCCGGATGACATTATTGATGATGCGATCAGCTATGTAAAGAATTATCATTATATAGATGATCTGCGCTATGCCAGAAGTTATCTGGAACTGCATTCCGCAGTGAAAAGCCGGCGGATGATGGAGCAGGAGCTCTACACAAAGGGCGTTGCCAAAGAGGTTGTTGCGCAGGCAGTTTCAGAGACGGAATTTCCGGATGAAGAGCAGCAGATTCGTGCAATACTGGAGAAAAAGCATTACGACTTTTCATGCGAGGAGAAAAAGGCGCAGCAGAGAGCCTGTTCTTTCTTGATGCGAAAGGGTTACAGTATGTCTGCAATCCTGCGTGTGCTGCATGCGGCAGAGGAGTAAGTTTATCCCTGTTTCTGCTGTTTCATATAGGATTTTCTCTTGACAGCTATTCTTCCAGGGCGTAAACTAAAATACAAATCCGGATAGCGTTGATTTGGAACGGTTTCATTCGTGCTCAGTAGTTTCACACTTTTGCCGGGTTATCATTTTTCGCAAAGGAAGGATAAAAATCATGGAGAAGAAAAATATCGATTGGGCAAATCTGGGATTTGGTTATATCCAGACGGATAAGCGGTTTGTCTCAAATTATAAAGACGGCGCATGGGACGAAGGAGCACTGATTTCGGATGCGACCGTGGCTATCAGCGAGTGTGCCGGAGTGCTTCAGTATGCACAGACCTGTTTTGAAGGCCTGAAAGCGTATACAACAGAGGATGGCCACATTGTGATGTTCCGCCCGGATCTGAATGCTGCCCGTTTGAAGTCTTCCTGTGAGCGCCTCGAGATTCCGGTGTTTCCGGAAGAGCGTTTTATTCAGGCAGTTGCGGATACGGTGGCGGCAAATGAAGCTTATGTTCCGCCTTACGGATCTGGAGCGACCCTGTATATCCGTCCATTTATTTTCGGCAGCAGTGCTGTGATTGGTGTAGCTCCTGCGGCAGAATACCAGTTCCGTGTGTTTACAACCCCGGTAGGACCATACTTTAAGGGCGGCGCTAAGCCACTGACTATCCGCGTTTCCGATTTTGACCGTGCGGCGCCTCATGGCACCGGACACATCAAGGCCGGTTTGAATTACGCGATGAGCCTCTATGCGATCGTGGATGCGCATCAGAAGGGGTTTGATGAGAATATGTATCTTGATCCCGCTACGCGGACAAAGGTAGAGGAGACTGGTGGAGCGAACTTCCTTTTTGTTACGAGGGACAACAAGGTCGTGACGCCGAAGTCTGACAGCATTCTGCCGTCCATTACCCGCCGCTTGCTGGTGACTGTTGCAAAGGATTATCTGGGACTTGAAGTGGAAGAGCGGGAAGTGTTCTTTGATGAGGTGAAGGATTTTGCAGAGTGCGGTCTTTGCGGTACAGCGGCTGTTATTTCTCCTGTTGGTAAGATTGTAGACCATGGTAAGGAAATCTGTCTTCCGAGCGGCATGACTGAGATGGGACCGGTTACGAAGAAGCTGTATGACACGCTGACGGGTATTCAGATGGGTCGCATTGAAGCACCGAAGGGCTGGATTCATGTAATTAAATAAGAATGCTGAACGAAAGAATATAAAATAAATATAAAAACACAAGCTTTAATAAGCCCTCTGTTATCCTGCTCCTCTGATACAGGATAATGAGAGGGCTTTATGCTGTAATTAAGAAAATATCTGAAATTTTTGAGTTTTTTGAAATCCATGATATCTCGTAAATGTTCAGTACCTTCACAGTTACGAGATATCTTTTTTTATAAATTTAATTCATTGAGGCGGGCTTCGATCGAGCGGCTTCGTTCATCAAAAAGCAGCTCCTTATTGTATTGGTAATAGCGTTCACATTCATACTGCTGCAGGAAACGGACACAGTAGTAGTCTAAATTGAGGTTTGTAATGAAGATGACCATTTCCTGACCGCTGCCGAATGCTGCCTCGACAAAGTCGAATGCGTACTCCAGTCGTGCGGCGGCAGAATTAAAGCTTTCTTCCAGTGTATCTTGCCTGCGGCTGAATTGTTCTTTTATCTGAGGCCAGGTTTTTTTGGAATATGCTGATTCTGAAAATGATGAATCGGAGTGTGCCGATTCGGAAAAATCAGAAGTATAAATCTGCTTTTTATAGGATTCCAGGATTTGTAATACTTCCCGGTACATACGGTCGTCCTCACGGGAGAGTAGTCCGGTTGTTTTTTTCTGCTCATATTCCTGTTCAAATGCGGCAATGCGTTTAGCAAAGCACGATTGTGCAGAATTCTGCACAGAGTTACTTCCGGATGACTGCGGCAAATTGTGCAGATCGTTTTTAAATAAGTTTAATTGTTCATAGAGAAGCTGGTTTGCCGCTTCGCTGCGAATCTGTGCGGCAAAGCTCTCTCGCAGGCTTGCAAGCAGCAGGCTGACAACACTTAGCCGTTCATCAAAGGCGGCGTGGGACGCTTTCTTAAGGAGAATCTCGTCTATATGACCGGAGAGTACTGCTTCCAACTGATAATCCAGCTGATATTTGTGATACAGTTCCAGATAATTCGCAAAGTCCTTTGCCACCGTATCATGCTGAATGTACTGGATAACAACCTCGCGATCCATCTCTTTTCCCAGCACTTCATAGACTTGCAGTATAGTGGAAAGATCTTCCCAACTGCGAGGAGTAGCAAATTTGCGTCCGTCTACAGTCGTTTCCATTTTGTAAAAGCTGGCTGGATGTGTATCCAGATAGGAGAGAATGGCTGGATGAATCTGCTCTTTTTGCGCATACTCTTTCCAAACTGTGTAATCAGGCTCCACCTCGATTTTTTTTACACGGTCCATAGTTACTACGTCAAATTCACGGACAGACTTGTTATATTCCGGCGGATTCCCGGCCGCAACGATGATCCATCCCTGCGGGACTTCATGGTTGCCAAATGTCTTGCACTGTAAAAACTGCAGCATGGCGGGGGCTAGCGTCTCTGAGACACAATTAATCTCATCGATAAAAAGAATACCTTCCCGCAGACCGGTTGTTTCTATTTTGCGGTAGACAGCGGCGACAATCTCACTCATTGTATATTCTGTGACGGCGTACTCCTTTTCGTCAAATGTCTGCTTCGCAATGGAGGGCAGACCAATAGCGCTTTGACGCGTATGATGCGTGATCGTGTAGGCAACCAGACCGATTTCGCATTCACGGGCGACCTGCTCCATGATCTGTGTCTTGCCGATGCCGGGTGCGCCAAGCAGCAGAACCGGACGCTGACGGATCTGTGGAATGACATATTCCCCGTATTCGTCTTTAAGAAGATAGGCTTCGATCGTATCTTTTATTTCGTTTTTTGCTCGTTTAATATTCATGAGATCATCTCCGGACTCTCTGTATAATATAGTTTGATGGTAACCATTGTACTTTGCAGCAAGCGCGAAGTACTGCCCTGAATCAGTTAGAGTGTACTCTCCATTCATTGTGATGCGAATGAAAACAGAGTTCAGATTATCGCCCGGAACAGTATAGCATAAAAACGAATATTCTACATCTGAAATCTTTACGCAGAGAAAAAATCAGTTGATTTTTTCAAAAAGAATCACTATAGTAGTAGCATCGTAATTATTCAGGACAGGTCTTCGCACTTGCTGCGAAGACCGTATGAAAACATATGGTATGTGGGGAAAAGCCCCATCGCGCAGCGATTTTAAATGGGCTTTTCCTTAGTAACTGTGAAGGTACTGAACAGTTACTGGCAATCGCAGTCAGTTAGGAAGGTACCTTTCATTCACTGCGAAGTATGTATGAAAGCGTGTGTTTTACAGGGAAAAGCTCTATCGCATAGCGATCATGATAGCAGAAAGAAGGAATTGACAGATATGGGATTACAGCAAAGAAGAGTTGTCCAAAAGAGAAAGGGTCCGGACAATGACTTTGCGCAGGGCAGTGTGGAACATCATATTCTGGAACAATCGATTCCGCTGATGGCTGCGCAAATCCTGCAGCTGTTGTACAACGTCGTCGATCGGATTTATATTGGCCACATTCCGAATTCAGATGGTCTGGCTCTGACCGGTATCGGCCTGGTATTTCCGATCATTTCCCTTATTTCTGCATTTACAAACCTGTATGGGATGGGAGGCGCGCCGCTCTGCTCAATTGCCAGAGGCGCGGGGAAGAAGGATGAGGCGGAACGATTGCTTGGAAACAGTGCGGTGCTGCTGTTTTTCACCTCAATCGTCCTCATGGCTGTATGTTATCTGATCAAACGCCCCATGCTGTATCTGTTCGGTGCAAGCGATGAGACGTATCCATATGCCAATCAGTATCTGCGGATTTATCTGCTGGGAACCGTTTTCGTCATGTTGGGGAACGGGCTGAACAATTTTATCACTTCGCAGGGATTTCCAAGGACGGCGATGCTGACGACGTTCTTTGGCGCCGCGCTAAACCTGATCCTTGACCCTATCCTGATTTTCGGACTAGATATGGGAATCCAGGGCGCTGCAATCGCGACCGTGTTTTCCCAGATTGCATCTGCCGTCTGGGTACTGCGCTTTCTGACTAGAAAAAAGCTGGAACTCCGCTTGAAAAAGAACTGCTTCCGGCTCGATGTCCGTCTGGTGAAAAAGATTACCACGCTTGGCCTGTCCGGCTTTATCATGTCGGCGACCAACAGTGTGGCGCAGATCGCGTGCAACGCGATGCTCGGCATTTATGGCGGCGATCTTTATATCGGGATCATGACTGTGCTCAATTCCATCCGTGAGATATTTACATTGCCGGTATCCGGCATTACGAGCGGTGCACAGCCGGTGATCGGGTTTAACTATGGGGCGGCGAAGCCGGAACGGGTAAAGCAGGGGATACGTTTCATGACACTGGCAGGCGGCGCATATACGATAGCGGCGTGGCTGCTGCTGGTGATCTTTCCCAGACCGCTTCTTTCTCTGTTTACGAATAATCAGCAGATGCTTGATGAGGGTGTCCGCTGTGTCCATCTGTACTTTGCCGGATTTGTCTTTATGCTGTTCCAGTTTTGCGGTCAGTCCGTGTATGTAGCCCTTGGGAAATCCGGCCGTGCGGTGTTTTTCTCAATCTTCCGAAAGGTTGTGATCGTGCTGCCTCTGACCATTTTGCTGCCGCGAGTCTTTTCTGACGGTGTGGCAGGCGTACTTTTGGCAGAGCCAATCTCCAACGTGATCGGAGGACTGGCCTGCTTTATAACGATGTATGTGACTGTGTACAGGAAGCTGGGAAATGTGCTGGCTGATTAAATGAAAAAATATTGCTTATGAAATCAGTGCTCCATACAGGTGCTGCCTGAATATGGGGCACATTTGGCCGACGTATGATGTTGGTTAGAACGTATAATAACAGGTAACTGAGAGGTTACAGGGTGCCTTACAGTAAGAATGGGTAATAATTTATATAGACGTACGGATGTTCTCTACGGCTTCTGCGACACTTCGTCCTGTAATATCCACCGTAATATCCGCATATTTCTCATAGAGCGGCACACGCTCCTGATAGAGATCTTCGAGCGTCTGGCCGGGCTTCATTGTGACTCCGCGCCGGGTCAGATCACCGAGTCTGTTGGAGAGCTCATCACAGCTGACTTTCAGGTAAACAATCTTTCCGATGGAGCACAGATGCTCCATCGCGCGTTTTCCATAGACAGCGCTGCCTCCCGTAGCAATGACGTTTCGGGAGACAGAAATGCCGGCATTGATTTCTTCCTCAATTCTGTGAAATCCGTCAATACCCTGCGTCTCAATGATCTGCCAGAGCAGCATTCCTTCTGATTTCTGAATCAAAAGGTCCGAGTCAAGGAAATCGAAACCGAGAACCTTTGCAAGGACGATGCCGACCGTGCTCTTTCCTGCACCCGGCATGCCGATCAGGGTGATATTGCCGTATGCGGGGGTATTTGCGGCGTCGGGCATGTTGATAAAGGGAATCGCTTCATTTGCCATGCTTTTTCTCCATGTTGTATATGAGCCTGAAAAAACTGCCTGTTTTTATCTTGGCTACGGCGAATCTGCTTCGGATGAGCTTGAAAGCATCAACCGAAAATTGCACCCAGTGCACCGAGCAGACCGTTGCTGGCAAGCCCCATGATGACGCCGGCGAGAAGAACGCCGAGCATGACAGCGGTAATCGTGGATTTAAAATCCATCTTCAGTATGCTGGCTGCAAGCGTGCCGGTCCATGCACCTGTGCCGGGAAGAGGAATTCCGACAAAAAGCAGGAGTGCAACAAACAGTCCTCTGCCCGCCTTTGCCTGCAGCTTCTGTCCGCCGCGTTCTCCTTTTTCCAGAAAGAATGTAAAGAACTTTCCAATCACGGGTTTATCCTGTCCCCAGATAAGTACCCTGCGGGCAAACAGATAAATGATGGGAACCGGTATCATATTGCCGATGATCGCGACTATGTAAGTCGGGAGAGTCGGCAGTCCGAACAGAACACCATAAGGGATCGCGCCTCTCAGTTCGATGAGTGGGACCATGGAAATAAAAAATACGATCAGATAACTTTTCATAAATACATTCGTCTCCTTGAAAATAATATTTCTTAATGATATTTCTTAAATGTTATAAAAATGCTGCAAGCAGCGCAAATCTCTTCGGGTCACATTATACAGGAAAGTATGGAATTCGAACACCCCCTTTTTGATTTTTTTAAGTGAGATACATGACTTATTATGATTTTTGAAATTATGTATTTGACTATTTTGTAAATCTGTACTAAACTTTCCAATAACAAAGACGTCGCAGATACCGCAGGGTATTTTACGGCGCCTTTTTGCTTATATGCGCAGGTGAGCAGGAGCCGTCAAGCCGCTTCCTGCTCGATTGATGGGTGTATTTTCCATCATGGAGGATCAGAGTGTATATGTATACGGATCAGCTGATGTTTGTCAGTCAGAAAGGAGTTCAAAATGAAGATTGTAGTAATTGGCGCGGGCGCAATGGGCTGTCTTTATGGGGCCTTCTTAAGCGAAAAGAATGAGGTTGTCATGCTGGATTCCTGGCAGCCCCAGGTGGACGTGATCAGCAAAAACGGGATAACGATTGAGGAGAAAGGACAGGATAAACAGTATCCGAACGCGAAGGCATGTCTTTCCGGGGAATACTCGGCAGCCGCGGACCTTGTCATCCTTTTTGTCAAATCCATTTATACAGAAGATGCCCTCGCGCTGAACAGCAGCTTGTTTGGAGAAAATACGCTGGTGATGACGCTCCAGAATGGAGCCGGGAATGACCGGAAGATTGCAAAATATGTCCGGCCGGAAAACATCATCATTGGAACGACGAAGCACAATTGTGTAAATCTGGGTTCAGGAAAAAGCCGCCATACGGCGGCCGGTGTAACTACGATTGGAAGCAATCACGAAGCGGTTGAAAATCTGAATCTGGTTGCGGAGACGCTTCGCGGAGCCGGGTTTGAGGTAGAGGTTTCAGACGATATCCAGCGTATTTTATGGAGCAAGCTGTTCGTAAATCTGTCCATCAATACATTCACCGCGATTACGCGGACAAAGATCGGATTTATGGTGGAAGATAAGTATGCCTGGGATTTTGCAAAGCGGCTGGTCTACGAGGCAGTGGAAGTAGCGGAGGCTGACGGCACCTATTTTGACAGGCGGGAAGCGTTGGAGAGTGTTAGGAAAGTCTGCATTGACGCTGCGGACGGCTATTCTTCCATGTATCAGGACGTTATGCGTGGGAACAAGACGGAGATCGACGCAATCAATGGGCAATCGTGGAACAGGCGAAGCTTTATGGTGTGGCTGTACCATACAATTCCCTGATCGTGGATCTTATGCATGCCATTGAGAGCGCGTACAAATACAACCAGCAGGAGAGAACGTGACTTCCTGACTGTTGGCGGCGCGGCGCCGTTGATGGAAGCGGAACGAGAATTATGGAAATTGTTTTACGAGTACTTTTATGAGACAGCAAAATTGTTTGAGATTTTTACATGTTTAAAATTGGCATTCGGTTCATCGGAATCGGGTGCCTTTTTCTTATAACTCCAGAAGGCATTTTTTGATTTTCGCCACAGAGTGATTTTTTAAAATCTGTGGAAACCGCATGGAATGACTGAAAGCGTTTTTAACTTTCTGCATAATTCCATCAGTACAAATGCGCCAGCATTTCCGGGAGATGAAATCTCTCGCTGCGACTGTTTTCAACAGGAGCCAAAACCGCACAAATTCAAAATGTGCGGAACGAAGCGGAGCGGAGACATGGGAAGCGGAATCCCCATCAAGTTCGCGCGCATCGAAATAATCCGAAATCGGGTTATTGACATGCAGTGCGTATCTTGTTTCCAAAAATTCATTTTTCGGACTTTTCAGAAAATCGTTTTTTGGCTTGTTTGCTGTAGAGAGGATTGCTATAATGGCATCATTGGCGGAAATGTGAAAAAGCAAAAAAGTAAAAATACCAAAATTAGATGTGAGGCGAGGACGATGGGATTTGAAATTAAGGATGCTGCCAAAAATGAATTTATGCTGACAGGCAGTTTTCGGAAGAAAGGGTATGACTGGTGGTGGCATTCTTTTACTGCTGTCAATGAAACTACCGGGGAAGAAAAAGCATTCTTCATCGAATTTTTCACGATCAATCCCGGACTGAATCATGGACAGCCTGTTTTTGGACAACTTGAGGAAAACAGAAAAAACGGAATACGTCCATCATATCTGATGATCAAGGCGGGATGCTGGGGTGCTCCGCGCAGAGGCAGTTCCGCGGAAAATGAAAATAATCCCTGCCAACTTCATAGATTCTTCTCATGGGACGATGTGAGTATTCATGGCAAAGCACCATATTCGGTACAGGCGGATGACTGTTATGCTTCGGATATGAAACTTGTCGGCAGCATATCCGTGAGTGAAGAAGATGCAGAAGCGCATCCGGAATGGATGTGCGACAGCGGGGAGATGTCCTGGAATCTTGAAATTGAGAAACAGATTGCTTTCAATGTCGGTTACGGAACCAGTAAGCTGTTCCGTTTTCTGAAAGCGTTTGAGATGTACTGGCACGCGGAAGGAATGAAAAGTGCCTACAGCGGAACTGTGACTTTAAACGGAGTCTCATACAGGGTCATTCCGGAAAAGAGCTATGGTTACGCAGATAAAAACTGGGGGAGTAACTTTACATCGCCGTGGGTATGGCTTTCATCCAATCATCTCGTCAGTAACGTGACCGGGCAGGAGTTGAAGAACAGCGTCTTTGACATTGGCGGAGGGAGACCCAAAATCTATTTCGTGCCGCTGAACCGGGTGCTGCTTGGCGCTTTCTATTATGAGGGGACGCCTTACGAATTCAATTTTTCAAAATTTTGGACAGGCTGTAAAACGAAATTTTCATGTAAAGAGACAGAAACGGAAATCCAGTGGAGGGTCCGGCAGGAAAACCGGCAGGTTATCATGGAAACGAATGTTCGCTGCAAGAAAAAGGATATGCTTCTGGTCAACTATGAAGCTCCGGATGGAAGAAAACGTCATAACCGCCTCTGGAACGGAGGAAATGGAGTCGGGCGTATTCGACTTTATCGAAAAGGGAAAAACGGTAAGGTGCTGATTAACGATATTTCCGCATATAACATCGGGTGTGAATATGGGGAATATTGACAGGCTATGAAAGACATGGAAGGCGAGCCATCCAGAGTTTACAGGAAAGAACTTGTGTGAAGCTATGTTGTAATTCAATCAGTTTCGCCGGAAGGGAGTGAGAAACATATGACGAGAATATATTTTGTGCGTCATGCACAGCCAGTGCATTCATGGGGGGACGATAGAACAAGACTACTGACAGAGGAAGGACATAGGGATACTTCGTTGGTTCTTGCTTATTTGAAGGATAAGGAGATTGATGATTTCTATTGCAGTCCATATAGGAGAAGCCTGGATACAATAGCCAGCACGGCGGACTATTATCATAATAATATAATGGTAGATGAACGGCTAAGGGAAAGAGAAGCAGGCGATGGCAGCAATTATGAGGGAATGTATCGGAAACGTTGGGAAAACCTTGACTACCACGAAGAGGGTGGAGAATCCATCCTCATGGTTCAGAAACGAAATATTGAGGCTCTGAATGAAATTTTGGAGAAAAGTGCTGGGAAAAATATTGTTATTGGTACACATGGGACAGCGCTCAGTTCGATTTTAAATTACTATGATAATAGTTTTTGCTGCAATGATTTCCTGCGTATCATTGACTGGATGCCGTATATTATCCGACTTGACTATGATGGGAGGCAGCTTCTTCAGATGGAAGAATGTTTCCATATTGAAAAAGAATATAAGGGATAATCAACCCATGGACGATGTACATAGCGAGTGTAAGTTATGAAAGAGAGAAAGATTGTATGAATCTGAAAATTGCATTGCTTCAGATCCTTCCGGGAAAGGACCTTACGGAGCAGACTACCTTTCTGTGGAAGTAAGGGAAGGAAAAAGGAAGGAAAACAGTATTTTCGTCAGTTAGGCACACATTTAAATTGTATCAAAGACGAGATACTAATAGATGACTAATGTGGCTGCGGTGTGATAGAGAAAAGTGTTGCGAAAACGGAATCCATGAGCGTATAATAGATAACAAGAAACAGGTGATTTCTTGAATAGCAAAGGAGAACGGCTATGGGAATCTATTTAAATCCAAACAATGAAGACTTTAAAATGGCACTGGATTCAGAAATTTATGTTGATAAATCATTGTTGATAGAGAAAACCAATAAAGTGATCCGTACAGAGCAGCGGTTTGTATCCGTCAGCCGCCCCAGAAGATTTGGAAAATCCATGGCTGCAAATATGCTGACAGCTTATTACAGCAGGGGTTGCGATTCCAGAGAAATGTTCTCTGGCCTTAAAATAAGCAAAGATAAGGATACCTTTGAGAAACACCTGAATAAATATAATGTCATCCGCGTCAACATTGTCAATTATCTGGGTCAAAGAAAGGAGACATCCTGCTCGTTGAAATAAATTACTGCAAAGATGATCCGGATAAAAAGCACACATGTCGGATAGAAAAGCTAAAAAAATGAGACGATGGGGAGAGATATCGTCATCTGGAGAAATAAGGTGCGATAACAGTTATGAAAGAAATAAGAGAACAGGCAGACGGTAATTTCATATGTACTTTGTGATATGCGAAGACAATCCGGAAGAAGGATTGTGGCTTCAGGATAAACTGAAAAAATGGGCGTATAAAAGGAACGTGGTGGTAGAGACAGCCAGATACGAAAGTGCGGAGCGGTTCTGGTTTTCCTATGAGGAAAAGCAAAAAATAGATGCGATTTTTCTGGATATTCAGCTGCCGGATGAGGATGGCATGACGCTGGCGAGAAAGCTGCGCGCGCGAAAGAATCCGGTTCCGATTCTTTTTGTGACGGGAATAGATGATTATATGGCAGAAGGCTATGACGTGCAGGCCATTCATTATCTGTTAAAACCCGTCTCCGAAGAAAAGCTGGAAGCATGCTTGGAGCGTATTATGCGGGCTTCAGATATGGAGGAGCCTTTTGTGATATTGCAGACAGATGCGGACGCGGTTCGGGTTTTACAGAGAGATATCGTTACGGTAGAGGTGTTTGCGCACCAGTGTGTTTATACAACGAAGGAGAGCTCATATACGGTTTTAGAATCCCTGAAAGAAGCACAGGAAAAGCTGCAAAGCGGATGGTTTGTCTTGGCCTACCGCGGAATCCTGGTAAACCTTTTTCATGTAAGATCCATTAGCCGGGAGAAGGTTTGCCTGACAGATGGCAGGGAAGTGCCGGTCAGCCGACGAATGTATGGAGAACTGAACCAGGCATTTATCCGGTTTTACAGGGAAGGAAGAGCGTGATGTTGGGATTTTTTATTCTGACTGTTTTGTTTTTGATTGTATTTGCATTATTGCTTTTTGTGCTTGAACCGAGGATGGTGGAGAAACACCTTGCACAGGTCCAAAACCAGCTGGCAGAGCGGCAGATGGAGGAATTACAGAGCAATTACAGGGAACTGCGCGGCTGGCGGCATGACTGGCGGAATCATATGCAGGCTTTGAAGGTCTATGTGGATGGCGGCGATCTGGACAAGGCGGCGGATTATATTGTGCAGATGGGCGAGGCATTTGAACGTGTGGCGCAGACCGTGAAGTCCGGCAATGCCATGGCGGATGCGATTATCAACAGTAAATTATCTCTGGCGCGTGAAAAGGGGATCGCAATGGATGCGACATTCCGCATCCCGGAGATACTGCCCATATCGGATGTAGAATTCTGTGTTTTATTTGGAAATCTGATGGACAATGCAATCGAAAGCTGTTTGACGATTCCCGAAAAAGAGAAACGTTTTATCCGGATTTATATAAGTACCTTTCAGGAGCAGTTTTATCTGTCAATTTCTAACGCGACGGCAAAAATGACACGAACAGCGACTTATTTTTCCTGGAAAGGGAAGGGACATGGATTCGGGATGATGAATATTGATTCCGTAGTAAAACATCACAAGGGCTATTTAAATCGCAGCAACGAGCCAGGTGTCTTTCAAACGGAGCTGATGATTCCGTATGAATAACCGCTTATGTCTGGAAAATAACCGCTTGTGAGAAAAAATAAAAATTATGTTTTGAATGTGATATCCTCTCTTTATGGACAATAAGCAGAGGATATTTTTTGCTATTTGGAGCAGCTACATTCATTACATGATGCCGGAGGTCTTACAGCTATGAAGAGAAAATCATTATTGCAATATCAATGGAAAAAGAACCGGACAGTTTTCTTTTGCGGATTTTTCTATGTGCCGACGGGAATCCTGGCAGGTTTGCTGCGGGTTTATCTTCCCAAGGCGGTGCTTTCGGAACTGGAAACCGCACAGACTGTGGCGCACATGGGAATGACGCTTCTTGTAATTTCAGTGGCGCTGCTTTTACTTCTGCTGATGCAGACAAGGCTTGAGGTGTCAATTTCACGTTACGGGTATTTACTTCTTCAGGAAATGCGAGGAGAGTATGCGGGGAGACTTCTTACCGCAAATTATGAAGAAATGGAAACGCAGGATTTTCGTTCGGCGCGTGATCAGGCAAAACAGGCAATTTACGGTGAACGGATGGATGGAAAAAATATTACTCCAGTCAATGATTTTATGAAAAATCTGTTGTCTGCACTTACCAATATTGGCTCTGTGCTGCTGTATACGGTGATGATTGCACGGGTTTCACCGATCCTGATCCCTGTGCTTCTTCTGCCGCCAATGCTGATTTTTTATCTGGATGGAAAGGTCGGTGTTCGGGAAAAGAAAAATTGGGATGCGGTAGCGGACGCGGCGCAGAAGGAGGCGTATACGAGAGAACGTGCCGGAGATTTTACTTACGCAAAAGATATACGTCTCTACAATATGAAACCGTGGCTGCTTGGCATGTATCAGAAATATGCTGGGATAAGGCTTGGCTTAAAAAAAGAGGAGCTCCTGTTTACCGGAGGCCTTGCGGTAATCAACAATGTAATTAATTATCTGCAAATTGCCTGTATCTGCGGATTCTTTTTGTACCAAGCATGGATTGGACGAATAACGATATCCGATGTAGTACTTTATTTCGGAGCGGCTGCTTCTTTAACGACAGCATTGCTTACAGCCTCTCAAACAATGGTTGACCTACGCCTTATGGGGATCAATTATCAGAAATACGCGGATTTCGTGGATATGCCGGAAAGTAAATTCGATGAGGGTGAAACACTCCCTTCGAAAGATGAGATGCCAGGCGCTGGTCATCCTGACTCTGAAACGGTCACATTGGAGCTACAGTCAGTTTCCTATCGTTTTCCGGATGCAGATACAGATTTACTACATAATCTGAACCTCACTGTAAAAAGCGGTGAACGAATAGCGGTTGTCGGGTTAAACGGCGCCGGTAAAACTACACTAATGAAGCTGCTTTGCGGTCTTTTGACTCCTACAGGCGGAAGGATTCTCTTAAATGGGGTGGATATGAGTACTTTGCCGCCCGAAAAGAGGTATGAATGGTTTTCCTGTGCGTTTCAGGATATCGGGTTCCTTCCGGTATCTGTACAGGAAAATATATGTGGCTATGGAAAAGCTGACAGATTTAAACTTTTTGATTGTCTGGAAAAAGCCGGTATCATAGATAAGATACTTTCCCTTCCGGATAGTGTAAATACTTTGATGGAAAAGGACATAAACGAGGATGCGGTCGATTTCTCCGGAGGGGAGAAGCAGAAGCTTGCGCTGGCGCGTGCCCTGTATCAGGATCGACCGGTACTGATTCTGGATGAGCCGACGGCGGCGCTTGATCCGCTGGCGGAATATGAGATGTATCAGCGTTACGCGGATTTTGCAAAAGACAAATTGTCTTTCTTCGTATCGCACCGTTTGTCCAGTACACGATTTTGCACACGCATCCTTCTTTTGCAGGACGGCTGCTTTGCGGAGCAGGGGACGCATGAGGAATTGCTTAAGAAGAATGGCGTGTATGCGGAACTGTTTCGGCTGCAGAGTTATTATTATAATCGAGAGAAAGAGGGTACGGTATGAAAATAGAAAATATGCGTTTGAAGGAAATGCTGCGTATCAATCTCAGAGGACTTACGTTTATTGCTCAGGATAAAATCCGGGGAATCCTTCTGATGCTTTTCATCGGGATCATCAACGCCGTTTATAGATTCTGGAATGTGTGGCTGCTCGCCGTACTAGCGGACGCTTTGCAGGCACATGCCTCTGCGCAGACTCTGATTCGGGATCTGGCTCTGATGGCAGGAGGAGGCTTGCTCGTAGGCGCAGTGAGATTCACCTCCATTTACATCCTGTTTTATATCGGCTCGAATGTTTGGGAACAGGCGGATCTGGCGCTGAACAGTAAAATGATGGACATGGATTACGAGTATATGGAATCTGAGAAGGTTCAGAATCAGAGGCGTGACCTTGATGAAATATCGCGCAGTTATGGGGGCGGCGGTATTAATTTCCTGTTCTGGAGAGTGGAGGTCGTTGTCCGTACAACAACAGAGGTTCTGATTGCTGTTTTTTATCTGGCTCAGATG
>JAJBVD010000041.1:0-35286 GCA_020859985.1 Clostridiales bacterium
GAGGTCAGGAACCTGCGCGCGGCGACGCGGGAGAAGCCGGAGCACAGCTCCGGCAGATAGTTCGTGCCGAAGCAGAAGAAATTCGCCTCCTTCGCGATATCGGATGCCGTCAGTGCCGCACGCGGAATCTCGATCATTGTGCCGACCTCGTATTTCAGTTCTGCGCCCGCCGCCTTGATCTCGGCGTCCGCCACCTCTACAACCGTTGTCTTGACATATTTCAGTTCCTTAGCATCGCCTACGAGCGGAATCATGATCTCCGGTACAATCTTCCAGTCCGGATGTCTCTTCTGTACGTTGATCGCCGCACGGATGACCGCCATCGTCTGCATACGGGCAATCTCCGGGAAGGTGATGTCCAGACGGCAGCCGCGGTGACCCATCATCGGGTTGAACTCTTTGAGGGCGTCAATCTGCTTGCGGATATGCTCCATACTCTTATGCTGCGCGTCTGCGAGCTTGCGGATGTCCTCTTCCTCGGTCGGTACGAACTCATGAAGCGGCGGATCCAGAAAACGGATGGTGACCGGATTGCCTTCCATCGCCTCATACAGAGCCTCGAAGTCTGCCTGCTGATACGGAAGGATCTTTGCCAGGGCAGCTTCACGCTCTTCGGTCGTCTCCGCGCAGATCATCTCACGGAACGCGTCAATACGCTCCTCGCCGAAGAACATATGCTCTGTACGGCAAAGGCCGATGCCCTCTGCACCCAGCTCACGTGCCTTGCGTGCGTCTCTCGGCGTGTCGGCGTTTGTTCTTACTTTCAGCTTGCGGTACTGGTCCGCCCATGCCATGATACGTCCGAACTCACCCGCGATCGTAGCATCTACGGTCGGGATCAGGCCCTCATAAACATTACCGGTCGAACCATCAATGGAAATCTCATCACCCTCATGGAACTCCTTGCTGCCGATCGTGAATTTCTTGTGCAGCTCGTCCATCACGATGTCGCCGCAGCCGGATACACAGCAGGTACCCATGCCGCGGGCAACTACTGCCGCATGGCTGGTCATACCGCCGCGGACAGTCAGGATACCCTGTGCGCTCTTCATACCTTCGATATCCTCCGGGGATGTCTCCAGACGCACCAGAACGACCTTCTCACCTCTCGCTGCCCAGGCTTTTGCATCCTCAGCTGAGAACACGATCTTGCCGCACGCAGCTCCCGGGGAAGCTCCGAGACCTCTGGTCATCGGTACGGCCTTGTGAAGGATGTAAGAATCAAACTGCGGATGAAGCAGCGTATCCAGATTTCTCGGATCGATCATCGCCACCGCTTCCTCCTCGGTGCGCTTGCCTTCATCCACGAGATCGCACGCGATCTTGAGAGCAGCCTGTGCCGTTCTCTTGCCGTTACGTGTCTGAAGCATGTAGAGCTTGTTGTTCTCTACGGTAAATTCCATATCCTGCATGTCTCTGTAATGATCTTCCAGAATCGTGCAGACTTCTTTGAACTGCTTGAATGCCTCCGGGAACTTCTGCTCCATCTCGGAGATATGCATCGGCGTACGTACGCCTGCCACTACGTCCTCGCCCTGTGCATTGGTCAGGAACTCGCCAAACAGACCTTTCGCGCCGGTCGCCGGATCACGCGTAAACGCAACGCCCGTGCCGCAGTCATCGCCCATGTTGCCGAACGCCATCATCTGTACGTTCACAGCGGTACCCCAGGAATACGGGATATCATTGTCGCGGCGGTATACATTCGCACGCGGGTTATCCCAGGAACGGAATACAGCCTTGATTGCCTCGACCAGCTGTACCTTCGGGTCAGTCGGGAAATCGCTGCCGATCTTCTCTTTATATTCTGCCTTGAACTGGTTCGCCAGCTCTTTTAAGTCGTCTGCATCGAGCTCCACATCGTGCACAACGCCCTTTTTCGCTTTCATCTTGTCGATCAGCTCTTCGAAATACTTCTTGCCGACTTCCATCACGACATCGGAGAACATCTGGATGAAACGGCGATAGCAGTCCCACGCCCAGCGCGGATTGCCCGACTTCGCAGCCAGCACTTCCACAACCTGCTCATTCAGTCCAAGGTTCAGGATCGTGTCCATCATACCCGGCATGGATGCTCTCGCGCCGGAACGAACGGAGACAAGCAGCGGATTCTCAATATCCCCGAACTTCTTGCCGGTGATCTCTTCCATCTTGCCGATCGCCTCTACGATTTGGCCCATGATCTCATCATTGATCTGACGGCCGTCCTCGTAATACTGGGTGCAGGCTTCCGTCGTGATCGTAAAGCCCTGCGGCACCGGCAGTCCCAGATTGGTCATCTCCGCGAGGTTCGCGCCCTTGCCGCCGAGCAGGTTTCGCATATTGGCGTTGCCCTCGGTAAACATATAGACCCATTTGTTCATTTTGCCTTTCCTCCTGAAATATCTTTTCTTATAGACGCCATAAATCACGGAGAACCTTTTCTGCGGCAAAGATGTCTCTGCCTGATCTCCGCAATCAGCGTTACTAACATTCATTGTAACATATTTCCAACATCAGTCAAGAAATTCCTTGCCCAAATTGTATATTTTTTGTGCAAAATCTTTGAAAATCCTGTGTCAATCTGTTATAAAATTGTCAGAATCGTGAATTCCTTTGAAATTTCTTTTGTGCACTCATTTTTACTCGCAGCGCAACTGCCCATCAGGCCCTGTGATTTTCTGCTACAGGCAGCGAAAATTTCTTCATCTCACATTTCATTTGTCCACAGTATCCACTCCACAGAAGAAATACTCTGCCCGTTTCCGGTAAAATGTCTGTTCCGTTTCAAACAAATCTTTCAATTCTGAGAGATTTCCCTCTTCCCGGAAAAATTTCAGGGATTTCAGATAGCGGCCGCGGTTCGCATCTTCAATCACAACCGGATCAATGCCATTCTTTAGGCATTCCCGGAAAAGAAGCATCCGTCCGGTCCTGCCGTTCCCATCCTGAAAAGGATGAATACTCTCATATCTTGCATGAAACTCTGCCAAAGTCAAAAGATTTTTTTCCTCACCACTATACCAGGCAAGAAGCTTTTCCATCTCTTTCGGCACATCAGACGGCATCGTCGTTGAATACATTCCAATAATATTGGGACGTTTTTTATAATCACCAATTGCATAGCCATTGGCCCTGTCTTCAAAAACTCCCGATTTCAATTCGTAATGAAACCGTTTGATCAGGTTCTCGGTCAGAGGAGCATCCAAAGTATCCAGCATTTTATTGAACATAAGAAAATGTCCGTTCATTTCCTCCACATCTTTTGCCCGATAAAAATCATCAGATGCCGGAAGCGTCCCGCTGTCAAAGAGAAAAGCTGTCTGTTCTTCTGTAAGGGTACTGCCTTCGATTTTATTTGAGTTATAAGCCAAAAGCCGCTGCGTAAAAGCATACACGCCTGAACGGTCAGATTTTTTCTTCTCAATCTGAAATCTTTCCATTAAAAATCGGGTAAAATCAGGAGCATCCGGCATCCTCGCATACCTCCCTTAAAAGAAACAGGCCCGTGCAGCGTGTGCACAGGCCTGTCTGGAACTGTCACCTTTTGTAACTGCCTAATACCTTCACAGTTACCCTTTTTATTATTTTCTGTAAGCGCTGCGGTTCAGCACAAGGTGCTTCGGCACGCCGTTCACCATCAGCGGAGTCAGCTCGCCCAGGATCAGCGGACGCGCATACTCTACGTAGCCTTCGCCGATGTCGGTGCCGTCATTGATGATCCACTCAGCCGGAACCGGTCTCTCCACGTTCGCGATCGCGTGAATGTCATAGATGCTGTAGCCAACCTGATACGGGCTGCGCTCTTTGACATCGATCGTGATCATCATGCCGGTCTGTCCCTCGTCAGCAGCCTTGCATGCAAGATAGCCAACGTTGAACGCTTCGTTGATATCGTTCAGGGAGGCAATGTGCGTACCTGCTCTCTGCAGAGTGGAAAGCTCGATTGCGCGGGTCTTCAGGCCTGTCTCAGCCGCGATCTTATTCGCCAGGACAACCGCGCAGCCGGAGAGCTGCTTGTGTCCGAACGCATCCACATAGTCAGAACCAGCGCCAAGCTCACATACGAAGCGGCCGTCCGCGATCTTGATACCCTCGGATACCGCGATCACCACGGAACTCTTCTTCTCGGAGAGGTCTTTTACTCTGGCTACAAAATCATCCATGTCAAACGTAGACTCCGGAAGGTAGATCATATCCGGGCCTTCGCAGTCCTCATCTCTGGAGAGCGCTGCAGCAGCGGTCAGCCAGCCTGCGTTGCGGCCCATGATCTCCACGATACATACGGTCGGCTTCTCGATACCGAAGCTTGCGTTGTCGCGGATGACTTCCTTCAGAGAAGTCGCAATGTACTTCGCAGCGGAACCATAGCCCGGGCAGTGGTCCGTGATCGGAAGGTCATTGTCGATGGTCTTCGGAACACCCATGAATCTCTGGGTCTTGCCCTTGAGCGCCGCATAATCAGAAAGCATCTTGATCGTATCCATCGAATCGTTGCCGCCGATGTAGAACAGGCACTCGATGTTGTACTTCTCAAGAATCTCAAAAATCTTGTCATATACCGCCTCGTTGCCCTCAATCTTCGGCAGCTTATAGCGACAGGAGCCAAGGAACGCGGACGGAGTTCTCTTCAGAAGCTCGATGTCCTTATCCTCTTTGATGTAATCTCGCATATCCACAAGGTCTTCATTCAAAAAGCCCTGGATGCCGTGATGCATACCGTAAATCTTCTCAACGCCCAGCTCTCTCGCCTTGCTTACCACACCGGCCAGAGATGAATTGATGACCGCCGTCGGTCCGCCGGACTGGCCTACTACAATATTTCCTTTCATTGTAACTTCCTCCTGTGATTCTTTCTGTGTTCCGCAGCTGAGGCGGATTTTCCCGCAAAGAAGTATAGCAGACTTTTTTCATTGCCGCAAGGGTGAATACAAAGATTTCAGCGGTTTCCGCCCTTTATTTCCGGCGTTTTTTACCTCTAAAATGTAAATGTACATCCAGAACGTCACTTTGATTTCCTGTAACTGTTCAGTACCTTCACAGTTACAATTTCTTCCACTCTTTTATTTTCTGCAGCCTGTCCTTATAAGCAGCCTCCTGCCCCTGTCCCGCCGGACGGTAATATTCGCGGCCCAGCAGGGAGTCCGGCAGGCACTGCATATTCGTCAGCTTTTCCTCGGTATCGTGCGCGTACTGATACCCTTCGCCATATTTTTCATCCCGCATCAGCTGCGTAACACCGTTGCGAATGACAAGCGGCACCGGCTCGGCAAGCTGTGTCTGCGCATCCTCTCTCGCCTCGCCGTAAGCTACATACAGGGCATTCGACTTAGGCGCGAGCGACAGGTAGACCACCGCCTGTGTCAAATGTACGTTGCACTCCGGCATCCCCAGATAATGACAGGCCTGATAGGCCGCGATTGCCTGGGGGAGCGCCTGCGGGTCGGCGAGCCCGACATCCTCGCTCGCGAAGCGCACGATCCGGCGCGCCACATACAGCGGATCCTCTCCCGCTTCCAGCATCCGCGCCAGCCAGTAGACAGCCGCGTCAGGGTCGGAGTTGCGCATGGATTTGTGCAGGGCGGAGATCAGATTGTAATGCTCTTCGCCCTTTTTGTCATAAAGCAGAGATTTCTTCGAAATGCACTGCTCCAGCGTTTCTCGAGAAACGCGCACAGCGCCGCCTTTTTCCCCATCTATCTCGCCATTTAAGATCACCATCTCCAGCGTAGACAGTGCCGCGCGTGCGTCGCCGTTCGCAAAATTCGCGATCAGCTCCAGCATATCCGGCTCCATCTCAATCTTCTGGCTGCCAAACCCGCGCGGATCGCACAGCGACCGCTGCAGAATCTCGACCAGCTCCTCCGTGCCGAGCGCATGGAGCACAAACACTTTGCAGCGCGACAAAAGCGCCCCGTTGATCTCGAACGACGGGTTCTCCGTGGTCGCCCCGATGAGGATGATGCTGCCCTTTTCCACAAACGGCAGAAACGCGTCCTGCTGCGCCTTGTTGAAGCGGTGAATCTCGTCCACGAACACGATCGTCCGCTCTCCGTAGCGGCGGTTCTCCTCCGCCTGCTGCATCACCTGCCGGATCTCCTTTATTCCGCTCGTGACGGCGGAAAAATCTATAAAAGACGCTTTCGTATGGCTGGCAATGATGCGCGCCAGCGAGGTCTTGCCGCTCCCCGGCGGCGACCAGAAGATCATGGAAGAAATCTGGTCGCTCTCAATCATTTTCCGCAGCACCTTCCCCGGCCCCAGCAGGTGCTTCTGCCCCACAAATTCCTCCAGCGTCCGCGGCCGCAGCCGCTCCGCCAGAGGCTGCATTTCTGTATAAAGAAGGTCTCCGAAATTCATCTGATCCATGACATCACCTGCTTTCTTCCGCCAGATCCCGCACAACTTCTCCTGCAATGATCAACCCCGCCACAGCCGGTACAAACGCGTTGCTTCCCGGAACCTGACGGCGCTGCTCGCTCCGTTCCATCCCCGTGTCCTTAAGCGGTTCCATCGCCGGTTCCTTTGAATAAACGACCTTCAGCTTTTCGATGCCGCGTTTTTTCAGTTCGCGGCGCATCACGCGGGCGAGCGGACAGATGCTCGTCTCGTAAATATCCGCGACTTCAAGCGCCGAAGCATCCATTTTATTCCCGGCGCCCATGCAGCTGATGATCGGCGTTCCGACTTCCTGAGCCTGCTCCACAAGGGCAATCTTTCCAGTTACGGTATCAATCGCGTCCACGACATAATCATACTGTGTAAAATCAAACTGTTCCGCTGTCTGCGGCATATAAAAAGTCTTATATATGTTAACTTTTGCTTCCGGATTGATCTGCCCGATACGTTCCTTTGCCACATCTACCTTATACTTTCCGATCGTATTACGCAGCGCATAAATCTGCCGGTTCAAGTTTGTCAGGCAAACCGTATCATTATCAATCAGGTCCAGCGTCCCAATCCCACTGCGCGCAAGCGCTTCCACGGTATAGCCACCCACGCCGCCGATGCCGAACACCGCCACCCTCGCCCGGAAAAGCTTCTCCATGGAATCCTTTCCCAGCAGAAGCTCTGTTCTTGAAAACTGATCAGGCATAGCATTTCTCCTCTGCTTATGTGTTTTTTGATGCTGTTTTAAACTGTTTTCATTCTACAAAAAAACATTGCAAAGTCAATCCCTTTGCAATGATTTCGTTGTTTATCAGCATTTCCGGAATCTTTTCCTATATCCACAAATACAAAAAGAGTCTTGATATTTGTTCCTGTAAAAAGCGAAAAATATATATTATATTTGCAAAAAACAACTGGGGTTTTATTGATGACTATGATAGTATAAGTGACAGGGCAACCGTGTTGCAAGGTGGTAAGCCTCCCAAACTGAAAAGATGGGAGGTGGTGCTGATGGATACATATGAAGTTCTTAGCTTGCTGTTTCTTGGCGGGTCATTCCTGATAGCGCTGCTTGCCTATATAGATAGGACGAACAAGCGAAAATAAATAAGCCTACCTTGTTACTTGGCCGGTACAGGTAGGCTTATCTTACACTTACAACGAGGCTAACCACTTTGTGGGCGGTTGTTCTTTTAAAGAGAATATATCATATCCTGCCGCAAAATACAATGATTTTTTGCCTGTAAAAAAACTTACAACACTGCCCCAAGCAACTGCTTCGTATATTCGTTCAGCGGATGACGCAGGAGTTCCCCGGTCTCCTGATATTCTACACAAACTCCATCCTTCATCACCAGAACATGGCTGCAGACAGTGCTCACAAGGGCAAGATCATGGGAAACAAACACGACCGCCATTCCTCTCTCTTTGACAAGCCGAACCAGAAGTTCGATGATGCGCGCCTGCACAGAAACGTCCAGTGCGCTGGTTATCTCATCGCAAAGCAGCACCTTCGGATGAACGGCAATCGCCCTTGAAATCGCGGCTCTCTGGCACTGGCCCCCGCTTAATTCGGAAGGGTAACGGTCTTTTAAATCTACCGACAATCCGGTCTGTGCAAGGAGCATCTCCAGAGTTTCCTTCTCTACGTTCCCTAAAATTCTTTCTGAGGTCTCATCCACAGTTTTTTTTATCCTGCAGCGTCTCATTTTCTCCCGGCAGAGATTCTTCTGATTTTCCAGAATTGATTTCCCAATACGGATCCGCGGATCAAAAGAAGCTATCGGCTCCTGAAAGATCATCTGCATCCTGCGGTAATCTTCTTTTGTACGCTTTGCGGCAAGAGGTCCCCCGCCAAACAGAATCTCTCCTCCATCCGGTTTTTCCAGACCGGCAATCTGCCGAAGCAGCGTACTTTTCCCGCTTCCGCTCTCACCGACGATTCCCAGAAATTCTCCTTCACGAACCGCAAAGCTGATATCCCGGACCGCGTGAATATCTCGGCGGCCCTGATGGTAAATTTTCCCGAGGTGCCGTACCTCAAGAATGGGGGATGTATAGGAACCCTCATTCTTTTCTTTATTCTCACAACCTCGTTCCTCTGATTTGCTGCCGGAAAACCTACTGTGAGATTTCGTTGCATTCTGTACGACGGCCTGCAAATCAAAGGATTCTGCTGACGAATACAGCCCCGTATTCCGCACAGTCTGTCTATTCTCCAAAATCCGGGGCGGCACAGCTCGCATTTCCTCCGAAATCCGCGGCGGCACAGTCCGCATATTCTCCGGAATCCGCGGCACCGCCGCCAGCAATTCTTTTGTATAAACATCTTCCGGCGAGTGCAGGACCTCCTTAACGCTCCGGCATTCCACAAAGCGGCCTTCACGCATCACAGCAATCCGGTCCGCCATTTTCGCGGCCACTCCCAGATTGTGCGTGACCAGCAGAATTGCGGTTCCATAGAGTTCTCTGGCACGCAGCAGTTCATCAAGCACCTGCTCCTGCAGCGTGACATCCAGCGCACTGGTCGGCTCGTCTGCCAGGATCAGGCGCGGGCGAAGCAGCATGGTAAGCGCGATCGCAATCCGCTGGTTCATCCCACCGCTCATCTCATAAGGGCAGCTGTCCAGTATCCGCTCGCCATCCGCCAGACCCAGCGAATCAAGCATTTGCAGGACTTCCTGCCAGCTTTCCTCGTCCCGGAACAGACCGTTGCTTTTCAGAGTTTCCCGAAATTGTTTGCGGTATGTGCGGATGGGATTGAACGAGGCGCCCGAATTCTGAAAAATCATGCCGGTTCTTCCTGTATTTCCGTTTCCGGCTTCTTTGCCGCTTTTATTCCTGTCATTCCTTTTATTTCTGGTGTTCCCTACCCGGCGCTGCCCATTGCCTCCTCGTCTGGCAGCATTTCCGATCTTTTCATCATCCACGACCTGCTTACCGATACCTCCCTCATCGGTTACCTGCTTACTGATAATTTTCTCATCTGTAAGCATCTCAGAGAATAATTTCCCGCCACAGATTTTCACGCCAAACTCTTCCGGATTCATGATTGCTTTCAGCAGCGTGCTTTTTCCGCTCCCGCTCTCGCCTACGACGCAGAGGATTTCTCCGGGCGCAATCGAAAAAGAGACGTCCGAGACGACCGGTGCCGCGCTGCCATAGCCAAGGCTTAAATGTTCTGCCGCGATCAAATATTTCCGGACTTCATCGTTCTCATTTACTGTCCCGTCCATCCTTTGTATCGTCATCTTCCGTCTCACCGCCTTTCAGCCTTCACATCCATTAAATCCTGCACGGAATCACCCAGATAGTTAAAGATCATCACCGTCAGCACCATGGCTGCGCCGGGCGCAAGCACCGCCCACGGTGCCAGCTGCATATATCCGCGCGCTTCATTGATCATGCTGCCCCACTCCGCGTTCGGCAGCTGTACGCCAAGCCCTAGAAACGACAGTCCGGCAAAGCCCATCATGGTGACGCCGATCTGGGTCGTTGCGTTTACGAGCAGGGGCGGCAGGATATTTGGCAGAAGATGCCGGAAAAGAATTTTCGTATCACTGCATCCGCCCAGCCTGGCCGCCAGGATATACGGTTCTTTTTTTATGGCAAGCACCTGGCTGCGCGCCAGCCGGGCGTAGAGCGTCCAGCCGGTGATGCCGAGCGCCGCCATGGCGTTTCCCATGCCGCCGCCCAGAATACCGGCGACCGCGATCGCGAGCACCATCTGCGGAAAAGCCAGCATCGTATCCGCCAGCCGCATCACGATAGTATCCAATATTCCGCCGTAAAATCCGCAGAGCATCCCCAGCACCGTTCCGATCAGAAATGTAATCGCCACCAGAAGCAGCGCGGAAAAAACCGACGTCCGTGCCCCCATCAGCACTCTGGAACACACACAACGTCCCAGGCTGTCCGTGCCAAACGGAAACTGCCGACATGGAGCGGCTTTCATATACAGCGCGTTCGTCGCGTTCGGGTCGTTCGGGCACAGCCATGGAGCCAAAATGCTGACCACGACCAGAAGAAGCGCCAGCACGGCAAAGAAAATCGTCCGCTTTTTTGCTTTCTTTTTCGATGTCATGCGCCGTGCCTCCTCTCTATCTCGCATCCCGCGTCCGCGGATCAAACACCCGGTAGCAGATATCAATCGCAAGATTGATGCCGACATACAGCACAGCCATCAGGATCACAAAGCCCTGTATCACCGGGTAATCGCGGGCCGTGATGGAATCCATGACCAGCTTCCCCAGTCCCGGCCACATGAAAATCGTCTCAATGACTACGCTTCCGCCCATCAGCGTCCCCACCGACAAGCCGACGATGGTAAGGATCGGCATCATGGAATTGTGCAGGACATTGCAGAACAGAATCAGATGCTCTTTCACGCCGCGCACCCGCGCGCCGGTCACGTATTCTTGAGACAGCTGCTCCAGAAATTCCGCACGGAACTGCCGGATAAAGCGGCTGATCAGCGGAATCGCCAAGGCAAGCGTCGGCAGGAAAAGCCCCTGAACAGTCCCTTTTGCGATGACCGGAAACCATTTCAGACGGATACAGAAGAAATAAATCAGAAGCACCGACAGAAGGAAGCTCGGCACAGAATTTCCAATAAAACTCAGGAAGCGGATCAGATAATCAGAAAAGCGATTCTTTCGCACCGCAGTATAGAGCGCCAGCGGAACCGAAACAATAAGGGCAAGGAAAAGACTCGCAAGGGAAAGGAGGAGTGTATTACCCATCCCGTCCGCAAGCTTTTCGGCTACCGGCCGCTCGTCCTTGTAGGAAGTCCCGAGATCGCCGTGCAGTGCGCTCACCAGCCAGTCGGCGTACTGAACAAGAAAGGGGCGGTTAAGCCCCATTTCTTCCCGTACCTGCTCCACAATCTCATCGCTGACCGCAACGCCCTGCGCCTTCAGCTTTTTCTCCGCCGGGTCGCCTGGCGAGAGATACAGCAGAAGAAAGGTCAGGAATGTCAGCCCCAGCAGGACCGGTATCATTTGCAATAAACGTTTTCCGATGTATTTTGCCATCGTTCTTGTCGTTTCCCTTTCACTTTACTTCCCCCGAACCATCAAGCCTCTGGCTTTTTCGGTTCCCTACTCACTCCGCCGCAATATCCGTATCCGCATCAACCGCGTAAAAATCAAATGGGCTCGTCTCCGCGAATCCGCTCACGCCGCTTCGCATCACAGTCGTCTTGTTGAATAGCCCGACATAGCCAAAAGCGTTGTCATCAATGGCAATCTGGACGATCTCATTCGCCAGCTCCGCACGTCGGTCCGTGTCCGTCTCATACTGAAGCTCGTTGATCAGGCTCTCGCACTCCTCGCTTGCAAATCCGCCGCAGTTTAAGACCGCACCGTCGCGCAGGGTAGAATCAATAAAATAATACGGGTCGCCTGCTTTGTCCGAGATCATGCAGTACAGCGCGATGTCAAAGTCGCCGGTGGAGATATAGGTCGCGTCCGGGTCTTCTTCCACGTAAAGCTCCACATTCACGCCGATGTTTTTCAGCTGCTCCTGCATCAGAAGCGCCAGCGTATCCAGACTGCGGGAGGCGTAATAATACAGGCTCAGCGTCAGCGTCTCGCCGTCTTTTTCATAGAACCCGTCTCCGTTCAGAGTATAGCCGTCCGCTTCCAGAAGCGCTTTCGCCGCATCCGTATCTACAGCCGGTACAGTCACCTGCCCGTATGCGGTCGAGGAGGAAAATGGTCCGTCCGTTGCGCTGACCGTTCCGCTTAAGTAAGAGGCAATCGCTTCCGCGTCTACCGTCAGGTTGATGGCTTCCCGCACACTGTCGTCCAGTGTGTTTTCATTTAAGATATAAAACTGCAGGCGTGTCGCCGGGATTACCGTCAGCTGATACGTATCCGGATCTATCGAATAAATCTCCACAGCCGCCGCGGTCACGCTTGTATAGCAGTCCACCTCACCGGACTGCATCGCCGCCAGCTTCGTGTCACCATCCTGCATATAGTAGAACACCGCGCCGTCCAGCTGCACCTCGCCGCCCCAGTAATTCTCATTTTTCGCCACGGTCACCGTACCTTCCGGCTCAAATGTATCGACCACGAACGGACCTGTGGCGATCGGCGCATTGTCAAAATCCTCTGTATTGTCCAGATCCAGAATCCCCAGTTCCGGGCTCGCGAGATCATTCTGCATGGTCGGGTAGACCGACGGTGTGGTGATGGTCAGCGTCTGCTCATCCACCGCTTCCATCTCATACTCCGCAAGGTAAGCAAAGCGGGCATTCACCTCAGCCGCGCGCTGCAGGTTGCGCACTACCATGTCCGCCGTCACCGGTTCTCCATTGGAAAATGCCGCTCCATCCGCCAGCGTGATCGTCCAGGTCAGACCATCGTCACTTACCGAGCCTTCCGAAGCCAGCCACGGCTCCACCGACGAGTCGTCGCCCATCTTAAAAAGTGTTTCCGTCACTCCATAGAGGGACGTCATCCATCCGTAGTATTCCTTGTGTACATCCAGACTCGCGTAGGAAAAATCCTCCGCCACATACAGAATTTTCTCTTCAGCCGCCTCTGCGGATGCGCTAAGACTGCCGGCGCCAAAGACAAACGAACATGTCATCATCACAGCAAGCATTGCGGACCATATCTTTTTCATCAAAGCGTTCCCCCCCCGGTTGTATATTTTCATATTTGCTCTGGTAATGCGGCTTCACAGCCGCGATTTCTCACTTCACGCCCCGCAGCATAAACATCGGGCGGGAGGCAAAATTCACCTTCTCCTCCTCATCCCAGACCCTGTCTCCGATCCGCTCGTCCGTATAGATCAGCCTGAATCCGGCGCGGCGCATCAGCTCAATATCTGTCTGCGGTCTCTTGCAGCGGCTTAAGATCAGATTGCGGGAAATGGCTTCCATCTTGTCGCTCTCCGAATACTCCTCATAGTCTTTGATCTGTGCGTCCTTTACCCGTTTCCGGTCCTCCTCAAAGGACTGTGCCTTTTCGTCGTCAAAAAGATAGCTGTACCAGCCCGCGTCAAAATTCAGCAGAACACCGCCCTTTTTCAGCACACGGTGCCACTCCCTGTAGGCATTTGCCGGATGCTCCAGATTCCAGGTCAGGTTTCTGGTGACGATCGCGTCAAAACCCGCATTGTCGAAATTCAGATTCTGCGCATCCATCTGCAAAAAGGTAATTTTTTCCGCCAAAGCGCCTGCGTTCTTTTTCGCTTCCTCCAGCATATTCGGGGTATAGTCCACAGCCGTCACCTGATACCCCCGTTTCGCCAGACCGATGGCAAAAAAACCCGGGCCTGTCCCGATATCCAGCACCTTTTTCCCCGGAATTCCTTTTAAATACTGCTCCAGGACGTCCATCCACGCCCGTTCATTGTCATGCTCCATCTCAAAGCGCACATTTTCCGAATAACTCTCGGCACGCTTATTCCAGTACTCCTCAATCTCCTGCAGCATGCTTATGTTTTCATTTTCATTGAGTAGTGTTGCTCCCATAGGATCTTTCTCCGTTTTCTCTACTTTGTTTATTTTTTATCAAGCAAAAGGAGTATAAACGGAATCTTTAGGCCGCGCAAGCCCCGTGGGGGGATAATTTAACATTTTTCATCATCATTATTTAAATAGCCTTTTTAATTGCTTTTTAACTAACCATCCATCATTTGCGCTCGAATCCATCCAGCATTTGTGTGGTTTTAATCTATTAATTCCTTGACTCTTTCGATTTATAATGTTATTCTTATTGTTGAATATCGTCACTTCTGCAGTCAAAGACATTGTGAATCATCAAGACTGCAGTCCGTCACCACGGAGCCATTCAAAAGAGAAACGGATAGGAAAATCCCATCCGAAGGGTTTTCAATTTTCATTATTAGTAGTAAAATTAAGGAGAAAATGAATGGCAGAAAAAGATGTAACCGAAAAGTTGCTGGAAGATTATCCCGATGTCTTTGCAGATATCATCAATGTTCTTATATATAACGGTGAGAACAGAGTGGATGCAGCCGACCTTGAAGTGACCGGCGCAGTCAGCCAGTATAAGGCAGCCAATGTCATCCACAGTCAGGAACGTGATGTCGCAAAGTATTGGAAAAAGGAACAGGTCCGCATCGGTCTTCTGGGATTGGAAAATCAATCCTCACGCGATCCGGACATCGCACTGCGGGTCATCAGCTATGACGGCGCCGCATACCGGGATGAGCTGAATCAGGGCGAAGAACGGTACCCCGTGGTGACCCTCGTCCTGTACTTTGGCACAGACCAGCGGTGGGGTCAAAAATCCCGCAGTCTCTGCAGCGTGGTCGGTTCACCGGATGAAAAGCTCGCCCGGTTCATCCACGACTACAAGGCTAACGTGTTCGAAATCGCCTGGCTGGACGATGAGACTGTCGCTAAGTTTAAAAGCGACTTCCGTATCGTAGCAGATTATTTTGTACAAATGAGAAAGCATCATGACTATGTTCCGTCCACGGAAGTCATGAATCATGTAGAAGAGGTACTAAATCTCATGGCTGCTGTGTCCGGCGACCACAGATTCGAAATCGCGCAGAATGAAACTGCAGAAAGGAAGGTATCGAAAATGGAGGACTGGTTAACGAGAAGACTGAATAAAGCTGCTGACGAAGCTACTGCTGAAATGTTAGTAAACACTGTTGATGCCCTGATTAAAAAACAGGGACTTTCTATTGAAGATGCCTGTGACACTTTGGACTACACAGTAGAGAAATATCTGACAGCAAAAAAGCTTCTGAGCGATGCAGCCGTAACCGTTTGATCAAGAAACTCTTAACCGCACCTTACAAAACGCACGGAGTTTCCCCCGTGCGTTCTATTATTTTGTCTTTAAACATCCACATATGGGAACTCCCGGAAATACTCCACCATCAGCTGCGCCAGATCGGACTGGATCTCTCCCAGCTTCGGGCATTCCCTGTAGGTCGGATATATTGATCAGGGAGGATAATCAAATCCCCCCCTGTCTGATCGTTTACTGGAAATCAATAATTTCGGTCCACCTGCGGAGGAATGCTTCCTCCTCCGGAATGCCCTTAGTCATCTGCGCCGCCGCGGCGATTGGAAGCCATTTCTGTACGTACTGCTTTGCGGTGTCGCTCTTTTTGCAGAAAAGATCCAGGTACAGATCCGCTTTCTTCTGGTTCTTCAGCGCGAACTCCAGGTATGTAATCGCGGCGTCGCCGCTGGCGTTGCCCTGTGTCGCGTGCGCCCAGTCCACGATAGCCATGGTGCCGTCCTCTTTCACGATGACATTGCTCGGGTTGAAGTCGCCGTGGCAGAGCTTCGTGTGGTTCGGCATAGCGTTCAGGCGGGTGTTCAGCTCATAACGCGTGGTCGCGTCGAGCTTATCCTTCAGGCTGTCGATCTTGCGGGCAAATTTGTCCTTCTGCAAGGTCAGCCGCGGCGCTTTTTTCGCATGCATGGAAAGCTGCGCGTCCACAAACTGCTCCATGTAGGTCTCGATGTTCAGCGGGTCGTTTTCCATCTTCTGCTCCAGCGTCTCCCCGGCCACATACTGAATCGCCAGCGCCCACTCGCCGTCGATCTGCGTCACCTCCAGCACCGGAGGGATATCCAGTCCGCTCTCCTCCACGCGTGCGGTGCAGAGTGCTTCGTTAAATACGTTTGCTTTGCCATGCTCTACCGTGAACACCTTGACAATGCGGTCACCGTCCTGATAGACCACCTTATAGGGACGGGTCGCCAGTACTTTTTTATCCTTTAAATTCATAGTTTAGGCCTCCTTATAATCCTCTCCGTAATACGCCTTCAGATAAATTTCCTTCAGCTCACTCATCAGCGGATAGCGCGGGTTCGCGCCGGTGCACTGGTCGTTGAAGGCCTGCTCGGTCATCTCGTCCAGCGTATCCAGGAAATACTGCTCATCCACACCGTAGTCACGGATGGTCGGCTTGATCTCGATCGCGCGCTTCAGATCTTCCAGCTTGTCGATCAGCTTATCCAGCACCTCCTGATCGGTCTCGCCGGTCAGACCGACCGAGCGGCCGATCTCCGCGTAGCGCGCAAGAGTGTGCGGATACTGATACTGCGGGAAGGTACCCATCTTAGCCGGAACCTCCGCGCTGTTGTAGCGCATCACATCAGT
Organism: Clostridiales bacterium; assembly: GCA_020859985.1. Classification (GTDB taxonomy): domain Bacteria; phylum Bacillota; class Clostridia; order Lachnospirales; family Lachnospiraceae; genus Choladousia. The sequence goes on from JAJBVD010000041.1 coordinate 16,479, forward strand.
CAGCACCAGCGCGTTGGCGATACCGTGCGGGATGTGGTGGAACGCGCCCAGTTTGTGAGCCAGAGAGTGGTTCACGCCAAGGAACGCATTGGCAAACGCCATACCGGCCATGCAGGAAGCGTTGGCCATGTGATCTCTCGCCTCGATGTCATTGCCGTCCTTATAAGCTCTTGGCAGATATTCAAATACCAGCTTGATCGCGCGCAGCGCCAGGCTGTCTGTAAAGTCCGAAGCCATCACGGATACATACGCCTCGATGGCGTGCGTCATCACGTCAATACCGGACGCGCAGGTCAGGCCCTTCGGCGCGCTGATCATATTGTCTGTATCCACGATTGCCATATCCGGCATCAGCTCGTAGTCCGCCAGCGGCCATTTGATGCCAGTCTCTTTATCCGTGATGATTGCGAACGGTGTCACCTCAGAACCGGTACCGGAGGAAGTCGGGATGGCTACAAAATACGCTTTTTTACCCATCTTCGGGAAGGTATAAATTCTCTTGCGGATATCCATGAAATCCATCGACATGTCTTCAAAATCCGCGTCCGGGTTCTCATAGAGCACCCACATGATCTTGCCCGCGTCCATCGCGGAGCCGCCGCCCAGCGCGATCACAACATCCGGCTCAAACGCAGTCATGGCCGCCGCTCCGGCTTTTGCGGAAGCAAGCGACGGATCCGGCTCCACATCGGAGAAGCAGGTGTGGACAATGCCCATCTCATCGAGCTTCTGCTCGATCGGTCTGGTGTTGCCGTTTTTATAAAGAAAAGAGTCTGTCACGATAAATGCACGTTTTTTGCCCATCACCGTGCCCAGCTCATCTAAGGCCACCGGCATGCAGCCGCTCTTAAAGTAAACCTTTTCCGGAGTCCTAATCCACAGCATATTCTCTCTCCTTTCGGCAACGGTCTTAATGTTGATCAAATGCTTTACGCCTACGTTCTCGGAAACGGAATTGCCGCCCCAGGAGCCGCAGCCCAGCGTCAGGGAAGGAGCCAGCTTGAAATTGTAAATGTCACCGATGCCGCCCTGCGAAGACGGTGTGTTGATCAGGATACGGCAGGTTTTCATCGCCGCCGCATGCTTCGCCATCTTCTCCGTCTCATTCGTATTAATATAGAGGGAGGAAGTGTGGCCGAAGCCGCCGTCCGCGACCAGACGCTCCGCTTTCGCGATTGCCTCGTCAAAGGTTGCCGCCTTGTACATCGCCAGCACCGGAGAAAGCTTCTCATGCGCGAATTCCTCGCTGATATCCACGGATTCCACCTCGCCGATCAGCACCTTCGTCCAGGCCGGAACCTCCACGCCCGCCATCTTCGCGATGGTATATGCGCTCTGACCCACGATCTTCGCGTTCAGCGCGCCGTTGATAATGATCGTCTTACGCACCTTATCCAGCTCATCGCCCTGCAGGAAGTAGCAACCGCGGTACTGGAACTCATCCTTCACCTGCTGATATACGCCCTCCAGCACCGTCACCGACTGCTCGGACGCGCAGATCATACCGTTGTCAAATGTCTTGGAATGGATGATGGAGTTTACTGCCAGACGCACATCCGCCGTGTCGTCAATGATGACCGGCGTGTTGCCCGCGCCCACGCCGAGTGCCGGCTTACCGGACGAATACGCTGCTTTCACCATGCCCGGGCCGCCGGTCGCCAGAATGATATCCGCGTCCCGCATGACCATATTTGTCAGTTCCAGACTCGGAATATCGATCCAGCCGATGATGCCTTCCGGGGCGCCCGCCTTCACCGCGGCCTCCAGCACCACCTTCGCCGCCTCGATCGTGCTCTTCTTCGCACGCGGATGCGGGCTGATGATGATCGCGTTTCTCGTCTTCAGCGAGATCAGTGTCTTAAAAATCGCCGTCGACGTCGGATTCGTCGTCGGGATGACCGCCGCGATCAGACCGATCGGCTCCGCGATCTTCTTGATGCCGTAGGTCTTATCCTCCTCGATCACACCGCAGGTCTTTGTATTTTTGTATGCATTATAAATATATTCCGACGCATAATGATTCTTGATGACCTTGTCCTCGACCACTCCCATGCCGGTCTCCTCCACCGCCATCTTCGCCAGCGGAATACGCGCCTTATCCGCGGCGGTAGCGGCAGCCTTAAAGATTTTGTCGACCTGCTCCTGCGTGTACGTCGCAAAAATCTTCTGTGCCTCCTTCATGGCAGCCATTTTCGCTTCCAACGCTTCCGCCGTATCAATGATGTCCGGGATGTTGCTTTCTGTGTTCGCCATTTGGAATCCTCCTGTTGTTCAAATAATGTATAGTGACAAAAAGATTGATTGTTAGCCGAAATCCGCAAAAACTCAGTCTCCGTAAATCCCTACAGCTGTATGCAAAAACTGCTGATCAAAAAAACCGGGCAATCGCTGCAATTCCGTAAAAGTGTAAAAATTTGATAAAGAACGAAAACACCGTGTAAAATATTGGTAAAAAATTAACGTTAAATATTTATCAATCTTGAAATCATTATATTGCACTTGCTTTCATTCGTCAAGCTTGAATATCTCATAAATAATTCCGGGAAATTGCCTGGTTTTGGGCAGAATTGACTATAAAAAAATTTTACAAAGCTGAATATTTCCTGCCAGACGGGTCATACTAAGATTAGTCTCACAGAAACACCTTCGGATCCCCCTCCGGAGGAAAAAAATGTGAAACTGTGAAGTAACTATGAAAGCCTGTACAAAAGATAAAAATTAATACTTATCCTCCCCTTTAGAATCGGGTCCGGTACAAAGGCGTACCGGACCCGATTTTTTGCTGTAAAATCAAATGAGCAGTAGATTTGATGATTTGATGATTTCCTGAATTTTTTTTATTTCTTCATCACCAAATTGATATATATCCTCCCACCTGTATTGTGGCAGCCAACAAGTAGCATGACGAAAGCAATACTTCTCATCTGGTTTTTCAATATAAACTTTAACAGTTCCGTTTTCTTGCATATCAGAATGGACGATTTCTGTCCCATCATTTAACGTCATAAAAGGATACATCATACAACAATCCCTCATCTTCCATCAAACAAGCTTCTTTCGCTGATTCCACCCAAGATCTCGCCTGATTCCTGTATTTTCATGCTGCTCCATACAATATTATCCCTTCCTTATTGACATTAGCATAAAACGGATAGCTTCTCATCCATTCCAAAAAGTGTGCCTCGCTTTTGGCTATCGGCTTAATATCCAGATCATTGTCCATATTAAAATCATAGGTTACACCGGAAAGCTGATGACGGTAGTTTTTTATTTCCATATCCGAGAGATTCAGCAATATCATAATGTCTATATCCGATTCCGCGGTGTAATCCCCTTTGGCATACGAACCATACAGAATAACACGCTTAAGGTATTTCCCATATATCTCATGTATTTTAGCTATATACTGCTCTAACAGTTCTCGTATCTGAACGATTTCTTCAATCCTCTTTCCACTCATTTGATTTCTCCAGAACCATCCGTTCCACCGTCTCGCTGACATAGAATCCTTTTCGCTTCATCACAGTCAACAGCGGATAGATCTGCCGGACATACCCTTCTTGCTTGGCTTTTATCAAAACACCAAGCGTTCCAGTAACTGTAAGGCCTAAATATTTTGCCGTTTTCTTAGCTGCATTATCGTCAAGGATTACAAGATCAGCTTTCATTTCCTGTGCCAATATCATGACTTCAACCTCACCATCATGTAATTTGGCCTTATACATTTTCTTTTCGCCAGTATCTTTTATTTCTGCTACATGAATCCAGCTTTCCTCATTTTTCAGCTGCAGGCAGGCAGAATCCGTTTTGACAGTAACCTCTTGATATACTGCTTTCGGGATATAAATTTCGCCATACAGTTCTCTTAAAAGCTTCAACTGCCCAATCCCGCAAAGCACAATCAACGGTGTTGAATTAACTATCACCTTACGCATTGTTCAGTTCCTCCATGAACTCTTCTTCATTATCAAAATGGAAAATTGATACATGGTTCTTCCCCAGATAACTGATAAAATCCTCTTCGGACAATCCGGCTATCCGCGCACAATAGCCTATGGATACCCCACTTTGTGTATAATATCCAAGTGCTACTGCCTTTCTCACAAAGCTACAGGCATCTTCTTTATTCATTTTTGTATCATAAAGGACTTCATCCGGTATACTGATTGCTATCTGACACATCTATATCTGCTCCTTTCTCAATGCTCTGCTTTAAGTGCAGCTTTCCAACGCTTCATGTGTTCTCACATGCATCACATCACACCCAGGCTCAAAAACACCTCCTGAAAGGGGTTAGCCTTCTTGCTGCAGAACCACCTTACAGCGTTTTTTATAACACGCTATGCCGTATTTCAGAATTTTCCACATGCCGTCTTTTTTCAGTTCATCCGCATAGCCATTTTTATTAATTTGATCCAGCGCATTTTGACATTCTTCCTCAAAACTCTCATTTTCCGCATATTTTACTTCAATGATAATCCCGATCCCTTCATCCTCTATCCCGGCAGAAATATCGTAATAACCCTCACCCGATTCCCTGTTTGAATTGACATCCCATCCGCTCTTAAGGCCAATGATCCCAAGCAGAATTCCGTGATAAAAATTCTCTTTTACTTCTTTCCTGACACGGGAAACGCCCCCTCGCTCCGCTCGGCGGCAGAACGAGCCGCCCATTTCAATGCACTTCGTGCGGGGCGGCTCTGCCGTATCCCGAATGCTGATGGTTCGCTTCATAAACTCTGTGAATAAACGCTCCACATCGGAAGGATTGCCCGCCTTTAGCGCCCCGCAGAATCTGGTCACTGCTGCTCCGTCTCCGGCCACTTCTTCTTCAAACAAATCCAGTATGAAGCTGGTAAAAATACCACGTACCTCTTCGTTCGGGATTGTCAGCTGGACAACATCACCTACAGGAGACGCACTTTGAGTCAGATAGCCGGTAGCATACAGCAGACTCCACATATTCTCTATGCTGTCATATAATGAATTATAGGTCAGCTGCTCTACAATCTTTTTCTGAACCGTCTCCCCGGAAATCAGCCGTTCTATCTGAGCCTTCGTAACTCCATTTCCCATCCGCCGGATAAATTTCCGAACTTCATCATTCCCGCTGGTATTAGCCCAGTAGCTTTTCGGCGCCTTATTCGGATTTGTCAGCAGCTGGTCGCACCAGTTGATGACATCCCACGGATTATAAACGCTCGCCCGGCCGATCTTATATCCATCGTACCACTCTTTTGTCACATCGTAGTAGTCTGTAAGATCATAATAGTCCAGCATCTGCCTGACCTCAGCATCCGTAAACCCAAATTGTTCATCACAGTTTGCGTCGAGGATCGTATACATTTTGGGATTATTCAAGCCTGTGAAAATACTCTCTTTTGATACTCTCAAGCACCCCGTCAGGACTGCCAGATAGAGACTCTCGTTGGTCTTTAAAGCCTGATCAAACATACCGCGGATCAACTCTACCATATCTGTATAATATCCCTTATCATTTGCCTTAGCAAGCGGCACATCATATTCGTCAATCAGAATAATTACCTTTTTCCCATAGTGCTTATAAAGCAGCGCAGAAAGTGTTTTCAAACTTTCCTTCATCGTTGATTCGGACATGGAAAAAAGATTTTGTCCGGAAGAATCCAGAGCAATCAGCTGCTTATAAAGGCCTTTTTCCGTCTCCGTAAATGTCTCATCGCCCATGAGTACTGTCTCAAAGCGTCTGGCTTCATTGCCAATAACTGCGCGCATCATAGAACACGCTGAACTGTAATCCACACCGCTGACGCTCTTTAAGCTGATTGAAATAACTGGAAATTTCCCCATGTATGTCTCGCATAATTTTGTCTCTTCCGCTATAGCAAGACCATCAAACAGAGACTCATCACAGCCAATCTCAAAAAACGCCTTCAGCATACTCATATTCAAAGATTTTCCGAATCGCCTGGGTCGTGTGAATAGATTCACCTTTCCCCATGAATTCATCAGATCTCTGATCATCAAAGTTTTATCTACGTAATAAAACCCCTCGGTTCGAATTTCCTCAAAGCTTTCAATTCCAATCGGAAGCTTTTTTCTGATTTCCACCCCAGCCATAGGTATCTCCTTCTTTCAGCTGCTTCAAGATCATCCTTTTATATAGAGCATCATAGCACACCCAGGCCCAAAATACCACCTGATATTTTCTATCAGAATTCCGCCTTTTATTATCCTCCCCTTTAGAATCGGGTCCGGTACAAAGGCGTACCGGACCCGGTTTTTTAATCGTATCGATCATGCCATTTTTGAATCAGAACAGGAAATCGCAAACGAAACCACAGCTGTGAATGCCGACGTTGTCTTTGCGCAAAAGGACGCTATGCCGGCACTCACTTCCCCTTCATGATATTCAGCGTGATTTCAGACATTTTCTGCGGATTTTCCACTGCACCTTCCGAGAGCCATCCGATCAGGATGGAAAACAGGCCTCCTGTTTCATAAAGTCCCGCGTAGCGAGCCTGCAAGCTATTTAGGGAATCTGGGTGAAACGTGTTATGCAGATAATCTGTAAATCCCGAAAAGCACTCTGCGATCAGGCTCATCAGATCCGCCTGTGCCAGAACCCCGGCCAGCTTTTCGTGTTTCTGGAAATTGGCAAAAAAGCTGCAAAGTGCCTGCTCTATGTCTTCTTTTGCTTCCGTTACCAGATGCTGCGAGATTATTCTGAAATGCTGTTCCAGAATATCCTCCTTAGATGAATAGATCCGGTAGTAAGTCATGCGGGATACTCCGGCTTTTCGCGCAATGTCGGTTACGGTGATATATTTATATTCCTTTTGTTCCATTAAACATGTCAGTGCTGTAAAAATACGATCTCTTGTGACCTCTTTCCCCTGTGCCATTGCTTTCGCCCTCTCTTTATGTGATGGCCTTCTCCCACTCACAATTGGCAGCGGCCATAAAAATAAATGAAAAAATTTTCGTAATATGTTTTTTTAATAATTAACACATATTGTGGCTTTTTAGCAGTGATATAAACCACAACATCAGAAAAATGTGGTGTAAATCACAATTTAACGCGCTCAATTTGAAGGCATTTGTAACAACTCGTAATATTTGCTTGAAATATATTAATGTTTTTTGTAAAATATTGTAGACAAGTAAAACGATTACTTATGTTTCAGTCCGCCTTTGCAAAAGAAACGGCTCACGTCGTTTCCTGTAAATTAAGGAAGTTCAAAACTTTCGCCGGAGGTACCTCTATGGATCAGACCTGCCCCTATTTGAAAAATCCATTCTGCTCCAGTTTAAGTGTTTCCGACCGCAGACATCTCTGCCCGAATTGTCACCTGTTCAACTTTAAAAAAAATCAGGATATAAATGAAATACGCAGGGAAATGCACAGGGAAATGAGTTCATTACAGCCTTTTCAATATGTTACTCTTATGATCAAAGGATGTATGTGCACCAGTAAATCAGCTGAAGATATGCCGCGGCAGGCCTTTTTGTTATGGGAAAAAGGCGATATCCTTCACGCGGAAAATATCATACCGGAACCTGATCCGCTCCTGGAGATCTGGCACTATTTTACGCTTACAGATGGCTGCTTTGCCGTTTTTGAATCCCGCGTTATAAAAGAATTATTCCTTCATTCCTCGACTTTTTCTTCCACGGTGTTTACAAGCGTGATCAAAACAAGAGAAAGGCAGTCAAAATTCCTGCTTGGCACTCAGCTGCAGAATGCCCGGCAGGCAATCAAGTTTGTCTTAATATATGGAAATGAAAATCATTATCCGCCGCTGTCTCACTGGCAGATTGCCTATCTGTGCGGACTTGACCGCACGACTGTCACAAAAACATTAAAAAAAATCATGCGCGAGGAAGATCTGGACATCTCATTGCAGGAATACATAAAGAAAATTTACACCTGAATCCGACTATCCAGTGCTTTGATACCCTCTTCGGTCATCAACACCGTCATATTACTCATCTCTCTCCGCACTTTGATCAATCACACCTTATTCCTAATTTCTGCGCGTGAATCCGCACAGATTCGCGTGTACGGCTATTCAGTCTCTCCGCCACACGTGTCCCTTCTATGGGATAATAAGCCCGCACGATCTCGTCTTCCTCTCTGCTCCATCTGGCTTTGTTCGTCAGACCCAGCCGTTGTGCCTGGGCGCGGATCGCATGACGGCTTTTGCCGGGCAGGCGTTCTGCTACCGCACTGCCTTCTTTTAAATACCATTCTTTCAGTATATTCAGCTCGGACGCGCTCCATTCACTGACCGGAGCGGCCACTCCAAGCCTGCGTGCTCTCTGCGTGATCATACTTCGATTCCGCCCGGGGAGACGTTCTTCGACCCGGATTCCCTCGACTGGATACCATTCCTGAAGAATGGTGAGTTCTTCCTTTGTCCATGCTTTTTTCTCTGCCACTGTAGATTCCCCATCTTTACCTTTGCTGGTCTATGCTGCCGTATCTGTGTCTCTGCTGGTTACGCTTCCGCATCTGTGTCTCTGCTGGTCTATGCTGCCGTATCTGTGTCTCTGCCGGTCTACGCTTCCGCATCTCTTTCTCCAGATCAAAAAAGTGCTCCGTACACATTCGCACCTTTCACAATCTGTCAGAAAACACAGAATGGCGCACGTTCCATGCGCCATCCCGTTTCTTCTTATGCTGTTCGTTCTCATGTCAGAAATCCCGCTTTATCGTTCCTGCTTTCACGGAACCGGTTCTGCAGGCTGGAGGCTTCTGTCTTTCGTATCTCTATATTACTCTTGCTTCGTAACTGTTCAGTACCTTCACAGTTGCCTTGCTTCTTACTCTTCTTTCCCGTCTTTGCGGCGTCTCCGTGCCACCTCAGCAAGCATTACTGCTGCCGCCAACAGCATCAGGCTGAAGTACAGGGCCAGCGGCGTCTCATCGCCTGTCTGTACCGCCTCGGATTCCGTTTCAGATTCGGTCTCAACTTCTTCCTCCTCCGATTCTTCCTCCGATGTCTCCTCGATCTCCTGATTGGTGATCGTCACACTCGCGGTCAGGTTCGTCTCATCCAGAGTCACTTCTGTGCTGTCCACGCTCACCGTGTACGCAAAGCCGTCTGCGTCCGCCACCTGGTTGCCATCCGCATCAACTTCTGTCACATACAGAGTCACCGTCTCACCGTTCCCAATCGATACGGCAACCTCGACACTCACCTCTGAGCCTCCTGCCAGATCCAAAGTCACAATGTTCTGGTCTACATTCGTCGCCAGCGTTGTATAAGAAGCATCCGTGAAGATTCCCGCGTAGAATACGGCATCACTCGTCAGCGCCGCGCCATCCGCGCCAAGCAGCTTCTTCGTGATCGTCAGAGTTCCTTCCCTGTAAAAACCGTCCGGTATCGAGTAGAACACGTTTGTAAACGTCACGGTTTTCTCGCTTCCGTCCTCTGCTGTCACAGTCGCCGTCATCGCGCCGTCGCCAAAGTCCGGCATATACTTCGTACCGTCCGCCAGAAGCGCATATCCTGATACCAGTACTGCTCCGTCCGCATCACACTCTGCGATGTAATAGGTTCTGCCGATCTCCAGACCGGTGAAAGTCACGGTCGAGGCTGAAGCATTCTTAAACTCAATCGTCTTGTACGCATACAGGTTCGTGCACGCCGCATCCACATACAAGCCAATATAGAAAATCTGATCCTTCGCAACCAGCGTATCGCCTGTGTCAAGCTGAAGGTTCTTCGTCACCGAGATCACTGCCGTCTCGCTCGTCTTCATAGAATCCTCTACGAGAAGCACACCGTCGTCGCTGACTGTGGTGGTCGTGTTTTCTGTATCGATTGTTCCGTCTTCATTCAGTGTGAAGGTCGTGTTTGTTGTGATTTCATAACCATCCGGAGCTACCGTTTCAACCAGCGTATAGGTCTCGCCCGGTACAAGGCCGGTCACCTCGTGCGCTTCGTCCGTGGAATCCCACTCTTCTACGACATTTCCTTCCTCGTCAAGGATCTGGATATGCGCGCCTTCGAGTTCTTCTTCGGTCGTCACATCCACCTTACTGATCTTCACAGAGGTGATGGTATTTGTAAATGCCGCCGTCTGTGTCTCATCCGTCGCGATCGTTCCGGCCGTCCCGGTCGAAGTGGTCACATAGCCATCCTCTGTATAGGAGTCCTCTGTCACCGTGTAGGTTGTACCTGCCGGAATCCCCGTTGCAGTCTTGCTCTCACCGTTCTTCAGGGAGAATGCTGCAACGCCGTCTGTAAAGGTCATCTCTCCGAACGTACCGTTCAGAGTCGTATCACTTAAGGTTACCGTAAAGGCAAATTCCTTTGTGCTGTCGATCACACTGCCCGCTACCGTCTTGGTCACGGTCAGAGAACCGGTATCGAGGGTATTTGTCACGTTGTAACCGTCAACCGTAGTCGTATAGCCTTCTATCGCATCCTCGGTGATGGTGTAAACAATTTCTGTACCGTCCGCATACTTCGGAAGATTTGTGAAGCTGCAGGTCCAGGAGCCATCCGCAGCTGCCGTCACAGTCTGACTGTCCTTTACAACGCCATCCGCCAAAAGGTTGATCGTAATGCCGGCCGGACGCTTGCCGCTTGCATCGTCATCATCCACCCAGGTCTTGGTGACCGTCACGGATGTCGTCTCCGGGGTATAAGTGTTCGTAATAACAACCTCACCGGTATAGCCATTTTCCTCTGTGAGGGCAGCCTCAGCATCTGTATTCCCGGCAACGGCCGTATTATTCACGGTATACGTTGTTTCCAGTGTATAACCGCTCTGATCCGATGTATTCGCAATGGTCTCAGTCACCGTATAGGTCGCAACAGGAAGGTTGGTCAGTGTCACCGTTGCATTATCCGTCACAGTAAGAGTGATCGTTTTTCCATCTGCCGAAAGCACTTCGCTCCCTACTGTCGTTCCATCAACCGCTACATTACTTAAATCCTCACCCGTAGTGGAGGTTACCGTGACCTCATAGCCGCCTGACGACGCAGTCGCGCCTGTTACCTCTTTGGTGATCTTCAGTTCTCCTGTTTTCGTTTCGAATGCGTTTGTGATCGTGATATATTCTGTCGTCTCATCGGTAAATGCCACTGTCGGAGCATCCGTTCCGTTGTTCCCGGTTGCGGTGCTGTTCAACGTATACGTCGCCGTATAAGCTGCGCCGCTTGCCAATGTTTCCTCTATGGTATATTCGATGCCTTCCGTCAGCTCGCAGAGTATCGCAGTCTGCCCCGCCTTTAGCGTAAAGGAGATTCCTATTTGCGTTGAAGTATTTGCAGTATCGTAGATCGCCGCAGGAGTCAAAACCTCACCGTCTACAATTCCATAAACCTTCGACCACTGTGCTGTCGCCGCTTCGGAGGTAATCTTCACGGTATATTCCCCGCTGCCCTCTTCCGTACCGGTCACAACCTTCGTGATATCCAAAGTACCGCCGGTGGCGATCGCGTCATCCAGCTGAATGACCGAACCGTCCGCATAAGCCTGCAGCGTCGATCCGCTGGGAACAGCGCTCTCTCCAACCACTGTTGTGCTTGTGGCAGACGAAAATGTCACGTAGAAATACAGCGGCTCTTCCCAGATATCATATCCATCCGGCGCATACACCTCTACCAGCTTATAGACCAGATAGTATTCGGAAGCACCTGCTATATTTACTTTTCCGGTGCTGCTTGTCGTATAGGAAGCAACGTAAACAAATTCACCCGCCGTCTCATCATACTCATAAAGGTCAAATATTGCACCCTCAATGTTTACATTATTATGTCCTTCCGCAACCTTATGAATGCTGATTCCGCTGGAATTGGATACCGCGGAAGAGCTCTGTGCCTGCCCCTGCTCACTGTCCTGAACAGATATATCAGCAGATATTGAGGCACTGTTAGAAACAGCAAAAGTCAACTGCTGCACATTTGCTGCTTTTACTACATATTTATAGGTGATCGTATAAGCCGTCGCATCCTCAAGTGTCAGTGTGATCGTGGTCGTGCCGCTGCCATCTGTCGAGATAGAACAGCCATATTCCGTACTGTCTAATGTCCTGCTATTTGTAACATCATATACAGTAAGCGAGGAATTATCCAGCTCAATCTCGCAGGTACCGCTGGTGATGGTCAGCACGTCTGTCAGCGTGATCGTCCCGCTGCTGCCCAGTGTATTCTCATTTGTATTGACATTCAGCGTGTAGATGATCGTCGTCTCATTATTTTCCACGGTTACGGTACCGCTCTTGTACAGATCCGGGATCACAACCGTCTGGGACGCACTGGCCGTCGATGTATTGCTATTGCTGTCCGTATAGCTGATGCTGTTTGTGTACTGCCTGCTGTATGCGCCGGAGCTGTTCTGCGAATAGGTTACCGTATCCCAATCCTCAATCTGTACAGCAAATACGAGGTAGGCCGTCGTGCTGATCGCCCACTTATCTGCTGTAATCGTGATGGTAAGCGTCTCCGGCGAGTTACCGTCTGACACGATCTCCACAGTAGCAAAATACTGGCTGTATTTATACTGTATGGTATCTCCTGCGTACAGCGCATATCCATTCGTGAATGCCCCCGCGTAATAGGTCATCCCTTCCGGAAGAACATCTGTAATAGTAATGCTGTCGCCGTAGGCAAATCCTCCCTCAATCGCGATCATCCAGTACAGGATTCCGTCAGCCTCATAATAATTCACTTCATCGGTAAGAACGGCTCCGCTCTCATCCACGGCATACTTGGTCACCGTCTTTGCGGATTCGTAGGTATATCCACCGGTCTTGCTCTTGCTCCCGACATACACCGTATTATAATAAGTACCCGAAGCTGTCGCCGTCAGAAGAGAAGAATAAGTCATAGTCAGAGTCGTGCCGGTTGTAAGCGTAATATCATCATCCGTCACCAGCGTAAAGCTGATGATCTTCGCGTCACTAGCCAGCTGTGATAAAATATCAGACCCTGTATATTCCGTCCCATCGGACGTCTTCACATAGGTAATCGTATAATTATACGTATTCGTCCCATCTGTAAGCGTCAGAGCCGCCAGCTGCGATTTCGTCATATACATACTGGAGGATAAGAGGCTGTCCGAGATCTCGATCCCTGCCGGAAGCACTACATCGCTGCCTGTATAATACGCAGAGGTCGTATCGACATTAATCGTCACCGTCCAGTCAACGATCGGATAGCCGGTCGTACTGTCTGTGTCTGTCGAATCCGCAGTTTTATCTATCTTATATGGAAGATTCGTGGATGTACCCGGGACAGTCACAGACTCCCCCGTGCTATACGTTCCTGTATTTCCTCCACTAGTGGGCGGTATCAAATACACTGTGTTCGAAACCGTCGTATCATTTACAGGGGACCCCGGATCGGTGGTATACACGATCTTGTAGGTATACGTACCGGAATTGGTAAGACCCGTATTTGTATCGTTAATTACAAACCCGGAGGTCAGATCGATCGTACCAATCAGTACATACTCCCCTGCCGAACTGTCCCAATAGTACAATTGCGCGGTGTTTGAAGACAGGGTATCCGTCAGAGTGTAGTCCGTGATATCCTCGCCCGCCTCATTGATAACGATCGTCCAGGTGATAAGCCCCGTACTCTCATCGTAATATCCGGATTTGCTGATATACTGCCGTTCGACTGTCAGAGAACAGTAACCAGATGCGCTCGCGTTCCCTGAGGTGGCGGTCGCCGTGTTCGACAGAGTCGTGTACGAGGTTCCATTGTACGTCCAGTCATTGTCGCTTGTGACGGTTCCCACAACCGTGATCACATAGGTATCTCCGGCATCCATTTCATCCAGTATCAGAGAAAGAGTTGTCCCGGATGTATTATCTTCCTTGATTGTATAGCTCACGCCATTTTTCGTCACAGTAACAGATGTGATCGCACTTACGCCGGAAGGCAGATAATCCGTCAGGGTGACATCCTCTGTCGTTCCATTTGTACTGGAAACAGTGATCGTATAGGTAACCGTATTGTCAGACGAAGAATAATCACCTTTCTTTTCTACAGAAAGATCACTGATATCGTATTGGAATTCCAGAGTCGAACTTCCAATCGAATAAATTACCTCGCTGCCGCTTTCCTTCACACTGTCATATACCGTAAATCCAAAGTCTACATATCCTGACACGTTGCCGGTCACATCGATCGCGCTGGTATCGTAAGTGATCGTTATGATTCCTTCCGATGTTATGGAATAGGTTCCCACAACCTCTCCGGCGCTATTATAAACATTGCCTGACTCAGTGGTGACAAAGCTGCCCAGATCACACAACCCGCTCACATCAAAAACAAGTACCGGATTCTCTGTGGTCAACGTCCCCGCCGCAAAGGCAAAGCTTAATTTAACATACAAGGTCGAAACACTGGACGGAACCACCGTGCTTCCATCTAACTCAACCTTTGTATTCCCACTGTTCAGATAGTAATAACCCGAAATATCTGTGATCAGGTCATTGTTGTTAGTCCCACTGCTTGTCTGGGTCTTATAGACCGCCGCAGCACCGGTCACTGAAAAGCTGTCCTGCGTAAATCCGATCGCCGTCACATCGCCGTTCGCATTGACATTGACATAATCGGTCACGACCTCTGCTACGCCGCTGTCCTTTACATGAACAACTTCCGTGTTGATGAGCTCACCTTCCATTCCAAGATCGACTGCCTGGCGGAATACCATGCTCACGCTCACGGTGCCATCCTCCGGCTCAATGCGCTCGCCGCCGCTCAGGAAATAGACATCGTACAGAATATACGCCGTCTGGGTATTCTCTTCATCCATGCCCAGTGTGCTGCCGAGCTGACTCTCGATCCTGCTGACCGCTTCCTTGTATGCGGCACTGCCCGGTATAATATAGTCCGCCTTCAGCTCCGCGTCCTGCGGCAGGTTCGCTGCCTCAGAAGCTGTCGCCGTGATCACGACACGGCTGTCAGAATAGGTAAAAGACGTCTTCGGCGCTTCGGTCTCCATCTCGCTCCCGGATTCCGTTTCTGCTGTTTCTGTCTCTTCCAATGCTTCCACCGCAGTCCCGGCCGCTTCCTCAGCTTCGGTCGCTTCTTCCGTATCTGCCTCGCTCTCAGATTCCGCTTCCGTCACAGACTCAGCCGCAACAATCCCGGTCGTCTCTTCCGATTCACCAGCGGTCTCTTCTGAACCGGTTTCTTCTATAGAAGAAGTATCCGGTGTCGTTTCCCCATCGGACGAAACAGACAGATCTGCGCTTTCTTCCGCTGCAGAAGACGCGGACGTTTCTTCTTCCGTCTGCGCAGCCGTTTCCGCAGACGTTTCTTCTTCCGTCTCTGTGCCGTTCTCTGTCACGACCGCCTCAGCGGCCTGTGCCGCGGCATCTTCCGCCAGCGATGTAATGCCTGCCTGCTGAAGCACCATAGCCATAGCCAATACTATAGCAAGAAAACGCCCCCGCGATGTTTTTCTGCTTCTACGCATAGTTTTTGTTCCCCTTTCTTTTCTGAGCACGTCTTTGACCTCACTCAGTTGCGGCTGCTTTCTGATGCAGCCCCGCCGTCCTGTTTCTTTTGCAGTAACTATTCTGTACCTTCTCTGTTACAAGAGATTCCTCGAACAATCGTGTTGTCATCAATATAGCCTCTTTGTAAAGATTTTGCAACATAAATTTTATAAATTTTATTAAATATTTTAATAAATTGTAACATTATATGTAACACCGTCACAAAAAAAATTTGTATACTTTCGAGCAGCAGGCTCTTAAGTATACAAATTATCAGATTATCGGATCTTATTTATTATTCACATCGTATCCCCAGCTTCTGCGCGTGAATCCGCACAGACTCGCGGGTGCGGCCATGCAGACGTTCCGCCGTGCGCGGTCCTTCAACAGGATAATACGTCCGCACGATCTCGTTTTCCGCCTCACTCCATCTGGCCTTATTTGTCAAACCCAGACGCTGCGCCTGCGCGCGGACGGCGTGACGGCTCTTGCCGGGCAGGCGCTGTATCACCTCGCTGCCTTCTTTCAAATACCATTCCCGTAATATATCCAGTTCAGACGCATTCCAGTCATCAACCGGTGCGGACACGCCCAGACGGCGCGCCCTCTGTGTGATCATGCTGCGATTGCGGCCGGGAAGCCGCTCCTCTACGCGAATGCCCTCGATCGGATACCATTTTTCGAGAATGGAGAGTTCCTCTTTCGTCCATGCTTTTTTCTCTGCCACAGTCTGTTCTCCATCTTTATCGTAAAAGGTTTTGGCAACATTTCAGAAATGTTTCTGAAGCATTTCTGAAGCGTCTCCTTCTTCCTGTGTATTCCATAAACGCAGGATGGCGCACTCTCATGCGCCATCCCATTTCTTATTTTGTTATCAGGCCCGCTGCCATTCTGCCATCTCATTCTCTGATGCGTATTCCGGCAATCAGCAGCCGTCCGTTGACTTTATGCTGCAGTCCGCTGATTTTCAGTCCTCATCCTCATATCTGCGGCGTCTCCGGGTCTCCCCTGCCAGCATCACAGCCACCGCCATCAGCATCAGACTGAAGTACAGTGCCAGCGGCGTCTCATCGCCTGTCTGTACTGCCTCGGATTCAGTCTCGGACTCAACCTCTTCCGACTCTTCCTCCTCAACCTCTACGATCTCCTGATTCGTGATCGTCACGGTCGCGGTGTTGTTCGTCTCATCCAGCGTCACTTCCGTGGTATTCTGGCTCACCGTATACGCGAAGCCTTCCGCATCCGCTACCGGGTTGCCGTCCGCGTCGGTCTCAGTCACGTACAGGGTTACCGAGGAGCCGGTTGAGATGGATACGACCACATCCACGCTCGCCTCGGAGCCGCCCGCCAGATCCAGGGTCACAATACTCTGGTCCACGTTCGTCGCCAGCGTCGTGTAGGAAGCATCCGTGAAGATACCCGCATAGAATACCGCGTCGCTCGTCAGTGCAGCGCCGTCCGCGCCAAGCAGCTTCTTCGTGATGGTCAGTGTACCCTTCTTATAGAAGCCATCCGGAACCGTATAGAACTCATTCGCAAACGATACCGTCGTCAGCGTTCCGTCAGCCACAGTCACTTTCGTCACGGTCGCACCCTCATCAAAGATCGCCTGATAGATGGTGCCGCCCGCCAGCGCTCCAATACCGCTCGCCAAAGCTGTTCCGGTCGAATCGCACTCTGCGATGTAATAGGTCCTTCCGATCTCCAGATCCGTAAAGGTCACTGTCGAAGCTGCCGCATTCTTAAACTCAATCGCCTTGCTCGCGTACAGCTTCGTGCAGGCCTCATCCGCATACAGACCTACGTAGAAAGTCTCGTCCGCGGCAACAAGTCCGTCGCCGTTGGAGAGCTGCAGGCTCTTCGTCACGGAGATCTCCGCCGTCTCACTCTTCGTCATCGAATCCTCAACAAGGAGCACGCCCTCTTCGCTGATCGTGGTCGTCGTCTTGCTCGTGTCGATCGTGCCGTCCTCTTTCAGTGTGAACGTCGTATCCGTCGTGATGTCATATCCTTCCGGAGCTACCGTCTCACGCAGCGTATAGGTCTCGCCCGGTACCAGGCCGGTCGTCTCATGCGGCTGATCGGTCGATACCCACTCGTCAACAACCGTTCCGTCCTTATCAATGATCTGGATCGTCGCGCCCGGAAGCTCTTCCTCCGTCGTCACATCCACCTTGCTGATCTTGACGGAAGTGATCGTGTTCGTAACCGCCGCAGTCTGCGTCTCATCCTTCACGATCGTTCCGCTCGTGCCGGTCGATGTCGTCACATAGCCGTCTGCCGTGTAGGATTCCTCTGTTACCGTATAAGTCGTCCCCGCCGGGATGCCGGTCGCCGTCTTGCTCTCACCGTGTTTCAGTGTGAAGGTCGCCACGCCATCCTTAAAGGTCATCTCTCCAAATGTACCATTCAGAGTCGTGTCACTCAAAGTCACCGTAAAGGAGAATTCCTTCGTGGTGTCAACCACGCTGCCAGCCACCGTCTTGGTCACGGTCAGGTTACCTGTTTCTCTCGTGTACGTGTTTTCGATCGTTGCTTTCGCTGTCTCTCCAGCCACAACGGTCGTCGTCACTGTGCCCTCTCCGGTTACGCTCAGCGTATAGCCATCTACCTTCGCTCCATCCACACTCTCTACAATCGTGTAATCTCCAGTCGGGATATCTGTCAGCGTCAGTACACCTTCCGTAAAGTCCTTATAGGTATACGTCACTGTCGTAAAGTCGGCTGGACCGCTGATTGTAAATTCTGTGCTTTCCGGTGTTGTTGCACCTGTAGTCTTCTTCGTGATCTCCAGGCTTCCGGTCTCTCTCGTGTACGTGTTCTCGATTGTTACTTTCGCTGTCTCTCCAGTCACAACGGTTGTCGCCACTGTGCCATCTCCGGTTACACTCAGCGTGTAGTCATCTACCTTCGCTCCATTCACATTCTCTACAATCGTGTAATCGCCAGTCGGAATGTCTGTCAGCGTCAGTACGCCTTCCGTAAAGTCCTTATAGGTATATGTCACTGTCGTAAAGTCGGCTGGACCGCTAATTGTAAACTCTGTGCTTTCCGGTGTTGTCGCACCTGTAGTCTTCTTTGTGATTTCCAGGTTTCCGGTCTCTCTCGTGTACGTATTTGTGATCGTCGGGCTCGTCACTTCCGTTGTGCACGGCTCATCACTATAATACTTCACGCTTGCCACATATGCATTCCCAGATAGAGACACACTTACTTTCGCATATACCGGCGTGCTGTTCACACTGTACTCCGGGTTACCGTTCACTACTGCCGTCTCGGTGATTGAATATACATATTCGCCTGTCCCGCTGTACGTGATCGCGTCAAACTTCACGCTGCTTCCGCTGTTCGTAACGCTCG
>JAJBVD010000041.1:35386-143454 GCA_020859985.1 Clostridiales bacterium
CTGCCACTTCCGTCGTGCAGCCCTCGTCACTGTAATACTTCACGCTTGCCGTATATTTATTATTCGTGCTGTCCAGAGTTACAGACACCTTCGCATATATCGCTGTGCTGTTCACGCTGTACTGCGGGTTCCCGCTTGCCACCGCTGTCTCGGTGATCGAGTATACGTACTCCCCTGTGCCGCTGTACGTGATCGCGTCAAACTTCACGCTGCTTCCGCTGTTCGTAACGCTCGTTACAGTCGGCATCGGCGCCCCATTCGTCACTGCTGCCAGAGTGAAGGTGAAGATGCTCGGCACGGTCGACGGTGCGCCCGTTCCGCTCACGGCCTTCTCTATCTCAAGCTCCGCCGTCGCATCCGTTGTCTTCGTATAGGTGTTCGTGATCTTCGGCTCTGCCACTTCCGTCGTGCAGCCCTCGTCACTGTAATACTTCACGCTTGCCGTATACTTATTATTCGTGCTGTCCAGAGTCACAGACACCTTCACATATATCGCTGTGCTGTTCACACTGTACTGCGGGTTACCGCTCGCCACGGCCGTCTCGGTGATCGAATATATATACTCGCCTGTTCCGCTGTACGTGATTGCTCCAAACTTCACGCTGCTTCCGCTGTTCGTGATACTCGTCACACTCGGTAACGGCGCACCGCTCGTCACTGCTGCCAGGGTGAAGGTGAAGATGCTCGGCACGGTCGATGGTGCTCCTGTACCGCTCACAGCCTTTGTTATTTCAAGCTCTGCTGTCGCGTCAGTTGTCTTCGTGTACGTATTCGTGATCGTCGGGCTTGTCGTTTTATTCGCACACGCCGCATCTGTATAGTATTCCACACTTGCCACATATTTGCTCTGCGTTGAATCATATGTCACAGTAACTTTTGCATATATCGGTGTGCTGTTCACATTGTACTGCGGGTTCCCGCTTGCCACTGCAGTCTCTGTGATCTTGTATACATATTCGCCAGCTTTATCATACGTAATTGAGCCAAATATTACGCTGCTTCCACTGTTTGTGATACTCGTCACGCTCGGCATCGGAATATCGCTTACGCTCATCCCACTCACTGTGGTTGATTCCGCTTCTACCTTGAATGTAAAAATATTGGGTACAGTGGCTGGTTTCCCGTCACCACTAAGTGCTTTTGTAACTTGTAAATTAGCCGTTGCCTTTTCGGATACCGTATCGGTAACCTCGAATGAATAAGGGCCATAAACTATGCTAATATTTATATTGTTATATGAACTAACAACAGCCAGTTTAGTTGTCAAATCAGACTTGGTTACATTCTCATCTGCATTATAAATTGCAAAGTAATGCCCAGTATCAGAGATTTCATAACCTTCCGGTGCTGTTGTCTCAACTATATAATACAATTGCCCATAAGTAAGTCCGGTAAAAGATATCTCACCATTATTACCAGTAAATACTTCATTTCCTACTTGAGTCGTCCCTGTTATTTCTCCAGTAGTATCATCATAACTAACTGTATATAATGTAAATCCGGCTTCAGATAAGGTCTGGCTCAACGTTGCATTATACTTTGTAACTACAACCGAGTTTCTCTCGCCGCTAAGAGTAGCACTATGTTCAACTATACTATAATATTTAGAAGTTGACGCATTATAGTCTGCATCTCCGCTAAGAAGAACATTATTTTCAAGCGTGTAAGTTCCAACTTCAATAACCTTGACAACAAATTGAATCTTCACATAAGTTTCATCCGGAATCGTTACTGTCAATACATTATTCACATACGTATAACTGCATCCAATAACCTCATTTCCAGATTTATCTGTAAAAGAAACTGTCACGCCATTACCCAAACCGCCTTTTGCCAATTCAACTTCTGAAGGCAAAGTATCTGTCAAAGTCAAGGTATTACCACTTGCAGATAAATCCAATGCCTCAGGATTTGCTATAACAGTATAGGTAATCAAATCCTGAGAAGCATCGCTTCCCGATTTTGTAACATATGTGCGCTTTACAGTAATAGTGGATTCAAATTTTGCTTTTTCCGTTCCACTTCCATCTTGCAAATATACCTTATTTGTATAATCTGTAGATGCATCAATTTTATCATTGTCAACTGTTGTCTGATATTGGCAATAATAATAGTTTCCATTATATGACCCCAGTTTTACACTTAAAGTAGTAGTTCCATCTGATTGTACCGTGACATTAGCATCGGTATCACTTACTGATATCTTTGTTCCACTTTCGTTTACTTCATAATTGAAGGAGCCTGAAACATATGTCAAACCTTCCGGAATTACATCATACACATAAGCATCAAAATCAGTGGCCAATGTTTGCTGGTCAGCATTTACTTTTACTGTCCATGTTACAATGCCTGTGTCTGAGTTATAGCTACCTGTCTTGCTGAGCTGATAATCAGGAGTATAATAAACGGATGCATAATCATAATCCTTCATATTATATTCATTATAAATCTGAATCCAGTTTTTGAATTCAATACCTTCGGAAATTTCCAAAAGCTCACTATCAAATTCGGTCGAAAAAGTTAATGTAATAGTTTCACTCAAGTTCGGAATAATAATATCATAACTATTTCCATACTGGATGTAATACGTTTGCGTCATAGAACTATAATCCGGAGCATTAGAAGCATAAGGATTATATTCTCCACCATAAGTATACGGCGTACCACTACCATTTACAATTTTTAAAGTAGACCAATCTATTTTACTGGATAAGCTTCCATATGTCGTCCCTGTTTCTTGTCCAAGATAGGTAATACCCTGATCAACGATTCTTGCTAAACTAAGAGTTGTACCATCAGGAATATATACTGTTACTGTCCAATAGATTTTATTATTATCTGCATCTAACGTTCCTGTTTTTGAAATTGTAGGATTAGAAGACGGAAGCTCTACCGTTTTACTGGTGGAATCCGTTTCTCCTGGTGCCCCATCATTATGATCTGTATCCAGTTCATTTGTCACAGAAATCGTATCTGTCAAAGTTCCTGTCGAAAGTTTTGTTTTATACGTAATCGTATATATACTGGTCCACGTTTCACTCGAACTAAACGTATAGCTAAAAAGCTGTGCCGTAGCATTGCTGCCTGTTGATAAGGATAACGCAGAAGTATCCGCAACAATAGTATACTCTTTACCAGTACTATCAGTCATAACAATCGAACCGCTTACTAATTGTTGATTCTGTGAAATAATATCTGTAATTGTATATCCAGCAAGATTAGTAGTGCCATCTCCGATGGTTATCGTATATGTGTAATAAGTTTCTCCTCCTTCTTCTGAAACAGCCACTGTTTTTGTGGAAACATCTTTATATGGGGTAATGGTTGTTGTATTAGTATTTGTTGTATTGCTTCCATCCCAAGACCATGATGCATTATTAGTCAAAGAGGTTCCCCAGCCACTGTTATCAACAGTCACTTCATAGGAAACGTAATATGTTGTATCTGCACTTATAGTACCCATTACACTTGCAACATCAACAGTAAACTGTCCATTACTATCTGCAGTAACTGTAACAGCGTGTCTTGTCCCGTCTGTACTACTATAAACATATACGGTATTTCCTACAATACTTTGTCCTGAACCAAGCGTATCGGTTAATGTCAAAGTAGTAAGATCTGCATTCGGTGTTACCTGAACAACGTATTTTATTGTTCCATCAGATTGCATCAATACACTTCCCGCATTAGAACTTCCGTTTACCGTTTTCTGAGCAGTGACGCTAACATCCTCAAACTCAACTGTGACTACATCAGATGTACCAGGAAAACTAATTGTCTCGCTTCCAGAAGTACCTATAGCTGAAGAATCCAGACTACAATAGAAATCAAAAGTACCTTGCACATTTGTATCCTGATTTGCCAACCAATCGGAATCAATTACAAACGTAACAACTCCATTCGTAATAGTGTAAGTACCTACTACTGCAGATCCATTAAAAATAAATCCCGAACCGTCTTTATCAATAGAAGAGAAGATACCACCATTAGAACTTAAAAGGTCACTTAAATCGTAAGTCCAGGAAGTTGCGTCTTTCGCTGTTGAAAGCATTGAATCCGCAATTGTATATGAAACCGCAATTTTAAGGGTTCCTGTACGAGAAACATCATCAACAGAAGATGCACTGGTTACCGTAATGGAACTTGTGATATCCTCTAAATCTACAGACCCCCCAGTAGATGCAGGCATAATCCCCGACACCACTGCACCGGTAATCGAAAAGCTATCCTGCGTAAACCCCATCGCGGTCATATCACCGTCTTTATTGACATCAACGTAGTCTGTCACAACCTCTGCTTCGCCACTGTCCGTGACATGAACAACTTCCGTGTTGACAATCTCACCAGTTAGTCCAAGATCGACCGCCGAACGGAATACCATGCTCACACTCACGGTGCCGTCTTCCGGCTCCACCTTCTCACCATTGGACAAGAAATAGACATCGTACAATACATACGCTGTCTCTGTATTCTCGTCAGTCAGTCCGAGTGTGCTGCCAAGCTGGCTCTCGATCTTGCTGACCGCATCGTTATACGCATCGCTGCCCGGCTCGATGTAATCCGCTTTCAGCTCTGCGTCCTGCGGAAGATTTGCTTCTTCGGTCGCCGTCGCTATGATCACAACGCGGCTGTCAGAATAAGTAAAAGAAGTCTTCGGAGCCTCGGTCTCCGTCTCGGCCTCGGTTGCTTCTTCCGTCTCCATTTCCGATGCTTCTGCATTTTCTGAAGCCTCGGTCATTTCTTCCATTTCTGTTGCCGCTTCCGTCGCTTCCTCAGTCTCCGCTTCGCTCTCGGATTCTGCTTCTGCGTCCGTAGCTGCCTCGGTCATGGACTCAGTAATCTCTTCGGATTCATCTGCTGTCTCGTCCGAAGTTGTCGCTGTTTCTTCTATAGGAGTATCAAGCGCTGCGTTATTATCGGATGAAGCGGACGATTCCGTAGCCGTAGTAGCTTCGGTTGCCGTTGCTTCTGTCGTCTGCGCAGACGCTTCTGTAGATACGGCTTCTGTCGTCTCGGTGGACGAGTTTTCTGCCGTCGTTGTTTCATTAGATGTGTTGTTTGAATTGTCTTCTGTCGATCCCTCGACCTCTGTGACGCTCTCCGTCACTGCCGTCTCGGCGGCCAAAGTCGTGCCGTCATCGGCCAGTGTCGTAAGACTGGTTTGTTGGAGTACCATAGCCATAGCCAATACTATAGCAAGGAACCGCCCCCCCCGCGAAGTTTTTCCGCTTTTACGCATAGTTTTGTTCCCCTTTCTTTTTCTGAGCCCCGCTTTGGCCACACACCCCTTTGCTGCCGTTTAAATCCCGTCTGACATGACCCGCTGCCTGCCCGTTTGCTTTTTTGAGCTTCTCTTTCTATATGATTCCGCTTCTTTTCCTGCATCTTTTGCCCGCTGTCATTTCCAGCCTTTTGGCCAATCCTTTTATCCGGATTGTTCCGGATCGGATTGGCATCCTGCTTTCTGCGGGCGGAGATACCACAAGCGATTATATTGTTTTCAATATAGCCCGTTCGGAGATTTTTTGCAATAGAAAATTTACGATTTTTCTCAATTTTTTTTGGATATTTTTTACAAACGAAACATTTTCGCTGCGGCGAAATTCGTTAAGTTGCTGTGGATAACCCATTTTTTATCCACAGCCATGATATGTCTCCCTATCTGCTCAAGCGTATGTGGACCGCAGGCCAGGTCTGTCGTGAAGCGATCTTCATTGGGCTGATTCTCCGTGAAATGATCCGTTCAAGTCTTCGGAATGGCCAGTAATTCCTGGGTCAGCTGCATAATAATTTTTTCTGCCTCTGAAGATTCAAAATCTCCGTTTCTAATTTTTTGTAATATTTCTTTTTGTTTCTAATTATTATTTTATATCATTGCATAAATAGTATATTGACATTTTATAAGTTTAGTGATACTATATATCAGGTCCGGTTCGATAATATCACCTCAACTTTTTCCTGCAGAAATCAATGAAAGGGGGTTGTTGATGCAAGAGATTACAAACACGGCACGATTGGATGAGTTTCCAGATTTATCCTTCGGTGCATTTTTCGAAGAAGGCCTGCAGCATGACGGTCTTCCCGAAAAAATCTCTACAGAAGCGCAGTTATGGGACGAAATCCTGAAGAAAGAAGTTCTGGAGATGCCGTTTCTTTTACTGCCATTGGTCAAAGAAATACATGGAAAGTCTTATCCCAGAGACGTAAAAATTATTCCTTTGGGTACAGAATTTTCTATAGAAAGAACCATTACAAAAGACATATCTTCGATCCGCTCCGATATAGCTGTTCGAATTGAATCACGAATTTTTCATTTCGAATGCGAAAGCAGCACAAATAAAATAATTGTAAAGCGCGTATATGAATACGGTTCACAATCAGCTCTCGCCTACTCTGAAGAAGGGACAAAAGCGACTCCATACATATTATGTTTTCCGTACTCTTCCGTCCTCTTTCTGGAGCCCGAAACAACCGTACCCAGCCGCCTCACATGTGAGCTTCGTCTGCCGGTCTACAATTCGAACCGGTCCGATACCCGAAAGCCTGATTCAATGGATGAGCAAAATACAAATACGGAAATAAAATGCATTGACTACGCCGTTCCTGCTTTGAAGGTTCAGGATTATACCCTGTCCGAGATTGATGAAAAGAACCTTCTGATTTTGATACCGTTTACACCCATTCGCTTTCGCACCATGCTCCGAAAGAAAAAGCAGCTGGGGAAATTGAAAGATGATGGAACGCAATCTCCTCATATTAACTATGATTATGCAAAATTAGAGTTGACAAATTACTTCCAGAAAGTTATACTGATTTTAGATAAAGCAGTTGCGTCCGGATATATCTCAGAGCTTGACAGAAAAGATATTCTGGCGCTTCTGAGAAAAGCATTGATACGCGTATTCCATGAAGACAAATTTTTATTGGAGGTGGTGAACCATATGACAGCACCTGTATTAGAGCTTGAACGTGAAACGATTGTCAGGCTGCAGAAAGAACTGGAGGAACAACGTCCTGTTCTTGAGCTTGAACGTGAAACGATCGTCAGGCTGCAGAAAGAACTGGAGGAACAACGTCCTGTTCTTGAGCTTGAACGTGAAACGGTCGCCAGGCTGCAGAAAGAACTGGATATCGCGAAAGCGGAAAACAAAAATATTGTTGCGGAAAACAAAATTCTCCGAAATCGTCTCAGCAGGCAAAAAAAGCGTAAAAGAAAGTGACCTCTCAGGGCCGCGCCTGTCGCATGAGCGATTTAACGGGCGCGGCTCTCCATAATCTTACAGAACACTACCGCCACTACGGTGCTCACTGCGGTCGCCACGATCCCCGGTCCGACGACCGCGGTCGGGTTCACACTGCCGTACTGAGTACGGTAGGCGATAATGTTGACGGGGATGAGCTGCAGCGATGAGATGTTGATGATCAGAAATGTGCACATCTCATTGCTGGCGGTGCCGCGGGGCATGGCGCTGCACCGCGCGCCTTTTCTTTTCTGCCGCTGTATGACTTTGTCCATATCCCGAGCATCATTACACGATTCCATCCTTTTTTCAGGCTCTCGATTCGCTGTATGACCGATATTTTCTCCGGCGGCATGGTCTTTTCTCCTCCTTTCCTCTTCCAGTTTCTCTAATGCTTCCATGGCTTTTAGCCCATACACAGTTGAGGCGCTGCCAAGACCAAGCACGTTGGCCGCGCAGTTGGTCGCGATGTGTTCCAGAGCAGGGTGGTCTTTCGGAATTCGCGGAAATAAAAACTGTATAACCGGACGGATTTTCCGGGTGATCACATGGATGAGTCCGGCGTCATTTGCGATCTCCATCAGACCGTTCCAGAGCGCCATCACGCCAAACATTGTTATGCACAGGTTTACACCTTCTTTTGCGGATGACAGCACGGCCTCCGAAATTACTTCTACCTGACCGGTCAGGATGCCGTACACGATTCCTATAAGAAGCATTCCGCCCCAGATTGCGTTCATTTTGAATATCCTCTCCATTTCATGTCCAGAATCAATTTCTGATACAGAGAGCTGTACAACTCCCGACACAGCTTTTTCTGTTAAAGCATATGTGAGGGAAAACTGATCTATGAAAATTATTACGAATTAATGATTGCATACAGTCTGATTTCATTGTAAAATTATTGGTAACTATTTTGGAAGTGTAATGATACGGAACAGTTGCGTAAGATCATTGCAAAATCATGTAAGACGCATTCAGGGGGGATCATATCATGGACTGCATTATCATTGGGATCGCCGGGGGGACCGGCTCAGGCAAATCAACGTTCACAAACCGTCTGAAGGAAGCGTTCGCGGACGATATCGCTGTCATTTACCATGACAATTATTATAAGAGACAGGATAATGTGCCTTTTGAGGTGCGCAAGATGGTGAACTACGACCATCCGGATGCTCTGGAGACAGATCTGATGGTCAGGCATCTGGAGATGTTGAAAAATGGACAGGCGATTGACTGCCCTGTATACGATTACAGCCAGCACAACCGCTCGGATCAGACCGTTCATATCGAGCCGCGCAGGATCATTCTGGCGGAGGGCATCCTGCTGCTGGCAGACCCGCGCCTCCGCGATCTGTTTGATATCAAGATCTATGTCGAGGCGGACGCAGATGAGCGTATCCTACGCCGGATTGTCCGCGATGTGAAGGAACGTGGGCGCGACATTGACAATATTGTGCAGCAGTATCTGACCACAGTCAAGCCGATGCATTATATGTTCGTCGAGCCGACTAAGGCGACCGCAGACCTTGTTATTAACAGCGGAATGAATGACGTCGCATTCGATATTGTGAAGACGAAGATCCAGCTGCTGCTGGAGGCAAACTAAGGTCTCAGCATTTTCTGTCGATGGTGCTTGCGGCACAGAGCCGTATAGCTGTCGTTCGCGCCCAGTACGACCTGATCTCCTTCGGTGATCATCTCGCCCTGCTCGTTGAAGCGGGCGTTGCAGGT
This sequence comes from Clostridiales bacterium, assembly GCA_020859985.1. GTDB lineage: Bacteria > Bacillota > Clostridia > Lachnospirales > Lachnospiraceae > Choladousia. The sequence goes on from JAJBVD010000041.1 coordinate 44,362, forward strand.
CGCGGCCTTGCCGCACCAGCAGACGGTCTTGATCTCCTCGATCACGTCTGCCCAGGCGAGCAGCCACATGCTGCCGGGAAAAAGATTGCGCTGGAAGTCGGTGCGCAGACCGTAGCAGATCACCGGCACAGTCAGGTCGTCCACAATGTGTACGAACCATTCTACCTGTTCTTTGGTGCAGAACTGCGCCTCGTCCACGACCACGCAGTCATATTTCCGGATTTCTTCGGAGGTCATCTGCACCAGGTCCTCCACAAAGCTGCAGCTCTGTTTCAGGCCGATGCGCGAGGAGATTACTGCTACTCCAGAGCCGTCCCCAAAACACGGAGTGTTTTCTTCTACGGACGGCTCGTTCTGCCGCCGAGCAGAGCGAGGGGGCGTTTCCAGTTCGCGGTTGTCCAGTCTCGGCTTCACCAGCAGCGCGCGCTTGCCCCTCTCATAATAATTATACTGAACCATCAGCGCGTTCGCTGTCTTGGAGCTTCCCATCGCGCCGTAGCGAAAATACAATTTTGCCATATCTCTCTTTCTCCCTGTTGATTTCATTTGCCTGACAACCATCTTTCGAAACGGGCTCTTTCCCTTACCGTTCCGAATGCTCAAAATTCTGTTTTATTCTACCATAGCCTTTCATCGTTTGCTACATTTTTTTAGCAAAACGCCCTCTTCTTTCCCGGGCCGCCTTGCAAAACAGGCATTTTTCACTCTTGATTTCCGATATCCGTCCCTTTATAATACGTTTGAAATCTATAGCAGCGCCTTGCTGCAAAGGTACTGAACAATTACCTTTTACTGTTCAGCAACGGTTTTGGATATAGAACGCAGTAATCGTGCGGACATATCATAAGGAGATTTTTATGTCATTAGAAGATTATAAAAAAGCATACAAAGCAGGAAAAAAGGACTATCAGGCACGGATGATGCGCGGCGAGCGGCCGACGCTTCAGGTACTGGATGAGATTCTTCCGGCGGAAACGCTGCCGATGACTTCGCTGGGGCTTGTGCAGATCCCGATCGATCAGATTGTCGGCACGCGGTACGGCGGCCGCGGCAATGCGTTTTCCGGCAATTATATGCCGATTCTTGATGAGGGTTCGGAGTTTGCCACGAAGTGGGCCAATTTAAGCACAGCACATATGCAGGAGGGCATCCACGACCCTATCAAGGCCTGGGAGTACAAGAATCGTTTTTATGTCGAGGAGGGCAACAAGCGCGTCAGCGTGATGAAGTACTTTGAAGCGATCTCCATTCCCGGCACGGTGACCCGTATTCTTCCGAAACGCACCGATGATAAGGAATCGGTCATCTACTATGAGTTTGTCGATTTTTATAGTCTTTCACAGATTAATTATATCGAATTTTCCAAAGAAGGCAGCTTCGCGAAGCTGCAGGCGGCGGTTGGAAAGGATCCGGATGAGACCTGGAACGACGACGACCGGATAGACTTTAATTCTGTGTATACCAGATTTACCGCCGCGTATAAGGCGAAGGGAGGCAGCAAGCTCCCCATCACCCCCGGCGATGCGTTCCTCTCATTTTTGACCCTTTACGGCTATGACCGGGTCAACGGCATCACTACCGATGAGATGAAGACGCTGATTGCCAAGGCATGGGAGGAGTTTGAGCTTCTGACAGAGGATGATAAGATCGAGCTGAAGATGGATCCGTCAGCGGAGAAAAAGCCGCTTCTGACCCGTCTGCTTCCAGTCGGCCTGAAGGGCGGTCCTTCCCGTCTGAAGATCGCTTTTGTCTACGATAAGACCCCCGGTTCGTCGGCATGGACCTACTCCCACGAGCTCGGGCGGCTCCATCTGGAGCAGACCTTCCCTGAGGAGGTGAGCACAGTTCCTTACAGCGGCATCACCGCGCAGACGATCGAGTCCTGTCTCGAGCAGGCGATTGCTGATGGCTGCAATCTGATCTTCACGACTTCGCCGGTGTTCGCGGCTGCCAGCGTAAAAGCGGCGATCGAGCATCCGAACGTGCGAATTCTGAACTGCTCGCTGAACACCTCGCACCGTTATATCCGCACTTATTACGCAAGGATGCATGAAGCCAAATTCCTGATGGGTGCGATCGCGGGCGCGATGGCGGAAAACAACCGGCTCGCTTACATCGCGGATTATCCGCTGTTCGGCACAATCTCGAATATCAACGCCTTTGCGCTCGGCGCAAAGATGATCAACCCGAGAGCACAGGTCTATCTGGAATGGTCGACCAAAAAGGATGTTGATCTTGACGATCAGCTTCGTCGTCTGAATCCGGCCTGCGTTTCCGGTAAGGACATGGTGATCCCGGAAGAAGCCTCCCGCTTTTTCGGCATTTATCATATGGTAGACGGTCATCCGCGGAATCTCGCGATGCCGCTGTGCCACTGGGGCCGTTTTTATGAGAAGCTGATCCGGACCATCATGGACGGCACCTGGAAATATGACGATGATACGGCCAAGGCGATCAACTACTGGTGGGGCATGTCCTCCGGCGTGGTCGACGTCATCTGCTCCCAGAACCTGCCGATCGGCACCAAGCGCCTGGTCGATCTGTTAAAGCACACCATTCAGGCGGGCGAGTTTAACCCGTTTTCCGGTACGCTGTATTCTCAGACCGGCATTGTAAAATCGCAGGCGGAATGGGGCGACAGCCTGACAGCAGAACAGATTGTCAAGATGGACTGGCTCGCGGAGAACGTGATCGGCTCCATTCCTGAGGACTATGAGCTGACCGAGCAGGCAAAGCCGGTCGTTGCGCAGCAGGGGATTAAGAAAAAAGATAAATGAAACGGAAAGGATACTCGGGAATGCCATGCGGATACTGGCTATCGCGGATGAAGAATCCGCCTATCTGTGGGATCATTTTGAAAAAAGCAAGCTGGAAGGCATTGACCTGATCATATCCTGCGGCGACCTGCATCCGCATTATCTGTCCTTTCTCGCCACCTTCACATCCGCGCCGGTACTCTATGTGCACGGAAATCATGACGAGAAGTACGAAAAAATCCCGCCGGATGGCTGTACCTGTATCGACGATGACCTTGTCGTCGTCAACGGTGTCCGCATCCTCGGGCTGGGCGGCTCAATGCGCTATCGTCCTGGCAACTACCAGTATACGGAACAGCAGATGCGGCGGCGCATCGGGCGGCTTCGCTGGAAGCTGTATAAAAATCGCGGTTTCGATATTCTGGTGACACACGCCCCCGCCTACCAGCTGAACGACGGACGGGATCTGCCGCATCAGGGATTCAAAAGCTTTCTCACTCTGATAGAAAAATACAACCCGCGCTTTTTCCTGCACGGGCATGTTCATATGTCTTACGGCCGACAGTACCGGCGTTATGACAAATATCAGAATACGCATGTTATCAATGCATACGAGCGCTTTGTATTTGATTACGAAGCAGACACAGAGGAAGAGCTGGTGCCATCCTATTTTGGAATACAGTCCCGGTGAAGCAATTGCTCCGGCATTTCCTTTCCCATTTGCTTTTGATAAAAAACAGACATAATCCGATAATCGGCATCCGTTGCAGACGACTATTCAGGACAAAACAGGAGACCCATCATGCGGAAAATAGACACCGAAGAACTCAAACAAATCGAGCTGAAGCTGCTCCAGGCAGTTGACCGCCTTTGCAGAAAAGAAGGCATCCGGTATTATCTCTCGGGAGGCACTCTGCTCGGCGCAGTCCGTCACAAAGGATTTATCCCGTGGGACGACGACATTGACATCGCCATGCCCCGGCCGGATTTTGACCGTTTTATCGATCTGTGCCTTCATTCTGAGCAGGAGTTTCGCATCTGCTGCAATGTCAACGAGCCGGAATACGGATATATTTTCGCGAAAGCGTGGATGCCGGGTACGATATTAAAGGAAGATTTCTGCAACCGTGGACACGTGGAATCCGGCGTCTACATTGATATCTGTCCGATCGATGGTCTGGGCGATACGTATGAGCAGGCCATACACCAGTATCGGAAAACGACTTTTCTGCGAGAGCTTCTGGTCGCTTCGAACTGGCAAAGGTTTTTCCGCTCCAGCACACGGCCCGTCTACCACGAGCCTTTTCGGTTTGCGCTTTATGTCTTAAGCCGTTTTACCTCACCGGGAAAGCTCACCGCCCGGCTGGATGCCCGGCTGCGGGAGGTTCCGTTTGAATCGGCAAAATATTGCGCCGGCATTATCGGCGCGTACCGCACCAGAGAAATTGCGGAGCATGACGTTTTTTCTGATTATATTGAACTGGAATTTGAAGACAATTTATTTCTGGCTCCGCGCCAGTATGATGTGCTGCTGACACAGTGGTTTGGCGATTATATGACGCCGCCTCCCATTGAGAAACGGGAGACGCATCACACATTTGAAGCATTTTATACAGAATAACAGAATGTACCTCCGGATATTCGATGATCAATAGCTTTGAAAAGACGTAACTGTTCCGTACCTTCACAGTTACGAAAATACTACAAAAGCTGCTCCAATGCAGCATCCGGGCGCGCGCTCCCGGAGATTCTTTTCGAAATCAGATACCGCGGACGCCCTTTTACCTCCTCATAAATCTTTCCTATATAATATCCGATGATCCCAAGGCTGATCATGACAAGGCTTCCGATGATCAGAATCAACAGAATTACCGTCGTGAATCCTTCTACCGCATGACCGGTGAAATAGCGGATCAGCGTCTCCGCACCAAGAAGGATCGCCGCTACAAAGACCGCGATCCCGGCGATTGTCACAAACTGAAGAGCAGCCGTCGAGAATACAACAATATTTTTGATGGCATACTGCACCAGCGACCAGGTCGACCATTTTGATTCACCTTCGGTGCGCTCCTGCACATCAAATTCCACCGACGTTGTGCGAAATCCGATCCAGGAAGACAGCGCACGGAAAAACACGTTCCTCTCCGGCAGTGACAGCAGGGCCTCCACCGCCCGGCGATCCAGCAGCTTAAAATCCGACGCGCGCGACATATCAATCTTCACCGCTTTTGAAATCATTTTATAAAAAAGTCCGGCGCTGATCCGATGCATCGCGCTCTCTTTCCCGCGGGTGCGTTTCACGCCTTCGATGACCTCATAGCCCTGTTCCCAGAGCCGGTACATCTCAACAAGTGTTTCCGGCGGATGCTGCAGATCGCAGTCCATCACTGCACAGCAGTCTCCCGCGGCCTCCGCCAGCCCCGCGAGCATCGCGGATTCCTTGCCGAAATTCCGTGAAAACAAAATCCCCGTAACGTGAGGATTCTGTGCAGCCGTTTTCTCAATCTCTTCCCAGGTGTGATCCTTCGAACCGTCATTTACGAATACGATCTCATAGTCAATCCGCTCCGTCGTAAGGATGCGGTCGATCTCAGAGGCCGCCTTTTGTATCATTTTTTCTTCATTGTAAGCGGGAAGTATTACTGAAAGCATCTGTATCCCTTCTTTCCATGGAGCCCATCAGCCGCTCAAACATCTCAGGCAGCCCCACCCCGGCTTTCCATCCAAGAGCCTGCAGCTTCCCGGAACAGATCAGCATCCGTGAAGTCGGCGCATAGCCATATTGATTCGCATCCTCCGGGATATCAAACACCAGCCGGGAGCCGCTCTGCGGATATCTCCTGATCAGCATTTCCGCCATCTCCCGAATAGTACAATAGGTCTCCTCGTTGGAGATGTTATAGGCCTCCCCGTTTTCGCCTTTCAGCAGCACAGTCAGCAGCCCCAATACCGCGTCTGTCGTATAACAGTAGCAGTGCGCCTTGCTGCCGTCCGTGTGCAGAACAATGTCCTCGCCATTTTGAATACTGCGGGCAAACTGCGCAAATACACGGTTCTCCGTCCTGGGGATGCCCGCTCCAAACGTCTGCGCCAGCCGCGCCGTCTTCACCGGTACCTGATATTCGTGCGCGTAAGCTGCACAAAGGCCTTCCGCCATACGCTTGCCTTCTGAATAGCTGCTGCGAACCTGCAGCGGATCGATATAGCCGTAGCACTCTTCCCGCATAATAGCCGTTGTCTGCGCATCCGGCGTTCCATAAATCTCCATTGAAGACAGATACACCATGCTCTCCACACCCTTCTCGCGGGAGAACTCCAGAAGATGCTCCGTCCCTTTCAGCGTCGTCTGGATTGTCTCAACCGGCCGGTTCACAAAATCCTTCGACGCAGTCACGCTCGCACAGTGAAAAACATAATCCACCGCTCCGTCCAGCTCAAGCGGCGACAGAACATCCCCCACCGCCAGCTCCAGACCGTCTTCGAGAAACGCACCCAGAACGTCTTTTCCTTTTTCCAGACTCCGCACCAGAGCAACCACCCGGATATCCAGAGACCGCTTCACACTTGCGCAGATCAGCCCGCGTGCAATCAGCGAACCGATCAGCCCCGTCGCCCCGGTCACCAGCACACGCTTCCCGCGCAGCCGCTCCCAGTCCACCAGCTCCGAAGCTGCAATCCGCTCCAGGTCTGCCTGAAGGATATTGTCGTCGCTCCATATTTTCATCGTTTTTTCTAATCCTTTCCTATAAAAAACCGGTGCGCATCCGAGGCCGCCCGCGCCGGGTCAGGCGTCCGTATTCTTCTTCGTAGAATGCAGCTTCCTCATCTTCACCCGCATCCGGTCCGGCTGCGCCAGCCCGAACGCCTGCTCGTTCTCACGGTACTGCAAAAACGCGCGGAATGTGTAAACATCCTCCGGCGTCGTCACTTTAATATTGCCGCGATTGCCGGCCACAATATGCGGCTGACGGCCAAGTGCGCGGTAAATTGTGCAGGCGTCCACCATTCCCTCATATCGGTTTTCCCGTGCACGCATCCGCTCATGCGCTTCCAGAATATCCTTTAAATAAAAACTCTGCGGCGCCTGCGCGGCATAGCTTTCGCTGCGAAGCGGCACATCCTCTACCTTACAGCCGTCCCTGCTTACCAGTATCGTCTCATAACAGGGCGTGGCCGTGATGGCACTTCCATAGGCCAGCACGCTCTCAATATTATCACTGATCACATCATATTCTACGCAGGGCCGGACGCCGTCATGAATCAGCACGACCGAGTCCTCCGGATTCCCGTCAAGCTGTGCTTTCTTTAAGGCATTGTAAATAGAATCCTGCGCGGTCTCTCCTCCCGGTACAATCGCCGCAAGCTTATCAATGCCGTACTCTTTTACAAGAGCTTCCGTATATTCTATATAATCCCTGCTCATGGCAAGATAGATCCTGTCGATCTCTTCATGCCCCTGAAACAGCTGCAGCGTGTGGATCAGGATCGGCTTTCCATTGATTTCCAGAAACTGCTTCGGAATTCCGGCGCCCATCCGGACACCGCTTCCTCCCGCAAAGATAATCGCGATATTCATTCCATCGCACCTCCTGCCTGTTCTCGCTGCTCCATCTCTCGCTTTTTGCTGCTTACTGTCTCAAAGCAAGCCCCGTTCTGCCTGCACTATGCCACAGCCAGACTGCAGCATAGCCAATCCTTCGTAACTGTTCAGTACCTTCGCAGTTACGGAAAAAGTCCATTTAAAATCACTGCCAGTCCCCGGCAGGCTCAGTCCTTCTTCCCGGTATTATTCAGCCACGGCATACGCTCCGCCTCCGCCGCTTTCAATGCCGCCGCGATCACCTTGTCCATGTCATAATAGCGGTACGAACCCAGCCGTCCGCCGAAGATGACATTTTTCTCATTCTCTGCCAGTGCGCGATACTTCTCATAAAGTGCGGTATTCTTCTCGTCGTTGACCGGATAATACGGCTCCATCCCCGGATGCCACTCTGCCGAATACTCTCTGGAAATAATCGAAAAATCCTTCGGATGCTCCTGCTCTGCTTCCGGCTCAAAATGCTTGTGCTCGATGACGCGCGTATAAGGAACCTCCCGGTCCGTGTAGTTCACCACAGCATTCCCCTGATAATTGGACTCCTCCACACGCTCTGTCTCAAAGCGGACACTGCGGTATTCCAGATGGCCGTAGCAGAAATCAAAATACTCGTCGATCATCCCGGTGTAAACTACCTTGTCATAGCTGTCCGCGTGATCCTTCCGGTATTCGAAAAAGTCCGTATCCGTCATCACGTCCACGTCGTCCAGAAGGATATCCACCAGATTTGTGTAGCCGCCGATGGGGATGCCCTGATAGCGGTCGTTAAAATAATTATTGTCGTAAGTAAACCGAAGCGGCAGTCTGCGGATGATAAACGCCGGCAGATCCTTACAGTCCCTGCCCCACTGTTTTTCCGTATAGCCCTTTACCAGCTTCTCATAGACGTCCCGCCCCACTAAGGAGAGCGCCTGCTCCTCCAGATTCTTCGGCTCCGTGATGTGAAGCTCGGCCACCTGCTCCGCTATTTTATCTTTTACCTCCTGCGGCTTTTTCAGATTCCACAGACGGCTGAATGTATTCATGTTGAACGGCAGATTATAAATCTCATCTTTATAAATCGCCACCGGCGAATTGATGTAGTGGTTAAAATCCACCAGATCGGTGACATATTTCCAGATCATCTCATCGCTGGTATGAAAAATATGCGCGCCGTACCGGTGCACCTGAATCCCGTCTACATCCTCTGTATAGATATTTCCTCCGACATGACTGCGTTTATCAATCACCAGACAGCGCTTGCCCGACTTGGTCATCTCATTCGCAAATACCGCGCCGAACAGCCCTGCTCCCACAATCAGATAATCGTATTTTTTCCCCTGCTCTTTTAACTGCATCCGTCTCTCCTCCCTGCGCTGATGGATCATCCGCGTCTGCTCTTCTTTGTATGCGTCACAGACCTCCCTGGCATCTCCGGTCATACGCATATGCCCCTTGTCCAGCCAGATAGCCTTGTCACAAAGCGTTTTAACCGACTCAATGTTGTGCGAGACATAGAGCAGCGTCGTCCCGGTGGAGAGCATCTGCTGCATCCTCTCATTGCACTTCCGGCGGAAACGCATATCGCCGACCTCCAGCACCTCATCCACGATCAGGATATCCGGATTGACCACCGTAGCCACAGCAAAGCCAAGCCGCGCTTTCATACCGGAGGAAAAGTTCTTCAGCGGCGAATCCAAAAACTGGTTCATATCCGCAAATGCGACAATCTCGTCGAAATGCTCTTCCATAAACTCTCTGGAATGGCCCAGCACCAGACCGTTCAGATAAATATTTTCCCGGGCTGTCAGATCCGGATCAAAACCAGCTCCCAGCTCGATCAGCGGGGCTGTCGTACCGCGCACGACCACGGACCCCTTGTAAGGCTTTAAAATACCGCTGACCGTCTTCAGCAGCGTGGACTTACCTGCGCCGTTGACTCCAACCAGCCCCCAGGCCTCACCGGGCTGCACCTGAAAATTGATATCCTGCAGCGGCAGGAATTCCTGAAACATCAGCTCATGCTTCACAAGCTTGATGGCGTATTCCTTAAGGTCATTGACCTTTTCACTTGCCATATTAAACTGAACCGTCAAATCATTGACTTCGATAATGGGAGTACTCATGTTTTTATCCTTTTCTATATACGATGCTATGATACTGCGGATTGCTCCGTGCTCCGCATCTGCGCTCCGCTTCGCTCGGCGCCAAGTATCATATATACAGCACAAACCGGTCCTTCGATCTCTGGAACGTCCACGTACCGAAAGCCAGCATCAGGAACGCCATGATCCAGCCGCCCCAGAACACCCGCGGCCCCGGAATCCTGCCATAATAAACCAGATCCCTGAACTGTGCCACATAATAATACAGCGGATTAAACGCCTTCACAAGAAGAGCAAGCGTATCCGGCAGCCGGCTGATGTCATAGAGGATCGGCGTCAGATAAAGCCATGCCGTCAGAATCGCGCCGTAAATATGCTCCACATCGCGGAAAAACACGTTGAACTGTGCCAGAAAGAGGCCGAGTCCGCAGCAAAACAGGTAAATCTGTATCACCACCAGCGGGGTCAGCAGAAGCGTCAGATAAAATCTGGCGCCAGTAAACAGCATGACCAGAAACAGCGCTCCAAAAGAAAAGACCATCTCGATCATGCATCCGGTGATGCCGGCCACCGTAAAGATATACTTTGGCACGTAAACCTTCTGCAGCAGAGCTGAATTCTTCGTCACGGACTTCATCGCGTGGCTCGTACTTGTCTTCAGAAAGTCATACATCAGACGTCCCGAGAGCAGATAGACCGGATAGTTCTCAATCTCTTTTCCCAGAATATTGGAAAACACGATCGTCAGCACGATCATCAGCAGCAGCGGCTGCAGAATAGACCAGGCGTAGCCAAGAAAACTGCGCCGGTATTTCAGCTTCAGGTCGCGCTTTACCAGCTCAATCATGAGGTCTTTGTATTTAAAAAAAGTATTGATACGATATTTTAAAAGTTCCATTATCCTTTTCCTGTAATTGTTCCGTATTTTCATGATCCGCATCCCGCCGCGATCATGAGCCATCCTTCTGGCAGTGACCATTTCTATAACAGACCGTATTTTACCATATCCGAAAATGCTTTGCAACCGCTCCGCGTTTTTTCGCGCTTTTATTCATCTTGTTTTTGACAAGGAAAAACAGGTATGATACACTGTTCAAAGCAGAAACAATAGAAAGATAAAATAGAAACAAAATACAACGAGGTGACAAAGTTGGATAAGTATGAGTACAATCTCAAGCTGGAAGAAATCGACAAGCTGGTAGATCAGGGAGACTATGAGGCGGCGGCAAAGCTGGCGGACTCTATTGAGTGGCGCCGTGTCAGGAATGTCCGTACCCTGTGTCTGATCAGTGAGATTTATGAAGCTGCCGGACAGCTTGAGAAAAGCAAGGATATGCTGGTGCGCGCGTACCGGAAGTCTCCGGTCGGACGTACAGTCCTTTACCGACTGGTTGAGGTGACGACGGCTCTCGGACAGTTTGATGAAGCGCTGGAATATTATTCCGAATATGTACAGACAGCTCCGCATGATAACAACCGCTATATCCTGAAATATATGATTTACAAAGGCCGGGGCAGTTCTGCTGAAGATCTGATCCCGATCCTTGAGGAATATCTCGGACAGGAATACACAGAGCGCTGGGCTTATGAGCTTGCGACGGTTTATCAGCAGGCCGGGCAGATACAGAAGTGCCTGGCCGCCTGCGACGATCTCGTTCTGTGGTTCCACTCAGGAAAATATGTAAAAAAAGCGCTTGAGCTGAAGAAGCGCTATGCCATGCTGACTCCGAAGCAGCAGCAGATCTATGATGTCTGCCTGCAGGATGATGCGCAGAATGATTATTTTGAGGACGCGGACGAGGAAGGCACCACCATTCAGAATACGGAAGAAGCGGATGATGAGGTGATCGCCGAGAATATCATTGCCCAGACAGAAAAAGAGATTGCAGAAGATATTGCCGCACGCAAGGCGGAGATGGAAAAGGATTCTCCGATTGCGCGGACACCTCTTTCATCGGCAGCAGATAACGCTGAACCCCAGATAGATCCTGTACCGGTCTCTCCTTTGATCGAGGACGGACTGGAGCCCGGTGTTTTCGCCCGGGATGACTCCGAGTTTTCTGAGGATACCGAACAGAACGATCTGCAGATCGAGCTCGCAAAGAGCGTAAGAAAAGTGATCTCCGGAGTGGCAAGAAGCCCGGAGCTGAATGAGGACGACGTGCCTGCCGCTGTGGAGGAGCGTTTGAGAAATATTCAGGAGATTCCCGCACGGCGCGAAGCACCGGAGCCCAAAGCGGGCAAGCTTTCTATTGATGATATCCTTCTCTCCATGGGAGAAAAAGGCAAGCAGGCCGCAGCTGAGGCCAGAGCGCAAAGAGAGGCAGAAGCCGCAGCAGCAGCTCAGATGACCAGGCCGGCGGATACAGCCGACGCGGCGGTGTCTGCAGACGTACCCAATATGACAGCGCCGACAAGGTCGGCTGGCGCGGCTACATCTGATGATACAGCTGGCGCGACAGCACCTGCAGATACGGCCGATGCGGCAGCATCCGCAAGTACAGAAGCTGCGGCGAATGAGAATATCCCCGATGCACCGGAAGCGGATATTATTTCCCAGGCCGGGGCTGAATCTCAGCAAGCTTCTGTCAGCAAATCCATCGCATCAGCGGCTGCTGAAGAACTGACGCCAAAACAGTTGGAAGCGATCAAGTACTCTGACCATCCGGAAAAGCTTCTGAAGAACCGCGCTTCTCTACCGTCTTACACGGAGGAGACTGACCTTAGCATGACCCGCAGGATTGTTAATACAAAAGAAGAACTGCAGGAGGCAGCCCGGAAAGAGTTGCTTGCGACTAAGACAATCCGAATCCCCACCGAGGAAGTTGCGGAGATTTATTCTCACCAGCTGCAGGGAATGCAGGAAGACGCTCTTGCTTCTGCGGAGGAAACAGCGGCCGATCGTGTCCCGGATACTGCAAATGATACTCCGTCCAACAGTCTTCCGGATACTGCAAGTGATGCTCCGTCCAACAGTCTTTCAGGCATCTCGCCGGAAATGCCTTCGGAGACGGATACGCTTTTCGCCGAAGACGAATCAGGAACAGACAGCCGCAGCGGAAATCGCTCTGATGAAGCCGGTTATGACGAAAACGGCTACATTGAAAACGGCCATGACGAAGATACTTACGAGGATGACGGCTATAATGAAGAAGGCTATGACGGGAACGACTATGAGGACGATGAAGATGGCGAATACTACGACGACCCATTGACGATCGAGCCCTATCTGCGAGGGCTCTTCAAGGGCTTCACAGAAATAAACGGACTGGAAGACCAGATTGCAAACGCCATACTGCAGGCTATGGCAAAAGGCGACGACCGGACCTCCCGCACCGGCAATCTCCTGATCTTCGGACCGCATGGTTCCGGCAAGACGACACTGGCCACCGGCATCGCAAAAGCGATCGCTCAGGAGAAGGGGCAAAAGACAGCCAAGATGGCCCGTATCTATGCATCCGATCTGAATCGCCGGGATATCGCCGCGACAATCGCAAAGATCGCGGGCGGTACGCTGATCGTTGAGGAAGCTGGGGATCTGGACGACAATACTGTAGACCAGATGACGACCGCCATGGAGTTCCGCACCGACGGCCTGATCGTAATACTGGAGGATGAGCAGCGCTACGTACACGAGCTTCTGATGAAGCACCCTCGCTTCACGATGAAGTTTACCGCACAGATCTATCTGCCCGTCTACACGGCGGAAGAACTGTTTCTGTTTGCCCAGCAGCACGCAAACGAGCTGGACTATATGATTAGCGGGGAGGGCTTTGAGGTCATCCGTCAGAAGGTAGCGGAAGCAGCACCCACTGAGACACCGATGTCTGTGGCGGATGTCATTGCGCTGGTAGATCAGGCCATTCGCCGGTCAAATAAATTTATGCGCAAAATGTCCATGGGCAAAAAACGTTATGACGAAAATGACTACGTCCTGCTATTTGCCAAAGATTTCAAATAAAATTTTTTAGACATTCCGAAAAGGGTCGTTATTCTCCAAAAGAGAGCAGCGGCTCTTTTCTTTTTTCAAAAACAAAATATTAAATTGATTATTTTCAGATTTTTCGAGACAGAACAGAAAATTTATGGTATAATAATTTTACTATAACATATGCTGTAAGGAGTACCGAGATTCCGGAAATCCAGGGAATCCTTATAAAACAAAAATTGATAACAGGAGGTACTGCGTATGGCAAAAAAAGTGGTAATCGCGATTGGACGTCAGTTCGGAAGCGGCGGACATGAGATTGGCGAAAAGCTGGCCGGAAAGCTGGGTATCAAATTTTATGACAAGGAGCTGATCAAGGTCATCGCGAAGCAGAGCGGACTTTGTGAAAAAGTGCTTGAAAGCTATGACGAAAAGCCGACGAACAGTTTGTTGTACTCTATTGTTATGGACGTCTATCCATCCGTAATGTACACCGGGCCAACCATCGATCAGCAGATTTATCAGGCCAACTATGACACGATCAAACAGCTCGGCGAAAGCTCCTGTGTGATTGTCGGACGTTGCGCAGACTATATCTTAAGAGACTGCCCTGAGCTGGTCAGCGTATTCGTTCACGCGAGCGATGATTTCCGCGCCAAACGTATCGCGGCGGAATATCAGCTCCCGGACGCCAAGGTTCGCGATATGCTGGTAAAGACGGATAAGAAGCGGGCGAGCTATTACAATTTCCAGTCGGAGAAAAAATGGGGTGCAGCCGTCAGCTATAATCTCTGCATCGACAGCAGCTCCATTGGCATCGAGGGCAGCGTGAAACTGATTGAAAATTACATACAGTGCCGCGGACTGTTGTGATCCACCGTCACACGCCCCGTTTCACCACCCCGGTTTTTAACAGATTTTTACTGATTCATATGATTCATAAATGAAACCTTGCCGCTGCTCCATTCTAAAAGGATGGGCAGCGGTTTTTACTTGTCCCCTACTCGTCTGCGCCGGCCGCGTCTGGCATTAGCCAGAGATATTCCCTGCGCGGCCTTGCGCATCAATCGGATGGGGGAGCCCTCTCTCCCCTATCCGCCCGCGCGAGCCGGGTGCGGCTTTAGCCGCAAAACTCCTTGCCCGGCTCTGCGCATAAAATCGGAGGACGTTCTGTCCTCCGATCGTATATTTTATTTAATTTGATTTTTTATTTATCTGTATGTTCTATACAGTTTCATGGAGAGTGATCTTCCTGTTTATTTATAAATCCAATCCGTCGTTTCTTTACACGAAAGATTCTCTTTATAAATTCTGCGGCATAAATTTTATCTTTTGAAGATTCATTCTTTTTTCTCTGAATTCTTCTTCGAATGTGATATTAATCTCCTGATCCTTCTCTCTTCCAATCTTTTGATCTTCTGATCTTCTGATCTTCTGATTTTAAATCTTAGGATCCTTTGTCTGATCTCACCTCATAAATGAAATCTCATCTCAGGTATCTCACTCTTTTGATGGATGCCCCTGATATCTTTTTTGGTATCTTTTTTGATATCTTTGTTTGCAGACTTTTATTTTATACTTTGATCTCATATGTCATTTCATATGTTCTGCGTGGATTCATTTCTCGTCTGAATCTCTTTTCTGTGAATGTAATTCGAAATCGGTATCGAACTTTTTATAAATGACTTCTACTGAATCCTGTCAGCACAGGCCACTTTCTGATTCACATTTTTTACGCTGTTCGGCTTTTGCCTTCCGATTTTAAATATGTCTGCTTTTCACATTCGAAATTGTATTTAATATTATAATTTTATAATTAAATATTGTACTTATTTTGTATTTATCTTTATAAATACTTTTGTACTCTTTACGAACCTGCGAGTCCGTATCTCTTCTTCTTAGGATAAATGTGCTCTGCCGATTGATTCTGTATGCTCTCCATCGATCGTTCTTTTACGATATCTCTTGAATCAGATCCGGCTGAGGTCTTTTTTACAGGAAACATCTATCCCGCCGCAATTGTTTTGAAGTAAAGAATGTGAGACTGTGTCCACTGGAATCGACCTCCTCTCTTTCTTGTCATCGTCTATAGGTACTTGATCTATAGGAACAACAATTTGTTTGTTGATGGTTGTACTATACCATGGCTTTTTCAATTTGTCAACACTATTTTTGAAATTTTATTCAATTTATTTTATTCGAACTGTTTTTATTTTAATTGATGTATTAATTTTGTGAATAATATATAAAATTCAGTCAATTTATGCGCATCCCCGGAGGGTTTTATGATATAGGAAACAAAGTTTCCTATATCAATCGAGTAGGGGACAAGTCCCCCTACTCGTCCGCGCGGCGCTGGATGTCCAGTGGACATCCGTTTAGCGCCGACCGAAGCGGAGCGGAGACCCGGGCGCGGCTTTAGCCGCAAAACACCTTGCCCGGCTCTGCGCATATAAAAAGGGGAAAGCCATGTATCCCGGCTTTCCCCCATACGCTCTCTGTCTATTCCTGTAAGCGTACCATTTTGCCCTGTCAGCCTGTCCGCAGACAGAACTTCCGCGCTTCTTTCTCGCTGCTGATCCGCTCAATCTCCGCCCCAAGGCTTCGAAGCTTCTCATCAAAACACTCATATCCGCGCTGGATATATACAATGTCATCGATGGTTGTAATCCCTTCGGCGGCCAGACCCGCGATGACCAATGCTGCGCCCGCGCGCAGATCCGGTGCGCTCAAACGTGCACCTGTCAGCTTCTCTACTCCCGTGATGATTGCCGTATTGCCCTCTACGCGGACATTGGCGCCCATACGGGTCAATTCATCCATATATTTAAAACGATTCTCAAAAATACTCTCGGTCACAATGCTTGTCCCGCGCGCCAAAGCCAGTGTCACGCCGATCTGCGGCTGCATATCCGTCGGATAGCCGGGATACGGCAGAGTCTTGACATTTGTACTGCTCAATCGCTTCGACGCCACAACACGCACCGCATTATCAAACTCTTCGACTTCACAATCGATTTCAAGAAGCTTTGCTGTCGTTGCTTCCAGATGCTTTGGAATGACATTTTTCACCATCACATCACCCTTGGTCGCAGCAGCCGCAAACATAAATGTACCTGCCTCGATCTGATCCGGAATGATGGAATACTCGGTCCTGTGAAGCTTCGACACGCCGCGGATACGAATCACGTCCGTACCAGCACCGCGGATGTTGGCTCCCATGCTGTTCAGGAAATTCGCAACATCTACGACATGCGGCTCACGCGCACAGTTCTCAATAATTGTATAGCCTTCTGCCATCGAAGCCGCCATCATGATATTGATCGTCGCACCGACGGACACTGTATCCAGGAAAATGTGGCTGCCATGCAGGTGCTCTGCGTTCGCTATGATAAAGCCATTGCGAATCGATACCTTCGCTCCCAGCGCCTTAAACCCTTTAATATGAAGATCAATCGGCCTGCTGCCAATGTTGCAGCCGCCGGGAAGCGGCACTTCCGCCCTTTTGTATTTGCCAAGAAGAGCTCCTATCAGATAGTAAGAAGCCCGAATTTTCTTAATATATTCGTAATCAACGCTGAGGTCGCCAATATCCTTGCTGTTCAGCATGACCGCATGGCGCGTGATGCGCTCTACGCGAACGCCGATGCTCTCCATTGCTTCCAGAAGAACATTGATATCCCGGACGTCCGGCAGATTGTCGATCAGCACGGTATCATCGGTCATAATGGCCGCCGCAAGAATACCGAGCGCTGCGTTTTTTGCCCCGGAGATCTCCACCTCGCCCGCAAGCGGGATGCCTCCTCTGATGATATACTGTTCCATAAGTTACCTCTGCTATTTTTTATCCATACTCCCGTGCGTCGTCCGTCCTGTCATACACTGGCCTTCCGGTAATCTGTTCTCCGTATATTTTCGGCTCTCCCCTTCCGAAAACTGCCGGAAACGCATTAGCCCACAAGACGAAATTAGTATCAGTATACCACATTTCATTAAATTGTAAACAAAAATTCACAGCTTATAATTTTTTCGTCATAATGAACCAAACATACATTCGGACGTGTCCCGGATATTCCATCAGCAGGGAAGTCCGCTTCCTGTGCTCTGCATTTTCCCTTCATCATGCTTTTTGCGGCCTCTGGCCGCCGTATTATTTTTCTCTTTTCTTCGTACGCTGTATCCAAATGTCCCTAATGCCTTGCCAAGCTCATAGTAGGTGCCATGTGAATACACCATCAGCTCCGCGTCGTTCAGCCGGAGCTTTCCTTTGTCGTCCAGATACCTGTCGTCCACATCGACGCCGAGCACCTCGGACAAAAACATATGATGAGAGCCGAGCTCCAACACTTCTCTGACGCGGCACTCAATGTTAACCGGGCTTTCCGCGATCAGCGGAGCGCCGACATGTACCGCCGGTATGGCAGTCAGATGTGCTTCTTTGAATTTATCCACATCGCGGCCGGATCGGACGCCGCAGTAATCAGCAGCCCGCGCCAGCTTTTTGGTAGTCAGATTGATCACAAATTCGCCGGTGTCCCGGATTATGGAATACGAATAACGCTCCGGCCGGATGGAAATGGAGACCATAGCCGGATTCGTACATACCGTCCCCGCCCAGGCAACCGTAATGATATTCGGGCGCTCTTTGGCAGCCGCGCAGCTCACCATCACAGCAGGCAGCGGATAAAGCATGTTGCCGGGCTTCCAGTTCTGTCTGCTCATGTCTCACGCCCCCGTAATCTGGCTGATACCGGTCATCAGAGACGGGATCAGCTGCTTTTTGCGGGAAACCACGCCCTTTAAATAAGCACTGCCGTTTTCCAGCTTTTCATGGAAGGATGCGTCAATAATATCCTCAGCGTCCTTTCCGAAGCAGATCAGATCCGTCCCTTCCTCTATGATGTTTGTCATCATAAAACAAACCATATCCAGCTCTTTTGAGTCGACCAGATTTTTAAGGAATGGTACGATCCGTTCCCGGATGCCCTGCAGCTCCTCCGTGCTCATGAACGTGATCTGACCGACTCCGATGTTCCGATCGCCAACTTCAAATTTCTTGAAATCCTGATAGCAGATCTCCTCCGCCGTCTTTGTGGAAAGATCGCTGCCGGCAGTAAACATTTTTTTCGCAAAATCCTCACATTCAATCCCGGCAATCTTTGCCAGCGCAGTTGCCGCCGCAACGTCCATCGGCGTGCAGGTCGGCGAACGGAAGATCAGCGTATCCGAAAGGATCGCACTGCACATGATCTCCGCGATATCCGCCGGAATCTCAACACCATTCTCAAGAAACATCTGATAGATGATCGTGCAGGTGCAGCCGACCGGCTGATTGCGGAAATAGACCGGATTGATCGTCTCCAGCGAGCCAAGCCTGTGGTGGTCGATAATCTCCATAATCTCGGCGTCGAGCACATTGTCTACCGCCTGAGAGACCTCATTGTGATCCACCAGAATCAGGTTGCGCTTGCGCACACCCAGCAGGTTCCGTCTGGAGATCATTCCCACATAACTGCCGTTCCGATCCAGAATCGGGAAATCACGATATCGTTTTTTAGACATCGTGTCCCGTATTTCTTCTGTATAGTCGTCGAGGCGGAAGGTTACAAGATTTTCTTCCTCCCGCATAAAAAAGCTTACCGGCATGCTCTGGTTGATCAGGCGGGCCACCGCGTAGGTATCCAGCGGCGTCACGATGATCGTGCAGCCCCGCTCTCTGGCCATACTCTGGATCGTGCGGGATACAGGTGCGCCCAGACAGACGACGATGCAGTCCGCCTGCATCTCGATCGCGCAAAGCTGCCCCTCGTAACGGTTGCCGAGAATGACCATATCATGCTCATCGATGTAGTTCTCCATCACATCCGGGTTCGCCGCCGCGATCACAACCTTACCATTGTCAAACACACCCTCCGGGTCGCCGACAATCATCTCTGCCTCCAGCGTCTCCAGAATATTCCGGTACGGCGTCTTCGCTGTGGAAACGATCGAACTGGAATATTCTTCCATGTAGGATTTCGCGATATCGTTGATCGTGATCAAACCCTTCAGCTTGTTTTTGGAATTCGTGATCGGTAGCGTAAAAATATTCTGCTCCTGCATCAGGGTCCATGCCCGTTTTAAGGAAATATTGCTGCGCACGCCATCCACCTTGCGGATCTCCATGTCCTTGACACGTGTGCCAATGTTTTCCAGTAAAATCGGCGTTTTCGCGTGAAAGCGTTCCAGCACATACTGTGTCTCCGCGCTGATCCGGCCGGCACGGGCCGCCACATAATTATAAGAAGGCGGCAGGTCGCTCCGACCATTAAAAGACGCTTCGTGTGGGACGGAGCTCTGATTTTTCAGATAAGCGTACGCGATCGCGGAACAAATGGAATCCGTGTCCGGATTTTTGTGTCCCACCACACAGACCGTTCGTCTGCGCTGCTTCTGACCGCCCAACCCGGCCTGATCCTTTTTCGCCTCGGTTGATGTCATTTTTTCTTCATTTGCCATTTAATTCTCCTCATTCCACGCCCCGCTCGGTCACCCGCGCGAAAATCAGCGGTTTCCTCTCCGGCGCTGTCCTGCCGACTGCCACCGCCTCCAGAAAACGCTCTTTTGCGGCGTCCACCTTTGTCGGATCGGAGGTCAGCAAGGTTGCGACAGCTTCACCCTTTTTCACGGAATCCCCGGTCTTTTTCTTCAGGATAATGCCGGCGAGCGGATCAATCTCGCTCTCCTTGGTCTCGCGTCCCGCGCCGAGCAGCATCGCGGCAACTCCGATTCCTGCGGAATCCATCTTCGTAATATAACCGCCTTTTTCCGCCGTCACATCCACCTCTACGGGAGCACGGCCAAGCTTTTCCGGATGACGGATGCACTCTGCATCGCCGCCCTGCGCCTCGATCATGGCAGCAAGCTTTTCCAGTGCTGCTCCGGATTTCATAGCATCCTGCGCCATCCCTCTGCAGTAATCCATCTCCCCGATCCCAGCGAGACACAGCAGCTGGGAGGCAAGTGCAAGACTTACGTCTGTCAGATCCTTCGGTCCCTGCCCGCGCAGGGTGCGAACTGCCTCCTCTACCTCCAGCGAATTCCCGATCTGGTATCCCAGCGGAATATCCATGTTCGTGATCAGCGCAGCAATCCGCTTTCCGTTATGTACACCGATCGCCACCATTTTTTCTGCCAGCAGGACAGAGTCCTCGACCGTCTTCATAAACGCGCCGCTGCCCGTCTTGACATCGAGCACGATACAATCGCTCCCTGCCGCCAGCTTTTTGCTCATGATAGAAGCGGCGATCAGCGGAATGCTGTCCACCGTGGCGGTCACATCACGTAAAGCGTATAGCTTTTTGTCCGCGGGCGCCAGATTCGGCGACTGCCCCGTCACCGCAATCCCCGTGCGCCGCACCACATCAAGAAATTCCTCCTTTGAAAGCGAAGTGCGCGTCCCCGGGATGGATTCCAGCTTGTCAACCGTTCCGCCGGTATGTCCCAGCCCGCGGCCGGACATCTTCGCTACCGTGCACCCGCACGCGGCCACGACCGGCGCTACAATCAGAGTCGTCTTATCCCCGACACCGCCGGTGGAATGTTTATCCACCTTCACACCCGGCAGATCGGACAGATCCAGCTGCTCGCCGGATTTCGCCATCGCGTCTGTCAGAAGTGCCGTCTCCTCATCCGTCATTCCCTTAAAATACACGGCCATCAGAAACGCCGACATCTGATAGTCCGGAATGTCGCCCTTCGTGTAGCCTGTGATCATCCATCGGATCTCCTCCTCCGACAGTGCAAGGCCGCTGCGTTTCTTCATAATAATATCATACATTCTCATCGAAAATCTTCCTCCACCTTATTTGTGACGAATCACGGTTACCTCTGGGCAAGGCCCGCCTCAGCATCCGCCGCAGTCACGTTGATCTATAGATCTTTGGGGCCAAAATTCAACGGCAGCAGCTCCTTCAGCGTGTAGCTCTGATAGTCCTGCAGGCTGCGCGCCAGAATGATCCGGAAACTCTCCGGATCGCAAAACTCCGCCATCACCTGCCGGCACACGCCGCATGGCGGGGCAAAGCTGTCCAATTCCATCTCCACCTCTGTCTGTTCTTTCCTCTTCTCGTTTTTAGAGTATCCCCCGACGATCGCGATCTGCCGGAAGCTCCGATGTCCTTCTGAGACCGCCTTGAAAAATGCAGTGCGCTCCGCACAGACGGTCGGAGTGTAGCTTGCGTTCTCGATATTGCACCCGAGAAAAATCTGCCCATCGTCTGTCTCCAGCGCCGCTCCCACGGAAAAGTGGGAATACGGAACATAGGCACGCTGCCGTGCCTCAAATGCCTTTTTAATCAATTCCTGATCCTGCATCTTACTTCATCTCCTGTTCTTGTAACTGTTCAGTACCTTCACAGTTACCTGTTCTTTACTTCCTTCCAGAAGCTCTTGCCGTCCAGACTCTCCGGAATTCCGAACATCTCCAATACAGTCGCGGCGATATCCGCAAAGCTGCTTCTGGTGCCGATAGAGACGCCCGGCCGCACGCTTTTGCCGTAGAGGAGCATCGGCACATATTCACGTGAATGATCCGTACCCGGAAATCCGGGGTCGCAGCCATGGTCGGCGGTGATCAGCACTACATCATTGTCATTTAATTTCTCCATCATCTGCCCCAGCTGCCGGTCAAAAAGAGTCGCAGCGGCCGCGTAACCGTCGATGTCGTTGCGGTGTCCGTAAAGCATGTCAAAGTCCACCAGATTCACAAAGCAGAGTCCCGTAAATTCTTCATCCATCAGAGCCAGCGTCTTGTTCATGCCATCCTCATTATCTGAGATGGGTGTCGTGTGCGCTATGCCCTGACCTGCGAAAATATCATTGATCTTCCCAATCCCATAGGTGTCAAAACCGTGCTCCATCAGGCTCACCAGCATCGTGCGCTTCGGCGGGATGAGCGAAAAATCATGACGGTTCCGCGTCCTCGTAAAATCGGAAGCATCCTTCCCCACAAAAGGCCGCGCGATCACGCGCCCTACGCCGTGCTTCCCCTGCAGGATCGCACGCGCCTTCCGGCAGTCCTCATACAGCTCTTCGAGCGGTACAACCTCCTCGTGCGCTGCAATCTGAAACACGCTGTCTGCCGAAGTGTACACGATCAGATCACCGGTTCTCATATGCTCTTCGCCGTAATCGCGAATCACATCCGTGCCGGAATACGGCCTGTTACAGAGCACACCGCGCCCGGTCTGCTCCCGGAACGGTGCAAGCACTTCCTCCGGAAAGCCTTCCGGATACACCGGCATCGGCTCCGGTGAGATCATCCCTGCAATCTCCCAGTGTCCAATCGTCGTGTCCTTGCCCATGGAGCTCTCCCGCAGCCGTCCGTAAGCGGCGATCGGAGCTTTTATAGCAGCCGCGCAGCGCGCAGCGTTTTTCGAATCGCGGCAGGTTACGCCGTCGATATTGAACATCCCGAACCGCTCCAGATTCGGTGTATCGTAACGGTCCGATTTTACAATCGAAGCCAGCGTATTGGCTCCGACGTCCCCAAACAGATCCGCGTCCGGCTCATAGCCAATGCCGAAGCTGTCGAGGACGATAAGAAATACCCGTTTGATATCCATGCGACATCCTTCCTCTCTGAACCTTTATATCTGCTTAGCCGAAAAAGCTGCAGATGGTTCGTTTTACGCGATCTCCATCGCGACCTTCACCATATCACTGAAGCTGGTCTGGCGCTCCTCAGAGGTCGTCTCTTCGCCGGTCACCATGCTGTCTGAGATCGTGCAGATGGCCAGAGCATTTTTCCCGGCGCGAGCCGCATTCATATAGAGCGCTGCCGCCTCCATCTCGACAGCCAGCGCACCCATCTTCTGCCACTTCTCTGTCGTCGGGCGGTCACTGTAAAAGACGTCCGCCGAGACCAGATTGCCGATACGGTAATTCACGCCCATCGCCTCAGCTGCTGCCGCTGCATTTTTGAGCAGCTCATAGGAAGCGATCGGGGCAAACGTACCCGGCAACTCAAACTGCGCCGCATAGTTGGAATCCGTGCACGCGCCCATGCCCAGCACCAGGTCGCGGATCTTCAAATCCGGCTGCAGTGCGCCGGCCGTGCCGATGCGGATGATATTTTCTACATTATAAAAATGAAACAGTTCATAGGAATAAATGCCGATCGACGGCATTCCCATGCCGCTTGCCATCACGGATACCTTTTTCCCCTGATACAGGCCAGTGTAACCGTTCACGCCTCGTACGTTGTTTACCAGTACTGCGTCCTCAAGAAATGTCTCTGCGATGTGCTTCGCACGCAGCGGATCTCCCGGCATCAGGACTGTCCTTGCGAAATCTCCCGGTAATGCCGCAATGTGCGGGGTAGGTGTCTGACTCATAATTAGTTCCTCCTTAATTTTATTTATGATTCAGCGGCAAAAGAGATTTGATACTACGGATTGCTTCGTATTTCGTACTTTCGCCCTTGTATCTTTATATTAAACATTAGCATTTTTTACATATATTTTCTCACAACAGTTTATCACTATATGTGCATAACAGACAACTGTTTTTTTAATTTTTGGCCAGTTTTATGTCATTTTAACTATGTTTTTACTTTTTGTTCATATTTTATTCATATTTCATTGTTATGATGCTCTCAGATTCAAACAGGAAGCACTGCTAAAACGATCGGCAGGATGCTTCCCCGGAAAATTGACAGACAGATAAATTTTTTCATAATAGCCCCCGGTGTGCCAGATGCCGGGGGCACTCCTCATTCTTCAGCTCCGCGTCTGCAGGAATTCCCACTCTTTCTGCCCCGCCTCGTCACTTGGATAGTTCTGCACATAAGCCTCCGCTTTTGCAGCCGCAGTCGCATAATCCAGCTTTTTCTCATATGCAACAATCTCATTGAAATACAGCTCCTGCTTTCCGTCCGTCCCATCAAGAGCAAGCCCGAGACTGATATAGGAAAGTGCTGTATCATAATCGCCTTTTTGAATCGCACACATGGCCAGTCCGTTGTAACACTCCGCGCTTTCCCCGAATTCGTCCTGTATCTGCTGATAAATATCGAGTGCGTGTGTATAATCCTCCTGCGCCAGATATACCTTGCCGATCAGATACATGGCCGGTTCGTATTTCTCCTCCACCGGGCCGATCAGCATCTGCTGCGCTTCGTCATAATTTCCAAGATAATAATAAATTCGTCCCTGATTATAATAATATTCCGTGTCCTCGCCTTTCAGACTCTGTGCCGACTGCAGATAGGTCACGCCGACTGCTGAAAGATTCGCGTTATCATAACTCTCATAAATATTCAGGTACAGATCATAGTTGTCGGAATCAAGAGCCACAGCCGCGTCAAAATCCGACGCTGCTTCCTCCGTCAGCCCCTGAGTCAGATAGCTCGCGCCTCTTAAAAAATACGCGTCCGCACTCCCGTCCTCAGAATTCTCCAGAAGCTCTGTACAGGTATCAATTACACCCTCATAATTCTCCAGACGGTATTGCGCTGTAGCCAGATAAAGGCGGATATCTTCCGTGTTGGACGGCATGCGGCTGTCTGTGTTCGCCAGCGCTTCCGTAAACGCCTCCACTGCGCTCTCATACTCCCCGAGTCCCATATAAGCCAGACCAAGCCCGCGATATGCCAGCACCAGCTGTTCTCCCACGTCAATCGCTTCCTCAAAAAGCTCTTGCGCTTCACTATAGCTGCCTTCCTCCAGTGCAGCCAGTCCAGCCACTGTGTTCTCTCCTGTCGCGCCGCCCATTGCGCAGCCGCCTGCAAATACGGCAAGCAGCATCACCACCGCGCAGGCTAATGCGTGGAAGCTTATCCTGTTCGCTGATTTTGTCGTCCAATGCATGTCGTTTCCCCTCATCAATATTTCCCCTGATTTGTTGCTGTTTGGATCAACCTTTAGCAGATAAATCTGCACAGCCAGTCTTTTCATTTTGTTGCTGTTCAGGACTTTTAATACATCTTAGCACAGCTGAAAAAATTAGTAAAGTTTAAAGGTTGCAATGCACCTGTTTTCTGCTATAATCCTTTCATGACAATAGATATGAACTTTATTCGGAGGTTTTCATGAAGCATTTTTTCATGAACAGTGTTCTTTGCGGCCGGAAACAGGCAGCGGAGCGCTTCCATGATCGCTTTTTGCCGCGGCTCGCGGCATCTTTTATACTGATCTGCCTGACGGGCTGCTTTTGCTGCTTCGCCCTGCCCGTCTGCTCAAGTGCGGCTCCGCTATCATCCGGACTCTGCAGGGGTGAAGATATTGTCGACGATGAGAAGCTGTTTATCGAACATGCCCGCCAGAATTGGCGGTTCTCGAAGCTTCTGGCAAACGATGCAGGCAGCACGGATTCAAACATTTCAAATCCTTATGAAGAGGACGGCAGCTATGAGGATTTCGTGTTATACATTCAGACAGACAAGGTGTACAGTAAACTGACCGCTGAAACCATCGCGGGGTGGGTATCCGTCTCCGGCGGCAATGAGCTGATTTATGATGAAGACGCACTGAGCGAATGGGTGCAGGAGCTGGCCGATCAGTACAACACGCTGGAAAACGGGCGGGAATTCACAACAAGCCTTGGCGAGACGATCACGATCACCGAAGGAAATTACGGCTGGAGCATGGACGCGGACGCTACCGCGGAGCGAATTCTGGGTCTGATCAAAGAAGGCGGCAGCGGCAGAGTCATGACGGAGGCGGTGTGGACACAGACCGGCGCAGCCTTTACTCTGGAGGGCGACATCGGCGACAGCTACATTGAGGCCGATCTCACCAATCAAAAAGTATGGTTTTACAAGAACGGCAAGCTTCTGGGCGAATCTGACTGTGTCAGCGGCGATTATGAAAACAGCCGGACGCCGGAGGGTGTTTATACGATATATTATATGAAATCACCCGCCACCTTACGGGGCGCGGATTACGTGTCTGAAGTGGATTATTTTATGGCTTATTTCGGCAACTACGGTCTGCACGACGCCTCCTGGCGCTCCGAATTTGGCGGCGACATTTATCTGACCGACGGGTCCCACGGCTGCATCAATCTGCCGGATGAGATGGCGCAGCTGCTCTATGAAAACGTGGATTACGGGTATGTGGTAGTGACGTATTATTGATGGAAATATGTCAATTATGTATTGACTTGCAAACATTTTTATTAAGGAGTCGGTTTTCATGTTTACAAACTGGTTTTACAGCCTGCAGGACTACATCAGCAGCTCCGTGCCGCTCGTTGTGGCATTTTTGCTGAAGGTACTGCTGTGCATTGTTGTCTATCTGGTCGGCAGGAAAGTGATTGCCTGGGCGGTAAATGCGTTCCGAAAGATGCTTACCCGCACGAAAATGCAGGCCGGTGCGGTCACGTTCTCCTGCTCGATGTGCAAAATCCTGCTGTACTGTGTCCTGGTGCTCTGGATCGGCATGCAGTTCGGAGTGACCGAAGCCTCTGTTGCGGCCCTCGTGGCATCCGCCGGCGTTGCGATCGGTCTGGCATTTCAGGGCGGCCTGTCCAATCTGGCCGGCGGATTTATGATCCTCGTCTTCCAGCCGTTCCACGTCGGCGATTATATCATTACGCAGGGGATGGAGGGCACGGTGCAAAAGATTGAAATCATGTACACCACACTTCTGACGACCGATACCCGGCGCGTCATCGTCCCCAACGGCACGCTCGCCGACAATGTCATGGTCAATGTCACTGCCGCCAACCGGCGCAAGCTTGAGGTCAAAGCTTCCATTTCCTATGAGGACAGTCTGGAAACGGCCAAAAAGGTACTGGAGGGGCTGATTGAAGAGAATCCGGATGTCCTGCACGAGGAAGAGCACCTCGTTTTTGTCTCGGAGCTGGGGGACAACGGCGTCGTACTGGGACTGCGCTGCTGGGTACCTACGGATCAATATTACCCGGTACTCTGGTGGATGAACGAGCGCATTAAGCTCCGCTTTGATGAAGCAGGTCTGCATATTCCTTATCCGCAGATGGATGTGCACCTCACATCTGCAGCGGACACCTCACCTCAGCAGCCACGTTAGTCTTTACTCAAATATCAGGAAAAACCTCATCGCGGCGCTGAATGGTCCTGCGTGCAGGGGCACGCGTTTAGGACCGACCGAAGCGGCAGCGGAGACGAGATTGTAAATCGTTTTTTCGTAACAGTAAAGGTCCTGGACAGTTAAGAACGGTTCAGAAAGGAGATTTCACATATGGAAAACCTAACACCCCAACACAAAGAAACCGGCCTCGTCCACATTTACTGCGGCGACGGCAAGGGAAAGACCACGACCGGTATGGGCTTATGCGCCCGTGCGGCCGGATACGGTCTGCGTGTTCTGATCTATCAGTTCATGAAAGACAATTCCACCAGTGAACGAAATGTTCTGAAGCTTTCGGAGAATATCTCCATCGTGGAAGGACTGACGCAGGAAAAATTCAGTTTTCAGATGACGCCTCAGGAAAAGGCAGAGAGAAAATCGTATTATGAAAATCAGCTGCGGGCAGTCACACAAAAGGCTGATAAGGAGAATTATGACGTGCTTTTTCTTGACGAAGTCATCTATACCATCCGCGCCGGGCTGCTTGACGAAGCGATTCTCCTTGATTTTCTGAAAAAAAAGCCCGCGCAGCTCGAAGTGATCCTGACCGGTCAGGGGCCGAGCGAGGCACTGATCGAGTGCGCGGACTATGTCTCTGAGATTCGAAAAGTAAAGCATCCGTTTGACAAAGGACTACGGGCGCGGAAGGGTATCGAGAGTTAATTATAATCTATAATCCATTTACAACGTTCGCGGGCCGCTCTCCGCGGCTTACCCGCTCAAATGCGGTCCAGATGTTGCGGTGTCCTTTCCGGAATACTCCCGTCGTTACCCCGCCGATATGCGGGGAAAACAAAAGGCGGCTCTCCGCTTCCGCGGACAGTCCCAGCAGAGGGTGGTCGGCTGCAACCGGCTCCGGCGCCACTGTGTCCAGTCCCGCTCCGGCAATCCAGCCTTCGTTAAGCGCCCGCCCCAATGCTTCATTGTCGACCATCTCCCCTCGCGCCGTGTTGATCAGCAGCGCGTTCGGGCGCATCGCCCGCAGAAAGGCTTCATCAACCATCCCGACTGTGTCCGGCGTCACCGGGACATGGATGCTGATGATATCACAGGCGGCGATCATTTCCTGCCGCTCCATCCAGGTCACATGATATTCTGCCTCCTCCCCCGTTGATTTCCGGTGGGTGGCATTGTAAAACACTTCACAGCCAAATGGCTCCAGTCTTTTTGCCACCGCTTTTGCGATGTCGCCAAAACCGATCAGACCAATCCGGCACTCACCAAGCTCTGTGATCCCGTTTACCATCATCGATTCTTTACGCTGAATCTGTTCTCCGGCGCGGACCGCCCGGTCTCCCGCCGTCACATTCCGCAGCAGGCCCAGCATCAGCAGGATCGTCTGCTCCGCCACCGCATCCGCGTTCACACCCCGGTTGTTGCAGACATAAATGCCTCTTTTCGCCGCAGCCGCGCAGTCAATCCCGTTATAACCCACGCCCTCCGAGTGAATGATCCGCAAATCCGGCAGCTGCGCGATCAGGCTCTCCGGCACTTTCGCGATTGCATCCGCCGCCAGAAACAAAGCATCCTGTATTTCCCCGCCGGACAGTCCTGACAGAGCCTGGTTTACTTCCTCCATCGTCAGATATATTTTTTCAACTGCGTTCGCAAACTCCGTATTCGGGTAAAATTTCTCAAAACGCTCCCTGTTTCCTATTAAAATCGCTTTCATAATACATTTCTCCTGTATAATCGCTCCGCCGCAATCAGCGAGTTGTGCACCATATCCTCCATGGCCTGATCCGTAAAGTAGGCTGCGTGCGGCAGCATCAGCACATTCGGCATCGCGTTTAGAATCGCCATCTCGTGATGACTCACCAGCTGATTTTTGTGGTCTCTGTAATAGATGCTGCGGTCGCCGTCAAAGACATCCAGTCCTGCTCCGGCCAGATGGCCGCTCTCCAATGCTTCGATCAGGGCTTCCGAATCAACCAGCGGCCCGCGCGCCGTGTTGATCAGCACCGCGCCTTCTTTCATGGCCTGCAGCCGCTCCCGGTTCATAAAGTGATACGTTTCATCGTTCGACGCAAGGTGCAAAGACAGAATGTCGCTCTTTTTCAAAAGTTCCTCCAGCGGGCAATATTCCGCAAACGGCTCCATCTCCAGTTTTTCATGCCGGTTCCAGTAGAGCACCTTACATCCAAATCCCGCAAGATGCTGTGCCGTCGTAATGCCAATCCTTCCCGCACCTAAGATCCCCACCGTCATGTTCGGCAGCTCCCGTCCCCGAAGGCCCGGCATGGTGTAATCCTGCCCGGCATAACGGAGCAGCATCGGCTTCACATGACGGAGCAGCATCAGCATCATCATAATCGCATAATCCGCCACACTCGCCGGCGAATAGGAAATATTACTAACCGCAATCCCCAGCTTTTTCGCGTACGGCACATTCATATGCTCCATGCCGATCGTGCGCGTCACGGCGATCCGGACGCCATTGGCATAATACTGATCCCACAGCTCGGGCGTCAGTACCGTGTCCGAAAGAACATTGATGCAGTCCATTCCTTTCGACAGATGCATGTTGTGTAAGCCCGGCTTTTCTTCTGTCATCGTCAGTTCGATACCATATTGATCGTGATATTTTTCAAAAATCGGAATTTCCTCTTTGTCCACTGCAAAGGCAAGCATTTTCATATCGGTTCTCCATACACGGTCCGCAATTTTTCCTGCGAATATATTATGCGAAAAAAGGTACTTCGCATAACACTCCTGAATCCAGCTGTGCTTCGCACATCTGATGTTTAGTCTAACACACCGATGGGCTGAAACGCAACCACTTCGGAAAATCTGTCCGCGCCCGAAACGTAAATTAATAAAAATGTATCGTTTCAGATCAGCAGGCGGCCGACCTGAACCGTTAAAAAAAATTTGACAGACTCAGCGGTTGAAAAGTCTGCTCCTAATGCCTATAATAAGGATAATGTAAAATCAAACTGATTTTCACGTAAGATTTTTGTAAGAGAACAGGTGATGATCATGGAATACTTCTGGTATATTGTTGCGGCCATCGGCGCCGGAGTCGGCACCGGCCTGGCCGGATTGTCGGCGGCTACTGTCATGGTGCCGATCCTCATTGTGCTCTGCCCTTCCTTCAGCGGAGAGTACGGTGCGTATCAGGCGACCGCTATCGCGCTGGCATCGGATATCCTGGGTTCCGCCGTCACCTCGTCTGTATACGCAAGAAACAAGCACATTGACCTGAAGCACGGCTGGGTGATGATGGCCTGCATCGTGGCTTTGAGCACGGTCGGCAGCTACGCCGCCTACGTCGTGGGCAACGTGGTGCTGGGCGGATTTACCCTTATCCTGACGTTCTTCATCGGCATCCGTTTTCTGATAAAGCCCGACACTTCAAAATCCGGCGCGGACAGTGCAAATGTGCGGCTGGGTGCAAAAGAAATTGCCATCTCTTTGTTCTTCGGTCTTACGATCGGCTTCGGAACCGGCTTTGTCGGCACGGGCGGCGGCATGATGATGCTGGTCGTCTTTACCGCTTTTCTGGGATATGATCTCAAGACCGCCGTGGGCACAAGCACCTTTATCATGACCTTCACGGCTCTGATCGGCTTCATCAGCCATTCGCTGATTCATCCGGCCATTATACTGGAGCGTTGGAACGTGCTGATTATCTGCATTGTCACCGCAACAGCGGCGTCCCTGATCTCCGCACAGTTCGCGAACCGCGTGAACAATAAAACCGTAGGGCGCGTCACCGGCGTGATCCTGGTCATTCTGGGCGCGGCCATGATCTATCTCAATTATTTCAGTGATACGATCGGGCTCTCCGCCGCAGCGCTTTCGGCTCTTTTGCCGGAGCTGCTCCACACTCTGGGCGTACTGATCCTGTTTCTGGTGGTCGCCATATGCATCGCCCTGCTCGCTTTCCGCTTTCTTCACGTAAACGGTGAAGCGCGCCGCAAGGTGCTGCACACGATCGCCTTTCTTCTGATCGTCGTCCTCATGCTGGCTTCTGAACACTGGTATGTACCGGCGCTTCTTTCTCTGCTTTTTGCGGTCGTCGTCTACCCGATCCTGCGCCTGCTGGAGAAACAGCCATTTTACACCTCCCTGTTTCAAGAGCGTTCCTCCGGAGAGGTTCGTAAAAGCCTGCTGCTGCTTTTCGGGATGGCAGCCGTTCTCATCACCGTATTCTGGGGCATTTTACACTCCGAGATCACCGTCCTCTCGGCCATTCTTGCCTGGGGGCTCGGCGATGAAGCCGCGGCGCTCATCGGCAAACGTTTCGGACGCCACAAACTGACATTCGGCCTCGCGGACCACAAAAAATCACGGGAAGGCAGCACCGCCATACTCTGCACAGCGTTCCTCGCCATTTTCCTTTCACTGGCTGTGAGCGGTATCGGTCTGGTCACAGCTCTTATTGCCGCGATTGCGGGAGCCGTTGTGGCTGCGTTTGCGGAAGCGGTCACGAAAAACGGATACGATACCGTATCCGTTCCCTGTGCTGCTGCTGTGATGATCTGGGTGGTGCTGGCGGTGTGATAACGTTATTCAATTCGCTCCACACTGTAAGAAATTATGCCGCTTCCTTGTACTGCAAATAAACATACTCGTAGATTCTCCTTCGATATACTGAGATTCGGATTTCATCATAGCTTTCCGGAAGTTCTTTCCAGAGAACATCCCGAATCAGGTTATCTACTGCGGCTTTTGTTTCCTGTTTATCCGTCCAATGATCCAGTTCAGCGATTCTTCATTACCAGATTTTCCCCCTCCTTATATGCTCTGTTTTCCTGATCTACATCAACTCTATCAGCATATTTCATCAACCGATTTAACTCAACCGCACAGGTCTGGAATAGCTCATAAATCCGTCTCCCTGCTAATAGCGTTGTAAATATCTAACTTTAGTTCCTCGTCCAGTTCATATGTACCATCCATAACACCCTGCATAATTCGTCGCAGTAACTCTTTATCTATTTTCCCAGCTGCCACCTGATAACTGATATTCTCCATAACCGTAAAAAAGTTCTTTGCCACCGCCATATAACCGTTGAACAGTAAAAATTGCGCACATAAAGTAATTGCCAGTCTTTTGTTTCCGTCCGCAAAACAGTGGAATTCACAGGTGCAAAAAAATAAATGCGTCATTTTGTCCACAAATGTCGGATAATAGTCATCATTTTGAATATTTGCTAACACGCTGTCTAACCGGCCTAAATCAAAATGTTCATACGTCCCGCCTCCACTGTATAAGATTGTCTTTCTGTGGATTTCCTTTGCCTGGTCAAGCGTGAGATATACAATTCCATCCATTTCATTCACGCTCCTTTAGTCGTCTTAGCACCTCCTGATTTTCGGCCATCAGTTTTTCCAGTTCATCTCCGGCAGTACCAAGAAACTTCTGATACTCATCCTTATCGAGGGGCTGAATATACTCAGCGAGCTGATAATGAAAAGCATCTCTCAACGCCATATCCCGGCTTGCCATTTTCACACGTCCGCGCTGAATCAGAGGCTTCCAGAGTGCCATATTTTCAAATTCCCGGAACAAATCCTCTGTCTCATGGCGTGTAAGAGGCCTTTCAATGCGTTCACTTTCTTTTCTGATTGCATCGGCGAGACCGCTTTCATATGCCGCAATAATATCGAGAATCTCACTGTAAAATGTATCGCGCACTTTATCACTGGCCTTCAGATCAAGAATTTTTTTATATTCCTTTGCCTTTTCCTTGAAAATACTAACATAAATCATATCCGTAAAGTGGGCATATTTATAGCGATCATCTTCTACGTATAATTTTAGAGCGTCTGTAAACTGTCTGCGGTAGTTATCCTCCTGCAAAGAAGAAAACAGGAAATCCTTATCTCTCTGATTGATATACTTTGTGCCGCCTCCGGTTTTTCGGTTAATGAGATCGATCACAATATCCAGCATCAATTGACGCAAAGCTCTGGCCCTTTCACTTTCGGAAAGCAGCATCGCCATATTCAGGAATGCCCGAAAATCGAACACACCAAGCACCGTTGTTTTGGCAGGGACATTAATGTCCCTACCAGAATCCCGCACTGCACATACAAATGATTTTAACCTTTTACCGCGCAGCACTTCATAACCATTTGCTGTTAATTCATCATTATTTTGTTCTATATAGCGGCTAATTGTTCGAATATCGACATCGAAATACTTTGCTGTCATTTCTCGTGTGACATAGACTTTTCCGTCCCACAGAATTCCTTCCATTCCTGCCTTGGCCTGTATTTCCTCTATGGCAAGTTCGTTATTCAAAATATTCTGTCGGTCAAGACGAGATGTTGTCAAATCCTTACCCATGATTACACCTCCAGTTCTCCGCTCATCAGCCTAGGCAATAAGCGGTCACGGGCCTGTAAAGCTCTTATAGTCTGCTTTCTGCAAGTATCTATTTTTTTGAAAAAGTGCCACATTCTTCCATTAATTATTAACTTTCCTTTTGCTTATATTTAAGGCATTCCTTAACTCATCTGGAAACGCGCCAACTAATTCAATTATCGGTGCTGATTTTTCATTATTTAAATTACAACTTTACTTTTTGTAAAAATAATTTACGCCATTGCGAATGAGAAGTCAATGACTTTTTTCAAATCAAACAAAAAAAATCCGCATGGTTACTAACACACTTGCGCTTATGCGGTATCAGATAAATCCATCATTTCTGACCATCAGCTTGACAATAACAGCGCATCGTAATAAATTAAAGCTATATTAAACGAAAAAAGTCTGGTGAATTACCAATGAATACATTTGCGCAGGCGGCGCACCTGATCCTGAGTCTGCTGCAAGAAAAAGCGATTGCTTCAGATTCGGATCATGCGGCCGCATTTGATCTTTCTCTGTGGAAAACATCTGTCTTGTCGCTGCACAAAGATCTGAATGCTGCTTCGACGCCCTGCGAAAACAAAGACGCTCTCTGGGCGAAAGATAACAGTCTTTTCTATGACCCGGAAATGCTCGCCGCTTCCTTTCTGGAAAATCCCAAAGCTCTGGAAGAGCAGTTCGTCTCGCTTTGTCTGGACAATTTTTTTCAAAAATATGGAACCAGCAGTCATAAAGCAGGTTCGTATTTTTCCGGAGGGGGACATGGCGGGAATCATGGCGGCAAATCAGGAAAGGAAACTGCTGCGCACCAGGAGACCGTCTCTCTCTCCCGTCGGGAAGGAATTGATTACCGTACTCTTTTGCGCCGTTTCTGTGTGCCCAGAGAGGAAGCGGTCCCTGATCTGGATTCGTTTGATTACGTCCCTTATCTGTACGGACAATCATGCTCCGGAGAGTGCGCTTCTGCACCAACAGCATCCGCAAATATGCGACTCTGCCTGATTGAGCCGCTGGAATACAGCGAGGTCAACCGTCTGGATGAGCTGGCGATTGCGATCGATACCTCCGGCTCCTGCTCGGGAGAGCTTGTGCAGCGTTTTCTGGAAGAAACATGGAGCATTCTGCGGCAAAGAGAGAATTTCTTTTCGCGCATGCGCCTCCATCTCATCCAGTGCGATTCCATGATACAGGAGTATCGGATCTTCACCAGCGTAGAGGAATGGGAGGCGGCACTCGGCGATCTGAAAATTCAGGGCTACGGGAACACGGATTTCCGTCCGGTCTTTGAACTGCTCGACGAGCAGATTGCAAAAAAAGAAATTCGTACGCTGCGGGCACTTCTGTATTTTACAGACGGGGACGGAATTTATCCGCGTGAGGCACCGTCTTATGAGACCGCCTTTATTTTTATAAATCGGGATTCGATAAAGGGCAGGGTGCCGGACTGGGCGCACTGTATTGTGCTCGATGATATCTGAACAACATCATTGAACGATATTAAATGCAAAATATTATCCTGAAAATTACGGAGACAACACAATCATGAATATACAGGAAGCACGAGAAGAAATCATCCGCACGATCCGTGCCTACACCGCACAAAAGGAAGACGGAACCTATATCATTCCTTCCCTGCGGCAGCGGCCGCTGCTTTTGATCGGCCCGCCGGGCATCGGCAAGACCGCGATCATGGAACAGGCCGCCAGAGAATGCCGAGTAGGCTTTGCTTCCTATACGATGACGCACCATACCCGGCAGAGCGCACTCGGCCTGCCTTATATTGAGCGGCGCAGCTTCGGCGGAGAGGAATACGCGGTTACGGAATATACGATGAGCGAGATTATTGCAAGCGTTTACCGCTGTATGGAGGAAACCGGCGTATCGGCAGGGCTTCTGTTCCTCGATGAGATCAACTGCGTCTCGGAGACACTCGCTCCCGCGATGCTGCAGTTTTTGCAAAATAAGACGTTCGGAAGCCACCGGCTCCCTAACGGCTGGGTGCTGGCCGCCGCCGGGAATCCGCCGGAATACAACAAATCCGTACACGAATTTGACATCGCGACGCTCGACCGCCTGAAATATATTCCGGTCGAGGCGGATTACGATGCCTGGCGCGCATACGCGCTCGGGGAAGCGGTTCACGGCGCGATCCTCGCTTATCTGGATACGCATCCCGATCAGTTCTATATCCTGAAGCAGACTTATGCCAGCCGCACCTTCGCGACCGCACGCGGATGGGAGGACCTCTCCTGTATATTGAAGGAATACGAAGCGTTAGATTTTCCGGTTGACGCAAAGCTTGTATGCCAGTATCTGCAGGATCAGGAGCTTGCGGAGGATTTTTCTTATTTTTATCAGCTTTACCGCACAAAGGAACAGCGCCTGCCGGTAGCGCAAATGCTCGCCGGAGAGGAATCTGCTGTCA
Organism: Clostridiales bacterium; assembly: GCA_020859985.1. Taxonomy (GTDB): domain Bacteria; phylum Bacillota; class Clostridia; order Lachnospirales; family Lachnospiraceae; genus Choladousia. The sequence goes on from JAJBVD010000041.1 coordinate 80,567, forward strand.
CTGCCTGCCAGACTTTATTTTCTGAAAGTCCTTTTGATGAGCAGATTTATCTGGTGCATCTGATGCTCTCCTGCATCAATGAGAAGCTGGATAGCTGGCGCGCGGTCTGCCGACAGAAAACGAGATTTGAGGACACAGCCGACCGGCTGATACGGTTTCAAAAACAACAGATCGCAAAACAGGACTCTCCGGCAACGCGGCAAGGTGCTGTGCAAATCATCGACGCTTTTCTGGAAAAAGAACAGGAAATTCTCAAAATACGCCGCGAGCATGGCCTGTCTCCTGATTCCGAGCTGGAAGAAATGCGTCAGGCGCTTACCGCCATGCAGCGCATGGGATATCGGCTGCGTGGAGCAGAAAGTAATAATCCGACCACGGATTTACCAAAGAATCATACAACAAAAGATGCGAAAACAAACTCGCAAATGACCAACACTAGCAATTATCGGCAAATGAAGCACACTGGAAATTTACAAAGCCAGAACACTGTTGAAGAGCTTCTACGGCAGGGCTGTGCGGATGAAATCAGACAATTGAAAAACCACTGCGAGAGCATCGCGGAAGAAATTCTGGTTATGCTAAAATATGGGGTTCAGGCAATTACTTCGGGGAATCCGGGCAACTCTGGCAATCTGGACAACTCAGGTGGCTCAGGCAACTCGGATAATCATGGCAATCCTGACGATCAGGGCAATTCGGGGAACCCGGCCAGCACAGATAATGCGGCGCTGGTCCTTTTCCTGAGTTCCCTGCGGCAGAATCCGGTCGCCAATATATTTTTTAAACAATATCCGGACAATCCCTGTGAACCTTACTGGAATCGGCTGGATTTTTCGGCGCGGGAAAATGCGATCAGGGAGATGCTCACGCAATGAATTATCTGTGAAGGTACTGAACAGTTACTATTATTTTATCACGTACTTCGTTCCTCTCCCCCTGCCCTCAATCTTCACAACACCATTTTTCTCCATATCTTTCAGTAACTGCGTTGTCTTTGACTTTCCAAACGGGACGTACGGGGCAATCTCACTGATTGATTTCAACACCGTCTTACTTAAAATCCGATATACCATTCTTTCATCTTCCGATAAATTCAGATTCTTCTCAAAAACCGGAAGTACAATCTTAATTGTATTTTCTGTTACTTCAAATTCCGGTTGTTTCATCCCTTCTTCATAGAGCTGTTTTATCCGTAAAATCCCCGTGCCGAATATTTCCACAAACCCCAGTCTGTAAAATACATTTGCGAGGTTCCTGTTTCTTAAAACAGAAAGTTTTCCTGATAGATACTCCTCCTCTGTAATTCCGGCCGGCAACCCTCCGGGAGAAATAATTTCGATTCTGTCATCAAACATCGAAACTCTTATCTGAGATTCCACATCCCACACTCTATGGATCAGCGCATTTGCAATTGCCTCTCTGAATGCAGGTTCCGGTATTATCTCAATCTTCTTTCTGTCAGCACCCTGTATTTCTTCGTACTGATAGTAGTCCCTGAATACCTCCAACGTTTTTTCATATACAGTCAAAGCAGATACATGATCAAATGTCGCCCTTTTTTGAATTACACTGATGTTTTCGCCAAACTTCACAATATCAATTCCGGGAAAATGATTGCTGTCCGCCAGAATACCAGCCGCGTTATTATATCCGCCGGTATTGTTATATAAATTCAGCGTTTTCAAAGTATCCTGATTAAAGGTCTCAATCTGGATACTTTCTTTTAATTTCTGAAATAAAACATCAAAAGTCAATTCCTGGTCGTCACACGGCAATTCCTCGAATCTGATATTTTTACCATCCAAAATCAGTCTTGATAATTCCAGCAGATCCACCTCGATTGTCGCAGTATCATTTCGTTTATATGCTTTTGATTTATATAAATATGGCTTTTGCATTCCGCTCTTTACGGTCAGTTTTATCGTCCTGTCATTGTTTTGCAGCTCCAGTGTGTAATCAGGCTGTGGAGTAATACTGTCATTAATTTTATTTTCAATATTCAGGCACGCCTGCTTTGCATCCGACAGTCCTTTGATATTGCCAGCGTTATCAATGCCAAAAAATATCTCTCCGCCATCATAATTTGAAAAGGCACTTACTGTTTTCAGAAATGTATTTGTAATTGTTTCTTTAAATTCCGTGGTTCTCGTTTCGCGCATATGTTTTTTTCCCTTCCAGGTTTTGTAACTGATATTATACTTGTAAATACGCGAAAAATCAATCGTAAATTTTTACGATTGATTTTAACCACTCGCAGTCCTGCGCATAACAACAAACCAGTACGGGAGCAACTGCCCTCAGACTGACAATTCGGGGATGATCATCTATGATTCCACTTTCGAAAACAGAATCCGGTCGTTGTCGAGTTCCTTGCCCGCACCGGTACGGAATTTCTCCAGAAGGCCGTCGACCGTCAGTCCGGCACGCTCCTCACCGCTGATGTCGAGAACGATATGACCGTCGTCCATCATCAGGGTGCGGTTGCCCAGTTCCAGGGCAGAGTGCATATTATGCGTGATCATCAGGCAGGCCAGATGATTTTCTTCCACAACGCGCTTTGTGAGTGCGATAACCTTGTCAGCCGTAGCCGGATCAAGCGCCGCCGTGTGCTCGTCGAGCAGCAGGATTTTCGGAGGAACGAGAGTCGCCATCAGCAGAGTGAGCGCCTGCCGCTGTCCGCCGGAGAGCAGGCCGACCGGCTGTTTCATGCGATCTTCCAGCCCCATATCCAAAAGCGCCAGCCGTTCGCGGAACATTTTGCGCTCGGCGGAGCTGATTCTGGAAAATACAGCTTTCTTTTTTGCCACGCGCAGATAAGCAAGCGCCAGATTTTCCTCGATAGTCATGTGGGGCGCGGTGCCTTTCATCGGATCCTGGAACAGGCGGCCGATCTCCACCGCGCGCTTGTATTCCGGCACATAGGTGATATCGCAGTCGTCCAGATACACATGCCCCTCGTCCGGGAAAAAACTCCCGCCGATGCAGTTGAACAGGGTCGATTTTCCGGCTCCGTTGCTGCCGATGATCGTGGCAAAATCGCCGTCATTCACGGTCAGGCTCACGCCCGCGAGGGCGACCTTTTCATTGACCGTGCCGGGATTAAAAACTTTTTTTACATTTGTAATCTTAAGCATATCCTGCTCCTCATATTCGCTATAACAGTTCAGAACAGCATCGAAAAAAGCGGTCTGTGGCCTGCTGTTCTGAGCAGTCGCATTTCAAGTCGCATTTCAAGCCGCGTTTGCGGCCTTCTGTCTCTGCAACGCCACACGTGACTTCAGATACGGCGCGGCAATGGCAATGGCTACGATCACCGCGGACACCAGCTTCATCGCTTCCGCCGGTACATGCAGACGCAGGGCGATGGCAATGACAAAACGATACACACAGCTGCCGACGATGACGCCGACGATGCGCCGCGGAATCGAGCGTTTGCCGAGCAGCGTCTCACCGATGATCAGGCTGGCAAGCGCGATGGTCACCATGCCGGTGCCCATGTTGATGTCGCAGGATTTCTGGTACTGTCCGATCAGACAGCCGGAAAGCGCCGTCAGCGAACCGGAGATGCAAAGCCCCACCGTAATGGTAAAGCCCGGGTTGATGCTCGAAGCGCGCACCATGTCCTCATTGTCGCCGGTCGCGCGAATGGAAAGTCCGAGCCTGGTTCCGAGGAACCATGCGAGGAGCACACAGACGATGAGAACGATGATCGCCGACAGGATCAGTTTATACCAGGTCGCGCCAAAGAAATCCTTGCACAGACTGTAAATCGTATCTTTCTTGAAAATAGACAAATTGGCCGAGAAGCCCATCACCGCCAGATTGACCGTGTAAAGTCCGGTATTTACGATGATTCCGGAAAGAATCGGCTCCACGCCAAGACGGGTCTGCAAAGACGCCATAATAAATCCGGAGCAGACGCCTGCTGCCATCGCCGCGAAAATTGCCAGAATCGGATGCCCCATGATCGTCACCTGTGCGCCGACCGCACAGCCAAGCGTAAAGCACCCGTCTGTCGAAAGGTCCGCAATATTTAAAATCGAATAACTCAAAAACAGAGCCAGTGCGATCAAACCGTAGATGATACCCAGCTCCAGAGCATTTGTCACGACTGAGAGGGAAATGAGTGATGTGAGAAAACTCATATGGTTTCTGCTCCTTTCTGCTAACAAAATGGTAACGGTATATATGTCTTTCATTTGAAATGCAAAATTCCTTTCGCAGCACAAATCAAAGACATATCCTCCTGACAGCCGGGCAGGGAATGTCCTGCCCGACCGTTTTTTTTACTTTTTTACTCCATATCCTCAGAAGTTACAACCTCTACGATCTGTGTCGCTACCTCTTCGAAACCGCTGTAGTCGATGCCAAGCGCTTCCGCAGTCTCCGTGTTGACGGTGACAATACCATTGTCAAAGGTCACGATCGGAGTCGTTGCCGGGTCTGCGCCCTGCAGAATCTCAACCGCAAGATCAGCCGTCTCTTTGCCGAGCAGCTCATAGTCTACGCCAAAACCTACGAATGCGCCGTTCGCCGCGAAGGAGTCCGCACCGGTGTAATGTGCGATGCCGTTTTCGATCAGAGTCTCATAGATGGAAAGTTCTGCTGCCATAACCGTGTTGTCGGTCGGGGTGAAGATGGCCTGTACGCCGTCCGCTGCCAGAGATTCCACTGCCTGCTGGATCTCGGAGGTGCTGGTACCGGTTGCTTCCACGTACTCAATGCCTTTCTCATCCAAATATGCCTTCGCGTCCGCGATCGGCTGTGTGGAGGAATCCTCAGAAAGGCTGTACAGCAGACCTACCTTGTCGAGATCCGGATTCGCGATAAACATCAGATCCAGAATTGCCTCGGTATTCAGCGCGTCGCTCGTACCTGTGATAATGCCGCCCGGCTCTTCCATTGACTCCACCAGCTCAGAGCCGACCGGATCGGAAACAGCCGCAAATACAATCGGGATGTCCTTGCCGGAATCCTCGATCTCTTCCTGCAGAATACTTACCGGCATCGTCGCAATCGGGATCACGATGTCTACTTCATCGTCATTAACCAGCTGAGACGCCTGCTGCATCATTGTCGAGGAATCTGCGTTACCGCTGTACACATAGCCCTCATAGACATAGGTGTCTTCACCTTCCTCAGAGAGTGCGTCCAGCTCTGCCAGAATCGCGTTCTCGATCTGGTCCAGAGAAGCGTGATCCATGAGCTTCAAAATACCTACCTTGTACTCCTCTGCCATTGCCGTGCCTGATACAGACATCGCTGCCATTGCTGCCGCAATTGCGCATACTGCAAATTTCTTTTTCATTTTGGTTTCTCCTTTCATTTTGGACATTATTTCTAATTCAGCCCCTTGCGCTTGCCGCAAGACACCGAACAGTTACCTGTTGCTATTTCCGCATCCTTCCCGGCAGAAAATCTGTCGGAAGCGGGAAATATCATTCATCACACCAGCAGAAAAACTGCCGGAAGCGGGAAATATCGTTCATCACACCGGCACAACGCTTCCCGCATAGGGAAGCACATATACCTTTTTCCCGGTGAAATCAATCTTTTTCACTAATTCCGCCAGATCAGCGGACGCCTCCATCCCCATCGGGCGGACCATTTCAGGATCAAGCTCCGTCAGTGTGTAGACGTGACCGGCTTTGTTCAGCTGCTCCACTGTCAAATAAAATATGTAGCCGCCGATGGTAAAATCCGCCCGCAAGGAAGCATCCAGATGTCCCTCCTTAAGCGGCTTCAGCCAGCTGAAATAATCAGGCGCACCGCCGCCCTCCGGGCATTTGCAGGTCCAGAGCATAGTGCCGCCCGGCTTTAACGCCCGCATGGCGTTCAGCATGCCCTTGCAGCCCTGATACAGATTCATATCCTTCGGCGCGCCGCCGCTGGAACAGAGCACAATGTCCGCCGGTTCTTTCACTTCGATCTCATAGCATTTCCTCTGGAAGTCGCAGCTCGCCTCCCAGGCAGCGTCCATCTCACCCGAGAAAATACCGCTGTGTATGCCGCTCGCGGCCACCACAAGATTAATGCCGAAATCCGCGTGAACCAGATGCGCAGCCTCCATCATATCCTCATGGATCGGGTTGTCCGTCAGCTTACAGCAGCCGACGCGGGCATCTGTCATCGCTTTTTCCGGGTCAAGCGCACGCCTGTGATTCTGGCGGATCGAATCACGACCCGACACGCCCGGCAGCAGGTTTTTCCGTCCTCCGCCGAATCCGGCCATCATATGGTGGACCGTGCCGCCCACGACGATGACCCTGCGCCCCACCACCAGCGGGTTCACGCACACCTCGGTACCCCGGGACGTCGTCCCGACGTAGACCAGATCCGGCGCGTCGCAGTCATGATCGACCACGCGCACCCGGTCAACGACCTTCTGCGAGCAAATCTTCACAAGCTCCTGCGGTGTGGAATGCCGGTGCGTTCCCACTGCGATCAGGACAACTATCCGCTCATACGCCACACCGATTTTGTCATGGAGATAATCGACCAGCAGCGGCATCACCTGATCCTGATGCATCCAGCTTCTCGTGACATCGCTGACCACGATCGTTACTTCATCTTCTCTCCCGATCACTTCGGCCAGCGGCTTCCCGCCGATCACACCATCCTCGATGGAATGTACAAACGCCGCCTTCAGATCGGTGATCTCCTCCATCGGATTCGGGAGGATCGTCTCGACCGAGGCCGCCCCGCTGATCTCAAATTCCACCTGTTCCTCGCCGTATCCGAGGGAAATTTTTGCGTCCATACGCCGCCCGCTTCCTTTCTGTAAAGTCCACCTACTATATGATACACGGATTGCTGCGTGCTTCGGTCTCCGCTGCCGCTCCGGTCCGCGCTAACCGAGCGCCACTGGCGCTCAGCGCCTCTCGCAATCATATCAATATCATCCCTGCTACCGACACGGCCAGCACCGCCGCCAGAAACAGCAGACACACTGCATCGCACCTGTGGAACGGATACTCATGATAGCCGCTCTGCGTCGTCCGCAGATTAAATCCGCGCAGCTGCGCACTCATCGCTCCCGCGTCCACCTTTTTCATGCTGGAAATGAGCAGCGGCACAAACAGCGGCACGATCAGCTTCAGCCTCCGGAAAATATTTCCGGTATCGTATTCCACGCCCCGCGCTTTCTGCGCGTCCTCAATATCATGAAATTCCGTCGTAAAAAGCGGCACAAAACGAAATGCCGTCGTAACAATAAACGCGTAACGATACGGAACATGCAGCCTTTTAACAAGCGCTCCGCACAGGTCGTTCATCCGCGTGATTGCAAAAAGCAGCATCAGCGGAAGCATGGTCGCCACGATACGAAAGCTTAAGAGCAATGCGCTCATCAGACCGCCAACAGTAAATACGCAAAATCCGCCGATCACCAGCAAAGGATCGCCGGTACGCACAAACAGCAGCTGCAGAATAAACATGATCAGACCCAGAACCAGCAGGTTCTTCGTCAGACGCAGCGCCCGTTTCTGCAGACCCGCAAACGAGGAGATCAGGATCATCAGCACGATAAAAATAAGCTCCATGATCACATTGTTGCAGATGATACAGGCAATCCCGTACAGGAACGCCGCCAGCAGTTTCATCACCGGATTCAGCTTATGCAGAAAGGAGTCTCCGGGTACATAATCCAGTAAATTCATGAACTCGCTCCTTTCCCGCCTTTTTCACCTGTCACAGCAGCTTTCTCGCGATGAATCGCCTCCGCCATTTCCTCCACCGTATAGACATCGGAGAATTTATCCCCGAACCGCAACGCCAGCATCGGAATCTGCGCGGGCAGCACATGTGCCTGCCCAAGCACCGACATATCCTTCATGATTCTTCCGGTCGGGCCTTCGTCCACGAGACGCCCGTCCGTCAGTACCAGCACACGCTGGGCATACTCCTGCACCAGCTCCATATCGTGGCTGACCATCAGTACCGTCAGCCCTTTTTCGAAGCTCAGTCCGGTAATATAATCCATGATACGGATGCATTCCCGGTAGTCCAGTCCGGTCGTCGGCTCGTCCAGAATAACCAGCCGCGGATTGCACGCCAGCACACTCGCAAGCGCAATCCTCTGGCGCTCGCCTCTCGACCTCGTAAACGGGAACCAGTCCCCATCCAGTTCAAAGGTCTGAAGCATCTCTTCCGTGCGTCTTTCAATCTCGTCCTGCGGGACACCCTGCACCTGCGGGCCAAACGCGATCTCCTCGCGCACCGTATTCTGGCAGATCTGGCGATCCGGATTCTGAAACAGGAAACCGATCTTTTTTGCGATCGCGCTGGTGCGGACTTTTCCGGTGTCCTCCCCGTCTACATATACATGACCGGAATCCGGACGCAGCAGGCCGTTTGCCAGACGGCTCACGGTAGATTTCCCCGCGCCGTTGCTGCCGATCATGGCCACAACCTCACCCGCGTGTACCTCGAACGAGAGGTCCTTCACTGTCTGCTCCATGCCCGGATAAGAGAACGATACATGGTCAAATTTCAGCATCCCGGTACCTCCCTTATCTTCGTCAGTGCTCTCACAGCCGGGCTGCGATGAAGTACATGCTCTGTTCTCAGCATCCCAGCACCTCCCTCACCATCGTCTCGGCCTGATCGACATCCGTGGGGATCGGCCCGCCATAAAGTCCCTCGCATTTCAGACGGTTCCCCAGACGAACGACCCGCGGCACACTGATGCCAAGCGAATCAAACAACTCCTGCTGATCGACGATCTCATTGCTTTTCCCGTCAAAGACCAGCTTCCCTTCATCCAGCACCGCAATTCGTTTCGCATACTGGCTTAAGATCATGATCTTCTGCTCCACGACAATGATCGTCTTGCCAAACTCCTCATTCAGCTGTTTCAATATTTCATAAATCATGATCGTGCTCTGCGGATCCAGCTCGCCGGTCGGCTCATCCAGCACGATGATCTCCGGCTGCATCGCCAGAATCGAGGCGATCGCCACCTTCTGCTTCTGTCCGCCGGAGAGCGAGCTGATCTGACGGTGCCGCAGATCGCTGATCTTCAGCATCGAGAGCACCTCATCCAGTCTCTGTCCGATCTGATCATGAGGCAGCCCGAAATTCTCCAGACCGAACAGGATCTCATCCTCCACCTCGGAGGACACCATCTGGCTGTCGATATCCTGAAAGACTTCCCCGACAAACCGCGCCAGCTCCTCCGTCTGCACATCTACGGTATCCCTGCCGTTCACCTTCACCGCCCCGTAAAAATCTCCCGGGAAATGATGCGGCACAATACCGGAAAACGCATAGGTCAGCGTGGATTTCCCCGCGCCGGAATTGCCCGTGATACCGAGAAAATCCCCGTCCCTGATCACAAGGTTGATGTTGTTCAGGGCATTCTGTTCCTGCCCCTTATAGCAAAAGCTGAAATCCTTACATTCAATCATGTCTGCCGTCTGCTTTCTTCTCATTTTTTCGCACCGCTTGTCTTCCAACCAGCGTCCGAATCTGTCAGAGCATTTTTTGTTCATTTTCATACATCCTTCGCAGCAAGTACGAAGCTTCATCCAGAATAGGAACCCCTATTCTTATTTATCATTCTTTGTTAATAATCTTATCCACCGGAATGCTAAGAACTGTAACGATCACGCAGTTCAACGCCGCAGTCACCACCGTAACAAGCGCCATATTGAGGAACTGTGCCATCGGCATCGGATTCGCGTAGGTCAGCGCTGCCAGTCCGATAAAAGCAAAACCGGAAACCAGCGTTGTGATAAACGTATATACAAGAGCCTTTCCTGCCTTCGGAAGCGGATTCGGAAGTGTTACGAGCAGGCACATCACGATCGCGCCCAGTGTCTCACTACCCAGTCCAAGCCATGCCATGGAGGTCCCGATCTGGCTGATGCAGCCGGAGATAAACCCGATAATCGCCGCTTCCTTTACATTCGGGCGAACCACCAGAATGGAAAGGCAATATGTCGCGATCAGGAAATTCGGGTGCATATTTCCCAGCACCAGAAAGCCCGCGCAAAGGCGCAGCACCACGCCCACTGCCATCATGATTCCCACCAGAATCAGATTGTTGATGTTCTTTAAGCCGGTTTGGTTGTCATTCGTGACCTGTCTTTTCTCTGCCATGATTTTTCCCTTTCCGTGCTTGTTTTAAACCCATCCCCCGCCGCACTCGCGGGAGAAGGAAAATGTGTCATTTTCCGCAGATACCGGGCTGATCAAACAGTTACTATTTTCCACTTTAATCACAAAAAAATATCTGTAAAGTAAAAAAATCTGCCCTTATATAAGGACAGATCATTCTTCTGCGGTACCACCTTATTTGCCATCTTTGTTTTACCGAAAGAGTCCGAACCGGTCATTTCTGAACCGAGCTCCTGCTTTTTGCTTTCCTCCGGATAAAGCACAAGACAACCACTCTGCGAAATGCGAACACATTTCCGGCCTTTAACGCAGGCATGCGTCTCGGCTACTGACCGTGCCGTCCTGCCGCTGCAATACGGATAACATTGCTCTATGCGGCATCAGGCTCCACACGCGGTGTTCACCTCACCCTCCGTGACCCATTTGCAGGCTGCTTACTGCGGGTATCCCAGCACCACCCGCTCTCTGTGAGCGCATCTCCTGTTTGACCTTCACATCATCGGTTTTTCTTAAATATATTGTTTTTATTTTGGCATATGAGTGCGGATTTGTCAACCCGTTTTTTGCTGTAAAAACGCATCAGTCAATAACCCTGATTTCGCCATGCACGCCTGACTCTTCGGACGGTTCTCCTTCATTTTTATTCAACCGTCACCATATCCGGATTTGTCTTATAAAATGCTGCCCTTGAAATTTTTCCTTTCTCCAGATACTGATTCTTCACAAGATTTTCAAGCACCTGTTTCCGCAAATACGTAGAATCACTGATCCCCAGATATTCTGCAATTTCCGAAGTCTTATGAGCCTGATGATAGCAGAATGAAAGAACCCTGCTGTCATAGACAGTCCCATTTTCCACCGGGACAAACATCAGCACAGGAAGCGCACTGTCCTCTACTCCTTCCTCATAAGTCAGATCAGGCAGCACGAGCGTAAAATGATCCGATGACGAATAAATATACGGGCGGTGCGATTCATCCTGCCCCCTGTATTCTTCAATAATCTTGTCAAACCCGGTACCGGCTGCCTCCATGACATTACAGCTTACTAATACAGCGGCTATCAGTTCATTCCTTCTTTTTGATATAATGCCGGACAGATCATAGGTCTTCCCTAATTTCTCTCCTCTGTAGAAGCTGCCCGGCGACGATATTTCCAGTCTGTCCCGAAACATATCGACCTGAATCTGCGTCCCGTCCAGAAAATAGTCCCGATGCGCCACAGCATTTATCACCCCTTCAAACAGGGCCCTCTTCGGATAGGCGTCAATATTTTCCCTTGTATTTTCCCGCTTTATCACAGAATGGTTCATGCGCTGTGTCACAAACTCTGTCATATAGTTGATGACGGAAATCAGATTCCCCTGAAAACGATTGATCGTTATGATTCGCTCGCTTCCTTTCGTAAATCCCGAAAAAACAGAACATTGCACCTCTGTCTTTTTCCCCTGATAATCGTCTTCAAACAATACCGCGCCATTTGCAAGTAAACCATCCTCATCATAAAACCCCATAGAGCGCAAAGCCTTGTCTGTCAGCGTCTTACCATTGTTATGGGAAGAATAAAACTCACGGAGAATACGAAACTTTGACGCTTCATATTTTTCTTCTGAAGCCAAAACGTCATACTGAGTGTTTTTGCTTTTTACACTCATCTCAATGATTTCTTCATAAGTTGCGCCATTTGTGAAACCGTCCCTTCTCATAAAAATGGACGGAATGCCCTTATATTTCAAAATAACCGGTTTCACTGCGGATTCCGAAATCTGAATATGGAGAATGAATCGTTCACTTCCCTTTATCTCATAACGCACAAAAGAAAGCTTCATCTGCGGTCTCGGCACCAGATGCTCGTTTACCTGATTATTAAAAAAATTTCGTTCGTTGTCAGCCTCTGCCCGATCAAACCCGATCAGTTTATTTGTCTTATCCTCCACGCCAACATAAAAATCTCCGCCCGATGCATTAGCAAAACCCGCTATGCTCTTCAGCCAGCCAACAACATCCTCCCGATTCAGTCTGCTCTTGCTCTCATATTTATCATTTTCCAGCTGTATGTTATTGATGATTTCTTCCAGATACACAGGATCACCTCAGTTTGTTTTATTTTTGAATTGTGTTTCAATATTACTTCAATTTCATTTCAATGTCAACTTCAATATTACTTCAATTTCAACTTCAATTTGGTTTCAATATCATTTCAACTTACTTTGAAGTACTGTCTTATCGTTTCCTGAGTGTCCCTGTTTTATAATCATTTATGCGAATCAACAGCTACGACAAACTTATAAAAATGATTTCCCATCCGGCGCCTTACCAGGAATCCGACTTTTTGCTCAAAGCAGGTCTTTACCCTCGCTGCGAAAGTCTGCACAGAAAAACCGCCTGGCAATCCAGACGGTTTTTCTGATATACATTCTTTATTATCTTTTTATACCCACGCCTTTACCTGCTCGTACACACCTGCGCCGTCCAGCTTGTACTTTTTCAGAAGCTCAACCGCCGGACCGGACTCGCCAAACACATCCTGCACGCCAATCTTCAGCACCTGTGTCGGTGCTTTTGCGCAAAGGGTATCGCAGACTGCGCTGCCGAGGCCTCCGATCACGGAATGCTCTTCCACAGTCACGACCTTGCCGGTCTTTTTCGCGCACGCAACGACCAGCTCCTCATCGAGCGGCTTGATCGTGTGGATGTTGACTACCTGAGCGGATACGCCGTCTTTTTCGAGCATCTCAGCCGCGTCGAGCGCGCTGCCGACGCAAAGGCCGGTCGCAATGATCGTCACGTCTGTGCCCTCTTTGAGCACTACACCCTTGCCGATCTCGAACTTATAATCCGGATTGTCATTGATCACCGGAACCGCAAGACGGCCGAAGCGCAGATAAACCGGACCCTCGTGTTCGTAAGCAGCCTTTACGGCAGCTTTCGCCTCAATATCGTCGGACGGGTTAATGACTACCATACCCGGAATCTCGCGCATCAGAGCCAGATCCTCGTTGCACTGATGGGACGCGCCGTCCTCGCCTACGGAAATGCCTGCATGCGTCGCACCAATCTTGACGTTGAGATGCGGATAGCCGATGGAGTTCCTTACCTGCTCATACGCACGGCCGGAAGCAAACATTGCAAAGGTGCTGACAAACGGCACCTTACCGGTCGTGGAAAGGCCTGCGGCAATGCCCATCATGTTGCACTCCGCGATACCGCAGTCGATGTGGCGCTCCGGAAATACTTTCTTAAATGTGTCGGTCTTGGTCGCGTTTGCAAGGTCAGCGTCCAGAACCACAAGGTTTTCATGCTCTTTTCCGAGCTCAGCCAGAGCCTCGCCGTAGCTCTGTCTTGTCGCAATCTTTTTTACTTCTGACATAATGCTTCCCCCACTTTCTCCAGATCTGCCATCGCGATCGCGTATTCTTCATCGTTCGGCGCCTTGCCGTGCCATCCGGCCTGTCCTTCCATGAAGGAAACTCCCTTGCCCTTGACTGTCTTCATAATGATAGCGGTCGGCATACCCTTGACCGTTCTCGCCTCCGCGAACGCGTCCGCGAGCTGCTGCATGTCGTTGCCGTCCGCCACGTTGATCACGTGGAAATTGAACGCCTCGAATTTCTTATCGATCGGATACGGAGAGCAGACGTCCTCGATCTTTCCGTCAATCTGCAGACCGTTGTTGTCCACGATCACGCAGAGGTTGTCCAGCTTGCGGTGTCCGGCAAACATCGCTGCCTCCCAGACCTGGCCTTCCTGGATCTCGCCGTCGCCGAGCAGTGTGTAGACACGGTAAGATTTCTGATCCATCTTTCCGGCAAGCGCCATGCCGACTGCCGCGGAAATGCCCTGGCCCAGAGAACCGGAGGACATATCAATACCTGCAATATGCTGCATGCACGGATGTCCCTGCAGATGCGACCCGGTATGACGCAGCGTCACCAGATCCTCTACCGGAAAATAGCCGCGGTGCGCCATTGCGGAATAATACCCCGGAGCGTTGTGTCCCTTGGAAAGTACGAAACGATCACGATCCGGATCCTTCGGATTCTTCGGATCAATGTTCATTTCCTGAAAATACAGATACGTAAATACATCCGCTGAGGAGAGTGATCCGCCCGGATGCCCTGCCTTTGCACTGTGCACACCTGTCACAATGCCCTTGCGAACTTCGTTCGCCATTTTTTGAAGCTCAAGAATAGTCATCACTGTATCCCTTTCTTTTCTATACATTTTCCCGGCTTTATCGCAGACAGGTGGAGCCTTCTCTCATCTGCCTGCTGCATCAGCCGGTTCTATACCGAAAAAATCTCACTGCCCGTAGTACGCATTCGCGCCGTGCTTTCTCATGAAATGTTTCTCCTTGATAGAGTCCGGTGCAGGCGTCACACGCGGATTGATCAGCTCGGTGCGGCAGGCCATCTTTGCCACCTCTTCCAGCACCACCGCGTTATGTACCGCTTCAGATGCATCCTTGCCCCAGGTGAACGGGCCGTGGTTCGTGCAGAGCACCGCCGGCACATAGACCGGATTGATGCCTCTCGTCTTAAATGTCTCAATGATCACCAGTCCGGTGTTCTTCTCATATTCTCCGTTGATCTCCTCCGGAGTCAGGCTTCTCGCACACGGAATCGGGCCATACATATAATCCGCATGTGTCGTCCCGTAGCAGGGAATATCGCGTCCGGCCTGCGCCCATGAGGTCGCCCACGGCGAATGCGTATGAACAACACCTCCCAGCTCCGGAAACGCCTTATACAGCTCCGCGTGCGTCGCCGTGTCCGAAGACGGCTTATAGCGGCCCTCGATCTTATTGCAGTCAAGGTCCATCACCACCATATCATCCGGCGTCAGCTTTTCATAATCCACGCCGCTCGGCTTGATCACGAAATATCCCGTCTCCCGGTCCAGTCCGCTCACATTCCCCCATGTGTACGTCACCAGATTCCGCTTCGGCAGTTCCATATTCGCTTCATAGACCTGTTTCTTCAGCTCCTCAAGCATTTCGTAAAATCCTCCTCTCTTCATAAATCATTTCTGAAATCTATCATACACATTTTTCTGGTATGCGTCCAGTTAAATCTTGCCGAATTTCAAACTTTTACAATCACTCCACACTCTTGAGCGACTCCACCATATCAATCTTCTTCAGCTTAAAATGCATCGCGATATTCACGATGACGGAGAACGCGACTGTGAACAGCGTGCTATAAAGAAAGCTCATCGGATAAATGGAGCGCCCGAACATACAGGTATCGACCTCAACCGTCGTGATGACAAAAGCATGCAGCCCCTTGCCGATCAGGCAGCCGGCCACTGCACCGACGATAGTGGTGATGACATTTTCACGGAATATGTAAGCGGATACTTCTCCGTCAAAAAAGCCCAGTACTTTCAAAGTCGCCAGCTCGCGGCGGCGCTCGTTGATGCTGATGTTGTTCAAGTTATACTGCACAACGAACGCCAGCAGTCCCGCCGATACGATCAGTACAATGATAACCAGATCCAACGCGCTCAGCATATTTTCAATCGTCTCCTGCAGCGACTCCGTGTAGGTAATACTCAGCGACGCATCGTACGTCAGAAGCACACTGCCGATTTCCTCAAGCGTCATCGAAATATCCTCATTGCCCAAAGCATCCGAAACATCCCCGCCGCCTGACGAGTCTGCCACACAGAAGAAAATACTGTTGTACTCCGGTTCCTCGCCAAACACCTCCTCGTAAAGTGCCGGTGTCAGATAGATATAATTATAAAGATAATTCTCACAGACGGCTGCGATCGGCACTTCCACCGTACTGCCGTCATCAAGACTGAACGAAAGCGTATCTCCTGCGGAAAGGTTAAATTTCTGCGCAATTTTTTCCGTAACAATCGCTCCCTCGTCTGTCAATGCATAAGTCTCGTCTTCTGTCCGGCTGCGGAAAGTCAGGAATTCGTCGATATCCTGCAGATTCTCCGGCACATAGAGATAGAGTGACCACTGCTTCCCGGTGCCGTCCGCATCCTGCTGGGCGATATCCACATTCTGCATGTAAAACCGTTTCGAAAAGGTGATCGTCCCCTCAGCATTCACCGCCTCCTGAAGTTCCTCCAGATCGGATGTTTTAGCATCTGCGTCATAGACAAGCATCGCGTCGTAGGTCTGAAGCTCGCCAAACTGCAGCACACCGACATCTCCGATGGAATCCCGCAGCCCGTAGCCCACCAGAAGCAGACCCATACAGCCGCCGATACCAAGGATCGTCATCAGCAGGCGCTTTTTGTAGCGCATGAGATTCCGCACCGTAGATTTCCAGTTAAAATTCAGATGTTTCCATATAAAAGGAATCCGCTCCAAAAAGACTCGTTTGCCTTCCTTCGGCGCAGGCGGCCGCATCAGCTGCGCCGGAGCGGTGCCGAGCGCCCGGTAGCATGACGCAAACGCTGCGCCGACCGTGCACACCAGCGCGATGCCGGAAGCCGCCAGACCATATTCCCAGTTGTACGGCAAAAGAATATTTGGCTGGTACTGATACAGAATCTGGTACGCCTTGATAATAACCCACGGAAAAACCTTTTCGCCGAACAAAATGCCGAATACACTTCCGCACAGAGTCGCCCAGAATGCGTATTTCAGATACTTTTTGGCGACATCCCATTTGCCGTAGCCGAGAGCCTTCAGGGTGCCGATCTGCGTACGCTCTTCTTCAACCATACGGGTCATAGTGGTCAGACTGATCAATGCCGCGACCAGGAAAAAGATCACCGGGAACACCTGGGCAATGTTCGTCATACGGTCCGCGTTCTCACCATACTCCGTATTCTCCGGGAGGCAGCTGCGGTCATACACATACCAGTTCGGATAACTGAGTTCAGAAAGTTCTGCTTCCGCATCGGCAATCTCCTGCTCCGCGTCCGCGATTTCCTGTTCGGCGTCTGCGATTTCCTGCTCCGCGTCGGCAATCTCCTGTTCTGCCTCGGCTTTTCCTTCCTCGTAATCTTCCCAGCCGTCAGCGATCGTCTGCTCATTTTCCGCGATCTCAGATTCCGCCTCAGCGATCTGATCCTGCGCGTCTTCAAGCTCAGCTCTTGCGTCCGCAAGCTCCTGATGCCCCTCGTTCAGCTGTTTCACTCCATATTTATATTCATATAAAGAAGAATAGTATTCCGCCCAGCCCTCATCCAGCTCTGCCCGTGCGTCCGCAAGCTGCCCGCGTGCATCTTCCAGCGCGGCATAGCCGTCGTCCACCTCCGTCTGTGCCTCCGCAAGAGAAATCTCCGACTCCTCGAGCTGCGTCTTCGTCGCGGCAAGCGTTTCCTTCGCTTCCGCAAGCTCCTGCTTTTTGGTCTCCAGCTCTTTCTTCCCCGACGAAAGCTGTGCCGCAGTTGCATCCAGTGTCGCCTGCCCTTCCTCAAGTTGCGTCTTTGCTGCTGCAAGCTGTTCTTCACCGGCCGTCAGTGTCGCTTCCCGCTCCGCAATCTGGGCGGAGGCCGCATCCAGAGCCGCTTTTGCCGCTGCCATCTGCGTCTCCTGTGCATCCAGCTTCTCCTTTGTCGCTGCCAAAGTCGCCGAAGCGGTATCCAGCGCGCTTTTCTGTACAGCCAACGTACTCTCGGCACTCGTCAGCTGACTTTGCAAAGCAGATGCGGTCGCCTGCGCCTCCGCAATGGTCTGCGGCAGCGACGCCACCTGTGCGTTTGCCGCAGCCAGTTCGCTCTGTTTCTGCTCCAGATCTGTCTGTTTTTCGGCGACCTGCGCTTCCAGAGCAGATGTGTCTTCTCCCTCATCTGCCGATGCAATCTGTTCTTTCAATGCTGTAATTTCACTGTTCAGCGTCTCAATCCCGGATGTCAGCGCCGCGGCCTGCGATACCGCCGTATCATACGCGCTTTGCGCACTCGTCACTGCCGCTGCGGCGGTATTATAGCTTGTACGAAGACTTTCCACCTGCGCCGCAGCCGTATCATACGCACTCTGCGAAGAGGCGAGCTCTGCTGCGCCGGTATTGTAAGTCTCCCACGCCGCATCCAACTCGGTGCGTCCGGCATCATACGTGCTCTGCTGTGTCTCAAGCTCCGACTTTGCAGCCTCAAGAGCCGTTTTGCCGGCTTCCAGCTCCGACTCCGAAGTCTCATAAGCGCTCTGGCTTGCCGCCAGATCTTTCACACCCTGTTCATATGCAGCCTGCCCTTCGGCGAGCTCGGATTCCGCCTGCGCAAACTGTGTCTCGCCGGACGTGACCTCTGTCAGAGCGGAATTATACTGTTCCCATCCGGATGAAATCTGCTCCCACCCGGAATCAATCTCTTCCTGCGCCGACTCCAGCTGCGCCGTCGCATCCTCAGACTCGCTCTCATATTCGACAAGCCCGTTTTTATAATCTGCCTCGCCCGATTTCAGCGTAGCAAATGCTTCCTTTATCTGACTTCGCGCCTCGGCGATCGTCTCCTCATTTTCAGCAAGCTCCGCTTCACCGTCCGCCAGCTCAGACTCAGCCTCCGCAACCGTCTCTTTCGAATCTTCCAATTCGGTTTTGCCGTCCGCCAGCTGTTCCTCCGCGTCAAGAAGCTCCGATTCCGCCTCTGCCAGCTCAGACTCAGCCTCGGCTTTGGCGTCTTCAAGCTCCGCCTTTGCATCCTCCAGTTCAGCCCTGCCATCCTCGACTTCCTGCTTCGCATCCTCAATCTCCGACTCAGCTTCCCCGATCACTTCCGCGTAACGGATCTCGCACCGCACATCCTCGATTGCCTCAATCCGCTCCAGAACTTTCTCCACCAGATCGTCATAGGCATCCGTGTAGGCCGTCTCCTCCTTCGCTCCTTCCACCTGTACATACACGACACTGTAGACATCCGAATCGAATTCCTCCGCCGTCACGTAAATAAAGCCTGAGACCTCGCCTGTCCCAAGCGTCGTACTTCCGCGATCCAACGCGATATAGCAGGGGCTGTAACCGATGCCGGTGATTGTAAATTCCCGGTGAACCAGAGCGCTGTCGTCCTCATCCTCCACCGTGATCTCCAGCGTATCTCCGACTTCATACCCGTATGTGTCCGCAAAATCCTGATCCAGATAACATTCACCCGCACGTTCCGGGAGGCTGCCTTCCATCAGGGCGACCTGATTCATTGTCTCCGGAAAAGCCTCTATGTGAAGCACCGCCTGCGACTCGTCATCGCCCACGTAGACATCCTCCATATAACTGCCTTCCGTAAGCGCCACGCCCTCCACGTCCGCGATCGCGTCTACATCATCGTCTGTCAGCCCCATCGTGCTGATCACACGGATATCCATTAAATTGTAATCGTCATAATAAGCGTCCTCCGTAGCGCGCATATCAGGCGCCGCGGACTGAAGCCCGGAAAAAAAAGACACGCCCAATGCCACAATCAGAAAAATGGACAAAAAGCGGTTCATCGTCTTTTTTACTTCCATCCGGAAATCTTTTTTCAACGCACGTTTTTTCATATCCGATCAACTACCATTCATAACTGTTCCGTACCGCAATAATCACTACCACTCAATTTTCTCCACGGACATCGGTTTCTCGTTCATGTACAGATCGGCCACCTGCCCGTTCTTAATCCGGATCACGCGGTCCGCCATCGGAGCGATCGCCGAATTGTGCGTGATCACAATCACCGTCATCCCCCGCTCCCTGCACATATCCTGCAAAAGCTTCAGGATCGACTTGCCGGTCTGATAATCCAGCGCGCCGGTCGGCTCGTCGCAGAGCAAAAGCTTCGGATTCTTCGCCAGTGCCCGGGCAATCGAAACGCGCTGCTGCTCACCGCCGGAGAGCTGTGCCGGAAAATTTTTCATCCGCATGCCAAGGCCAACCTCTTTGAGAACCGTCTCCGCATTCAGCGGGTGGCGGCAGATCTGGTTCGCCAGCTCCACATTCTCCAGCGCAGTCAGATTCTGCACCAGATTGTAAAACTGGAAGACAAAGCCAATGTCGTTTCTCCGATAGGCCGTCAGCTTTCTCTGGTTGTATTTCGCAATATCATTTCCATCCACCAGAACACGCCCGCTGCTCGCCGAATCCATCCCACCCAGGATATTCAAAACCGTCGTCTTTCCAGCGCCGCTCGGACCGACAATGACAACAAACTCGCCCTTTTCTATCTCAAAATCGATACCGTCTACCGCATGGATCTCAACCTCGCCCATGCGGTAAATCTTCGTCACATGCTCCAGTTTCACATATGCGTCCATACGGCCTGCGTCCTTTCTGTTCCTATCTTATCTTGTAACTGCGAGGGTGCCAAACGGTTGCAGTCTCATTTTAATAACAACAGGTCTGACATGCAATCACTTTATGAAAATTTAAGAAGGAAATACCTGCACTCTCCAGGTCTCAATCTGCCGGATTTTGTATTCTTTTCCTGTCAGTACCCATAAATCTCTATAATTTCCCTGCTGTACACGCCAGGACGTTCATACACGATCAGCGGCTTTTCTACGGTCATCCTCGCACGGCCGCCGCGCACGGCTTCAATCAGCACCATGTTCGGCTCTTTGTCGACATATGGATAGACAAGCCGCATCCGCTTCGGCTCCAGACCGTACTGTGACAGGGTGCAGATGATCTCAGCCAGGCGGAACGGGCGGTGTACCATATAAAAATGTCCGCCCGGGACGAGCAGTACGGCCGCTGCGCGCACAACATCCTCCAGAGTACAGTAAACCTCATGGCGCGCCGCCGCCTTTTCCGGATCCGGATTCAAAAGACCGTGGCTGCCCTGCAAATAGGGGGGATTTGATGTAATGGTATCAAAAGAAGCCGGTGCAAACAGCGCGTCGGCTTCTTTGATATCTCCCTTTATAATCGCAACTTTATCAGTAAGCTCATTCAGCACCACGCTGCGGGACGCCATGTCCGCGCTCAGCGCTGAAATCTCCAGCCCGGTAAAATGCCTGCCCGGCGTCTTCGCGGTCATCAGAATCGGAATAATTCCGGTGCCGGTACCAAGGTCGAGCGATCGCCCGCCTTCTTTCACCTTCGCAAATCCGGAGAGAAGCACGGCGTCCATCCCGAAGCGGAACAGATGCTCGCTCTGGATAATACGCAGACCACTGCGGCTCAGATCGTCAATGTGCTCGCCATCTTTCAATACGATGTTCATGAAGTCTGCGTTCCTTCCTCCTGCGTGACGCCAGCCGCGGAGCGATTCTCGTTCCGGCTCTTATCGTGATTTCGGCCATGGTTTCGGTTCCTGCCCGATTCTCTGTCGTTGTCACGATCCGCGTTCTTTCCCTTATCTGCGTTTTTCCCTTTATCCGGATTTTTATCTCCATCCGCATTTTTGTCGCGGTCTTTTTCCTTATTCTTCTCCCGGTTTTTCGCGGGCTTTTCCTTTTTGCGTCTCGGACGGAAGGTCAGGTCTTCGACGCCGAATTCCTCGATTTCTTTTTCTTCATTCTCCTCAAAAAGCACCTTCACGCGCTGGCGCAGGACATTGAGATTCTGCACGGTACCCTGACGGCCGTCCGCAGTTGTCACCGTGTCGCCCTGTCCAGGCATTCGGCTGTTCAGGTACTCGTAAGTCTCCTCCTCATTCTTCAGGCAGCACATCAGGCGCCCGCAGACTCCCGAGATCTTGGTCGGATTGAGGGAAAGATTCTGCTCCTTCGCCATACGGATCGACACCGGTGCGAAATCAGAAAGATACGAATGGCAGCACAGCACACGCCCACAGATGCCGATGCCGCCTAACAGCTTCGTCTCATCACGCACGCCGACCTGCCGCAGCTCGATCCGCATGCGGAACACCGCCGCCAGATCTTTTACCAGATCACGAAAATCAATCCGCCCATCCGCGGTAAAATAAAAAAGCACCTTACTGTTGTCAAAAGTATACTCTGCGTCGATCAGCTTCATTTCCAGACCATGCTTCGCAATCTTTTCTCTACAGATGCGCATGGCTTCTTTTTCTTTTTCCCGGCAGCGCAGCGCATGCGCGTCATCATCCGCGGTCGCTACCCGGACCACTTCCTTGAGCGGCTGCACGATCTCGTCATCCGCCACCTCGCGCACGCCTCCGATGGCCGTGCCGTACTCCACTCCGCGCGCCGTCTCCACGATGACGTGGTTCCCCGCGTGGATCTCATAGGACTTCGGGTCAAAATAGTACACCTTGCCTGCGTCCCTGAATCTGACTCCAATAATCTTAACCATGTATATTCTCCTTAATGACAAGGAACAAAAGCTCCATTGTCAGATCAAAATTAACATTCGCCGAAAGACGGGCCTTTGCCGTCTCAATCGCCTTCATCACTTCCTCAGCGCCTTCATAGGAGCAGCGCTGTACCGTCTCACGGATCGTACGCAGCTCGTCCTTGAAAACAATCCCGTCAATGTCCTTCGTCGCCTTATAATAGACCATATCACGATACCAGAGCGCAAGGATATCCAGATAATCCTGAATGGAAATCCTGTAGTCCTGCACCTCTTTCACGTAATCAATGATCGCGCTGATCTCCATATCTCCCGCGCTGCGGATCAGACGCATCGCGGAGCTCTTAATCGCATTAAAATCCTCAGAGGACGCCAGCCGCACCGCCTTGCCGATATTCCCCTGCGCGAACGCCGCGCAGATATCCGCCTGATAGTCCGGGATCTGAATCTGCTCCATCAGATACTCTTTCACGACATCGTCCGGCACCGGCTTTAGATTCAGCGTCACACAGCGGGAGCGGATCGTGTCAAGCAGCGCCCGGTCATTCGCTGTCAAAAGCAATACGATCACATATTCCGGCGGCTCTTCAATCGTCTTGAGGATCGCGTTCTGCGCCTGCACCGTCATCTTTTCCGCATCGGAAATAATATAAATCTTATATCTGCCATTATACGGCCGGATCTGCGCGTCGCCGACCAGCTGATCCCGTACGTCGTCCACACCGATGCTCGCCGGCTTCTCATGCTGCAGAAAAATAATATCCGGATGATTGCCGCTCGCTGCCTGTTTGCAGGAATGACATTCCCCGCAAGGCACAATCTTCATTGCGTTTTCAGCCGCGTCCTGCCCCGTAAAATCTCCGAACGGAATCGGAATCCGCTCACACTGCAGGGTCTGGGCAAACGCCTTCGCAAGCATATTTTTGCCGGTACCCTTTTCTCCGTTAAATATATACGCATGGCTCACCTTGCCGGAACGAATTGCCTGCTCCAGATGCGATACCTCTTTTTTATGTCCAAGAATCTCCTCAAATCCTGCCATTGCATCCTCCCGTGTGCCTTCGTTCTTCCTGAATCGTCAGATACTCTTCTGAATTATTTAAAAAGCCTGTCCTGAATCATTTGAATACTTACAATATAACACACTTCACGAATTCTGAAAAGCATTCCTGTTATATTTCTGTTTCACTGACGCAGTCCGTCTGTAAATCCATTTTCACAGAATCACCTGTTCCGTCCTTTCACAATTCCGCTGATATATGCCGCCAGCTCGTCCATACAGATCTCGCGGTCTTCATTGTTCTGAAAACGTTTCGTAATGCCCGCATGTCTGATATTTTCCTCGGAAAAATCCTCCTGATCCGCCAGAAATCTCCGGCACATTTCCGAATAATCCGGCACAGCCTGTTTTCCCTCTCGCTTCATTGAGCGCTCCAGGCGCAGCCTGTCCTCCACCTCAATATAGAGCGGCACTACCTGATCCACTCCATAATAATCGCGCACTTTCTGGTAAGACACCAGCGTCCCCAACGCAAGGTAATTGTAATGCCGCAGATTTACTGCGTCGCTGTCTGCCGTAAAATAATACCAGATTCCCTGCACGGTATCATAAGAGCGCAGCTCGATCACTTTCCCTGCCGCCTCCATCCGGCGCAAGCTTTCCTCTGTCACAAAATGATACTGCACGCCATCCGTTTCATTTGCCCGTATCGGCCTCGTCGTATACATAATAAGCGGACGAAGTCCCAGCTCTTTTCTGGAAAGGAGATCCTCGTAGAGCGTGTCCTTCCCGGAGGCGCTTTTTCCCATGATATAAAAAAGTTTTCCCATAATCTCTCATCCTTCCACACAGCGAATCGTCTGCGCACTGTGATCAGCCATGCCCTGCACGCTAAGTCCTTCCGCCTGATATCTGGCGAGGAGCTCCGGCAGCCCGTCCGGCACACGCTCGCCCGGCACCAGCAGCGGAATCCCCGGCGGATAAAGATAAATAAATTCCGCCGCAGTGCGCCCCGTACTCTGCCCAATCGGTACGGATTCCTGCGGTGCATTGTCCGCTTCCTCCATAGTCATCACTTCGACGGAGCGCATCTGACGAATAAAGGCCGTGTTTTCAGAATGCGCACCGCAGACTCCGGCCGCCCACAACTGCCCGTCAATCTCCAGCAGCGCTGCTTCCAGACGGTCAAAGCCCTCCTGCGCGTCTGCCACCGTCATGATGGCAGTCACATAATTTTCAGCCGCCATCTCTACCTCAAGATGATACCTCTTCCGCAGAATTTCCGCAAGAGCGGGACCATTCACAGCATTGTCTGCCGGAAAAACCGTAGTCCGTATACGCTCCGTTGATATCAGAATCTTTGCACGGTCAAACGCAAACGCGGCAATCTCCGGCTCATTGCCGGTCACTAGGTGCAGTACCTTCATTTTCCCCAGCCGCTCCCTCAATATGGTCAGCCGCTGCACAAATGATTCAAACAGCTCCGGCCCCCGCGTCTCCATCAGCCGGACGCACTCATCCATACCTGCCATTAGGACATAGCTCGGGCTGCTGCTCTGATAGATAGCAAGATATTTTCGCAGACGCTCCCTGTCCACGCGCGGCCCCTGTACGTGCAGCAGCGCAGTCTGTGTCAGGGACGGCATCGTCTTGTGCAGACTGTTGATCACAATGTCAGCGCCGCAGGCAAGTGCGGATTCCGGAAAATACGGATGCATGGCAAAATGCGCGCCGTGCGCCTCATCCACGATCAGCAGCGCACCCGCGCGGTGTACCTCCTCCGCGATCGCGCGTATATCCGACACCACCCCATCGTAGGTCGGCGAAGTGATGAGAACTGCCCGTATGCGTTCAGGCACCTGCCGCTGCGCAGCCTGCATCCCACGCTCCTGCCCTGCGGTCTCCTCATTTCCCTGCCCGTCAAGCGCCGCTCTCACCTGTTCCGCGCAAATACTGCCATAGATTCCGCGGTGCTCATCCATTTTGGGATACAGCCAGGTCACATGCAGACCGTTGAGCAGTACCGCATGATACGCAGCCTTATGACTGTTCCGCGCCATCAGGATCCGCTCGCCCCGCCGAAGGACGGCCGACACCGCAGCAAGAATTCCGCAGGTGCTTCCATTAATCAGATACCATGTCTCCTCTGCTCCATACAGTCTTGCAGCCCGCTCCTGCGCCGCATGCAGAATTCCTCCTCCAGAGACTCCGCATCGCGAATCGGTTTCCGCATCAAAGCCGCAATCTGCCGTAGACAGAGTGCAGGGGGACGTTTCCCCAGATCCCGTGTGATGCAGATTGTCAAAACCATCGATTTCTGTAATATCAATCGAATACGGATGCTCAAAAAGGCTTATCTGCCGCTTGTGTCCCGGCATATGCAGCGGGTAGGCATCTGACGACGTATATTCGGTTAATTGATCAAGAAGGTATTTTCCCAATTTCTGTTTTCTCCGTTTTTTGCTCACATGCTAACTATACAGCTCTTCCAGCTTTCCGAATCGGTATCCCATCTCTTCCCATTTTGTCAGAAGTTCATCCAGGATCGCCGCGTTTGTTGAAGAGGTATTGTGCAGCAGTACGATCGCGCCGGGATGAATCCGGCCAAGCAGCTTTTCATACGCCTCCTCCTCGGTCGGCTGGTCGTCCTGATACCAGTCCACATAAGCAAGGCTCCAAAAGAATGTCTTATATCCCAGCTGCTGCGCCATGGAAAGATTGCTCTCGCTGTATTTGCCCTGCGGCGGACGGTAATACTTCGTGATCTCCTGCCCTGTCGCCTCGTAAAACAACTCCTCCAGCTCCTCAATCTCCGCCTGAAACGACTCCATATCCGCAATCGCAGACATATCCGGATGATGCGCCGTGTGGTTTCCCACCGTATGCCCTTCCGCCAACATCTGGCGAAGCAGCTCCGCATTGTCCGAGACAAAATTCCCCACAACAAAAAAAGTCGCGGACACGCCGTGCTTTTTCAGCGCTTCCAGAATCGCCGGCGTATTGCCGTTTTCATAGCCGCAGTCAAAGGTCAGATAAATAACCTTTTCCTCCGTATCTCCGGCATAATATGCGTCATACTGCGCCAGCTCCTCCTTAGTGGCATTGGCCACCGGCGGCTGTCCCTCCTCCTGAAAGCTTAAGCCCCAGTTTCCCTCGGTCGGCGTAACGCCAACTGCAAAGCGGCTTTCCAAGGCATCGCGAAGCCTTGCAGGGACGGCCAGAGCTGCGCGTGTCATTTCCGCAAATACAGGAGTGCTCTCCTGCACATCCATAAAACGTGCTGCCCCTCTCCCTGCAAAAAAAGCGGCGATAAACAAAACCGCCACCGCCGCCTTTTTCTTTAAATCTGTCACCATACAAAACCGTTTCCGAAATTGTCCAACCCGCTCTCCCGTTTCAGCACGTAAACCGGAGAGCAACCGCAGATAATGCCTCTTTAAGAATTGCCTCATACCGCTAACCCGCCCAAAGACCGCTGCCGCTGCGAATCTGCCGTCCGCTTTACACCTCAGACAACCACGCTTCGCTTGCAGCCTTTTTATTGCAGTCTATGCAGGCGGTTCAGGCGATATGACTTATCGCCATATTCTGGCATATTATGAAAAGCGTTTTTGATCTTACGCCTCGGTCTCGGTCTCAGCATCCGTCAGCGCTTCGGTCTCCGTCAGTTCACTCTCAGCCCCGATCTCAGCTTCTTCGGTATCCGCTTCAGAATCAGCACCTTCCGTATCCTCTTCTGCTGCGTCCGCATCCTCTGCTTCATCGGCAGCATCCGTGTCCGTATCGGTCTCAGTCTCTGTTTCCGTCTCTTCTTCAACGATGTCCTCTACGGTATTGTTCTCTACCAGGAAGTCAAACACTTTATCCAGCAGGATATAGCGCCGCATCTCGGTCTCACCATACTCCGCTTCGATATCTTCACCGGAATCATAACCGTAATCGCTTGCGTACTCTTCCAGACCATCTGCATATTCCTCATCAGTCAGATCCAGCTCTTCGGTCTCCGCAATCGCCATCAGTATCAGTTCCTCTTTCACGCTGTCCTTGACCGCTTCTTCCAGCTCTGTCTCAAATGTCTCTACCGAGCCGAAATAAGCCTCGATAAAGTCTTCATATTCCATGGAAAACAGCTCCGCGTAATACTCATAATAAGCAATCGCTTCGTCCATGCTGTAATCTACCAGATCCTGCGGATAATCCTCAATCTCACATCCGGCAGCTACGGCCGTATAAACAGCCTCCTGAACATCGCTTTCATAATAATACTCCGCGTCCTCCTCCAGATATTCACGGATATACGCCAGATAAGAGTCTACATCCGTATACTCACCATCCGAAGCGATCTCTACCACTTCATCCGAAAGCTCGGGTACGCTCAGAATGCCGTTTACTGTAACCGTGAACACTACATCCTGACCGGCCAGTTCCTCATAATAATCTTCCGGGAACGTCAGCTCCAGATCTACCGTATCGCCTACTTCCACACCGATCAGCCCTTCTTCAAAGCCCTCGATAAACGTACCGGAACCGATCTCCAGCTCATAATCTCCGGAACCACCGTCGAATTCTTCCCCGTCCATTTTTCCAACATAAGTGATATCAACGGTATCTCCTTCCTGTACGGTGCCTTCTGTCAGCGTCTCTACCGCATCCGAATAGCTGATCATTTCCTGCGCTTCCGCCAGAACGTCCTCATCCGTGATCTCCGTCACCTCAACCTGCACCGTCAGGCCCGTATATTCGCCAAGCGTCACATAGTCCGAAGCCGTATAGGTCGGGCGCACAGCCTCAGTCTCTTCTTCCGTCTCGGTCTCTGTCTCACCCGTATCCAGATCTGTAACCGTGTCGTCCTCTCCAATCGTGACTCCTTCTTCGGTTTCATCCTCAGCTGCAGATTCTTCTTCGCTTTCAGTCTCTGCAGGTTCAGATGCTTCCCCGGATTCAGCTTCAACAGTCTCAGCCTCTGTCTCAGCTGCCGCAGATTCTTCCTCAGTGTCATCTTCTGCCGCCTCACTCACAGCTTCCGTTCCCGCTTCTGTCGCTGCCTCAGTCACTGCTTCCGTCTCAGCTGAATCGCTGCCGCTGTCACTGCTGTTCCCACATGCAGTAAGCGTCAGCACCGCTGCCATCCCCATTAATACCAGAAAATTTTTCCGCTTCATGAAAACTACTCCTTTTCGTAACTGCTCTTGTCTGCGCAGCTACACCCTTTCTTTGTGTTCTATGTAATGGTTCAGAGTCGCTGCATAATGCATTGTCTCGTTCCTATGCGTCTCTGTATTTCAACGCATATCAGAAGTCAGTATATCATATTCTGATATTTTTTAAAGCCCCAAATATTAGGAAAACCGATACATTGCCAACTACATTTCCCCTGCAACTCAAATATATTATTGAACTTTTTGCCAAACGATGATAGAATGAGACAAAATGCGGTCGAATAAGAAAAGCTTCATCAGTTCTGTCCGGCGCAAAGTAAAACGGCTTACGTCGTTTAATAATAAAAAGAATTAAAATCGGAGGTACATATGTCAACCGTTCTCAGAGTATTGCTGATTATTTTAATCATTCTGGTCATTGCGCTCGTCGTGCTCTATTTTGTCGGCAGACGGATGCAGAAAAAGCAGGCTGCCCAGCAGGAGCAGATGGAAGCCGCGAAACAGACCGTTTCCATGCTGATCATAGATAAAAAGATGCTGCCGCTAAAGCAGTCCGGGCTGCCGCAGATGGTGATCGACCAGACCCCAAGACTGATGCGCCGTTCCAAGCTGCCGATCGTAAAAGCAAAGGTCGGCCCAAGAGTCATGACGCTGGTCGCTGATGCCAAGGTGTTTGAGGACATTCCGGTCAAGAGAGAGATCAAGGCAGTCGTGAGCGGCATCTATATCACGGAGATCAAGAGTGTCCGCGGCGGTGCTCCGGCCAAAGAAAAGTCAAACAAAAAGCCGAAGCTGCGCGAGCGTCTCACTTCTTTCGTATCAAGAAAGCAGAAAGAGCTGGATGCGGAAGAAAAAGAAATGAAAGCACAGAAGGCAAAGAAGAAAGCAAAGAAATAATCACATCATCACGCCATCACTGGACAGGCCGGTACGCATTTCACGTACCGGCCTGTTTTTTCTATAACCTGCAGGATACAGAACCGCCATGAAAAATCAGATAAAATACTCGATCGTCGCCTCCGGCGTAACCCTTGTATCGCGGTTGAAAACGATCAGCGCCTCCCGGACCTCGCAGGGACCCATCTCGTAAAAGCCCTTTCCCTGTCGGTTCAGGCGCTCCATGGAGATGCGGCGGTTCGCCCGTTTGGGCTGGTCGGTGATAAAAGAAATCCCTTCCGCATAATACTCCGTATCCAGCTCCGGATCATCCAGTTCCTCATAATAAGGATCAAAAAGCAGGATCTCATCTCCCTCTACGCCTGTCAGCAGCACATAATGCTCCACATCCAGAAACAGGCGCAGCACGACCGCTCCGCCCTGCTGGAGAACGCCCACAAGACGGCTGTTCTGGGAAAAGTACACGCTTTCTCCGGAAAGGAATTCACAGGAGATCGGAAAGTTTTTAATCTGGCCGAACTGATTGAGCCAGCTGCCTAAAAACATCATGGCGGAAGCGGATGTACCGCGCTTTCCCGCCTCGCCTGCCTCGTTGTAAGAATCCAGGCAATAAAGCATAATATTCTTGATGATATCGGGAGAAATCTCCTCTCGTTCAAATAAGTAGCGGATGGCGTTGGTCAGGGTGACCGGCCCGCAGTCGTATTCGCTTGACTGATAGCTGAGCAGATTTTTCATGGCAGGATCCTTTTTGTCAAAATGGAAAACCTTCGCTGTAATTGCTTCCATAATAAATAAGCTTCTTAATATAAATGCTGTAACATAATCGCATAATAAAACCTCGTTTATTTTATAGCGTATAGCCTTCTTTTGCAATCTTTTTTGTCAATTGTATTTTTGTTTTGCAATTTCTGTTGATTGCCTGTAAAATAGCGGTAAATTATCGCAGAAATGGCCGAAAACTATTGACAACGCTATCATCTGCAAGTATAATTCCATACAATACCTATCTATTCAGTATGAATACAACTAACGGGAGGAGAAATTTATGAAAAGAAGAATGGCAAAAATGCTCTCTCTGCTTCTGGCCGGCGCGATGCTTGCGTCTTCGGCGATCTGCGCTTCCGCGGACGATGAAAAGATCATCAACGTCGGCGTCACCAGCAGTCTGGGCGGGATCAACCCCTTTGTGATCGATCAGACCGAGATCAATAAATACGCGGTGGATCTGATGTTCCTGCCGCTCGTGGAGCTGGATGCGGATTCCAATTTCCAGTATATGCTGGCGGATTCGATCACCACGGAGGATAATATCAATTTTATCGTGCATATTGATGACGACGCGACGTGGTCAGACGGTGAGCCGGTGACCGCATACGATCTGGAGTATACGGTGCTGCGCATGGCCAGCCCGATCGTGAACAATACCACGCTGATGCTCTACGCATTTGAGGGCACCTCCGACGAGGGCTTCGTGGAGGAGGGCGCGACTGAGATGGCAGGTCTTACCGTGCTGGATGACAAGACGCTGCAGTTTACCGCCAAATATTCCATGTCGCTCACCACGTTTAACAACACTTACGGAAGATATCTCCGCGCGCTGCCGAAATCTGTGATCGAGCAGTACAGCGAGGAAGAACTGCTGACGGCGGACTGGTTCAACCAGCCTGACGTGATCAACGGACCGTTTTTCCTGACGGACTATGACGCGGATCACTATATTTCTTATGAGGCAAATGAGGATTACTGGAAAGGCGCGCCGAAGATTGACAAGCTGAACATCAAGATCGTGGACGGCAGCCAGGTATACGCCGGTCTGCAGTCCGGTGAGATTGACATTACGCAGCTTACCATGACCTCCATTCCGGAGACGGATTATGAGAGCATCGAGCAGCTGGAGAACGTGACCACGGTATACGGCGATCCGGTGACCAACCAGTCCGTTTTTGTCCAGACGGCAAATCTTACGGACGCCAGAGTACGCCAGGCGCTTGTCTACGCGATTGACCGCGAAATGCTGGTAGAACAGCTTCTGAACGGCCATGGTGAGGTCATTGACGGATTTATTTCCTCCGCCAGCCCTTACTATGACGAATCCATCGAGCCGCTGACATATGACCCGGACAAGGCGAAAGAGCTTCTGGACGAGGCGGGATGGGATGGTTCCCAGACCCTGCAGTTCTATGTATGGTCCGGAGATACGACGTTTGTCAACGGCGCGCAGGTACTCGCGGCGCAGTGGGCGGCAGTCGGCATCAACGTAGAGATCACTACGATGGATCTTGCCAACTTAATGACTGTTGCAGGAACCACAGATTATGATATACTGGCAGTGCAGTACACCTACGCACCGGTGGATCCGTATCCGGATGTGGCGTGGCTGCTGTCCGGCGAGGGAAGCTGGACCGGCTATTCCAATGATGAGATCAACGCGGCGCTGGAGGATACCCAGACCACCACGGATATCGCACAGCTTACCGCGGATTACGCCATTGTAGATCAGATCGTGCAGGAGGATGTACCGATGTTCTCCGCCTATGTGATCAGCTCGATGGGAGCAGTGAACAACCGTATCGTCGGAGCGGAGCCTACGGTATACGGCTTCTTCAATGACGTGCAGAACTGGGATGTCACGGACTGAGATTTTTACAGAAAAACTCGGAATCGCATACTCAGCTGCGTTTCCGAAAGCTATATCATTCTGTGTCCGGGACATGGTTTTCGATTTCACGCGCGGCGCTGCTGCGCAGCATATACACAGGAGGACACAGGATGCCGCATTTGCTGGAGGTAAAAGACCTGACCACGGTCTTTACCGGAGATTATGGCAAAACAATCAGTGTTGACCACGTGAGCTTTCACGTAGACCCGGGGGAAGTCGTCTGCATTGTGGGCGAATCGGGCTGCGGGAAAAGCGTCACCTCACTGTCTATTATGGGATTATTAGGAAAGGGCGGGGCCGTCGTTGACGGCTCTGTCCTCTTTGACTCTAAAAATCTTCTCTCCATGAGTGAAAAGGAGCTGGACCGGATCCGGGGAGATGAGCTGACCATGATTTTTCAAGATCCGCTGACCTCTCTGAATCCTGTCTTTACCGTAGGAAATCAGATTACAGAAAGTATCCGCACACATATGCACCTTTCAAAAGAGGAAGCCCGGCTGCGCGCCATCGACCTGCTCGCGAAAGTGGGGATGCCTGATCCCGAGAGTATGCTGCGCAAATATCCGCATACCTTATCAGGCGGGATGCGCCAGAGAGTGATGATCGCCATGGCTCTCTCCTGCAATCCGAAGCTGCTGATCGCGGACGAACCCACCACGGCGCTGGATGTAACAATTCAGGCGCAGATCATGAATCTCTTAAGAGACCTGCAGCGGGAAAAGGGCATGGCCATGATCCTGATCACCCACGATATCGGTCTGGTGGCGAACACCGCGGACCGGGTACTCGTAATGTACGCAGGTCAGATCATTGAGGGAGCGGACGCGAAAGAGCTTTTCGCGCATCCAAAGCATCCTTATACGCAGGCGCTTCTGAACACGGTACCCACGATTCTCGACGACGCCGACCGGCAGCTGACGGCGATCCCGGGCATGGTGCCAGAGAGCTACGACGGCATCACCGGTTGCCGTTTTGCGGACCGCTGTCCTTATGCGTGCGAAAAGTGCGGCAGGCCGCAGGATAATTATGAATTTGGAAACGGCCATACCGCAAGGTGTATTGTAGCGCACGTAAATAAAAACACGGCGCCCGAAAAAATATGAACGCAACACGTAACTGTGAAGGTACTGAACAGTTACCGCAGCGCACAGAAATGAAAGCGCGATGCATGATACAACTGCCAGAAGATAAAACAGAATGTGCTATGCCTGATAATAAGAACCGGAACACGCAAAAATGTCCTGACAACACAGAAGACACTGCTGTACACGAGAATCGCAATATGAACTATACGGATACATACTGCTTCGATATTTGAGGCACACAAGGGAGAACTCACGGAATGACGGACGCAAAAAACATTCCTCTGATCGAGGTTCATAATCTCAAAAAATATTACCCCATCAAGGGCGGCGTCATTACTCATACGACCGGCCACATAAAGGCTGTGGACGGCGTCAGTTTTTCGATTCCGAAAGGGCAGACTCTGGGGCTGGTGGGGGAATCCGGCTGCGGCAAATCCACCATTGGCAGACAACTGGTCGGTTTGGAGACTCCCACGGAGGGTACGATCTGTTACAACGGCTGCGACCTTGCGGCCATTAAGAAGGATAAGAAGCAGCTGCGGCAAATACGGACAAAACTGCAGATGGTTTTTCAGGATCCCTACTCTTCTTTAAATCCGAGAAAGCATATTTTTGAAATACTCTCGCAGCCCATGCTGTACCATCACATATCCACAAAGGCTTCCGTGGAACAGGATATTCTGAAGCTTCTGGATATGGTCGGCCTTCCGAAAACGGTTCTGGGCCGGTATCCGCACGAATTTTCCGGCGGACAGCGGCAGCGGATCGCCATTGCCAAAGCACTTTCCCTGAATCCGGAATTTATCGTCTGCGACGAGCCGGTCAGCGCTCTGGACGTATCGATTCAGGCACAGATCCTGAATCTGCTGAAAGAATTACAAAAAGAGCTGGGACTGACCCTGCTGTTTGTCGGTCACGGACTGGGAGCGGTCAACTATGTCAGCGATCAGATTGCTGTGATGTATCTGGGGAAAATTGTGGAGATTGGAGCGGCCAAAGAAGTCTTCCGGCATCCCGTCCATCCCTATACAAAAGCGCTGCTGGAAGCGGTACCGATACCGGATACGGCGCAAAAGGACAAGGAGCGCCGCCTCCTGCAGGGAGAGATCGGCAGCAATACCAATCCGCCGGCAGGATGCCGGTTCCACAACCGCTGCCCCTATGCCGCAGAGCGCTGCGCACAGGAAATGCCGGAATTGATGGAAATATCCTCCAGACTGCAGCCGGAAACCTCTGCAAATGAGAATCCGCGCTGCACACACAAGACTGCCTGTCCGATCATGCTGGAAAACATGAGGAATACAAAGGATTCCACAATACCGAAAATGACACAAAGCACTGCAGATTCCGTGGCAACAGAAAACATACAGGAGGAGGAAGCGCATGGGTAAATACATTCTAAAACGTATTCTGATCGCGATTCCGGTCCTGTTCGGCATCACATTGATCGATTATGCGATCATGTGTCTGGCCGGAAGTCCTCTGGAAATGCTGCAGGGACCGCGCGTTTCGGAGGCTGCGGTGGAAGCAAAAGCGATCGCTCTGGGCTTAGACAAACCTTTCTACATTCAATATTTCGTCTGGCTGGGGCAGATCCTGCACGGCAATCTGGGCTATTCCATAAAATCTTACCAGTCCGTGAGCTCCATGATCGCCAGTCATCTGGGACCTACGCTTCTTTTGATGGGTGTATCGCTGATCATCAGCCTGCTCTTTTCTATTCCTGCAGGCATCTACAGCGCGGTTCACCAGTACTCCAAAGGCGACTACACAGTCGTGACGGTGTCTTTTCTGGGAAGCAGCATACCGGGATTTTTTCTCTCCCTGCTGCTGGTCTATATTTTTACAGTGAAGCTCGGATGGCTCCCGTCTAGCGGGATGACGACTCTGGGAACCGACGGAGGCGCTTTGGATGTAATCCGACATATGGTGATGCCGGTGATCGTGCTTTCGTTTTCTATGGCAGGAAGCACCATTCGCTATATCCGCAGCGCGGTGCTGGAGATCCTGCAGCAGGATTACCTGCGGACAGCAAGGGCTAAGGGAATCGGGCATTTCCGCGTCATCAACAAGCATGCCCTGCGCAACGCGCTGCTGCCCATCATTACCGTGATCGGCATGGAAATTCCAATGCTGTTTGGCGGATCGATCATCATTGAACAGGTTTTTTCCTGGCCCGGGCTGGGACTGATGACCATGAGCGCCATCAGCAACCGGGACTATCCGGTCATCATGGGCGTGTGTCTGTTGTCGGCAGTCGTTGTGCTGGTCGCGAATCTGGTGACTGATATTTTGTATGCGCTGGCGGATCCTACCATTCAGCTCGATTAAGGGGAAAGCATGGGAATCTTCAGGAAGAATCAATATAAAAATAAAAACAGCCTTCACAACGAGAGTTATCTGCAGACTGTCTGGCGCCGGTTCAAACGGCACCGTCTGGCAGCAGTCAGCCTGATCGTCCTGGCGGTCATCATCGGAGCCGCGCTTCTGGCGCCGGTGATCGCGCCCTACGATCCTACGGCGATCGTGGGCGGCTTTTCGCAGCCTCCTTCATGGAAATTCTGGCTGGGGACAGACCAGATTGGCCGCGATATGTTAAGCAGACTGCTCTACGCTACGCGCATCTCGTTGCTTGTCGGCGTAATGGCGACGCTGATCTCCACCTTGATCGGCGTACTTCTGGGACTGATCGCAGGGTATTTCGGCGGAATCGCGGATATGGTGATCATGCGGTTTACGGATATGGTCATGTCCTTTCCGTACATCCTTCTGGTGCTCGTGGCGGCAGCGATCTTCAGCCCCGGTCTCTGGAACATCATCCTCATTCTGGGCTTTGTAGACTGGCCGGGCGTTGCCAGACTGGTGCGCAGCAATGTCCTGAATCTAAGAGAGACCAACTTTGTAAAAGGAGACATTGTGGCGGGAATGCCGCTTCGGCACATTTTATTTTCCGAAATTCTGCCGAATACGGCAGCTCCCATTCTGGTCTACGCGACCTCGGTGCTGGCCCTGTCCATTCTGGATGAGGCGGCCTTAAGCTTTCTGGGTCAGGGTGTTCAGCCGCCCACTCCCAGCCTTGGAAATATGCTGAACGGCGCGCAGTCCCTGACCGTGCTGACCTCCCAGCCCTGGCTCTGGATCCCGCCGGGACTGCTGATCGTCGTCATCGTCATGTCAATCAACTTTATCGGCGACGCGTTACGGGACGCGCTGGATCCGAACGGAGGACGGTAGATATCAAAAATCACCCGTAACCCGCAGAATAATTCGTTTCCCAAAAAAGAGTTCTGACGAAAGAATTACACTGAAAAGTCAGCCACGGTAATCTCATCTATAATGGAGGAAGGCAGCGATGGAGAACTTTGAACAATATCTGGTCAAAAATTTCAAATGGTTTCACAGGCATCCGGAAATGCCTTACGAAGAAGTACAGACAACGGCGAAAATCCGCGAACTGCTGACTGCGGCGGGGATTGAGATTTTATCTTATCCGCTGGAGACAGGTCTGGTCGCCGTGGTTCGGGGAGAGAAGCCCTCGATGGGCTCAGATAAAAATGCAGCTGCTGGCAAAATAACAGACGCAAAAAGCTATGCAAAGGCGGGCGGAAAACAGAGTACCGTTGAAAAAGCAACGAATATCCGCGCCGCCCTCCGCTGCGACATCGATGCCCTGCCGATCACGGAGCAGACCAATTTGGATTACCGCTCGGAAATATTAGGACATATGCACGCCTGCGGGCATGACTTTCATATTACAGCGGGGATTGGTGCGGCGATTCTTCTGCAGGAGCACCGAGATAAGTTTTCCGGTGCGGTAAAATTTGTTTTTCAGCCGGCAGAGGAGGAATCACACGGTGCGGTAAAAGTACTGGAGACGGGCGCGCTGGACGATGTTCCCTGCATCTGGGGCTTCCATGCGGATCCTTCCAACGCGGTCAATGTTGTCAGTGTCGGGGAAGGTTACGTGACCGCAGCCGTAGACCGATTCGAGATTCGGGTCACGGGTGTGGGCTGCCACGGCGCACATCCCGACGACGGGATCGATCCCATTCTTGCCGCATCGGCGATCGTACAGGCTCTGCAGTCCATCGTCAGCCGCAATGTAAATGCCATGCACCCCTCTCTTTTGAGCGTCACGCGGATATCCGGCGGGACGACCTGGAACGTCATTCCCTCTGCGGCGGAGCTGGAAGGAACCGTCCGCACTCTGAACCGGGAAGATCGTTCCCTCTATGAGCGCAGGGTCAGAGAAATCGCAGAACAAACGGCAGCTGCCTACGGAGCCGTCGCTGAAGTCACATGGACGCCCGGGCCGCCTGCTACCTACAACGATAGAAAAATGGCAGAGGTCTGTGAAGAGACCGCTCTCCGCATGTGTATGGAAGTGGTTCCGCCCGAAAGCTCCATGAGCGGTGATGATTTTGCTTTTTATTTAGAAGAATACACCAGATCAGCAGAATCCGCGAAGGATAACCATACAACATGGGAAGGAATCCCGGGCTGCTATATCCGTGTCGGCACCGGAGTCGGACATCCCATCCATCATCCGGAATTTTGTGTAGATACCAGCGCAATCTTGCCGACGGCAAAACTGCTGGCGCGGCTGCTGATAAGCTAAGCTCATAACTGCTCCGTGCCTTCATAGTTACAAGGCTTATATCATTCGTACTTCACAGTAAATATGAGACACTGTCTTGAAAAGTTATCTGAACTCACAATAGCAGCCACTTCGCAGGTACAGGCAAAATTTTGCTGACACAGCACACAATCGTTTACAGACAGGCACGACTGCAGGGAAATGAAAAACGCCTCTACAATATTACACGCAGCAAAAACCGGCTGCTCGTTAGCTTACGAAATAAACAGAGAATCCAAAAAGCATCAATCAGAAAAGCACAGGTGATATTATGGAAAAACGGACATCACGATTCGGAGACATACCGGATCAGCATCATTACATAGAAGTCAACGGAGACTTTCGCATGCGGGAATTAGACAAGGGCGATCTGGAACAGTTCAACGCCCTTTTGCAGTATGCGTTTCAGGTCACCTCTTACGACCTGTTCCAGACCGGCTGGAAACCGGAGGAAATCAAGTCTGCGAAACGGCCGATGCTGGAAGAAGCTTATGTGCTGGGATGGTTTTATAAGGACAGGCTCGCGTCCATGATCGTCGTTTATTCCATGAGAGTCAACGTCTACGATGAGATCATGGATATGGGCGGTATTACCGGCGTGGCGACCTATCCCGAATACACCGGCCGGGGCCTGATCCACGCGCTGATGCGGCATGTCCTTGACTATATGCACAGGCAGAAAATGCCGATTTCTTTCCTGTATCCCTACTCGATTCCGTTTTACCGTAAAATGGGGTGGGAACTCGTGTCCGATAAGCTCACCTTTACCATTAAGGACACGCAGCTGCCGAAGCCGCATCCGGTAGAGGGTATGGTAGAGCGTGTCAGCCTGGATTCCGAGGATTACCACAATGTACACTCCTATTTTGCACTGCAGAGACACGGAGCCATGATTCGCGATGAACTGTCCTGGGAGGAGTACTGGCGCTGGGATAATGAGGATATGATCGCGGCCGTTTATTACAGCAAAGAGCACAAGCCGCTCGGCTATATCGTCTACTATATCGCAAATGATGTGTTTTACATTAAGGAAATGGTGTATCTGAATATCGAAGCAAACCACGGGCTGTGGAATTACATCAGCGCGCATTTTTCCATGATCAGCGAGGTGAAGGGTGCAAACTATTCCGGCGAAACGCTGGCTTATCTTCTGGAAGACAGCGAAATCGTCGAGACCATATCGCCTTATATCATGGCACGGATTATCAATGTCGAAGATTTTCTGCGCGATTACCCCTACCAGATCCAACCGGAAGATTTAAAAATCCACTTTCGTGTGCACGATCAGATGGCGCCGTGGAACGAGGGCGATTTCCTGGTGTCCTGGCACGACGGGGAGGCCGTCTGCGAAAAAGTGGACGACAACCAGTCCATCAATGTGGTGGAACTGACCGTCAACACCCTGACTACCATGCTGATGGGCTACAAGCGCCCCAGCTACCTGTACGAGCACGAAAAGCTTCAGACGGAATACTATATGCTCACCTGGCTGGAGCGGCTGATTCCGGCGGAGAAGCCGTATTTTTCGGACTACTTTTAAATAAGAATCCGGCCTTTCCCCACATAATATACGTTTTCATACGTACTTCGCAGCAAGTGCAAAGTACTGTCCTGAATAGTTACTCCGTCACTTCAATTCCTCCAGCAGCCCCTCGACCAGCCGTACACAGTGCTGCGCCGCCTCGCGCTCGAAGGTCGGATAGTCCATCGTAGCACTGTCGTCTGCCTTATCGGAGATCGCACGCAGGATCAGGAACGGAATCCCGTTCAGCCAGGCCGTCTGCGCGATAGCTGCGCCCTCCATCTCTGTGCAGCTGCCGCCAAAATTTGCAACAATACGGTTCTTTGTTTCCTTGTCTGCGATAAACTGGTCGCCGCTGGCGATACGCCCGTGGAACACCGATATTTCCGGATTCACCTTGCGGCACACTTTCTCCGCCAGCTCTGCCAGAGCCGAATCTGCCTCAAATGAAAAAACATCCATCTGCGGAATCTGTCCCAGAGGATAACCAAAGTTCACCGCATCCATATCATGATGCACGACATCCTTTGAAATCACAATATCCCCGATATCAATACTCGCATCAAGCGATCCTGCCACACCGGTATTCATCACGCAGTCTACACCAAAATCATCCACCAGTATCTGCGTACACACAGCCGCATTCACCTTTCCGATGCCGCTGCGTACTACCACTGCCGGCATTCCGGACAATTCACCCTCACAAAAAATCATATGCGCTTTCGTTACTTCACGTGAAATCTTCATATCCTCCTTCAGCCGCTCTACCTCAATCTCCATCGCTCCGATAATACCGATTTTTTTCATATGACTGATCCTCCTGACTAATTCTCCTGACTGATTCTCCTGACGGATTTTCCTGACCGCTTCTCTTTTATGTTGCGCTGATCGTTTCCATTTACTATACCCTTGCATCCGACGAAATGCAAATCTTTTTTGTTTTCGCTTGAACATTCCACGTAAAAACGATATACTGAACCGGATGATAAAGCAACGGCTGACTGGTTGGCACGTAAATTCAATTCATGTGAGCACAAACCATATGAATTCGAGATGCGTATAGCCAAACGCACTAAGCCGGAAAAACAGACCGGACAGGTGAAATTTTTCAAGTATCGACGCCTTCCGGTACACAAAGGAGGGATTCTCATGGATTACAAGCCAAAAGGAGTCTGTTCGCAGAACATTCACATTGATATGGATGGCGACACCATCAAGCATGTCGAATTTCTCGGCGGATGCTCAGGCAACACGCAGGGCGTAGCCCGCCTCGTGGAAGGGATGAAAGCCAGTGATGCAATCGCCAAGCTCGAAGGAATTCGCTGCGGCTTCAAGCAGACATCCTGTCCGGATCAGCTCGCAAAAGCACTGAAGCTGGCTCTGCAGCAGTAATCTGCTGTTCACTGTCCTGATTCACCATCCTAATTCACTGTCCTGCACCCTGCATTCGAAACCGATCGATGCGGGACTGCAGGGCTTCGTGCTTACCAATAAATTGTTATCAAATAAAAGTTATCATCCACATGATATCGATAGTTCCAGCTGGTCACCCCATTCTGCCGCATCAGATATTGCCCCGGTTCTTCCAGTAAATCCCCTTCAAAAAGCGCACTCTGCGCTTCCAGATACGCGTCTTCGCTCCCGAATTTCATCATAATACGTGTCTCATCCGACTGCACGGACTCCATCAAAGCCTGATAAATTGTCTCCCGGTCAAAGCTCTCATAATAAAACCCGTTCAGTTTATAATAATCATATGTATCAGAAGTACACTCCGGCAATTCCACCGAGTCATCCGGTACATGTGTTTTAAAAAGGTCATATTCCGTGCAGCAAAGATAATTATAATTGATCGTGCTCTCCGTATCGTAATCATCCATATTCCCCGCAAAAACCGGATCGCCCCATGTGACATCTACATAATAATAATACTCCGATACCTCCGTCTCCGGCACACCGGCCAGAGTCTCGCCCGGCAGCTCTGTCTCCGCAATGCGGACCATATTCCAGCCGTGATCGCCTCCGTCCACGATTGTACCCGTGATATATGTACAGAAAAGCCCCATCCGGTGCAAAATATACTGAAAAGCCCTGGAATACCCTGCACACACCGAAGAATGATACAGCAGTGCACTCTGAATATTCTGTGAATCCACACTGTTCACATCATACTCCGTCGTATCAATCACATATTCATAGACCGCCTTAATCTTCTCATAATCCGTTGCGTCCGCCGCAATCTGCTCTATACAGGCATCCGCTGCCGCTGCCAGTTCCATAAGCATAGCATCCCGGTCTTCCGCTTCCACCGTCACATCAAAATGATAAGTCACCACCGTTCCCGTCAGGGCTGCCTCCTCCACCTGCGCGCTCGTATCCGTCCAGAAAATCTCCGGATGATCTGCCAGCACCGCATAATACGCCTGCCAGAATTCCTCCGGCGTGACAGACGAAAGAAAATCCCCCGAATCTTCATAGCGCATCAAATGCACATAAATCTCCCGGTACGCCTCATGCAGCTCCTCCGGCAGATGATCATAATAGTATTCCTCCACAGAAGAAGCATACCCTTCTTCAATCGCCGCTTCCTCCCAGATCTCCTCACTCCCGGTCAGCTCATATTTCACCCGCGTCACAATGTTAAATCCAGAAAGCACATATCCATAAAGTGCTACCAAAACACAGATCCCAAGCAGCAGAAAACACCGCGTCCATCCAAAGCGCTTCTTTTTACTCATAGCTCCGTTTTGTTCCTGTCCTTTTCGGAACTGGCTGTTCATCCGGGTCTTCCCTTCATTTCTTCTGATTTAATAATTTTCAGTAAAAAGCCACAAAAAACATACATATTAATTCTAATTCGGACTATTGTAACACGACGATTCATACAACCGCAACCGGTTTTTCCATTTCTGCCGATTTCTGCCGCAGCCTCTGGCATACAACAACGTATACGAAAAAGCCCATACCCGAAGTCTTTCTTTCTCCTCCACGCACAGGCTTTTTCTCTTGTTCCTGTCGCAGAAATGGTTTTTGGTTTCACCAATCCTGCCACATACGTTTGTTGTTTTCCTGTTACAGAACAAACCTCGATTCCGCGGCAGAAGCCAACCCAGCTTCCGCCGCGCATCTGTCTCTGAGTTTGCGGCTTCTTCCGGAAAAAAGCAGCCGCATATAGTATGTGAGACAGTTTCAGGTACCTGCATCAGTCAACAGTATTTCTTCCCCCCGTCATGCAATATCATGTGATAAACGCATATGCGCCCGCCACGACGGGTATTTTCTCTCCTGTATTGCCGTCGGTTTTACATCCAGCGGCGGTATTCCCTCCCATAACCTCATGGGCTTTGTCTTTTGTAAGCGGAAATGTTAATTAGTTAAATAGTAACTTTGGTTTGATCGTGTTGTTGCTCTGAGTTTTGAATAATCGAAAGCTATACAATTCCTTTGCTCGCAATTATTCCAGCCAATATCAGAACAATAATACAGCAATACCTCCTATGGAATACGAGAGCCTAATCAATCCACATGCCATCGGTATAACTAGACAGAGATTCCGTCGTACTGCCTTCTTTCGCAGAGTGAGCACCACACATTCGGTAATAATATCCACCCTCCACGGTAACCGTATTCGATGTCGATACATAATACGTGTTATATTTTATCCCCGGCGTACCGGAATAAAAATTCACCCAGGTTCCATTTTTAAGCCGTTGCAAATAAGTATACACTTGTATTTTATCAACACTCTGCAATGCAGTCGTCGCACCACTTATCACGACTGTTCGTGTCCCCGTAAGTTTTATCGAGCCCGTACCACTTGCCAGATAGCTGTATCGTGCCTTTGGGTAGACGATACTATCCACTTCCGTCTCTTCCGTCAGCAACGAACCATCCACAACCGTCCCGAGCAGATCATCCGCAGCATAAGAGTGTAAAGTTCCAAATACCATACACAACAAAAGCACAACCGCTATGATAATTTTTCCTTTCTTTTTCATCTCCTCCCTCCTTTCTTGTCCACTTACAAAAATTATTATTAGCTGATCTGCCCTTTTGGTACAAAATCAGGAAAGAAAATCGACGCCTTTCACGAGATTCTCCAATTCCTCAAGCGAAATACATCCGAGGATCACATATCGATAATCTCCATATTCAAATTCCGCCAGATACTGTTTTGACTCTTGATTCGAATTAATTGACCAGATACTTACTTCCGCCTCCAGCCAATTATCCGCAGTTTTCTCAAGCACCGTGTCATTATCTATAGCAAAATACATAGCCATATCTGTATCCACATTCTGCAAATATAGCTGAAGAATATGTCCTTCATAAGAATAAAACACACACGCTGCTGCATTTTCATCCTGAATCTCAAATTGGAGGTATTCCATCCCATCTGGCCAGTATACAAAATTTAATCCCGGAATTCCGGTTGCCTCTTCAATCTTCTCCATCGCAGCCAGGCTTTCCGCTACCGTACTCTGTACGGAATCCTCCAGATTGTTTGTTGCCGTTCTGGTTGCAAGCACATCCGCCACCGTATCCCACATCCGCAGGATCACCCGCCTGCTTGCGCCAACATTCATACTCACATTAAAAAGCAGAACAAATGCTGCGGCCGCAGCTACACCGCGCGCTGCGAAACGCCAAAATTGTGATCTGCGCGCCTTTTTCTTTTCCTGCCGGCGCTGCTCTCTGCGTCCAAGCTCCAAAGCCTGACGATCATCCTCTGAGAGCAACCGATACACGTCGTCATCCTCATCCGAATTCGGTTCAGAGCTGTTCTCCTCTTCTTCCCACTCGCCCATCTCTTTCAGGCGGGCGACGATTTTCTCATATCCATCATCCGAATCTGCGCTTTGTTCAAAGTCCGGATCTTCATTCATCCTTCGCTCGATCTCATCCGCTTCTTCCTGCAGATTCTTTAAAATAAAATCATCAATCTCAGGGTCGTCTGAGGTGTCATACGGAAAGCGTATCGGAATTATTTTTCGATTTTCATCCTTTTTGTTTTCTGTGCTCATGAGCCGCAAAGTCCCTTCTTGACTTTTTTACGATAGTGGTTAAACTGTAATCATCTTAATTCAAAGACCTGGAGGTTCTTATGAAGCGAATTGTTCTCACCGGCGGCGGTACCGCCGGACACGTTACGCCTAATATTGCCCTTGTTCCGCGGCTGCGGGAGCTGGGCTACGACATTCATTATATCGGTTCTTATACCGGCATTGAAAAACAGCTGATCGAGGCTCTTGATATCCCTTACTACGGTATATCTTCCG
The DNA here is from genome assembly GCA_020859985.1 of Clostridiales bacterium. Classification (GTDB taxonomy): domain Bacteria; phylum Bacillota; class Clostridia; order Lachnospirales; family Lachnospiraceae; genus Choladousia. The sequence goes on from JAJBVD010000041.1 coordinate 125,080, forward strand.
GAAAGCTTCGCCGGTATTTTGATCTCAAAAACTTTTCTGATCCTTTCCGTGTCGTGAAAGGATATTTTGAAGCCAAAAAAATTCTGAAAAAGCTTCAGCCGGACATTATTTTCTCAAAAGGCGGCTTTGTCGCCGTTCCGGTCGTACAGGCCGCAAAAGGACTTCATATTCCGGTCATCATCCACGAATCTGACATGACACCCGGTCTGGCAAACCGCCTCGCCATCCCTGCAGCCACGAAAGTCTGCTGCAACTTCCCCGAGACGCTCGCTTCTCTGCCGGAGGGCAAGGCTGTACTCACCGGCTCCCCCATCCGCCGTGAGCTGCATGACGGGGATCGTCTTGCAGGACTGAAGCTCTGTGGTTTTTCTGCTGAAAAACCGGTGCTTCTGATCATCGGCGGCAGCCAGGGTTCTGTGGCTGTGAATCAGGCGATCCGCGGCATCCTGCCCGAGCTCCTGAAGACATTTCAGATTGTTCATCTCTGCGGCAAGGGAAATCTTGACGCCAACCTGAATGGCACGACCGGCTACGTGCAGTATGAGTATATCCAAAAGGAGCTTCCGGATCTTTTCGCCCTCGCCGATGTTGTAGTCTCCCGGGCCGGCGCAAACGCGATCTGCGAGCTTCTGGATCTTCGCAAGCCCAGTCTCCTGATCCCGCTGCCGTCATCCTCCAGCCGAGGCGACCAGATTCTGAACGCACGCTCTTTTGAAAAGCAGGGCTTCAGCAAGGTGCTGATGGAAGATACAATCACACCGGAGCTTCTTCTTTCTGCCATTTTGGAGCTTTATCATGATCGACAGACCTACATCACGGCAATGGAACACAGTGGCGCCAGCGACGCAATTGCAACGATCACGAACCTGATTGAGGAAATCGTGCAGGCGTAACTTCCATCATACTTTACCAAAAATTTCCGCGGACATAGTCTCCAAGGTTCTATGCCCCAAAATTTCACAGGCACAATTCTCTTCGCTCTGTGTCACCAGCCATCAAGCCGGTGACACAGGTCAATATTACTTTTACTGTTTCTTATGATTCCGACTGGCCTTTTCTGTATTCATCCCAGAACGTCTTTCTGACAAACGCTCTTGCTCTGGAAATCCTTGAACGCAGCACGGAAACCGTAATATTCAGCCGTTCCGCGGCCTCTGCATAGGAAAGCTCTTCCACAAAGCAGAGCTCAATCGCCTCATACCACTGCACATTGAATTCCTTCACCCGACGCAGAATATGACTGGTCAGCTCCTGCATGGCAAGACGCTCTTCATATAAAATCACACTCTCATCCACGAGAAGATTGTTGACCTCTGCCTGACTGGCATCCATCAACAGTTCGCCCCACCGTTCTTTTCCCCGCAGATGATCTACGACCCTGTTCTTCGCACAGCGCACCAGCCAGACTTTTTCTGCTTCCGGCCTTATCTTTTCCATGTGCACATAAAAATCGCAGAATACCTGCTGCGTAATCTCTTCCGCAAGCAGGCTATCCGACGTTTTCTCCAGAACCACATACTTTACCAGTCTCTGGTACTTCTGAAAGCACACTTTAAACCTCTCGTTTTTCATACCCGTTTCCCTCATCATTTGTAAATACACTCCCACTCCGCTTATTGAAATAATTTCAGAATTTCCTCTTTCTCTGCCTCGCTAAGCTCTCCCGGCTGCCATGTGACATTTACGGTATCATTCTGGTACCTGGGGATCAGATGAATATGAAAATGATCGACAGTCTGCCCCGCCGCCGCACCATTGTTCTGAACCAGATTCAATCCATCCGCATGAAGCCCCTCTTTCAGGCACGCCGCGACTCTCTTTGCCACTACAAGCGCCTTCTGCGCGGTCTCATCCGGTAGTTCAAAAAGATTCGCCGCATGGGTCTTCGGTAATACCAGCGCATGCCCCTTCGAAGCCGGCCCCAGATCCAGAATCACACGGAAGTCTTCATCTTCGTACAGTGTCGCCGACGGGATCTCTCCCCTCGCAATTTTACAGAAAATACAGTTCTCCTCCAAAATAATCCCTTCTTTCCTCAGGTTATTGCAGTGCAGTTTCCGGGCTGCATTGCGTAAATACAGGTACTTGTGGTTACATTACCATCTCACATACTATATATTTTATATTATGAAGAATGTCGAAAAATGTCAATCGAATCTTCTTGCTATTTCGAAAAAATAATGCTAGACTCACTACCATTCAAAAATCAAACGAAAGAAGTACGTGAGTTATGACAACATTCAATAAAGCCTTTGCCGGCGCCCGCACACAGGTCACCGGCGCCCCCGCTGCAGACATCTCCACCATGGACCAATTGATTACAGAAGCATCTGCCGCAGACGTAAGGTCAGCTTCAGAAGCAGAAGCAAAATATCGCCGCTGGATTTCCTGCCTTTCTCACGAAGTCCGCAATCCCCTTACTCTGATTTACAGTTCCTTGCAGATTCTGGAGAAAGACTATCCCTGCGTCAAGGCTTCGCCTCTCTGGGAACAGACCAAGAGTGACGTCCAATATCTGATCCGGCTTCTGAAGGATTCTTCAGCAGTGACCAGAGAATATCAGCCAAGGTTTACCGAATTCTCGCTGCAGGAGTTTTTTCAGGAGCTCACTGTCTCCGTACAGCCTTTGCTTGACGAGCACCGGATTCAGCTCGACAACCGCGTCGCCCGCAGCGATGCAGACGATGCAGTACCAGAGCTTTTCATCTGCGCAGATCGGGAACGGCTCAAGGAGGCGCTGACAAATCTTCTGGTCAACGCAGTCGATGCTCTGTCCTCCCTTTCGGACTCTGACAGCCGTCAGATCTGTCTGGATGCCGGCCTCGCAGACAGCGCAGGACGCACTGTCTTTCTTCATGTAAAAGACAACGGTCCTGGTATTCCCGACGAATACCTTGATACGCTCTTTGATCCGTTCATCACACATAAGTCAAACGGCACCGGGCTGGGACTTTCCATCGTCCGCAATATTGCCGGACTGCACGGCGGCACTGTCTCAGTCAGGACCAGCACAGCGCCTGCGGATTCTTTTACAGATTTTTGCCTTTGCATTCCTTCCGGATCAGTCATTCCCCCGCGGAGCGTTTTATGATATAGGGAACGATGTTATCCCTGAAAATCCTCCACCGGAATCCGTACCTTAAAGGTCAGTTTCCGGTGAAACAGCATTGCCAGCAAAAATCCGCTGGCCATTCCTCCAATATGCGCACAGTTGTCCACTCCGGTGGCCGTCAGACCCTGCAGCACGGACAGCGACGCCATCAGGAACATTCGCCGTCTCGTATAAGCCGGAACTCTCCCTTTATTCAGAACTATCACAGCGACCAGCGCGCCGATCACAGCAAAAATCGCCCCGGAAGCTCCAGCCGAAACACTATACTCACCCGTATGCATATCGTATGCCACAGACACAATGTTTCCAATGAGTCCGCCTCCAAAATAGATGACCAGAAAGCGCAGCTTTCCTGCTATTTTCTCCAGTTCATCTCCCAGAAACAGAAGAACCAGCATATTATTAAACAGATGCCGAACCCCAAAGTGCAAAAACATACAGGTAAACAGCCTGTAATACTGTCCGCCCTCTACCACATAAGGGCCATAGTTTGCGCCATGCAATACCATAAAGTAGCCATTTTCTGTATTACCCATAATGCCAAGCACAAGAAATACAACAATATTGGTCAGAACTATCGCCAGATTAACCGGCTGTCGTGATTTTATAAAATCAATTGCTTCCTGCATTTCTTCCTCCCGCAAATAAACGTTTTCATGAAAATCGGTATCAGAATAACATGTTTTCTCTGCGGGCGTCAATAGGATGTCAAAAGGCTAAGGGATGGCTTCCTTTCACAACACGATATTCTATCTGGGCAAAAGCCACAGTATCTCCTTCCAGAATCTCACATTCCTCCTGCGGTTCCAGCCGCCTTCCGTTCACAAAAGTACCATTCTTACTGTTTAAATCCTTCAGATAACACTGACCTTGTCTCACCTGAATCCGCGCATGCATACGGCTCACAGTTGAAACATTCAGGATCACATCTGCTTCTCCCCTTATTTTACCGATATAGATGGGATTAAGTTCAGGCAGAATTTCCGGATATTCTTCCTTTGATTCTGCATCAGAACAGCATATCAATCTGAGTGTCCTGTCCTCTTCTTTCGGAATCAGGCAGCGCGTTTCTTCAATGGGCTCAATTTCCTTTTCCTCTTCGCTATCCTGATATACCTCCTGCAGCATTTTCCGATACTCTTCACTTTCCTCCTCTTCATCCCATTCTTCCGGCACCGTTTTTTGCTTATGCAACAGTCTGCGGTTCAGCAAAATCTCCACCGACAGCAATAGAAAAAAACACCCTCCGCATTCTGTCAGGCTCAGCATTCCGCCGATAACCAGAATTTCCAGTACGGCCGTCAAGGCCAGTAGACTCAACAAAACCGCCGGATGAACCTTTGAAAAAATATATTCTGCCAGCCGTTCTCCTTTTCCGCTTTTACTACTTTTGCTGCCTTTACCACTTCTGCCGCCTCCAGCGCTTTTGCTGCTATTATCTCCTATATCATTCTTGCCATCCTCGCCGTTCCTTTCTCCCTTCTTGCCCCGCTCCCAGTGCACCGTATATGGTTCCTGATATAATGTAAAATCTTCCGTCCCATCAGGATTCTCCTGTGCGTCATATCCGCCGTTTACTCCCCGATCGAACGATCCGCCGCCAGAAACAGATGAAGCCTTCAAGGCTGCCTTCCCTGTGGTACCGCCAAATGTTGTCAGAATATCCTTTAAAGTCTCCGCCAGGCTGAAATTCTCACCGGATGCCTGTTCGAAAAAACCATATCCGAGCGCTACTGCCTGACGGTCCCGATGATCCAGCCGTTTCAGGATAAATTCTGAAAGCATCCGGATCGGGCACTCCTCCTCCTTTACATAGTAGCACAAAAGTAAGGCTTTTCGCTCCGGCTGCACGTAGATGAGCTCAGGAGCAAAAAGAAGCCGCTGCGGGGAGAGCAGATATTTCCTCATAGTTTCGAGCGTATCGCATATTCCCGACAAAATATACAGAATATCCTGATAACCCATCACCTTTTTCTCATACACACTTTCCAGCGTCTGTTTTGATGTAATCTCATAATGCAGATATAATTTCCCATCTCTTCTGGATTCATGCATGGGAAGAAGGCCCTTCACCTGATTCTGTTCTGCCATTCGCAGCCCATAATCCTCATCCGTCTCCGCGTCAGGCACTTCCAGGATCAGATAATTGTTCTGGAGATCTCTTTTATATTCTGCTTTCACCGTATCCTCCTATCAATAATTCTTCGATTCCGCAAATCAATCTGCATCCTCGCCGAATAGTCCTCCCGCCCCATGAATCAGTCTGCGTCTTCGCCAAGCAGTTCTCTCGCTCCATGAATCAGTCTGCATCCTCGCTGAGCAATTCTCCCGCTCCGCGTATCAGCCTTATGGTATTGGTGGGATCCATGATCTGACTGCTCCAGGAGCTCTGGACAGATAGTTCGCCATTCACCAGATATTCCATCGCAAATCCCGGAACCGGATAAACCGCACTCCAGGTCGCTTCCGCCTCGTCCTCCCCAACAGACACCTTTCCGGAAAGCTCCCTGCTTCCGAGGAATCTTGACGCGCTCACCTGAGATTTTGCCGACATGGCCGCGGAGGTTCTTGCACTGTTCGTTGCATAATTGCTCCCAAGAACAGCCGTCTCGCATGCAATGCTCTGAAGCGCCGCCCGATCATGTACATAAAATGTCGCTATCAGCAACGAAGCCAGAATCAGTATTGTGATCGATACAACAGCAGCAGCCTCAACCGTATAGCTTCCACGCCAGCTCGCGCCCGGCAATCCCCGATTCCGGTCTTTTTTCAGTCTTCGTAAGTACGGGATACTGTCCTGAAAAGTTACCGGTCTTCTCTTTCCGAAGAGACACCTGCACAATGTCCTCTTCATGCTCAGCCTTATTATCTGACTGGTTGTTCCATACAAACTTCGCCTTGTCATAACAGCATCCCCAGCCCCTGCACAACTGCTCCCGCCAGTAAAAAAGGCACAAACGGAATTCCTGCTTTTTTCTTTCCTTTCCGAAAACAAATCAGCCAGAGCGCCCATATTCCCACGCAGAAAAACGCGGTAAACATGACTGCCAGTACTCTTTCCGAGCCCAATGAAAACCCGCACGACAGGATTAAAAACGCATCTCCATAACCCATCGCCTCATGCGTTCCCGCCGACATCAGCAGACAGCCGGCCCCGGGCACCAGCCCCATCAGTACCGACCAGAGCACATTGTCCCGCAAAGCAAGATGAACGATCAGTGCCAGAATCAGGTGCGCCGCAATTACGCTTTTGTAGATTTTCCTCCATCGAACATCCGTGTAGGTACAGATTGCAAGCACCACACATGTCATTACATATTGAACCATTTTCCCATTTTCTCCTCTCATCATAACTGTTCCGTACCTTCACAGATACAAAACACTTTCCTGAATAGCTGTTTCTCACTTACCCGCATCGGGAGCATGCATGCCGGTCACCCGCCTCCGACAATTTTACCTGTGTAACTGTCCGCTTCAGAGCACTGCAGGAAAGCGTACTGTGATACCGGGTGCCGTCCGTTGTCGCATAAACGATTGCTCCCGCCTCCGCCCCGCACAGTTCACAGGCATAATATTTTCCTCCGCTCGCATTGCGCAGTGAAGAAAGCGTATCCGCGGCAATCGTGAAAACCGAGAGCTTCAGGTAACTGCACTCCGGATCCAGATGGTATACCGTCCCCGTTTCCGTTATATAAACATAAGATTCTTCTTCTCCGGTCTCACTTTCCCCTTCCGCATCCTCCCTGCTGCGTCCAACCCACGCACGCACACTTGCACGCTGAATAAAGAAGGTGCCCGGTAAGCTCACAGCAGAAACCGGCGTCCGAACCTGATACGTCATCACCAGATCAATCATTTCATCCTCCTGCATCAGAGAGGAAAGCGCCATATTGACGTTTTTTACTGCTGCTGTATCCTCCACCTTTCCTGTCACGGCGCTCTGCGCATATACCAGAGAAAGCGCGGAAGCCGCCAGAGAGGCTTCTGTCCCCGCATCTCCGGTCCAGGTCGTTGCATAAGCAGCCGCCGCAAGGTTTTTTCCGGTCTCAGACAAAGCTGTCCCAAACTGCACCGCCGTCTCCATCACCCTGCAATACTGAAGAGCCGCGATCATGCAAAACAAAAACAACGGAAGGACCAGTGCCGCTTCTACTGTAAGAGACGCCCGCACCGGGGCAAAAAAGAGTGTTTTTGCATCTTCTGAACAGGATAATTTCCTACCGGAAAAAAATCCATCCTTTCTTAATATTTTCACTTTCAGTGAATTTTTTAGTGTTATAGTGATTCTCCCGAACTGAGAGCATATACGATTTTCATTGAAGAATTCTCCGAACCTCTGACACAAAAGCACTCTTTCTCACCCCGCTTTCCAGAACAGCCTCTCCCTGCGCATATATCGAAACAGCTTAGTAGCTTGACGGCAGAACTGTTCAATACGCCATACTCGCTGTCTGCGTAAAAGTAACGTTATTTCCCGCAGTTCCCATCACCACCTCCGGCAGACCAAAAAACACCTGTCCGCACCGATAGGTTACTCTTGTTTCCACCGCAACAATGCAATTTTGCACCTGAAAGCCGCTCATGCCTTCCTCCTTCCGCATCACCATCTGTACCAGATCCAGCGCCCGCATTTTCTGGTTTTTCAATGTTCCCATATTCAGAAGGATCCGCAGATAATCCTGATACGAAAGTCCTTCCTCTTTTCCTTCTGCGCCAGACTGCAGGACTTCTGTCACCCGCCCCAGATTCTCCAGCGTCAGCGACCAGTCTCCCTCACTCTTTTTTAACGGCACCTTTCCCCCGTCCAGCAGAATCCGCACATCGACCAGACTTTCACCATAGGACCAGGCCAGAAGCAGCGCCTGTTTTGTCGCAGCCGTAAGCGCGGGAATGCCCAGAAATCCAGTCAGAGACATTGCCAGAGTCCCGGCCTCTGTACTCATGGACGTGGTTCCGGTGCAGGCGGCATAATTCATTCCCTCACGAATCAGAAGCAGGCGATTCACCACATACTGCAGATTCTTCTCATCACTCGTTTTTCCGCCAAGTATGTATTCCAGCTGATAATCCAGATCAGCATCGTCTTTTTCACTGATATAGCTTCCAAAATACCGCACCAGATACTCCCGGAACAGCACATTAGATATAAGGCCGCTGTGCTCATTTTCAGGCTTCAGGCTGCCTTTTCGCAGGCTGCTTCCGGACGGTATACTGCTTCGCACAATGCTTTTACCCGATATAGTCTTATCCCAGGTCACGATTTCCAGCGTGCTCTTCTTTCGAAGCTTCGAGATCTCCGCAAGCGGATCTCCTGTTGTCTCAACGAGAATTTCCGTGTTTCCATCAGATTCTGACATTTCGGACTCCAGCTCCTCCAGTCGTTCCTGTTTTTCGTCCTCCAGACCGGATAATTGCTCTTCACTGCTATTCTGCTTCGTTTCATATGCATTTTGCTTCTCCTCAATCTCATCCACACTGTTTGCCAGATTTAAAAGCTCCTCCAAAGCGATCACTCCGATATTCGATTTCATATAGGACACCGCCTGCTGGTAAAACGCCTCCCCCTTGTCGTCTGTCAGCAACGCATAACCGGTAATCTCCGTTTTCTCCACTTCCAGATTCCAGGGATCAAAGGCAAGCGACTTCAAAAGCCCCTCTTTCGGGTTGGCATTTTTTGAAATAAACTCTTCAAACCTGCTGTTTACCGTCTGAATCTGAAAACTGCCCCCGAACGCTCCGTCCAGTGAAAAAATCTCATACTTTTCCAGCAGCTTTGTCTCAAATTCACTCAACAGAGAAAACGTCCCCATGCCCGTAATATTCGCCGACTGCGCCTTTGCCCCCTGTATTCTCGCAGATTCTGTGACTGCACAGATCAGAGCCAGAAACAGAATGCAGGCCAGACTCAAAAAAACTGTGATTGATCCCTTTAGTGCACCGCATCCCTCGCGTTGATGCCTTGTCCGGCCATCCGCCGAATGCTTCATCTGCTTTCCTGTCTGCTTTCTTCTGCCCATTTGTTCTTCTCCTGTGCGTCTTTTTCCGTCTCCAAAGATTTTCCGCCCTGCAGCCATCTATTGCTTTAGGTATGTAAAAAGCATTTTTTACACGCCGTTGCTCTGACTTACAATTTTACTGAAAATCGAATTTACAATACTTGTGAGCTGTTCCTTGAAGATCAATACCAGACTGATCAGCACAACAAGGATCAGAATGATCTCCACAACTCCTACCCCGTCTTCCTCACACAAAAATGCTTTGATGTGTTCCATATTCTCCTCCTTTCACCAGGACAATGCATATAAATAGCCGCTCTTTCAGATCATAGTTAAAAAGACAGAAAAGCAGGTACCATCAGGACTGTCAGGACAATCCCCAGCATCAGGATCATCGGAAGCAGCAGCTTTGTTCCCGCCTGCTCCCCGATCTTTCTGGCATGATTTTTTCGTTCATTCAGGGAAGATTCCGCCTCTGTTTCCAGTAAAGCAGTGAGGCCCTTTGCTCCTTTTCGGAGGTTCTGCGAGAGAACAGATCCGAGTCGGATATATTCCGGCAGCTGACAGCGTTTTCCAAACCGCTCGTAGGCCTGCGCCTCGCCGACCCCGCTCTGCATCTCGATGCAGGTACGGACAACCTCCTCATAGACATATCTGACAGGCGCCCCCGTTTTCTTTTTCTCAGCTCGCGTATCCGCTTTCTGTTTCCTTTGATATTCCTCCGATATCCGGACAAACGCGCCGCGGATACTCATACCTGCGCCAAGCAGCATAGTCATCTTCCACATCAGATCCGGATAATCCAACAGCAGCTGTTTCTTTCTTTCCTCCGCTTTTGTGTGGATCTGTTCATCCATCTGCAAATACACACAGATAGCAAGAATAAGCGTCATTGCCAGTATGGAAAGGAACGGATTCGCAGATTCCTCTGTAAGCCATGTCAATTCCTTTCCTGCGGCGGATGTCGGCAGTATCAGCTCGCTCTCATAGCAATTTTCTTCATCAGCCAGAGCCACCTGCTCCTGAATTTCCTCCAGAAGCCGCTCCTCGTCTGTCCGGTCAGGCGGAAAAACATTCGCAAATGTACAGTAAGTTGCTTCCAGGTTGTCGCAATTCAGTGTCGCCTGAATTTCTACCAGTGTCCCTTCCTCCGCCTCAGCTGATACTATGCTTCCGTCCATGCCGATCACCCCATAAGGATCCGTCGTCCAGCTTACGCTGACCGCTCCATCCTGCAAACTGTCGGCAAACGCCAAAGAGGACTGTACATAGTCCAGCGATTCATTTTGGCCGGGAAGAAGTTCTTCCAGCTCCTTCAGCGCCCGGCTGAGGATCTGTTGCTTTTCCTCATCCGTATACTTTCGTTCCTGAACCGTAATTTTTACTTCCTGTACCTCGTCTTCTACCTGTACCGTCAGGGATTCTGTCCGGTCTCCTTCCCCATGATCAGGCCGCAGCACGGAATTCAGTTCCGTCGAGCCGCCGCCCACATAAAAAGCAAAAAAGCAAATGCCAGAGAGAACAAAGCCAGCTCCCAGGATTATGAGAATTCTCATCATCTTCCTGATGTAATACTCCTTCACTGCTGTTCTGGAGCCCGCAGAAAGGACCTTCAGCTCCTCATGAATCTCCCGTTGTCCCTTTACCGGCTGATCCAGATGAAGCTTTTCTACCAGAAAAGCGCTTAAATGTTCCATTCCTTCTCTGAGCTTTTCCATCCTTCTCTGTCCTTTCCCTGCGGATTTCCATCCTTTTCACACTCCGGCTGACAATACATCCGATTCTTTGCCTTATTTTGCATTGCCTTTCTGGCTTCGTCCAATGAGCGTCCGAAGACAGAACCTGCTCATACCTCGATTCTCACGATACTCTGCCCCCAGAGGTATGCCAGCAGGTATACAGCAAAGCAAACTGCCATTACTGCCATGCCAATGACCGTCTCATACATCACATCCAGGAATCCCGGAGAAGAAAACTTCACATACGCCAATATCAGAATCGGAATTGCGCTCATAATGTTCTGTTCCATGGCTTTTCCGGCCAGACAGGTCTCAATTTCCTGCACAGTCTCCTGTTTTTGCCGAATGCAGGAGACCGTATTTTGTATGATCGCGATCAGATCTCCTCCTGTCCGCTTTGCCGTCAGAAACACCTCGGCAAAACTCACAATATCCGCAATGTCAGACCTTCTCCCAAAATCCAGCATCAATTCCTCCAGATTCCGGCTTCTCCCCATCTGGACATCCATCCATTCAAATTCCCGGACAACGGCAGCTTCCGGACTATAGATTTTACAAAGCTCTTTTTGAGCCTCCCGCAATGCGTTTTCTGATGAATACCCGGCCTGCAGAGCAGCAAGCATCAGCTGTATTCCATCCAGAAACTGCTGCGTGATCTCTCTTTTCCGTTTTGCGTAAAGTCTCTTCTGCTGCTCCCGAAAAAACAGGGCCGCACCCGGAAGCAAAAGCACAAACGCAATCGGCGAGCAAAAAAACAGATAACTGATACATCCATCCAGAACCACATAAACCGCCAAATACTGCACCCGTTCTTTTGCTGAAAGCCTGTAAACCGAATAGTCCGTCCGCTCATATCCCGGACGGTCCCGGGCGCGATGAACCCCATTCTCTTTTCTGTCCGCTTCCCGCATCCTCACGTCCCGATACAAAGTCCTGCCCGCTCCAGCTTCTGCCGCTTTTCCAAAGCTCCTTTTTTCTGCAGTTTTCCGATCACCTTCTCGCATTCTTTGTTCCCTTCCTCCTCAAACTCATAGAGCGTCTGTGTCAGGATCTCATCCTTTGCGCTGTCATAGCCCAGGATCTCCAGAATCTGCAGCACCTTCCTCGTCTTATCCCGCATCCTGCCAACATGCACAAGAATATCAATCCCCGACGCGATCTGCCGGCGAACAGCCCTTAATGGCAGCTCCATCCCCATCAGTACCATCGTCTCCAGCCGTGAAAGCATATCCTGCGGGCTGTTGGCATGTCCGGTACTGATTGAACCATCGTGACCGGTATTAAGCGCCTGCAAAAGATCAATCGTCTCCCCGCCTCTCACTTCGCCCACGAGTATCCTGTCCGGCCTCATCCTCAAACTGGCTTTGATCAGATCACGGATGGAGATCTCCTTTTCCCCTTCCGCATTCGCGCTGCGCGCCTCCATCCGTACCAGATTCTGAACGCCCTGAAGCTGCAGCTCTGCATTGTCCTCGATTGTGATGATCCGCTCATCCTTTGGAATGTAATTTGACAGTGCATTCATAAATGTCGTCTTTCCTGATCCGGTTCCACCTGATATAAAAATATTGTATCCGGCACACACCAGCTGCCGGAGAAACTCCACCGCCTCCTGCGAGATCGTCCCCCATCTGACCAGCTGTTCCATACGGATCGGCTCATCTGGAAAGCGCCGGATCGTAATGACCGGTCCATTGAGTGCAACAGGCGGCATGACAATATTGACTCTGGCTCCGTTTTCCAAACGCGCGTCAACTATAGGAACCGACTCATTCACAATCCGGTTGCACCGGCCGACAATCTGCTGCACAATATCCTCCAGACGTTCTTTTTTGTAAAAGCATTTATCCCAGCGGCTCAGTCTGCCGTCGCGCTCCACATAGATCCCTTCCATTCCGTTCACCATGATCTCCGTAACCGAATTGTCGTCGATCAATTCCTGCAGGATGTCCAGTTTCCGCACAGAATTAAACAGCTCCTGTCGAAGATTGTTTTTATCCGAAAGACGGATATAATACTCCATACCCGATTCAAGGATCAGGTCGTCAATGTTCCGGTAAATCTCATCATCCTGCAGCTCTCCGCAGCCGTCCAGATTGTCCATTAATTTCCTGCGCATTACCCCAAACCGTTTCTCATCCATTTTTCGCCCTCTCCTCCTGCAATGTTTTCGTTTTAATCCGCTCATTCATTTTTGCCGTTCTCCTCCCACAGAAGCTTTCGGACAAAATTGCCCATCTCTCCCCACACCAGCTGCTGTGTCAGCTCACCGCTGTCACGCAGGAGCGGCTGCACAGGCGGATGAATGCGAAGTGTTTTCTCCTGCACCTTTTCCAGATCAAGCATATGTAAAAGATGGTCAAACTGTTTCAGCTTTGCCTGCGAGATCATGTCGTCCTGCACCGGCATATAAATCCGGTCGCATTCATTCAAAAGCCGGAACAGATCGTCAATCTGCTCGCTCAGATCCAGAAGGATCACATCATATTCCCGAAACGAGATAAGCTCGTTCAGGAATGCCAGCCATTCTTCCCCCGTCACATCACGAATATCTGCCGGAGACAGGGCCGGAGGAATATAAACCAGCTCATGAAACGTCTGAATCACAGAATTCAGCTTATAGACCAGACCGCCTTCTTTCTGTCTGGAAAAATAGATCAGATCTGAAATATCCATGCGATAGTTCACCTGAAACAATTCCTCGAATCCGGAAAACTCCTCAAAATTCAGATACAGCACTCTCTTCGTCTCCGCCAGGATCTCCCCCAGACAAAGAGCAAACGACGTCTTTCTGGTACGCCCGATCGGAGAATATACGCCGTAAAGCTTCGTATTTCTGGCTCCAAGAGAAAGAATGTGCGGCTGCGGATGATCCTGCACATAATACTCCATCACCTCCGACAGAATATCGTCAGAAGACTGGTATTTATAAATCAGCGGGTAGCCCAGATCTGAAATCTGCTCCCCTTCTGAGAGAATAATCGTCCTGCTGATCGGCAGTTCCCGTATCTCGTTGCACATCGCTCTCGTCGAAATCAACAGAATCTCAATCTCATTTTCCCTCGCATATTTCTCCAGACTCTCCACGTTGGTAAATGCCTGCACCTCAAATGGCGTCGTCTTCCGCTCATTCAGATACTCCGTAAGATTACACGCATACGAAGCCTCCAGATCACAGACCGCAAAGATACTTTTTTTCATAAAGACCTCCTGATTTTTATTTTTTCATTTCCGCCGCACAGCTCTTCCTGCGGCGCTTCTCCTTCTACAGGCAGAGCAGGATGCCGATCAGCACCGGCACGGAAAAACAAAATCTGGCGCTCTCCTTCACACCGTCCAGATAAGGTTTCCATTGCCCGTTCTTTGAATAATCACCAATGTATTTCCAAAAATAGCGCAATCTTTCTCCCAGCTCATGACGCCGATACAGCACCGCCAGAGAAATTACCGCAGCAATAAATACTGACCGTACAAAACAGGCCCATACACCTGCCGGTCCCAAAAATCCGCCGACAACGCACAGCAGCTTAATATCCCCTGCTCCCAGCATGCGGAAATAATACAACGCGCCGAGAAGCAGTACCGGCAAAAGCACGCCTCCCAAAAAGAAAATCAATCCCAGCGGTCCCTCAGCAAACAGCTGATAAACCAATCCCATCGCCAGCCCGACTGCAATAATGGCATTCGGTATTCGGTTCACCCAAAGGTCGCAGAGTACCGCCGTCATCGCAATGCCGGTAAGCGAGATCATCTGAATTTCTCTATAAATAAACGTGTTCCTCCTCTCTAAGAATTTTTCCGATTCCGTTTTTCCAGCTTTTGAGTCAGACGGAACCTTTGTTTTATCCCAGCGTACCTTTACGCCGTTTTTTCATTGGTAGTCTCATAGAACTATGTAGAAATAGAAGTGTAGCTGTTCTGTTTCATCTCAGCTACGGAGATGCTTCTCTTTTCTTTGAACACATTTGATGTGTTGTTAGAATAGTATGATGCATTAAAATGATTTTTGATTTGACGCAAAACCGATTATATCACAGATTTTTGATTTGTAAATATGATAAGTTGAAATTTATTCTTTTTGTGAGAAGAGCACAAAAAACCGGGGTGCGAACGCCCCCGGTTTTTGTCTATTGTGCATACGGCCGTAAGCAGAAATCAACAACTTACAGAACCGTCTATACCCGCTCTCTTACTGCTCCCGATCCATATATTTCATATAATTCACAACCATCATCGCAATCTTAAAGGTCAACGCGTCGTCGAAGTTGCGAATATCAAGCCCTGTGCTCTTTTCCAGTTTCTCCAGCCGATACACCAGCGTATTGCGGTGAATGTAGAGCTGGCGGGCTGTCTCGGACACGTTCAGGCTGTTCTCGAAAAACTTGTTGATCGTCGTAATAATCTCGTCGTCAAACGTATCCGGCGTCTCCTCGCCGAACACTTCCTTCATGAACATCCGGCAAAGCGGAATCGGCAGCTGATAAATCAGTCGTCCAATGCCAAGCGTATTGTAAGCGACGATCTGCTTCTCCTCGTAAAAAATCTTTCCGACATCCAGCGCCATTTTCGCTTCTTTATAAGAACGGGACACCTGACGAATCTCTTTTACAATTGTACCATATGCAATCTTCACATTGGACATTGCTTCCGTATTCAACATGTCGCGCAGCATCTTTGCCGTTCGCTCCACGTCCTCATAGGTATCCTTCTCGGTAAGCTCCTGCACCAGAATAATACTCTTTTCGTCGACCTCTGTCACAAAGTCTTTTGACTGATTGCCAAACAGCCCTTTCACAATCTCTTTTGCGGTACTGTCTTTTTCATGCTTTGTCTCAATCAAATAAACGATCCGGCGTGCCTCCGCATCAATATGCAGCTTCTTTGCCCGATTGTAAACATCCACCATCAGCATATTGTCGAGCAGCAGATTCTGGATATAATTATTCCGATCATAACGCTCACGATAAGCCACGATCAGATTCTGAATATGGCTGACCGCCACCCGCCCCATCGTATAGGCGTCCTCGGCTTTTCCTCCGGAGATCAGCACATACTCCAGTTTTTTATCGTCAAACACCTTGAAAAAATGATTCCCCTGCACCACCTGACTGTCCGCCGGTGAATCCACGAACTGCGCGATCGCATCCCTCTGGATATCTGCCGCACCGACTGTAGCCGCAACCTCGTTGCCATCCGTATCTGTAATCGTAAAATCCACATGCGTGATCGTATGCAGTTCTTCTATTGTATTCTGTATAATCTGACTTGAAATCATATCGTTTCATCCCTTTTAAGCTTTATAATGTTTCCGTCTGCCTGTTCCATTCCTGACTTTTCGACCCTTGGTATCATCATAAACGATTTTGAAATTTTTGACAAGGAAAAAATCCCGCCGATGAGCTTCTTTGTCTCACCGGCGGCATCTTATGTTTCCCTTTAAATTTTCCTTATAACATTCCGGTTCCCTGTATTGTGAATACCGTCCGCCGGACGTTCCGCAACATCAGAACTTGAAGACAGCTACTCCATATCGCGGCAGGTCGTACGCGAATGAGAACGGCCTCCCGTCGCACTCCTGCTTCACAGCTTTGTAGACCTCCGGCTGCTCTTTTCCGGTGCCGCCGTACTCCGCGGCATTGCTGTCGAGAATCAGCTTGTACTGCTTCCGCCTCGGCACGCCGACCCGGTAATCCGGCCGGTCGACCGGCGTGAAATTGATCACGAAGAGCAGGTTGTTCTTACCATTCGCCGAATGACGGACGAAGCTGAAAATGCTGCGGAAATTGTCGTCCGCATTGATCCACTCAAATCCGCCCGGCTCGCAGTCCATCTCGTACAGGCAGGCGTTTTTCCGGTAGAGCTTCAGCAACGCGCGCGTGAAAGCCTGCATCTGCTGGTGTCTCGGCTCCGAAAGCAGGAACCAGTCGAGCTCCCGCTCCTCGCTCCACTCTCTTAATTGTCCGAAATCCTGTCCCATAAAGAGAAGCTTTTTGCCCGGATGCCCGATAAAGAACGAATACCCGCACTTTAAATTCTCAAACTTGTCATCGTACAGCCCCGGCATCTTATTTACCATCGAACACTTCAGATGCACCACCTCGTCATGCGACAGCGGCAGGATGTATTTCTCCGAATATGCGTAGGTCATCGCGAATGTCATCTTGTTGTGGTTGTACTGGCGGAAATACGGATCGAGCTTCATATATTCCAGGAAATCGTGCATCCAGCCCATATTCCACTTCATCGTGAAACCAAGTCCGTCGTCCTCCGGCGGGGTCGTCACCTTCGGCCATGCCGTCGACTCCTCCGCGATCATCATAAAGCCCGGATAGCGGCCGACCAGCACACTGTTCAGATGCTTGAAAAATTCAATCGCTTCGAGATTCTGGTTGCCGCCGTATTTGTTTGCCACCCACTGGCCGTCCTGCCGGCCGTAATCCAGATACAGCATCGAAGCCACCGCATCCACGCGCAGCCCGTCCACATGGAACTCGCTGATCCAGTAGATCGCGCTCGCGATCAGGAAATTCTTCACCTCGTATTTGCTGTAATCAAACACCTTGGTGCCCCAGTCCGGATGCTCACCCTTGCGCGTATCCGCGTACTCGTACAGGCAGGTGCCGTCAAACTCAGCCAGTCCCTGCGCGTCGCGCGGAAAATGTGCCGGCACCCAGTCCAGGATGACACCGATCTTATTCTTATGCATGTAATTGACAAAATACGCAAAATCCTCCGGCGTCCCGTAGCGCGATGTCGGTGCAAAATATCCCGTCACCTGATAGCCCCAGGAACCGTCGAACGGATGCTCCGCGATGCCCATCAGCTCCACGTGCGTGTAACCCATATCCTTCACATACTCCGCCAGGCTGTGCGCAAACTCGCGGTAGTTGTAATATCCGCTCTCGTCCTCGCCGTGCGGATGGCGCTTCCAGCTGCCCGGATGCACCTCATAGATCGCGATCGGACTCTTATCCTGATCAAAATCCTTTTTGCTCTCCTGCCATACCGCATCCGACCATTTGATCGTCGTCAGGTCCGCAACCCGCGACGCGGTACCCGGCCGGTATTCCGCATAGTTTGCAAACGGATCCGCCTTATAAAGCTTCCTGCCGTCCGGCGTGAGGATCAGATATTTGTAAAGCTCACCCACGCCTACGCCCGGCACAAACAGGACGTAAATCCCCAGCGGCTCCAGCCGCTCCATCGGATGGCTGTATTCATCCCACTCGTTGAACGAGCCAATCAGCTGCACCCGCTCGGCATGCGGCGCCCACACCGCAAAATACGTCCCTTCTTTTCCCTTCCAGGTCATCGGGTGCGCGCCAAGCTTCTTATAAATATCGTAATGCGCTCCCTGCCCGAACAGATACTGATCCAGCTCGGTGATGAATTCCTGCTTTTTCCTGCCTCGTTTCTTCTGTGTGCCTGCCTCAGATGCCGCCCCTGTTTTTGTAGTTTTGCCCGCCATACCACATTTCTCCTAGTATAATAATGATGTAGTCGATAAGGACTACTGGTTAATAGTTAC